>VAWI01000020.1 GCA_005884005.1 Actinomycetota bacterium
GACCGGCTTCCACGGCGCGTACACGGCTGGGGTAGGTCCCGGCTCGACGGTCTACATCGCGGGCGGGGGCCCGGTTGGGCTGGCTGCCGCGCATTCGGCACAGTTCCTCGGGGCGGCGGTCGTGATCGTCGGCGACATGATCAAGGAGCGCCTGAAGCAGGCCGAGAGCTTCGGCTGCGAGACCGTCGACCTGACCAAGGACGCGACACTCCCGCAGCAGTTGGAGCAGATCCTCGGGGTTCCCGAGGTCGACGCTGCAGTCGATGCGGTCGGCTTCGAGGCACGTGGCCACGGCAAGGACGCCGATCACGAGGCGCCAGCGACGGTTCTCAACTCGATCATGGACGTCACCCGCGCTGGAGGCCAGCTCGGCATTCCGGGCCTGTACGTGACGGGCGACCCGGGCGGCGTCGACGAGGCTGCGAAGATCGGCAGCCTGTCGATCCGTCTCGGCCTCGGCTGGGCCAAGTCGCACTCATTCACGACCGGTCAGTGCCCGGTCATGCGCTATCACCGTGGGCTGATGCAGGCGATCCTGAATGATCGCGTCCAGATCGCCAAGGCAGTCAACGCGACGGTTATCCCGCTGGAAGACGCTCCGAAGGGCTACAAGGACTTCGACAAGGGAGCGAGCAAGAAGTTCGTCCTCAACCCGCACGGGCTGATCAAGCGAAGAAGGACTTCGTCTTCGGCTCGCACGCGTTGATCAAGTAGTCGCCCGAAGAGTTCGATCGGGGCCGGGAGCGTCAGCTCCCGGCCCCTTCTTCGGACGGAGAGCGGCGCTCGACCTCGTAGCCGAGCTCCTGCAAGCGGGCAAGCAGTCGGAGCTCCGTCGCCTCCAAGTCGTCCGCATTATCCAGGTACTTCAGGTCGACATCCACGCGCCTGCTGTGCTCGTCGCCGTGGAACAGGAGCTGAAAGCAATCCAGGTGCAGAGTGACCGTCGCCCTCGGAAACCGGGAGACCTGCGGCAGGCCCAACAGCCTCAGCATGCCTCTGGATTCCGCCTTTCCTTCGCCGACGCCCTGAGGCTCACAGGCCGAGGATGACACACGTTCTGGCCCCCGGCGGCTGAGCGCGCTGGGAAACTGCGATCGGACTCGCGGCAATCATCCGACCGGTCTCAGCGGCCTCGGCTGATCAATCGGTCGACGAGAACGTCGACCAACTCACTCTTCAGGAGCACGCCGTCGGCTCCAGCTTCCTTGACGGCGTCGTGCAGCTTTGGCGCCTCGTCGCCTGTTAGCGCGATCAGGCAGAGGGAAGGGTGGTGGTGCCGCAGGTGCGCGACGGCCGTGACGCCGTCGACCAGCGGCATGTGCAGGTCGATCACGACCGCGTCGGGATCGAGGTCGTCCGCCTGCTCGATCGCTTCAAGGCCGTTCTCGGCGAGGCCCACGACACCGAGCTCGGGTTGTCGGTCGATCAGTTCGCGCAGTGCTTCCAGGAACGCCGGGTCGTCGTCTGCCAGCAGTACCCGGATCCCCTGATGCTCAGCGACCGACATTTCGTACAACGGTAGTTTCCGCTGAGTGAGCGCGCAAACAGCCGGACGGCCCGTCGCCCTGATCGGTGCGAGTCTCGACCTCGGCGCAGGCCGGCGCGGTGTCGACATGGGACCTTCCGCGATCCGGTACGCCGGGTTGGCAGGCCGCATCGAGGGCTTGGGTCGGCCGGTCTTCGACTGGGGGAACATCGAGGGGGCGGTTCCCGAGGCAACGGAGATGGGCAGCGAGCGCGTTCGCTTCCTGGCGCCGATCAAGCAGGCATGCGAGCGGGTGGCGCACCTCGTCGCGCGCTCAGTCGAGGAGGGGCTCCAGCCCGTCGTCCTCGGCGGTGACCATTCGGTCGCGATCGGAACGCTCGGCGGCCTCTCCCGCGCGCAGGGGCGAGGAGGGGTGCTCTGGCTCGACGCCCACGGCGATCTGAACCGGCCGGAGACTTCGCCGACCGGGAACGTCCACGGGATGCCGCTCGCCGCGGCGCTGGGACTTGCGGGCCCGGAGTTCGAGAGCGAGGCGTGGACGCTCCCCGCGGTCACGCCCGAGCGCGTCGCGCTCGTCGGCGTTCGCTCCCTCGATCCAGCGGAGGCGAGCCTCCTTTCAGAGCTGGAGGTCGAGGTCTATACGATGAGCGACGTCGACAAGCTCGGCCTCGAGCGCGTGATTCGCCAGTCGCTGGCGCACATCGCGGGGTCCGGCTTTGTCCACGTGAGTCTCGACATGGACGCGCTCGAGCCGGACATCGCGCCCGGCGTCGGGACGCCTGTCCGGGGCGGTCTCTCCTACCGGGAGGCGCACCTCGCGATGGAGCTCGTTGCGGAGTCGGGGCTCGCGGGCTCGCTCGAGGTCGTCGAGGTGAATCCGATCCTCGACAACGAGAACGAGACTGCGAAGCTCGCCGTGGAATTGGTCGCGAGTGCGCTCGGCGCCCGGATTCTCTAACTAAGGCGCTCGCGTGCGACGCCGACCCGGAGGACGTCCCGGCTTTGCCGGGGCGTCTGTCTGACCCCGGTTGGCAAAGCAGCCGCCGTTAGGTCTCGCTGATCCGGTTCGAAGAGAGCGCTTCGAGCAAGGCCGGCGCGAGCTCGCGCCAGTCGCCGGCGAGGCCGACGTCGGCCGCGGCCAGCAGGGGGGAGCCCGGTTCGGCCGCGATCGCGGCGATCACTCCGGCCTTGACCGATCCGGTGAGGTGCTCGAAGCCCGCGTCGGTCTCGATCGCGAGATAGACGCGGGGGGCGACCGAACGTCCCTGCAGGCCGATCTCGGCGCCCCAGGGAACGCGGCCCGCGGCGCAGGCGGCTCGGTCGCCGCCGATTGCTGCGCCCGCCCGCTTCGCGGTTTCCTCGATCGCCGCCGGGTCGACGCCCGCCCCGACGGCGATGACGAGATCGGCCTCGTCGAGCCGACGCGGGCGCGGGTCCGTCTCGCTCCTCTCGAGAACGCGGATCGTCCCTTCGGGCAGGGCATCGACGTCGATCTGCCGGACCTCGGCCTGGACATCTCGAGGCTGCAGCGGCTCGAACATCCGTGGCCGCACGGTCGCGAGCTGCGGCGTCGTCCTGCCCATGATCACCGAGACGATGTTGCCGCCGTAGGCCGGCTTGTGTTGGACCAGCCGGCCGCCCCTGTCGATGCCGAGGTCGACGCAGTCGGCGGTCATCCCATACTCGAGCTCGCCCGCGACGCGCGGGCCGAGGTCGCGGCCGCGCAAAGTCGCCGGAAACAGCAGCACGTGCGGCCGCTCGCGCTCGACGATCGAGCGCACGCCTGCGACCCAGCGCTCAGGGACGTAGTCGCGCAGCGCCTCGTGCTCGCCGACGTTGACGATCTCGGCGCCGTAGCGGGAGGCATCTTCGACTGCCGCCGCGACATCGTGACCGAGCACCAGCGCGACATTCGAGCCGCCGAGTTTCCCCGAGAGCTCTCGCCCCTTCGCGAGCAGCTCGAGCGAGGTGCGGGTTGCGTGGCCGTCTGAGACCTCGACGAGGGTCCAGCAGTCGTAGAAGGCGCCGGGCTCCTTGGCCAGGTGCTCCGGCTTCTCCCACGCGGTCGCTCCGGCCGGCCGCTCCGACGCCAGCTCGCGGATCCGCGCGGCTGCCTCTTCGATCGAGTCGAAGGGCTCGCGGGCGCGCTCCGGGGTGACGTCGTGGACGGCGAGGACACGCGTCGGCGAGCCGGTCTGCCCAAAGCGCTTGTCGTTCTCATGCAGATCCTCGACGAGATCGGCCGCGGCCCAGACGTCGATCCGGCCCTCTTCCGGTTCCGCCTCGGCCGGCTCGCGCTCGGCTCGCGCGACAGAGACGACCGTTGGGAGCGGAACCTCGACCGTCTCCTCGCCGTCGTCCGTCTCGCGACGCACACGCAAGTTGTCGCGCTCGACCGCGAGTCCGACCGAGTTCGTCACATGCGGGCGGCCGAGAAAGGCCGCCACCTCGGGCGGCACCTGCCGGGTCTCCGCATCGAGCGCCTTGCGGCCGCAGAGGACCAGATCTGAGCCTTCTTTCCGCAGCGCCAGCGCAAGCGTCCGCGAGGTGCCGATCGTGTCCGCGAGCGCGAAGGCCCGGTCGGAGAGGTGAATGCAGCGATCGGCGCCGAGCCCGAGACACTCGTTCAGCGCCTCCTCGGCCTGCGGCGGGCCCATCGTCATCACGATCACCTCGCCTCCGGCGGCGTCGCGGAGCCGCACGGCCTCGGCGACCGCGCGGGCGTCGAAGGGATTCAGGATCAGCGGCACGCCCTCACGCTTGAGCGATCTCGTCTCCTGGTCGAACTCGATCGCGTCGGGACGAGGGATCTGCTTGATCAGGCAGACGATCTTCAACGGGGGAAGACTAGTAGGTCATGCTCGGCATCCTCTACGACATCCACGGCAACCTCGATGCACTCAACGCGGTGCTCGCTGATGCCGCCGACGCGGGAGTCGACCGCTGGCTCTTGGGCGGGGATTACGGCACGCCGAGCCCGCACCCGCTCGAGACGCTGGCTCGGCTGCGGGAGCTTCCGAACGCCACGTGGATTCGCGGCAACGGCGAGCGCTGGCTGCTCGAACCGCCGGAGGACCGGCCCGAGGTGACCGATACCTATGAGCGGTTCCGCGGCCAGATCCCGGACGAGGAGGTGCGGTGGCTGTATTCGCTGCCACCGCAGGCGGAGCTCGACGGCGTGCTGTACGTGCACGGCTCGCCGCTCGCCGACGACGAAAGCTTTGCGGCTGAGCCCCAACAGGGCGAGGACCGCCTGCTCGCGGGCGTCCGCGACCGGACGATCGTCTTCGGCCACAGCCACCTCCAGTTTCGCCGGCCCGGCCCCAACGGCACCGACCTCGTCAATCCTGGCAGCGTCGGCATGCCCCTCGACGGAGACCGGCGCGCAGCCTGGGCGACGTGGGAGGGCGACTTCGCGTTTAGGCGGACGGGGTACGACGTGGAGCCTGCCGCCACTGCCTATCGCGAAATGGGCGGGGACTTCGGCGAGTTCGCGGCCCGGCGGATCGAGAAAGGCTCGGACTAGCCGGTGCTGGGAATCCTCTACGACGTGCATGGCAACCTGGCGGCGCTCGAGGCGGTGCTGGCCGAGGCCGAGGGCGTGGACGAGTGGTTGCTCGGCGGGGATTACTGCGCCTTCGGTCCGTGGCCAGTCGAGACGCTTGCGAGGCTGCGCGAGCTACCGAACGCGACTTGGCTGCGCGGGAACGGCGAGCGCTGGCTGGTCGACCCGCCGATGGACCTGCCCGCCGAGCCGAGCAAGCTCGTGTTCGCCGCGGTCGCATCGTCGATCGCCCAGCTCTCGGCGAGTGACGTCGACGCGCTGGTCGGTCTACCGGCATTCGCCGAGCGCGAGGAGGCGTTCTACTGCCACGGCTCGCCCCTCTCGGATGTCGACAGCTTCGCGCCTCAGGCCGGCGACGACGATCTGCGGCTGCTTGCCGGGGTGAAGGGGCAGCAGGTCATCTTTGGTCATAGCCACGTCCAGTTCCGCCGCGACGGCCCAGCCGAGACCGATCTCGTCAACCCGGGCAGCGTTGGGATGCCGCTCGACGGCGACATCCGGGCCGCGTGGGCGATCCGGCGCGAGGACGGCGAGCTCGAGTTCCGCCGCAGCGCCTACGACCTCTCATCGGCCGTGGCGAAGATGCGCGAGTACGACTGGGGCGAGCCTGTCGCCCAACGGCTGCTAGACGGTCGCGACCCGTAGCCGGAGCTCGCGGGCGTTGGCGGGGTGCCGCCAAGCGTTTCAGGGACATGAGGCGAGCTGCCTGTACGTACTAGAGAATCCCGTTCGCGGCGCTTGCCGCCTAGTCCTTTGGCCGGCGCGGTTCGGGACCGTTTCAGGGACAGTCCCCTTCGGGGACAATCCCTAAGCGAGCGAGGCGTCGAGCGTGATCTTCGGGACCGCCGCGAGCGCCTTCGAGACCGGGCAGTTCTCCTTCGCGTCCTTGGCGGCCTGCTCGAACCCCGCCTCGTCGAGGCCATCGACCTGGCCACGGACGGTCAGGTGGATCGCTGTGATCCCGAAGCCGCCGTCCACACTGTCAAGCGTCACCAGAGCATCCGTCTCCAGCTTCGTCGGCGCGTGGCCCGCCCGGGCGAGGCCGCCCGCAAGCGCCATCGAAAAGCAGGTCGCGTGTGCCGCGGCGATCAGCTCCTCTGGGCTCGTTTTCCCGCCCGGCTGCTCGAACCGGGAGGCGAAGGTGACCTGCTCGTGCTCGGCGGCGTGGCTCGATTCGAGGTCGAACTCGCCTTGGCCGCCCCTGAGATCGCCCGTCCAGGTTGCGCGTGCCTTTCGCTCAATCGCCATCGTCTGCCTCCTCTTCGCCTGCTCCGCTCGGTCGGTAGTAGCTTCGGCCCCGCAGCTCCTCCGGCAGGTAGTCCACCTCGAAGCCGGCGGGGTCACTGTGAGGGTAGATGTAGCCCTGCCCCCGGCCGAGCTTCTTCGCGCCGTAGTAGTGGGCGTCCCGGAGCTCGTCGGGCGGCCGTAAGTGCCCGTGCTCGCGCACGTCCTGCGTCGCTTCCTTGATCGCCACGTAGCTCGCGTTCGACTTCGGCGCCCGGGCGAGGTAGATCGCGGCCTGTGACAGGTTGAGCCGCGCCTCGGGCAGTCCGACGTGCTCCACCGCATGTGCTGCCGCGACCGCAACCTGCAGAGCACGCGGGTCGGCGTTGCCGATGTCCTCGGAGGCGAGGACGATCATCCGCCGCGCGATGAAGCGCGGATCCTCGCCGCCTTCCAGCATCGCGGCGAGGTAGTAGACGGAGGCGTCGGGATCCGAGCCGCGCATCGACTTGATGAAGGCGGAGATGAAGTCGTAGTGTGCGTCGCCGCCCTTGTCGTAGACGAGCGGGCGCTTCCGCGCCGCATCCTCGATCTGCTCCGCGGTCACGGACCGCCCCTCGGCCTCCGCGGTTTGCGACGCAAGCTCGAGAATGTTGAGCGCGTTCCGGGCGTCTCCCCCTGCCCTCCGTGCGATCAGAGCTATGAGGTCCTCCGTCACCTCGGCGCCGAGTTCAGCGATTCCCCTCCGGACGACGATCGCCAGATCGTCGTCCGACAAAGTCTCCAGTTCGTAGATCTGCGTTCGCGAGAGCAGGGCCGAGTTGACCTCGAAGTACGGGTTCTCCGTCGTCGCCCCGATCAGCGTCACGAGCCCCTGCTCGACCGCGGGCAGGAGCGCATCCTGCTGCGCCTTGTTGAAACGATGGATCTCGTCGAGGAAGAGGATCGTCCGCCGGCCCTCTGCACCCAGGCGCTCCCGGGCGGCGGCGAGCACCTCGCGGACGTCCTTGACCGTTGCCGAGACGGCCGAGAGCTCCTCGAACCGAGCGCCGGTCGTGTGGGCGACGATCCGCGCGAGCGTCGTCTTGCCGCTGCCCGGCGGGCCGTAGAGGATCATCGAGCCGACGCGGTCCGCCCCGATCGCCAGCCGGAGCGCAGAGCCCTCGCCGAGTACCTGCTCCTGCCCGACAAACTCGTCCAGCGACGACGGCCGCAAGCGCATGGCAAGTGGTGCCACGTCCGAGAGGCGGGCCTCGGCCGCGTCCGAGAAAAGGTCGCTCACGCCCCGAAGTATGCTGCCCGCGTGGCGGTCGACGACTTGACGGAGCCGGTTCTCCCGGGGCCCGGCGCGAGCGACTACGAGCGCTACCTCCGTACGGACGAGCTGCTCTCGCTGCAGCCGGACCCCGGGAAATCGGCTCACCGCGACGAGCTGCTCTTCACGACCGTGCACCAGTCCTCGGAGCTGTGGCTGAAGCTCGCCTGGCACGAGGTCGAGGAGGCGACGCGGCTGCTGGCGGGGGGCGAGCTCGACGCTGCGATCAGGCTGCTGCGACGGGCCTCGCTCTGCGCTCAGTACGTCACGGGGCAGCTCGACATGCTTGAGCAGATGTCTCCCTGGGAGTACCAGGTGATCCGGAAGAAGCTGGGCCACGGCAGCGGCTTCGACTCGCCAGGCTTTCGGGAGATCCGCCGGATCACCCCGGCGCTCGGGCAGCAATTCTCGAGGTTGCTACGGGAACGCGGTCTCAGTCTCGTCGACCTGTACGTCCAGGGACGTGAGCACGAGGAGCTCTACCAGCTCGCGGAGTGCCTGATCGACTGGGACGAGCGGCTGACACTCTGGCGCATGCGGCACTACAAGGTCGTCTCGCGGATCATCGGCGACGAGGTGATCGGCACGCAGGGCACGCCGGTGGAGCTGCTCGGCGGCCTGATCAAGCAGAAGTTCTTCCCCGAGCTCTGGGACGCGCGGAACAAGCTGACCGAGCTCGCGAACGAGGAATGAGCTCCGCAGAACTCTGGAGCGGCGGCCAGTACGAGCTCGTCGCGGCTCGGTTCGCGGAGATCCACGACGCCCTGGTCGAAAGCCTCGCTCCCCGAGCGGGTGAGCGCTGGCTTGACGTCGCAACCGGGACAGGCGAAGTCGCGCTCCGCGCCGCCCGCGCGGGTGCTGACGTGACCGGTCTGGACATCGCGCCGAGGCTGCTCGAGCAGGCGCGGTCGAAGAGCTCCGCCATCGAATGGGTCGAAGGTGACGCCCAGGCGCTTCCGTTCGCGGACGGCGCATTCGATGTCGTCAGCTCGAGCTTCGGTCTCATCTTCGCGCCTGATCAAGAGATCGTGGCGGAAGAGGTGGCGCGCGTGTGCCATGGGCGCCTCGGCTTGACCGTGTGGCGCCCGAACGAGGGGCCGCATGCGATCTACACAGCGTTTTCCGGCGAACAGCCGGCCTGGCCGTCCCCCGACGACTGGGGCCGTGAAGAACGGCTCCGAGAACTGCTCGGCGACGCGTTCGAGCTCGAGCTTCAGGAGCGGGTCTGGTGGTTGGAAGGGGATTCGCCTGAGGACGTCTGGGAGCTGATGTCGAATGGCGCGCCGCCGGTCAGGGCGCTCCTCGATTCGCTCGAGCCCGACCGTGGTGCGCAGTTTCGCGCTGCCATGCTCGAGTACTGGTCACAGTTCGAGACGGCGGAGGGCGTGCGCGAGCCGCGCCGCTACCTGCTCGTACTCGGGTGGCGCCGCTGATGGCGACCGTGACGCTTCGCGAGGAGGCAACCGACCTCCTGCAGCGGCTCATCCGCCTCGACACCGTCAACCCGCCGGGCAACGAGACGCTCGCGGCGGAGCTCTTACGCGACTACCTCGCAGACAACGGGGTTCTGGCCGACCTCTACGCGAGGGTCCCCGAGCGGGCCAACCTGGTTGCGCGGATCCCGGGACAGGGCGGCGGGCCACGGTTGCTACTGCTCTCGCACACAGACACCGTGCTCGCAGACGCGGCCGATTGGCAGTTCGATCCCTGGTCGGGGGAGCTGCGCGACGGCGAGATCTGGGGGCGCGGCGCGCTCGACATGAAGGGGCAGGTCGCGGCGAACGCGGTCGCGATCGCGTCGCTCTCACGCGAGGGGTTCGAGCCGAGCGGCGACCTGATCTTCGCCGCCACCGCCGACGAGGAGGTCGGCGAAGACTTCGGCCTCTCCTGGCTCTGCCGCGAGCACCCGGACGCGGTCCGCGCCGAGTACTGCGTCAACGAAGGCGCGGGCGACAGGATCGACTTCGGCGAGGGGCGCATCTTCTACCTCTGCTCTGCCGCCGAGAAGATGAGTTCGCCGTTCCGGCTGAGCGTCCACGGCCGCAGCGGCCATGCCTCGATGCCGGGCATCGCCGACAACGCCCTCGTGAAGGCGGCGACGCTGATCATGCGACTGGCGGAGCTCCGGCCCGAGCCCAGGATGGAGCCGGAGGTCGCGGCCTTTCTCCGCCTGCTCGTCGGCCGCCAGGTCGAGGCAGAGGAGGCGCTCGAGGTCGCCCGCCGTGTCCATCCAATCGCGGCCGAGCTGGTCGAGCCGCTGCTTAGCCTGACGGTCGCGCCCACGATCATCTCCGCCTCGCAGAAGAGGAACGTGATCCCGGCTCTCTGCGACTTGATCTGCGACTGCCGGCTGCTGCCGAGCGAGACGCAGGACGAGGCCGAGAGCCTGCTGCGCGAGACGCTGGGCCCCGGCGATTACGACTTCGAATGGCTCGAGGGTCAGGGCGGCACGCGCTCGCCGATCGAGACGCCGCTGTGGGAGGCGATCGAGAGCTTCGTGGCGGCGGAGGAGCCGGAAGCCAGGGTTGCTCCTGTCTGCCTCGCCGGCTTCACCGATAGCCACTGGCTGCGCGAGGCATTCGGGACGGTGGCGTACGGCTTTTTTCCGCTGCGCACCATGGATCCGGAGGTCGCCGCCAGGCTGGTCCACTCGGCCGATGAGCGGATCGCGGTCGAAGACCTCGAGCTCGGAGTCCGTTTCCTACGACATGTCGCCCGACAGATTGGAGGTTGACCATGGTTCCGGAAGCGCCGCTCGAGCACACGGAGTTCGGTCTCGTCCCGAAGGGCGAGGGCTGGTTCGTCGTCAACGCCAAAGAGGCGCGTTGGTTCGAGCACAAGACGTTCGGCTCCGGGACGACCTTCGAGGGCAAGCCCGAGTTCGAGCAGCTCGGGATCAACATCGGCGTGCTCGAGCCCGGCCAACCAGGCTGCCTGTATCACCGTGAGGACGCCCAGGAGGACTTCCTCGTCCTCTGGGGTGAATGCCTGCTGCTCGTCGAGGGCGAGGAGCGTCCATTGCGGGCTTGGGATTTCGTTCACTGCCCCCCATGGACCGAGCACGTCTTCGTCGGTGCCGGTGATGGGACCTGCGGGATTCTGGCGGTCGGTGCTCGCGGGCGGGAGGACATCGTCTATCCCGTCTCCGGGGTCGCGCGTCGGCACGGCGCGAGCGTCGAGCGGGAGACGCCGGATCCGAAAGAGGCCTACGCGCGGTTCGGGAGGTCGTCCGAAGCTCTGTATCGCGGCCAGCTCGACGGGAGCTAGTCTCTTGCTATGCCCGAGGAAAAGATCCGGCTCGGCGGTATGGCGCTCGCCAACGGGGTGCTCGTTCACGGCCCCAACGCGTGGGCCTGCGCTATCCGAACGCCGGAAGGTGAGCTAAAGGTCGAATCGGCGTACAAGGGCTTTCGCGCCGCCGAGGTCGAGCGGCCGTTCCTGCGTGGGCCAGCGCGTCTCGCCGAGGTGATGCTGCTGCTGCCGCAGGTCCGGCGCGCGCTTCCCGAGGCGCGGCTCCCGTTCGAGCGCCCTCGAGTGCTCGCGACGATGCTTGGCAGCGCGGTCGCCGCACGGCTCGTCAAGACCTCACGGCTCAGGCCACTCGCCCAGGAGCTTCTCGCCGGGGCGCTCTCGCTCGCGCCGGCCGCTTTGGCCGTGCGCGGCTCGGAAGTCGCCGCCTACCACGGCGCCGAGCACATCTCAATCGGCAGCTACGAGCACGGGGAGACACGAGCGAAGGAGCATGAGCGCTGCGGCTCGCACATCGTCGGCCCGCTGCTCGTCAGCTCGGCGGTCGGCGGCGCGCTCGCCGCACGGGCGCCGGAGCACCTGCGCGGGCCCGCCCGCGCGGCGGCGCAGCTCGGCGCGGTGGGCGTCGCGACGGAGCTGTTTAGCTGGATGGTCCGCAATCCCGACCGGGCGCTCTCTCGCGCGCTCGCGAAGCCGGGCCACGAGTTGCAGCACCGCCTTGCGACGGAGGATCCGACCCCCGAACAGCTCGAAGTCGCCGAGGCTGCGTTGGCGGCCTGCCTGGAGCTTGAGCATGGAGCTGCAGGAACGCGCTAGCCCTCCTAGAAAGCGGCTTCCGCCTGAGATCTTCGAGCTCCCCGTCGACAAGATGCGGGCGGGCTATTACACCGACGCGTACTTCAACCACGCCCGGGCGACGTTGCTGGAGGACGGCCGCAGGCCCCGCGTCGTCATGCAGATCTTCCAGAAGCGCGACGCGTACCTCGGGGGCATGGACGAGGCAATCGCGATTCTCAGGCTCTGCTCAGAGGACTGGGACGAGCTGACCGTCCATGCGCTCTACGACGGCGACCGGGTCGGCCCCTACGAGTCGGTGATGACGATCGAGGGCGACTACACCTCCTTCGCGCACCTCGAGACGCTCTATCTCGGTGTGCTCGCGCGGCGGACCCTGATCACGACGAACGTCGTGCGCGTGCTCGAGGCGGCGAACGGCAAGCCGATCATCTTCATGCCCGCGCGGCACGACCACCATCGCGTCCAGACCGGCGACGGCTACGCGGCGCACGTCGCCGGCCAGGTCGTGGGGGCGCCGATCGGCGTCACCTCGGACGCACAGGCGTCGTGGTGGGGCGGGAAGGGCGTCGGGACGGTGCCGCACGCGCTGATCTCGGCCTACGGCGGCAACACCGTCCTCGCGGCGACGAAGTTCGCCGAGTGGGCACCGGAGGATCTGAACGTGGTCGTGCTCGTCGACTTCGAGAACGACTCGGTCTCGACAGCGCTCGAGGTCGCCCGGGCGCTCGGGCCGAGGCTCTGGGGCGTGCGGCTCGACACATCCGAGTCGCTCGTGGACCGCTCGCTCTGGAACGAGCTCGGCGACTTCAAGCCGACCGGTGTCAACGAGCGCCTCGTGCGGAAGGTGCGGGACGCGCTTGATCGGGACGGGTTCGAGCGGGTCAAGATTGTCGTCTCCGGCGGCTTCACCGTGAATAAGATCCGCGAGTTCGAGGAACGTGGTGTGCCCGTCGATTCCTATGGCATCGGCTCTTCGCTGATCCGCGGCTCGAACGATTTCACCGCGGACGTCGTGCTCACCGACGGCCGACCCTCCGCGAAAGCCGGACGCCGCTTCCGCCCCAACGCGCGTCTCGAGCTGGTCGGGTGAACCGGCACACGATCGTCACGTTCGCGTCGGTCACATGTGCGAAGTTCCTGCGTAACGTTTCGGTAGGGGACGTTTGCGCCCCCCATTGGGGCTGGACCGAGGGTGCGAGCCGGCGGGCCCGGGCGGCCTCGGCTTGAGCGGCATCGTCCTTTGGGACGTCGACACCCAGGTCGACTTCATGCTCCCCGACGGGAAGCTCTACGTTCCGGGCGCCGAGGAGACCGCGCCGGCGATGCGGCGGCTTGTCGAGGCCGCGCGCGAAGCCGGTCTCATCCATGTCGCCTCCGCCGACGACCATGAGCTCACCGACCCGGAGATCTCCGAGGACGCCGACTATCGGAACACCTATCCACCTCATTGCCTCCGCGGCACTCGTGGCGCCGAGAAGATCCCCGAGACCGAACAGGCCGATCCGCTGCCGCTTTCGCTCGTGCCTTACCCGCCGGGCCTTGTGCCCGATCTCGTTACCGGCCACCGGGAGATCCTGCTCCTCAAGAAGAACTTCAACGTGTTCACGAATCCGAACACCGACCCGCTGCTCGAGGCGCTCGATCCCGACGAGATCGTCGTGTTCGGGGTCGCGACCGACGTCTGTAACGACGCCGCGATTCGCGGCTTCCTCCTCCGCGGCCGCAAGGTCAGGTTCGTCGAGGATGCGGCTCGCGGTCTCGACGAGGAACGCGTCGCCGCCGCCACTGGGGCCTGGCGCGAAGCTGGAGTTGCGTTCACGACGGCCGACGAGTTGCTCGCGTCGCTCGCCTGAAGGCAACTTCACAACGGCTCAGATGCGGTGCTTTTCTCCTTGAGCATTGACGAATCGCCTCCAGGCACCGATAACGAGATGGGGATGTGGGGATGGACTGGCTAATCACTTTTCGAAACGGCGCCTCCGATTGGCTGCCGCTCCTCTTTGCGTTCCTGCTGATCCTGATGGTGTACGTCCTCTGGCGCACCCTCCAGGTGATGCCACGCGTGACCGCCGCGAAGACGGTTACTTCCAACACGAAGGTGACCTGGGCCGACGTCGCCGGGCTGGAGGAGGCGAAGGAAGAGCTCCAGGAAGTAGTCGACTTCTTGCGCGATCCGCGCCGGTTCGAACGGCTCGGCGCCCGCGTCCCGAAAGGGATCCTGCTCCACGGCCCGCCGGGTACGGGCAAGACACTGCTCGCGAAGGCGATCGCGAGCGAGGCGGGAGCGAGCTTCTACATGCAGAGCGCCTCGGCCTTCATCGAGATGTTCGCGGGGCTCGGGGCTGCGCGGATCCGGAAGCTGTTCGAAGAGGCGCGGCGCAATGCTCCGGCGATCGTCTTCATCGACGAGCTCGATGCGGTCGGCGCCGCCCGCACCGGCCACGGCTTCAACCGCGAGCAGGACCAGACGCTGAATCAGCTGCTGGTCGAGCTCGACGGCTTCGAAGAGCGTGACCAGGTGGTCGTCATGGGCGCCTCGAACCGCCTTCAGGACCTCGACTCGGCGCTGCTACGACCCGGTCGTTTCGATCGGCAGGTGTTGATCGACGCGCCGGATCTGGCCGGCCGCGAGGAGATCCTCGGTGTCCACACGAGAGGCAAGCCGCTCGCCTCCGACGTCGATGTGAAGCTGATCGCCCGCCAGACCTCCGGGCTGACCGGCGCCGAGCTCGAGAACATCGCCAACGAGGCCGCAATCTTCGCGGGCCGCGAGAAGCAGCAATTCGTCCACCAGGAGCACTTCGACGCGGCAATGGAGCGCGTCGTTGCCGGGCTACAGAAGCGCCGAGTCGTCACGGAGAAGGAGAAGCGAATCCTCGCTTACCACGAGGGTGGACATGCGCTGATGTCGCACCTGGTCGGCGATCTGATCCCCGTGCAGAAGGTGACGATCATCTCCCGCGGTCAGGCACTCGGCTACACGCTGAACCTGCCGAGCGAGGAGCGCTATCTGCACACCACCGAGGAGTTCCAGGACCTGCTGAAGATCTATCTCGCCGGCCGCGCCGCGGAGCAAGTGGTCTTCGGTCGTGTCACCAACGGCGCCGCCAACGATCTCGAGAAGGTGACCGCCCTCGCCCGCGCGATGGTCTTCGAGTACGGGATGTCGACCGTCGTCACCTCGCGAACGATGCGGGCCGACAACTATGCGCTGTCTGAAGAGACGAAGCGGGTGCGCGACCAGCAGCAGGCACAACTGACCGACGCAGCCTACGAGGACGCCCAGCGGCTGCTGCGCAAGCATCGCCCTGCGCTCGACCGGGTCGCCAACGCTCTGCTCGAGAAGGAGACGCTCGATCGCGAGGAGCTCGACACGCTGCTCGCCGACGTCGAGCCGGATTCCCGCTCGAGCGAGACGGTCGGCACGGTTCGGGTCGTCTCGCTGCCGGCTGACTAGCGCCGTGTAGCATCGCCCGCGTGCAACCCCGCGGGATCCACCATCTCGGCGTCGCAGTCGAGGACCTCGACGAGGCGGTGACGACCTACGAGCGCATCTTCGGCGCGCGGCTCGAGTATCGCGAGACGGTTCCCGAGCAGGGCGTCGAGGCCGCGTCGCTGAAGGTGGGCGAGGGCCGCGTCGAGCTTCTTGCATCGCTCGGCGAAGAGACGCCGGTGGGCAAGTTCCTGACCAAGCGCGGGCCCGGCATGCACCACGTCGCCTACGAAGTCGCCGACGTCCGAGCCGCGATCGACGAGCTCGCGGAGCAAGGCGTCGAGCTCGTGGACGAAGAGCCGCGGCAGGGTTTGTTCGGGCTCGAGGTGGCGTTCCTGCATCCCGACGCCGTTCACGGCGTCCTGTCCGAGCTGGTGACGCATGGCTAGTGGACGCGGCCACAAGTACCGTTGTGCGCCTGGTCGCCCTCAAACAGGGCGCATGCCGTTGTCCTCAGTCGGCCACATACCCACTGGTATGCGGCCTCCCTGCGTCCTAGGCCTGCTTGGTTTGAGAGCCATTCGACACGAAGGAACTTATGGCCGCGCCCACTGGTGAGCGTGTCGTAGTCGAGATCGCCTTCGACGGCGGCCAGATCATGGGCGCGCGCCTGACCAGCTCTTCGGCGGATGAGCTCGAGCAGGCGCTGGCCGCCCGCAACGACGGTGCGCTGACGCTCGACGCCGACGACGGGCGCTACACGATTCCACTCGGCCGGGTTGTGTACGTAAAGCGGTTCACGCGCGAGGCGAGACTGGGCTTCTCAAGCGGTTCTTGAAGCAGTGTCGAGAGGTAGTGCGTTACGGGAGGCCCGCCGCAGGGCATCCCCCGCTCGATGGCAAATGAAGCCGCAGGTACGACCGCGCTGAGCCGCGGTGTCTCAACACAGGAGTTACGACGCCTCGTCGAACGAGCCCAGCAGGGCGACCGGGACGCGCTCGAGGACCTCTACCTGCTCCACTTCGACCGCATCTACAGCTACCTCCACATGAGCGTCGGCAACCGCCACGACGCCGAGGACCTGACGACGCAGGTGTTTCTGAAGATGTTGGAGTCGATCCGCAAGTTTCGCTGGCGGTCGGCGCCGTTCTCGGCCTGGCTGTTCCGAATCGCGCACAACCTCGCGATGGATCATTTCCGCGCCAACAAGCGCTGGCAGCCCGAGGAAGAGGTGCCGGAGCCCGATCCCGGTGAAGCGAGCGCAGCCGAGGAGGAGGCGTTTCAGTCGATCGGCCGCCAGAGCATGCTGGAGCTGATCCAGAAGCTCTCGCACGAGCAGCAGCAGGTGCTGACGCTGAAGTTCGTCTTCAACTTCTCGAACGCCGAAGCCGCGACGATCCTCGACAAGACCGAGGGCGCGATCAAATCACTCCAGCACCGCGCGCTGGCCTCTCTGCACCGCCAGATCGCAACGTCTTCGGAAACGGCATCCCAGGAGCCGTAGGCTGGCTCTCTCGGTCGGCATCGTCGGCTTGCCAAACTCGGGCAAGACGACGCTCTTCAGGGCGCTCACCCGGACCGGCGCGTCCGTGCCCGGCAGGGAGAACGTCGGCATGGCGACGATTCCCGACGAGCGCCTCGGTCCGGTGGCGGCGGTCGAGGGCGCGAAGAAGATCACGCCTGCGGCCCTGCGGGTCGTCGACGTTCCCGGCACAGGAGCGCAGCTGCTCGGGAACCTGCGCCAGGTGGATGCGCTGCTCGCAGTCCTCGATGCGTGGTCCGGAACCCGGAATCCGGATGACGACCTCGTCACGCTTCGGCTCGAGCTCTTGATCGCGGATCGCGACCACGTCGAGCGGCGGCTAGGACGTGTGCGGAAGCAGGCGAAGTCCGGCGACGCGCAGCTTCGCGACGAGGTGCTGCAGCTCGAGTCGCTGCTCGCGCACCTCGAGGCCGAGCGGCCCCTGTCCGAGTGGCCCGGGGAGCTGCCGGCCGGACTCGAGCCGCTGACGACGAAGCCGCTGATCGAGGTACGGAACGGCCCGGGCGGCCTGGACGCGAAACTGGAAGCCGAACTCGCGGAGCTGCCGGAGGAGGAGGCGGCGGCCTTCAGGGAGGGCGCCGCGGGGGCTATCGGAGAGATCGCGCGGCGTCTGTTCGAGGCCGTCGACCTGATCTCGTTCTTCACCGCAGCTGAGAACGAGACCCGCGCGTGGCCGTTGCGCCGAGGCGAAACCGCGCTCGACGCAGCGGCGACGATCCACTCCGACATCGCGCGCGGCTTCATCCGCAGCGAGGTGATCCGCTGGAACGACCTCGTCGACGCGGGCTCGCGCGCCGAAGTCGTTAAGCGAGGCCGGCAGCGTCTCGAGGGAAAGAACTACGTCGTCGAAGACGGCGACGTGTTGAACATCCGTTTCAACGTCTAGCAGCAGTCCCCGCCGCAGTCGCAGTCGCAACAGTTCATGACGCCTCCTTTCATCGATAGTTGTCGATCAATACCGAGGGAAACGACCTTAGCTGTTACATTGATAAACGTCAATGAAGAAGCTCCGCGTTCTCGAACAGCCCTGCTGCGCCCCCGGTGCGCCGCCGTTGCCCAGGAAGTCTGCTGAAGCGATCGCCGAGCGATTCAAGGCCCTTGCCGACCCCGCCAGGGTCTCGATCGTCAATCGAATTGCCGGTCAGGGTGAGGTCTGCACCTGCCAGCTGACCGGGCCGATCGGTCTCTCACAGCCCACGGTCTCTCACCATCTGCGCGTCTTGAAGGAGGCCGGCCTGATCGAGGTGGCGCGACGACGCGGCACCTGGACCTTCTACCGGCTCGTACCCAGTGCGATGGAGCAACTTGCCTTCGCGATCGGCGGAAGCCTGGAGCCTGGAGGCGTACTCGTCACGGACGAGCCGGCCGCGGCCGTGTGAGCTGCGACCGACGGAAGACGAAATAGGCCGAACGGCCCATTGCGCTCCACCCGTCGGATGACGAAAGCTGCAGCATGGACCGGAACGTCGCCTTCCTCTGGATCGTCGTCCTCTTCGTCCTCGAGATCAATCACCTGAAGTGGATCTGGTGGACGTACTGGGACTGCCGCCGTTGCGGGCGGAAGAACAACCAGTGCGGCGCTTGTGGCCGCAGCTGGCTGATGATGCTCTAGGCGTCGGCGTCGGACGGGGTGGGTCCGAGGCCGCCCGGCCCCAGACCCCGCCCGCTTACCACCAGGCTCGACGCGAACGCCCGCCTGCTCCGCCAACGAAGAAGCTGATCACGAACAGGAGCGCCGCGATGATGGCGACGATGAAGAGCCAGTGAATAGTGAAGCCCACGCCGAACAAGATGATTGCCAGAAGCGCGAGCACGATTAGTAGCAGCATTTTCAAGCCCTCCTTTCTTGTAGGAAGAACAACGGGAAAGGTTCCCTATCGGTTGCGCGTTAACCCGCGGGGGCCAGGGAAAAAGCGGCCTCGCGGGCGAGGCCTCAGCCGGCCGAGATCAGGACAATCCCGGCCAAAGCAAGGGCGATCCCGAGCTCTTGCGAGCGGTGCACCCGCTCGTGCAGGACGGCTCGCGCGAGCAGCACCGTGACGACCGGATAGAGCGAGGCGAGAATCGAGACGACGCTCACGATGCCCTTCGCCGACGCGGCTGCGAAGAAGACGTTGCCGCCGGTGTCGAGGACGCCGATCGAGGCGAGAACCGGCAGATCGGTTCGTTTCGCACCGGGAGGCCGTAGGGCGAGCCAGGCGGCCGCGATGATCGTCGTCGAGGTGAGCCGGAAAACGAAGGCGGCCCAGAGAAAGTCTCCGTGGCTCGCCGCGTGCATCGGGATGTAGTAAGCGCCGAAGGCGAGCATTGCGATCGCGGCCCAGCCGACGCCTGCGGCAAGCCGGGCTGCTTCCGGCTTGCGCTCGAAGGAGGCGAGCACGACTCCGATCAGCGCCGCGGCGAAGCCGAGCTCCTGGTAGCCGCTCGGGTGGTCGCCGCGGGCCAGTCCCCAGATGACCGGGATCGCCGCGCCCGCGCCGGCGATCGGGGCCACGATGCTGAGTGCGCCCGCGGCCATTCCTCGGTAGAACGCGATCAGGCCCGTCGTCCCGAGCACCGCGGCCAGGCACGCCCAGAGGACTGCCGAGCCGGGCGGTCCCTGGCCGCGGACGGCGACCCAGACTGCGAGGAGCGTCAGGCCGATCGGTTGGGCGACGATCAGGACGGCGACGGGGTTCAGCGTTCTGCTCTTGAGACCGCCGAAGAAGTCTCCGACTCCCCACGACGCCGCGGCCGCCAGGGCAAGCGCCGCCGCGAACAACTACTCCACAGGCCGGGTGGCCGCGACCGCGTCGAGCTGGTTTGCGTGGTAGAGCACCGCCGCCTCGGCGGTTTTGGCCGAGCGCAGGTCGTGATGAACAGCGACCGCGTGCAGGAGCTCGGCCCGAACTTCAGCCTCGAGCGCTGGGGCCCGGTCCTCGATCAGCCGTAAGCCAAGGTGAACGTGGCCGAGAAGGCGGCCCTCCTCCGTTTGCCGAAAGCTGGGAGGCGGGCCCAGCTCGCGGGCGCGGCCGAGATCGTGCAATAGCGCTGCCGCGAGTAGAAGATCGCTGCGCAGCCGCGGATGGAGCTGCGCCGTCTCGCGGCAGATCGTCGCGACGCCGACCGTATGCTCGAGGAGGCCGCCGGCGTAGCCGTGATGGCCGTCGGGAGCCGCGGGCAGCGAGCGTAACGACGTGCGAAGCGCGTCGTCCCCGAGCAGCCGCCCAACCGTCGCCTGCAGCCCAGGATGTGCGATCTCGCCGGCCAGGAACTCGAGGAAGCCGTCGAGCTCGTCGGCGTCCCGCCGCAAGGCGGGGGTGAGGGCAGCCGGATCCTCGTCCGGAGCCGCCTCGAGCGAGCGCACCTCGAGCTGCAACCTGTCGCGGAACCGCTCTACCCGGCCGAGCACGCGCACCGCGTCGCCTTCGGCGAAGCGGCTATCGAGCAAGTCGACGTCGTTCCAGACACGTGCTTCGATCCGGCCGCTCGCGTCGACGAGCTCGAGCGCGAGGTAGGAGGAGCCGTTGCGCGTGCGCAGGCGCTGCTTCCGCGCGACCGCGTAGGTGCCCTCGACCACGCGTTCCTCCGCCAGCTGGGCGATCGCGCTCACGCCGGGAGTCTAGGTCCACAGGCGGCTGGTAGCGTCCCCGCGCGATGGCCCAGATTCGGCCCTTTCGGGCGCTTCGCTACTCGCCCGCAGCGGACCCGCTCGAGCGGCTCGTCGCGCCGCCCTACGACGTGATCTCGGCAGAGGAGCGCCGGCATTATCTGGCGCTCGACCCCCACAACGTCGTCCACCTGACGTTGCCGGAGTCGGAGGAGCAGGCCGCGCGCGAGCTGCGCGAGTGGCGGGCCGAGGGCGTGCTCGAGCGTGAGGCCGAGCCGGGGGTATGGGCGCTCTCGCAGACCTACACCGGCCCGGACGGGATCGAGCGGACGCGTAACGGTCTGGTCGTCACCGTGCGGCTCGAGCCTTACGAGAACCGCGTCGTCCTTCCGCACGAGCGCACGCACGCTGGGCCGAAGGAGGGTCGCCTGCGTCTCCTGCGCGCAACGCGGACTCAGCTCGAGCCGATCTTCCTGCTCCACGACGGCGAGCCGGTCGAGCTTTCGGGGCTGGAGCCGGATCTCGCGGTGGGGGGCGACCGGCTCTGGCGTGTCGAAGACGACCCTGCCGAGCGGTTCGCCGATGCACAGCTCCTGATCGCCGACGGCCACCACCGCTACGAGACCGCGCTCGCGTTCCACGAGGAGGACGGCACCGAGGCGAGCGCGTGGATGATGGTCGTGCTCGTTTCGACCCGTGAGCAGGGATTGACGATCTTCCCGACCCACCGGCTCGCCCAGTCGGTCGACGGCGTGCGCGGGACGCCGATCGACGAGCCCGGCGACGAGCTGCCCGGGGTCGTCCTCTATCGCGCCGGCGCCTACGAGCTGCTCGAGGGCAACGGGCTCGACGTCGAGGTCGTGGATGCGCTAGGGCCGCAAGGAGTCACCTACACAGCGCAGCGGGACGAGGCGGTGGCGACCGTCGACCGCGGTGAGGCTGAAGCCGCGTTCCTGCTCCGGCCGACGCGGATCGAGGATGTGTTCGCGCGCGCGCGCGAGGGCCGCGTGCTGCCTCAGAAGACGACCTTCTTCTTCCCCAAGCTCACCTCGGGCCTTCTCTTCCAGCCGCTTGACTGACTGGCTCGCGACTTGCCGCGCCGCCGTCGAGGACGTGCGTGGGGTACTCGCCGAGCTGCCGACACGTGTCGAGCGGGAGCCGGTCGTCGGAGCCGGAAAGGGCGGCGATGACACCGTCGCGATCGATGCCGCGGCCGAAGATGCAATCGTCCGCCGGCTCGAGGCCATCGGCGCCGATTTCACGCTGATCTCCGAGGAGCTTGGGGAGCGAGCGTTCGGCTCCGGCGGCCCGACGCACGTGATCGTCGATCCGATCGACGGCTCGCTGAACGCCAAGCGCGGGATCCCGTTCTTCGCGCTTTCGCTCGCGGTGGCCGAGGGCGCGACCCTGGACGACGTCCACTTCGGCTACGTCTACGACTTCGGCACCGGCGAGGAGTGGACGGCCGAGCGCGGCGCCGGGGCCTACCTGGGGGGCGTGCCCCTTGGCGCGGTCAAGCCGAAGGACGAGATCGAGATCCTTTCCTTCGAGGCGACGCTGACGTCCTCGGTCGCCGAGAAGGCCGCTCAGATGGTCGGAATCGCCTACCGCCTGCGGATCATGGGCTCGCTTGCGCTCTCGCTCTGCCACCTCGCGGCCGGCCGTGTGGACGCGGTCTGCTCGCTGAAGGGTGCGCGTTCCGTCGACATCGCCGCCGCGCAGCTGCTCGTGCGCGAGTGCGGGCTCGCAATCGACCTGCCGGAGGCGCCGCCGTTCGGGAGGGCGCCGCTGGACACCGAAGGACGTTCACGCGTCGTCGCGGCGGGCACACCGGAGCTGTGCAGGGAGCTGTTTGCGGCGCTGAGTTGAAGCACGTCAGAGTCGGCTGCAGCGGCTGGAACTACGACCATTGGCGGAACGGCGTGTTCTACCCGCCGCGTTGCCCGGCTCGGCTGTGGCTCGAGTACTACGCACGCCACTTCGACACCGTTGAGGTGAACGCGACCTTCTACCGGTTGCCGAAGCGCGAGGTGGTCGCGAACTGGGTCCGCAGCAGCCCCCCGGGCTTCCTGTTCGCGGTCAAGATGAGCCGCTACATCACTCACGTCAAGCGGCTGCTGGACCTCGAGGACGGGGTTTGCACCTTCTACGACCGGATCGAGCCGCTCGTGCGCTCGCCGAAGCTGGGGCCGGTGCTCTGGCAGTTGCCAGGAAACTTCCGGCGCGACGACGGGCGTCTCGCGGGTGCGCTCGCGAAGCTGCCCTCTGGCCGCCACTGCTTCGAGTTTCGTCACGAGAGCTGGTTCGTACCGGAGGTCTACGACCTGCTGCGCGCTCACGGCGCCGCGCTCGTGATCGGTGACCATCCGCAGCGTCCGTTCCAGACCCATGAGCTGACCGCGGACTGGACGTTCATCCGCTTCCATTCGGGCTCGCGCGGCCGGCGCGGCAACTACTCCCAATCCGAGCTCGAGGAGTGGGCGCAGCGGATCGACGGCTGGCGTCGCGAGGCGGACGTGTTCGCGTACTTCAACAACGACTGGGAAGGTTTTGCGATCAAGAACGCGTTGTGGTTGAGGCAGCGCTTGGGCGTTTAGCTAGGCTCGTCGGAGTGGAGCCCTCTCGCGACGAGATCCTGCAGGCGCTCGAGCAGGTCATCGACCCGGAGCTGCGCCGTCCGGTCACCGAGCTCGACATGGTCCGCGACGTCCGGATCGGCGGCGGCGATGTCGCCGTCACGATCGCGCTGACCGTCGCCGGCTGCCCGCTGCGGTCGAGCTTCGAGCAGCAGGTGGCCGAGGCGCTCGCGCCGGTTGCCGGCGTCGAACGCGTCTCGCTCGACTTCGACGTCATGTCCCCCGAGGAGAAAGCGGCGCTCACCACCAAGCTCCGCGGCGGCGTCACCGAGCGCACCAAAGGCATCTCGCTCGACCGAGCCACGCGAGTGATCGCGGTCGCGAGCGGAAAGGGCGGCGTCGGCAAGTCGTCGCTGACGGTCAATCTCGCCGCTGCGTTCAGCGCTCAGGGCCAGCGCGTCGGGATCCTCGACGCCGACGTCTACGGCCATTCGATTCCGCACCTGCTCGGGATCCGCCAGCGTCCGGTCGTGGTCGACCGGATGATCGTCCCGCCCGTCAAGGACAACGTAAAGCTGATGTCGATCGGCTTCTTCCTCGAGGACAACTCTCCCGTCATGTGGCGCGGGCCGATGCTGCATCGCGCGCTCGAGCAGTTCCTCTCGGACGTTCACTGGGGGGAGCTCGACACGCTCGTCGTCGACATGCCGCCGGGTACGGGCGACGTCTCGATCTCGCTGGGGCAGCTGTTGCCCCGCGCCGAGGCCGTGATCGTGACGACGCCGCAACCGCTGGCCCAGGAGATCGCGGCGCGGGCGGCTCTGATGGCGCAGAAGACGAACATGCGCCTGCTCGGGGTGGTCGAGAACATGAGCGGAGATGTCTTCGGCTCCGGTGGCGGCCAAGAGCTCGCGGACGACCTGCACGTTTCGTTCCTCGGCTCCGTTCCGCTCGACCCGGCGCTGCGCGAAGCCGGCGACGCGGGCGAGCCGTTGGTGACGACAAGCCCGGAAACTCCGGCGGCCGCCGCGATCTCGAAGGTCGCAGATCTGATCGCCGAGACGCGGCGCGAGCAGGGCGTCGGTTTCGTGAAGGCGCTGCCGGTCCTCTCCTGAGCGACGTTCCCGGCAAGCTTCGCGCGCTCGGCTTCTCGGCCGGGGACGCGCAGACGCTCGCCGACCACTTCCTCGACGCGGAACGGCGCGGCCGGACCGGTCATGGCCTCTCGCGTGTCGACTGGCTCGCGACGCTGCCGGATCTCGACCCTTCCGCGCGGCCTGAGGTTGAGATCGCCGAGGGCGGCTACGAGCGCTGGGACGGCTGCGGAGCGCTGGGCTACCTGACGCTCGCCGCGATCGTCGAGGCGCAACTTGCCGATCCTCCCGAGCGGGCGCGTGCGATCGTCGCCGCACACTGCTTCCCGACCGGCATGCTCGGCTACTGGGTGCGCAAGCTCGCCGAAAGGGGCTTCGTAGCCGCGCTGACGGCCACTTCGCCGGCGCGCCTCGGATCCCCAAGCGGTGGCCCGAAGCTCGCGGGCACGAACCCGCTCGCGATCGCGATTCCGAGCTCGGAAGGTGGGCCGATGGTGGCCGACGTCTCGATGGGCGCCGTCACCTACGGCGACGTCTTGACCGGAGCCGCCGCGCCGGACGAGCTCGTCCCGTTCGGCGGCGAGCAGGCGCACAAGGCCTTCGCGCTCGCTCTGGGGCTGCAGCTGCTTGTGGACGCGCTTACGGGAGCTGACGGCTATGGGGCCGTGCTGTTCCTCGCCAGGCCGGAGGGTGATCCTGTGCCGGCACTACGCGAGCTCGCCGCCGGAGCCCGCTTGCCCGGCGACCAGTGAGGAGAAGCGCGGGTTGTCCCGGATCGAGTCGAAATCGGAATCGGTCTTCGCGAACTCGCGCGCTTTTTCGGGCTCGAGCTCGACTGCTCGCTCGAAGTGCTCGAGCGCGCGCTCCCGGTCTCCGAGGCGCGCCTCGAGGCAGGCGGCGTTGAAGAACCCCTGCCAGGCTTCGGGATGCTGTTCGAGCGCCTGCGCCATCAACCCGCGCGCGCCTTCGAGGTTCCCCGTCTCCGCGTAGGAATTGGCAACGAAGATGTCCTCCCAGGGAGAGGGCTCGAAGACAACCCCAGGCTTCGCCCCGACCGCGAGCACGGCGGTGCGGTCCTCGGCGGCGATCGCACCCCGCTTCGTTCCGGGTCGGACGAAGACGATTGTGCCGGCGGGCGCGTCGATCTCGTCGTCGCCGAGCGTGAACGTCGCGCGGCCGCGGACGACGACGTACATCTCCTGGTGGTTGTCGCGCTCGGAGTGCTCCTCGATCACCCGCTGGCCGGCGTCGCCCGTGTACGCGTTCGTGCCGAAGGCCGTGATCCCGAAGCGGCGGCGCACCGGCCGCCAGACGAACTCGCCGTTGTTGATCGGGAGCTCCTCGAGCTCGTCGATGTGCGCGACCTCGTAGCCGTCGCTCACGAGAGCTCCCGCAACTCTTCGAGAACCACCGGATCGATCTCCGCGACGCCGTCCACGCGCTCCTCGAGGTTGACGTTACCGGCCCACCGGTTGAACGCCTCCTCGAGCTCGCCGTCGTAGCCGAGCTTGGCGAGTCGCTCGCGTAGCTCGTTCGCGAGCGCGTCGTCGACGGTCAGCCATTCCTCGCGTGGCGTCTCGCCGAAGAGCGCCTCGTGAAGTCGGTAGAGCCGGCGCAGCTCCTCCAGTGGCCGCTCGTGGTCCTCGACCCGGAGCTCGACGACCGTGTCCGAAAGCTTTGCGTAGCCGCCGTCCTGTTCGACGACGAGCAGGGCCGCCGATTGCTGACCCCGCCGATCGCCTCCGGCGGCCTGGGCCGCGTCGAGGCAAGCCAGCAGGCGCTCGGCCAGCGGGCCGCTCGAGCCCTCGAAGGTCTCGGCGATCGCATCGACGGTCTCGGCCGAGACGAGGATGTTTCCCTGCGCGGCGTAGCAGGGGCCGGTCCTGCCGCCTGCCCAGTCGAGACACTCGGCGCCGGTGAAGCTCGCACTGCGACCCTCGCGGTCGACGATCCCGAGCTGGCGCTGATCTCGTCCGTCGTCTGCAGCCGTCAGCCGCGCGACGACCTCCTCGGCCGGGAGGCCTGCTCGCAGAAGGCTCAGACCCTCGGGCCCGTAGCGCGGATTGGCGTAAGCCTGCGTCGCGATCGCGCCGACGTGCGGCTCGGCCCAGGGGACGACCGCGCCGACGGCGAGGAACTTCGACTGTGTTGCGACGCCCCACTGGCCGGCATCGAGATCGCAGGCGGCGATCGAGTATGTGGCCACCGGCGTCGCTTGCGATGCCGGCTGGAGGGTGGGGCGGCTTTGCCGGCGCGCCCGTCCAAACCCGGTTATCCGAGAAGCGGCGTTCCGCGCTTTCGTATCGTTGGCGCGTTCGCGCCTAGCCATAGGTCAGCTCCCGGAGATCGAGCTCGAGCAACTCGGGACGGTCCTCGGGAACGAGCACGCTTGCGACCTCGGGTCGCTTCAGCGCGGCCAGGATCCGCTCTGGGGAGCCGGCACGCACGACGACCGGCGTCCCCTTCGCGTGTGCCTGACGGAGCCTGGCGTCATCGGAGACGTCGTCGAGGACGAGCGCCTCTTCGAGCGGAACGAGCGGGTCGCCCTCGAGAGCGAGCTCGGGAACCCGCGTACCTGTCGCTCCGAACCAACGCTCCCTCATCACTAAACCGTGATCGTCTCCCCTGGCTCCAGCGCGAGGATCTCGACCGCGGGTGCCTGCCGGCGCAGCTCGTCGGGGGTGCCCGAGAGCAGCGGGAAGGTCCCGTAGTGGCAGGGGATGCACCGCGGCGTTCCGAGCAGCTCCAGCGCGACTCCGGCCTCCCGCGGGTCCATTGTGAAGTGGCCGCCGATCGGGAGCACCGCAACGTCGGGGCTGTAGATCCGGCCGATCAGCTGCATGTCGCCGAAGACGCAGGTGTCGCCCGCGAAGTAAACCGCCGTGCCGTTCTCGAACGTGATCACGATCCCGGTCGGCTCGCCGCCGTAAGAACCGTCCGGAGCCGACCCGGAATGGAACGCGTTCACGAGGGTGAACTTGATCCCTTCGATGTCGACCGTGCCGCCCTTGTTGGGGCCCGGCATCTCGCCGACTTCGGCGCCCTGATCGCCGAGCCACCCCTTCAGCTCGACGAGGGCGACGATCTCCGGCGAGAACTGCTTCGCGATCTCGACGGTGCTGCCGACGTGGTCGGAATGACCGTGGGTGACAGCGACGATGTCGGCCCGCTCTGGCTGCTTCTCATCGTCCGGGCATTTCGGGTTCTCGAGCCACGGATCGACATAGATCCGCTTGCCGTTTGGACTGTCGACCCGAAAGGCCGCGTGCCCGAGCCAGGTGACGGAAACGTCCGGCATTCACCCTCCTCCTCGTTGACTGCGCGAGCGTAACGCAGGAAACACGGGCCGGCCGCCGAACGCGGCGGGATCTCCGGCCGACTGTCCCCGATCGCCCTCGTCCTCGCCGCGGCGCTGGCCGATCATCTCGGTGCGCACACGCTCGCGTTCGACGCCCTCCTCCTCGCGGTGCCCGTGACCGCGATCGCGGGTCTGCGCAGCGTCGCCGACCGGCTCGACGGGAAGGGCGATCCGACCCACGCCTACGCCTGGGCGCTCGTGCTGGCATTCCTGCTGGTGGCGACCGCCGCGCGCGCACCGTCGGTGGGCGACCCGTCGGTGCCGGCAGTCGCCCGCTCGGCGCTGATCGCCTGCGTGGTCGTCTTCTGCTTGCAGGCCCTCTCCGCGCTCGCCGCCGAGCTAAGGGACAGTCCCCGGTAGGGGTCTGTCCCTAAAACGGCTGCAAGGGTCGACCGCGTTTCAGGGACAGTCCCCGCTCGGGGACAGTCCCTAGAACGGCAGCGCGGCCGCGGCCTGCTTGGCGACGTGAATCAGCGGCTCCACCGCGACGAAGGAGGCGATCGTGCCGCCGAGGGCCAGCAGGACTGACGTCTGCAGGAGCGCGTCGCGTGGCGGTGAGCCACCCGCTGCGATTGGAGTCGGCGTCAGCTGGAGTTCCGCAGCCGGCCGCATGTACATCGCCCGGACGACCGCGAGGTAGTAGTAGAGGCTGACCGCGGTCGCGACGACGCCGACGATCACGAGCCACGTCCAGCCGTGGCGGTACGCGGCCGAGAAGGCGTAGAACTTGCCGACGAAGCCGCCCGTAGGCGGCAGGCCGGCGAAGCCGAACATGAAGGTACACATCGCGACGCCGAGCAGCGGCCGCTCCCAGCCCATGCCGGCGAGGTTGTCCAGGGTCACCGGCGCCGCGAGCTCCCGCTCCCGCGCGGCGACGACCGCGAACGCCCCGACGGACATGACCGAGTACGGGATCAGGTAGTAGAGGAGCGCCCGGCCGCCGATCGCGTTGTTCGCGGCGATCGGGATCAGCATGAAGCCGGCCTGCGCGATCGACGAGTAGGCGAGCATTCGTTTGACGCTTCGCTGGACGAGCGCTGCGAGGTTGCCGACCGCGAGCGACGCGCAGGCGATCGCAGCGATCGCGACCGTCCAGAGGTGGGCTTCCTGCGGGAATGCAGTTCGTAGCACCCGCAGCGTCAGCACCAGCGCCGCCGTCTTCGTCGCCGCCGCCATGAAGCCCGTGACCGGCGTCGGCGCGCCCTCGTAGACGTCCGGCGTCCACATGTGGAACGGCGCCGCCGAGGCCTTGAAGCCGAGCCCGACGATGATCATCGCCAGGCCCGCGACGAGTAGCGCGTCGCCTGTCAGATGCTGGGCGCCGATCGCGGCGGAGATCCTGTTGAAGGCGAGCTCGCCCGTCGCTCCGTACACCAGTGCGGAGCCGAAGAGCAGTACAGCCGAGCCGAAGCTGCCGATGATCAGGTACTTGAGCCCTGCCTCGAGCGAGCCTTCGAGCTCGCGGTCGATCGCGCAGAGGATGTAGAGCGAGATCGAGAACCACTCGAGCCCCAAGAAGAGCGTCATCAGGTTGTTGGCGGTGACGAGGAAGCACATGCCGGCGCCGGCCGCCGCCAGGAGGGCGTAGTACTCGGCGATGTGCTCGTCGCGCATCCGCTGGGCGTAGGAGACGCCGACCGTGAGCAGGCCCGCGCCCGCGATGATCACCTGCGCGAGCGCGCCGAACCGATCTCGCCGGACCGAGTCGGCGATCACGCTGTGCACGTCGGGGGTGTGAATGTAGATCACGATCGCGTAGACGAATGCGCCGGCAAAGCCCAGCGCCGCTGCGAACGCGCCGAAATCGCGGCGGTTCTCCCGCGGCAGCAGGACGGCGCCGATCAGCGCGAAGCCCATGGCCCCGAGCAGCATCAGCTCCGGTGCGAGCGCGAACCAGTCGACGTGCGGACGCGGGATCACTTCGCCGCCTCGAACTGCGTGTTCACGTCGGTTCGCGCGTGGTCATGCGCAAAGGACCGCTCCGTGATCGCAGCCGGCCAGACCGACAACGCGAGCAGGCAGGCTAGGAGCGGCACGATCGCGCCGAGCTCAGCCGGGCGCAGATCCAGGGCCGCGGGCGTCACCGCAGGCCCGGGCTCGCGGTGTAGGACCGCAGAGATCAGACGCAGCATGTACATCGCGGCGAGCACGATCGCGACCGCGCCGACAACCGAGTACCCCCAACCGCGGGTGAACACGCCGGCCAGGATCTCGAACTCGCCCGCGAATGCAGACGAGCCCGGGACGGCCAACCCGATGATTCCGGTCGTCATCAGGACGGTTGCGAGGATCGGCCGTCCACGAGCGAATCCGCCCAGGCGTGCAAACTCGCCCGTCGCGGCGCGGCGCTCGATCCCACCCGCAAGCAGGAAGAGCGAGGCCGTGATCAGCCCGTGGTTGATCATCTGCAGCACGGCGCCGTTGAGCCCGAGATCATTGACCGAGAACACGCCGAACGTGATCAGCCCCAGTTGGGCCAGGGACGAGTATGCGATCACGCCGCGTACGTCCGGGGCGCGGAACGCGAGCAGCGAGCCGTAGACGAGCCCGACCGCCGCCAGCACGAGGATTACCGTTCGAAAATCCTTCGTCGGCTCCGGGAACTTCGTGATCGCGATCCGGATGAAGCCGTAGATCGCCGCCTTCGAGACGACGCCGCTCAACACGGCCGACACCTCCGGCGGCGACTCGCGGTAGGCGTCCGGCAGCCACGCATGCAGCGGGAAGAGCGGCGCCTTGACCGCGAAGGCGGCCACGAATCCGAGGAAGAGCCAGTCGCTCGAGCTCTGCCAGGTCGCGGTCAGATCGAAGGTCCCCTGCGAGAGGCCGAGCACGATCACCGCGGCGAGCATCAGCAGCGAGCCGGCCATCGTGTAGATGACGAACTTGATCGTTGCGCCGAGTCGCCCAGCACCGCCCCAGACGCCGATCAGGATGTACAGCGGCAGCAGCATCGCCTCCCAGAAGACGTAGAAGAGCAGTAGATCCTGGGCGGTGAAGACGCCGACGATCGCGGCGGTCAGCAGCAGCATCAGCCCGAAGTAGGCGCGCGCGCCCGTCCGGCCGGCCCAGAACGCATAGGCGATGGCCGCCGCCTGGACGACGACCGTCAGCCCCACGAGCCAGAGAGAGAAGCCGTACATGCCGACGTGGTAGGAAACGTGCAGATCGCTGAACCAGTTCGTCCGCTGGGTGAGCTGGAGGCCGCCGCGGTCGAAGTGGAACCGGACCAGCGCCTCGATCCAGACCCCGACCTCGCCGAGCGCGACGAGCAGCGCGATCGACCCAGCGGTGAACGCGTCCCAGGGAAAGATCCAGACGAGCAGAGCACCGCCGAGAGGCAGGAGGATCAGCGCGGTCGTCAGCCAGCCCACGTCAGCGCACCGCCACGAAGACGATCGTGATCACTGCAACGCTGGCGGCGATTGCCAGCGCATAAGTGCGGACGAGCCCGGTCTGGAGGCGGCCCGTACCGAGGCCGGCCTCTCGGACGGCCGCCGCGAGCTCCTTGATCGAGCCGCCGATGATCGGTCCTTCGATCCAGCGGCCGAATGCCTTCGCGAGAGCGACGGCCGGTCGGTAGAACGCCAAGTCGTAGGCCTCGTCGAAGTAGAACTTGTGCTCGAGCACCCGCTGCGCGAAGGCGTACTTCGGAACGCGCCAGCGTCCGGCGCCGTAGATCAGCCAGGCGACGCCGATTCCCGCCAGGCTGAGCAGGAATGCGAACAGACTGGCGAGCGCCTCTTGGGTGCTCGTCGGCTCGGCGAGGGGCCGCGCCACCGGCTCCAGCCAGTCCGAGACGGGGTGCCACAGCGGCGCGAACTGGATCCAGCCGCCGATCACCGCCAGGACGGCGAGCACGAGCACAGGCGCGGTCATCGAGAACGGCCCCTCGCCCGCGTGCGCGTGGACCTCGTGGTCGTGCGGCGCCGAGGCGTCGGCACCGTGCGCGCCCTCCATTCCCGCGGCATGGGATCCGCGCATCAAGTGCTCGCGCACGAACGGCGACGGCTCGCCGGGGAAGACGATCAGGAAGAGGCGAAACGCGTAGAGCCCCGTCAGGAAGGTTCCGACCAGAGCTGCGGCGAAGAGGATGTAGCCGTACCACCCGCGGCTCATCGCGGCGGCGATGATCGAGTCCTTCGAGAAAAAGCCCGAGAACGGCGGCACGCCCACGAGGGCCAGGGAGCCGATCAGGAACGCGAGCCGCGTCACCGGCATCAGCCGCCCGACGCCGCCCATCTTGCGGATGTCCTGCTCGCCGGCGAGCGCATGGATCACGAGTCCGGCCGCCATGAAGAGCAGGGCCTTGAAGAACGCATGCGTCATCAGGTGGAACTCGGCGTTCGCGTAGGCCCCCATCCCCGCGCCGAGGAACATGTAGCCGATCTGTGACATGGTCGAGTACGCGATCACGCGCTTGATGTCCGTTTGCACGAGCGCGATCAAGCCCGCCATCAAGAGCGTTCCGGCGCCGAGGCCCGCAGCAAGCTCCTGCACTCGCGGCGCCTGCTCGAAGACGGCATGTGTGCGGACGATCAGGTAGACGCCCGCGGTGACCATCGTCGCCGCGTGGATCAGGGCGCTGACCGGCGTCGGGCCCTCCATTGCGTCCGGCAACCAGGTCTGCAGCGGCAGCTGTGCGGACTTCGCGACCGCGCCACCCAGTAGCCCTAGCGCGACGAGGTTCACGAGCCAACCGTGGCCCGGTCCGACCGCGAATGCGTCGGGGAAGTTCAGCGTCTGCCTGTGCTGGATCAGCAGGAAGAACGCGAGCGCCATCGTCGCGTCGCCGATCGCGTTCATGACAAAGGCCTTCTTCGCGGCGGCGATCGCTGAAGGGCGGTCGTGCCAGAAGCCGATCAGGAGGTAAGAGCTGAGGCCGACCAGGCCCCAACCGGCGAGCAGGATCACGAGGTTCCCGGCCTGGACGAGCAGCAGCATCGAGAATACGAAGAGGGCCATGTAAGCGAAGTAGCGCCGCTCTTCGTCGTCTCCGTCCATGTAGCCGATCGAGTAGGCGACGATCAAGAAGCCGACGCCGGAGACGACCAGCATCATGAACACGCTGAGCGGGTCGACCAGGATCCGTAGGCCGACGTGGAAGCTGCCGGCGGTCAGCCACTCCCAGGCCGTCGAGGGATGCGAGCGCGTGGACGGCGACTCGCCCCAGAGCTTCGCGAAGACGACCAGCGCCGCCGCGAAGGCGCCGAGCACCGAGGTCGTAGCGACGTAGGCGGCCGCGCGGCGTGAGATGCCTGTTCCCAGCAGCGTGATCAGCAGCGCCGCGGCGAGCGGCGCGACGAGGCAGATCCAGGCGGCGATGATCATCTAGCCGCGCAGGAAGGAGAGCTTGTCGACGTCCAGGTCGAGCCGCTTCTGCGCGATCGCGACGATCAGGCCGAGCCCGACCACGACCTCCGAGGCGGCGACCGCCATCACCGCGAGCGCGAAGATCTGCCCGCTCGACTCGCCGTGCAGGCGCGAGAAGGCGATCAGGGCGAGGTTCGCTCCGTTGAGCATGATCTCGAGCGAGAGCAGCACGATCAGCGGGCTGCGGCGCAGAAGCACGCCGAGTGCCCCGGTCGCGAACAGGAATGCGGCGACTGCGAGGTACCAGGCGACGTCAGGTCCGCGCACGGGCCTCCTCGTTGTGAACCAGCTCGCCCGTCGTCTCGGACCGGCGCGAGTGGGCGCCGAGGATGACCGAGCCGACCGCGGCGACGAGCAGCACGATCGAGGTGATCTCGAACGCGAGCAGGTGGTCGGTCAGGAACACGCGGCCGATGCGATGCGGCGACCCGAAGCCGGAGTCGATCCGCGCCTCGTGCGAGAGCCGCCCGCCGGCTTTGAGGCCGATGACCACGATCACCTCGACGAGGATCGCCCCCGCCGCGAGCACTGCGCCGAACTGTTGCCAGCTCGGCCCGCCCGCCCACGGCGCGTCCGCACGCCCACCCAGGTAGGCGGTCACGAACAGGAACATCACCATCACAGCGCCCGCGTAGACCAGCACCTGCCCTGCGGCGACGAACTCTGCCGAGAGCAGCAAGTAGAGGACCGCGAGCGAGGCGAGGTTCCCAATCAGCGCCAGCGCCGAGAAGAAGGGGTTCGAGAAGGAGACGACCGCGATCCCCGAGGCAAGGCACGAGAAGGCTGCGATCACCCACACGGTCCACACCAGAACGTTCGCCACTACGAGTGCGCCCTGTAGTAGGGGATCGGAGTGTCGTAGAGCTCGGCGTCCGCGACGGGCACCTTCTTGATCGGCTCGGCGAGCAGCATGTCCTTGGTGTAGATCTGGTCGTCGCGGTCGTACTCGGCCAGCTCATACTCGTTGCCGAGGGTGATCGCGTCGAACGGGCAGGCGAGCTCGCAGTAGCCGCAGAAGATGCAACGGCTCATGTTGATCTCGTAGATGCGCGCGTAGCGCTCGCCCGGGGAGACTCGATTCTCAGCGGTGTTCTCGGCCGCGACCACCCGGATGCAGTCGGCCGGACATGCGGCGGCGCAGAGTGAGCAGCCGACGCACTTCTCGAGCCCGTTCTCGTGCCGCCAGAGCCGGTGCCGGCCGCGGAAGCGCGGGTAGACCGGGCGCTTGTGCTCGGGGTACTGCATCGTCAAGGGCTTCTTGAAGATCTGCTTGAAGGTCACTCCAAAACCCTTGAGGGTGTCTACGGGTTGAGGACTCACGACCAGTCCCCCTGTCTCCCGAGCGAAGCGATGGGACAAACCGGCGCCGCGGAAAATGCGCAGCATTTTTCGCGGGAACTCAATTGGCCCACACCACCACGAGGGCCGTGATGAGCGCGTTCACCGTCGCGACCGGGAGCAGGATCTTCCAGCCGAAGCTCATCAGCTGGTCGTAGCGAAGGCGCGGCAAAGTCGCTCGCAGCCAGATGAAGACGAAGAGCAGGGCGAGCAGCTTGAGGAAGAACCAGAGCGGCCCGAGGAAATCGACTCCGTGTGCGAACGGGAAGTGCCAGCCGCCGAGAAAGAGCGTGATCGCCAGCCCGGAAAGCGTGATCATGTTCACGTACTCGGCCATCTGGAAGAGGCCCCAGCGCATCCCCGAGTATTCGGTGTGGTAGCCGGCGACGAGCTCCTGCTCGGCCTCGGGCAGGTCGAACGGGGCTCGGCTGGTCTCGGCGACGCCGCTGATCAGGAAGACGAGGAAGCCGACGGCCTGCGGGACGACGTACCAGAGCGAGTGCGCCTGGTTGTGAACGATGTCGACGAGCGAGAGCGAGCCGGCGGTGATCACCACGCCGAGCACGGAGAGGGCGAGCGAGACCTCATAGGAAACGAGCTGCGCGCAGGTGCGCATCGAGCCGAGCAGCGAGTACTTGGACTCGCTCGCCCAGCCGCCGACGATGAAGCCGTAGATCCCGATCGAGCCGAGCGCGAAGACCAGGATCAGGCTGATCGGGACGTTCGCGACCACGCCGTTGACGTGATAGCGCCAGATGTTCCAGCCGTTCCCGAAGGGAATCACTGCGAACGCGGCCAGCGCCGTAAACGCCGAGACGACCGGCGCCAGGATGTACGGGATGTCGATCGCCGCCGTCGGGAAGAAGCTCTCCTTGCGGACGAGCTTGACCAGGTCGGCGATCGGCTGGAGCAGGCCGTAGGGGCCGGCCCGGTTCGGGCCGTAGCGCAGCTGCATCCGCCCCAGCGCCTTGCGCTCGAGCAACGTCGTGTAGGCAAAGGTGAGCAGGACGATGTTGATGATCACGAACCCCTTGATCGCGCTGATCCACCACGGTTCGCTCATTTGCTCACCTCCACCGTGGGGTGCAGGTCGCGCGCATGGTCGTCGGCGATTCGGGCGACGCCGGCTTTCAGGCGCTTGTTGATCGCGGCTCGGAGCTGAACCGACGTGCCGTTCGAGCGCACGCTGACCGGCTCGCCGCGCCGCACGCCCAGACGCTTGGCGTCTTTGACGGAAAGCTCGATCTCCGGCGCAGGCCGCTGGAACTGGAGCTCCGGGACGCGCTCGACGGCGGCGCCGGAGAAGAGCGGCCGGTAGCGGAGCAGCTGGAGCGTCCCGCCGGGCGCCTTGGCCGGGACCGGCTCGTCGGCGCTCTCGGCCGGAGCCGCCTCGAGCGGGACGCGGTCCGGTAGCCGGGCCTCTTCGCCGAGGTCCTCGTAGGTGACGCCGCCGAAGACGCGCTCCGAAAGCTCTGCGAAGACGAGCGATGGAGAGGGCGAGAGCTCGACCTCGAAGCGGGAGGCGAGTTGCGCGATCCAGGCGAGCTCGTCCGGCGCCGGCGGGATCGCCGTCCGGCGCAGACGCTGGATTCGGCCTTCGACGTTGACGTAGGTGCCTTCGCGCTCGAGGTAGCTCGTCCCCGGAAGGACGAGGTCGGCCCAGCCCACTGCCAGGGAGTGGAACATCGTGATCGCGAGCACACGCTCGGCTTGCTCCGCAAGTGCGCGCACGTTCGGGTTTGCGGCGGCCTCGTCGCCGGAGACGATCAGCAGCCCGAGCGGCTCGGGCTCGGGGCCTTCGTCGTCCGACGCCGCGGCCCACGCTTCGGCGACGCCGCGTCCGTTCGCCGTTTCCGGCAGGAAAAAGGCGCCGCAGCCGGGCTTGTCAGCGAAGCCAAGGTCGGTCGCGAGCGCGGCCAGGTGCGAACCGCCGCCCGCGCCGCCGCCCGACCAGATCAGGATCGCGCGCTCGCTGGCGCGAAGGCGGTCGCCGAGCTCGCCGCTCTTGAGCTTGCGGCAGGCCCGCGCCGTCGTTCCCGGCGCGATTTGGACGTCTCCGGCGGGGCCGATCTCGACGATCTCGGCTCCGGCGCGCCTCGCCTTGCGCAGCCAGAGGTCGACGATCGGCGCGCGCTCGACGACGGGATCCTCGCCGAGGACGACGATCAGCTCGGCGTCGCGGATCGCCGACAACGGCGCTCGGAACGCATCGAGGCCGCCGCCGATCTCCTCGGGAAGCATCGCGGTGTGAGCGCCGAGGCCCTTGCGCACGAGCTTGGCAAGCGCGTAGGCGTCCTCCGTCGTCTCGGAGCCGGAGAGGGCGACGGCGATTCGGCCGTTCGCCTCGCGCAGCAGCCGCTCTGCGTCGTCGAGCGCGTCCTCCCAGGAGATCTCCTCGAGGCCCCGGCTGCGGACCCGCCGCAGCGGGTCGGTGATCCGGTCCTCTGCGTAGAGGTGCGAGAAGCCGAAGCGGCCCTTGTCGCAGAGCCAGCCCTCGTCGACCTCCGGGTGGTTGCGCGAGAGGATCCGCTTGATCTTGCCCTCGCGCTGGTCGACGTCGATGTTGCAGCCGACCGGACAGAGTCCGCAGACGCTCGGCACCGCCTGGAATTCCCAGGGGCGGATCTCAAACCGCGGCTGGGTGGGCAGCAGCGCGCCGACGGGGCAGAGCTCCGTCACGTTGCCGGTGAACGCGCCGGTATAGGGCTCGTCCTCGAAGGTGGCGATCATCGTCTGGGCGCCGCGGTTGACGGCGACAAGCTGGTTGTCTTCGGAGACCGACTCGCTGAAGCGGGTGCAGCGGTAGCAGAGGATGCAGCGCTCGCGGTCGATCGAGATTGCGGGAGAGATCGGGATCGGCTTCTCGAACGTGCGCTTGTCGAACGTCATCCGCGTGTTCCCGGGGCCGTACCGGAAGGTCAGGTCCTGAAGGGGGCACTCGCCGCCCTTGTCGCAGACCGGGCAGTCGAGCGGGTGGTTGACGAGGATGAACTCGAGCGTGGCGTTCTGGGCGACGCGCGCCATCTCGGAGGTGCGCGCGGTCTTGACGACCATCCCGTCCTGCGCGAACAGCGTGCAGCCGGCCTGCGGCTTCGGCGGCATCCCCTCGACCTCGACCAAACACATCCGGCAGGCGCCGACCGCGGCGCCAAGCCGCGGCTCGTAGCAGAAGACCGGGATCTCGATCCCCGCGGCGGCCGCGGTCTCGACGATCCCGGTGCCCTTTGGAACCTGGACGGAGCGCTCGTCGATCGTGACGGTGACGAGCTCGGGCGCGCTCACGCGTCCCTCCAGGCCACGGCCGGGGTCTGACCCCGGACGTGGCCTGAAACGCCGAACGTGGCGGGGCGCTGTTCCTGCCGCGCCGCCACTCCAAGCGGCTGGATGGCCGTTCCGGCCACGGCCGGGGTCTGACCCCGGACACGGCGAGAAGGGACGTTCACGCCGGCACCTCCGCGACCGGATGGTGTGTGTGCTGGTCGACCGGTGCGAACAAACCTTCGAGCGACGATTCGCCGCCGAACGGGCAGCCGCCCTGGTCCACGTGGGCGCGAAACTCGTCCCGGAACTTGACCACGTACGACGCCACCGGCATCGCGGCTGCGTCGCCCAGAGGACACAGGCACTTGCCGAGGATTCGGTCGCAGACGTCGAGCAGCAGGTCGAGCTGGGAGTGAGTCGCATCGCCCGCCTCGATTGCCTCGAGCAGCTGCACCATCCAGCGGGTGCCCTCGCGGCAGGGCGTGCACTTGCCGCACGACTCATGCATGTAGAACTGGGCCACCCGTAGGCCGAGCTGCACCATGCAGGCGCGGTCGTCGACCACGATCACCGCCGCGGCGCCCAGGAACGTGTCGAGGGCGCGCAGCGCGTCGTGCTCCAACGGGACGTCGATCTGGTCGGCAGTCAGGATCGGCATCGACGAACCGCCGGGAATGACCGCCTTCAGCGCGCGCCCGTCCGGGATGCCGCCGCCGAGGTCGTAGATGACCTCACGGATCGTGATCCCCATCGGCAGCTCATAGTTGCCGCCCTTGACCACGTTGCCGGAGAGACAGAACAACCGAGTACCGGTCGAATCCGGGGGTGCCCCGATCTTCGCGTACTCGGCGCCGCCCAGCTCGAGGATCTTCGGGATCGTCGCGATCGTCTCGACGTTGTTGATCAGCGTCGGCGACGCGTACAGACCTGAGGCGGCGGGAAACGGCGGGCGCGAGCGGGCCTGGCCGCGCTTGCCCTCGAGCGACTCGAGCAGCCCGGACTCCTCGCCGCAGATGTAGGCGCCGGCGCCGCGGTGCAGCACGACCGTGACGCCGTTGAACAGCCCTGCGCCACGCGCGTCGTCGAGCGCCGTCCGCAGCGTCTCGAACGCGTCGAGATATTCGCCGCGGATGTAGATGAAGACGTGTTGCGAGTCGATCGCGTGCGCGGCGATCAGCGAGCCCTCGATCAATCGGTGAGGAACGCGGTTCATGATCTCGCGGTCCTTGAAGGTCCCGGGCTCGGACTCGTCGGCGTTGACGCAGACGTAGTGCGGCTTAGGGATCTGCTCCTTCGGCGGAATGAACTGCATCTTCCTTCCGGACGGAAAGAAGGCGCCGCCACGGCCGCGCAGGTTGGCCGTATTCAGCTCGTCGATGATCGCCGCCGGCTCGAGGCTGCGAACGCGCTCGAGCTGGGTGTAACCGCCCACGGCGCGGTACTCGGCGAGCTGCCTGAGATCGCGCTCGTCAGCGTTGGCGAGGACGATCACGTCAGCCACCGCGAAGCTCCTGGACGATTCCGGGGACGTCGCCCGCCGAGACGTTCAGCCGGTGGCGGTCGTCGATTGCGACGACGGTCGGCCAGCCGCAGCCGCCGATGCACTCGACCGCGCGCAGCGTGAATGCGCCGTCGGGCGTCGTCTCGCCCGGCCGAACGTCGAGCTCCCGTTCGAAGGCCTGCAGCACGTCCTGCGCCCCGCGGAGCCCGCAGCAGATGTTCGTGCAAACCTCTACCAGGCGCCGCCCCACCGGCGCCAGATGGAACATGTCGTAGAAGCTCGCGACTCCCTTGCAGTACGCCGGCGTGAGACCCAGAGCTTCGCCGACCTCCTCGAGCGCCTCCGGAGGCAGCCAACCGCCATGCCGCTCCTGGGCGATCCGCAGCGCCGGCAAAACCGCCGAGGTCGACTCCGGGTATTGCTCCGCGATCGCGCGCACCTCGTCAGCGAGCGGCCGCGCCATCAACGATCCACCTCCCCCATCACCGTGTCGAGCGAGCCGACGATCGCGATCAGGTCGGCGATGTACGCGCCCTGCACCATCGTGGCCGTGGCCTCGAGCGCCGCAAACGACGGCGCGCGGAACTTCACCCGCCAAGGGCGGGCGCCACCATCGGAGACGACGTAGCAGCCCAGCTCCCCGCGCGGCGACTCGACGGCGACGTAGACCTCGCCCTCGGGCACGCGGTAGCCCTCGGTGACGATCTTGAAGTGGTGGATCAGGGACTCCATCGAGGTGTGCAGCTCCTCGCGTGGAGGCAGTACGACCTTGCGGTCATCCGAGATCCACGGCTCTCCTTCCAGACGCTCGAGCCGGTCGAGGCACTGCTCGACGATCTCCACCGACGCCTGCATCTCTTCGATCCGGACCCGGTAGCGGTCGTAGGTGTCCCCTTGCGGGAACACCGGCACGTGGAAGCGAACGCGGTCGTAGTACAGGTAAGGATCATCCCGGCGAAGATCCCAATCGACCCCCGACGCGCGCAGCACCGGCCCCGTCTGACCGAGGGCGATCGCGTCGCGGCGATTCAGGAGACCCAGGCCGACGGTGCGGTCCTCCCAGATCTCGTTCTTCGCGAGCAGCGCGTCGTAGTCGGCAATCGCCTTCGGCATCCACTCGACGAACTTGCGGCACTCCGGATAGAAGCCGGCCGGGATGTCCTCGGCAAGCCCACCGGTCTGGAAGTACCGCGTGTGCATGCGGTAGCCGGCGACGAGCTCCGAGAGGTCGAGGACCATCTCGCGCTCGCGGAACGTGTACCAGAACATCGAGATCGCGCCGAGCTCGAGGGCGGCGGTCCCCAGCCAGACCAGATGTGAGTGGATCCGGTTCAGCTCCGAGAGGAGCATCCGCATCCAGGTGGCCTTCGGCGGGACCTCCAGACCGAGCAGCTTCTCGATCGCGAGCACGAAGACGAGCTCGTTGTTCTGGTAGGCGAGGTAGTCGATCCGCGGCGCGTACGTGATCGCCTTCCACCATGACTTCTGCTCCATGTTCTTCTCGAAGCCCGTGTGGACGTAGCCGACCTTGGCGTGGACTCCAACCACGACCTCGCCGTCGAGGTCGACGATGAGGCGCAGCACGCCGTGCGTCGAGGGGTGATTCGGGCCGAAGTTGACGGTCAGGATGTCGTCGGTGTCCTTGACCGCGGGGTCGACCTCGAGCACCGTTGGTATCGGCGAGGGGATCCTGGTGCCCTCGTAGATCGGGTCCTGCTGACCGGGCCGGGCGACCGGGAGAGCCACTTACTCCTCCCCCGAGAAACGGACCGGCTCGCCGCCGAGCGGGTAGTCCTTCCGCAGCGGATGGCCCTCCCAGTCCTCGTCCATGATCAGCCGCTCGGGGTACGGGTGGCCTCCGATCGGGATCCCCATCAGGTCCCAGGCCTCGCGCTCGAACCAGTCCGCACCCGGCCAGACGGAGAGCACGCTCGGCACCGGCTCTCCGTCGTCGAGCCAGACCTGCACCCGTACCCGCGGCGCGCCCGGCTGGATCGCGAGCAGGTGGTAGTTGAGCGAGAACCGCTTGGGCTTCGGCGCGGGCAGCGCCTGCAGTCCCTGGGTCATCGGCCGGTTCAGGTTCCGCCCCTGCGCGGTGCCGATGTACCCGGACACGCCGGGCGACCCCCAGCCGAGGTAGTCGGTCGCGGCGATGTCGACGAGCATCTCGAAGCCATGCTCGTCACGGAGGAGGGTGCAGGCCTCGACGAGCCGCGCCGGATCGACGACAAGGGCCGTCTCGCCGAACGCCTCGCGCGTCTCGACCAGTCCGGGAACCCCCTCGAACGGCACTACTTGGCGACCCCGCCGACCTCGTAAGCCGCGGGCACGCCGGCCTGGACGCGCTCGTGCAACCGGATGATCCCTTCCATCAGCCCTTCCGGCCGCGGCGGGCAGCCCGGGACGTAGACGTCGACGGGCAGGATCTTGTCGACGCTCTGCAGGACGGCGTAGTTGTTGAACATGCCGCCCGAGCTCGCGCAGGCGCCCATCGCGATCACCCACTTCGGCTCGAGCATCTGGTCGTAGATCTGCTTGATCGGCGCTGCCATCTTCTGGGCGACACGGCCCGAGATGATCAGCAGATCGGCCTGGCGCGGCGAGGAGCGGAATGCCTCCATCCCGAAGCGGGCGATGTCGTAGCGCGAGGAGACGATCGACATCATCTCGATCGCGCAGCAGGCAAGCCCGAAAGTGTCCGGCCACATCGACTTCGTCTGCGCCCAGGCGATGGCTTTGTCGAGGGTCGTCAGGCCGAGTTGCGACTCGATGTCGCCGAGCTCCTGTTCGAACTCGCTGGGTCCCTTGCCGGGCCAGAGCAGGCGCTCAGATTTCAGGCCGTGGTCGGCCAGCCGGGACGACTTCGGCCGCTCTACTGCCACTCGAGGGCGCCCTTGCGCCAGACGTAGACGTATGCGATCAGCAGGATCAGGAGGAAGAAGGCGAACTCCGCGAAGCCAAACCACGCCAGCTGGTGCAGGACGACGCCGAGCGGATACAGGAAGACGATCTCGATGTCGAAGACGATGAAGAGCATCGCCGTCAGGTAGAAGCTGATCGTGAAGCGCTGCCGGCGCAGCGGGCCGGTCGAGACGCCGGACTCGAACGGGATTCCGCGCGCGCGTGTGCGGCGCTTCGGACGGGTCGCGAAGACGAACGACATCACGATCATCGAGGTCGGAATCGCCGCCGCGAACAGCCCGTAGATCAAAAACGGCAGCCAGTTGTCGAGCACGTCGTCTCCTCCCGCCAACCCCCTGGCGGCCGGAACGTATCAACTCTCGGCGGAGTGGCACGAGGTCACCGAAAACCGTGGAGCCGTCAGGGAGACAGGTGTTACAAAGTCCTGCCGTTTTGGGGCATGAGCGGTGGCGGAGGACGCTGCTACGATGGGCTCGTGGCAACTGTTGAGCAGCCGACTCTCGTCACGCTCACGGAAAGCGCGGCGACGAAGATCCGAGATCTGATGGCCGAGGAGCCCGAGGGCGAAGCGGCCGTCTTGCGCATCGCCGTCCAGGGCGGCGGTTGCTCGGGTTTCCAGTACGCACTCGGCTTCGACCGCGGCGCCCAGGAGGGCGACAACGAGCTTCAGGTGAACGGCGTCGACGTCGTCGTCGATCCGTTCAGCGCGCCGTACCTCGCGGGCACCGAGATCGACTGGGTTGAAGGCCTGCAGGCAGGCTTCGCGATCAACAACCCGAACGTCTCGGCGTCATGCGGTTGTGGGCACTCGTTCCAGGTCGAAGAGGGCGAAGTTCCCGAGGGCGAAGCAGCTTGCGGCTCGGGCTGCAGCCACTAGCGCCTCTTTTCCTAGTCGCTCTCTTCTTGACGGGCTGCGGCTCGTCGAACACATCGGCTTCGACGCAAGCTTCCACGGCGATCTGGACCCGGGCTCCGATCTCGACCGGAGACCAAGCGCGGCTGGTCAAGTCGTTCAACCGCTACCTCGCGAACCGCAAAGCGCCGCCTGCGTCGCCGACGCAGCTGGCGCTCGAGTTCGTACGCGCTGATAGGACACAGGCGGCGCTGACGACGAGCCGCGCCCAATCGTCCCCCGAAGGCGGCGGACCGACAACCGTCACGGTTGTCCAGGACCGGCTCGCGGATGACTCCGTGCGGGCGACACGAGATGTGCTCCGCTTCGTATCTTCCGGCAAGGAGTGGCGGCTCGAATCGGCTGCACGCGCGCAGCGCTGCCGGCCGGGCAGAGGACACCAGCAGTTCGCCGCCGGCGACTGCGTCTGAGTTAGCGGGCGCTTCCGACCGGACGAGGTTCTAGGCTCGCTTCTGTTCCCGACCCGAAGGAGTGATCTTGAAGGCCTTGAGAACGATTTATCGTTACTGGATCACACTGCTGTTCGCGGCGGTCTTGGCTCAGATTTCGGCGGCTGCGTACGGTGGCTTCTACGCGGCTCAGAAGCTCGGCGACCAAAAAGGCTCGGACGAAAGCAAGGTGATCAGCGAGAAGACGTTCGACCACGGCTTCGGCTTCCATACCGCCTTCGGCTACCTCCTTTTCCTCGGAGCGGTCCTTCTGCTGGTGCTCGCCCTCGCCGGTCGGCTCGGCAAGAGAGGGATACTGTTCTCGCTTGCCGTTCCGGTCGCGGTTGCCGTCCAGATCGTGCTCGCGTGGATCAGCGGAAGCGTCCACGCGGTCGGCATTCTCCACGGGCTCAACGCGCTCGTGATCTTCGGTCTGACCGGCTATCTGACCGGCCAACAGTGGCGCGCCGCGCGCGCCGCGACAGTCACCGCTCCGGCCGCGCCCCAGATGACGTAGCCCCGCGAGTAGCATTTTGACGGCGTGAGCCAGAACGGCGTCGTCGACATCACGATCCTCGGGGCCGGCCCGTCCGGTCTGGCGGCTGCGTACTACGCCGGGCATCGGGACGCGTCGGTCCGCATCATCGAGAGCCTGGAGCAGATCGGCGGCCAGGTTGCGGCCGTCTACCCCGAGAAGCACGTCTTCGACGTTGCCGGGCACCCGAAGATCCAGGGCCAGGCACTGGTCGAGCTCTGCACGGAGCAGGGGCTCCAATACGAGCCCGAGGTCCTGCTCGGCGAAGAGGTGCAGACCCTCGAGCGCCTGAACGAGAATGGCGAGGAGTTGCTCTCGGTCACAACAGACAAGGGCGGCCCGTATCTGAGCCGGGCGCTGATCATCACCGCGGGCCACGGCGCCTTCGAGCCGCGGAAGCTCGGGGTCGATGACATCGACGCGTGGGAGGGGAAGGGTCTCCATTACTTCGTGCGGGAGAAGGATGTCTTCCGAGACCGCACGTGCGTGATCGTGGGCGGCGGCGACAGCGCACTCGACTGGACGCTCGGCCTCCAGGACACGGCCAAGCACCCGATCGCGCTCGTCCACCGCCGAGACAACTTTCGGGCTCTCGAGACTTCGGTCAACGAGGCCAAGCAGCTGGAGACCGAGGGCCGCGTGAAGATCCTCACCCCTTACGAAGTGCGCGAGGTCCACGGCGACGGTCACATCAGCGCGGTCACGGTCGAGAACACCCAGAGCGGCGAGACCGAGCAGGTCGAATGCGACGCGCTGATCACGCTACTCGGCTTCCACTCACATCTCGGCGCGATCGCGGACTGGGACCTCGAGCTCGAGGGCAAGCGCCAGATCAAGATCGATCCGACCAGTTGTGAGACCAACCTGCCTCGTGTCTACGCCGCCGGTGACGTCGCCGGCTATCCCGGGAAGATCACACTGATCACGATCGGCATGGGAGAGGCTGCGATCGCGGCGAACAACGCGGTTGCGGCGATCCGGGGCGAGAAGGTTCAGCCGAAGTACTCGACGGACTAGGCGCGTTACCGGCCCGATCACTCGTTTTAGGGAGGCCCCGCGCCGCTGGAAAGGCCGATCAATCCGGATACCGATGGAGATGCTCAAGGTCGAATGTCTGCGCTGCGGTGACACCCGCGACGTTTCCGCGAGGTCGGACGACCATGTGGATGCGGGTGAATGCGAACGGTGCGAGTACGTCGGCTGGGCGCTCGTCGCCGATCTGACGGAGAAGATCCGCCGCGTTCTCCGCGAGCGACCGCCTGAGCGGCGCCGTCTTTATGCAGCATAAGCGCAGCTAAACTCGCGCCGTGTCGACGGAGACGCGGCAAGAGCTCTGGGGTGCCGAAACGCGAAAAGCTGTCGAGAATTTCCCAGTCTCCGGCGAGCCGATTCCGCCCCCCGTCGCACGCTGGCTGGGGCGGATCAAGGCCGCTGCTGCGCGCGTGAACACCGAGCTCGGGCTGCTCGATGCGGAGAAGGCGGAGCGGATCGCCGCCGCAGCGGACCGTGTCGCTGCCGGCGAGCTCGACGACCAGTTCCCGATCGACGTTTTCCAGACGGGCTCCGGCACCTCGTCGAACATGAACGCGAACGAGGTGATCGCCGCGCTTGCCGGCGAGGACGTCCATGCCAACGACGACGTCAACATGGGCCAGTCCTCGAACGACGTCTTTCCCTCCGCAGTTCATCTCGCGGCGCTCGACGAGCTGACGCACGATCTGCTGCCGGCGCTCGGCTCGCTCGCCGAGGCGCTCGAGGCCAAGGCGCGCGAGTTCGACGACGTCATCAAGTCCGGCCGCACGCACCTGATGGACGCGGTTCCGGTCACTCTCGGCCAGGAGTTCGGCGGGTACGCCGCCCAGGTGCGCCAGGGGATCTCGCGGCTCGAGGTCACGCTCCACCGGCTCGGCCAGGTCCCGCTGGGCGGGACCGCGGTTGGCACGGGCCTGAACACGCATCCGGAGTTCGCCGAGCGCGTGCGGGAGCGGCTGACAGAAGAGTCCGGTCTCCAGGTGCTGCCGCCGGCCGATCCCTTCGAGGCGCAGGCGGCTCGCGACGCCCTGGTCGAGGTCTCGGGCGCGCTCAAGGTCGTCGCTGTCTCGCTGACGAAGATCGCAAATGATCTGCGCTGGATGGGCTCCGGCCCGAGAGCCGGCCTCGCGGAGATCCGCCTGCCGGAGCTGCAAAAGGGCAGCTCGATCATGCCCGGCAAGGTCAATCCAGTCATCCCCGAGGTCGTCACCCAGGTTTCTGCTCAGGTGATCGGCAACGACACGGCGATCACCGTCGGAGGTATGCAGGGCCACTTCGAGCTGAACGTCTTCGTACCGCTGCTCGCTCGCAACCTACTGGAGTCGATCAAGCTCCTGGCAGCGGGCTCGCGGCTGCTGAACGAGAAGTGCGTCCAGGGCATCGAGGCGAATCGCGAGAACGCCGAGCACTACGCGGAGCTGACGCTCTCAGCGGCCACTGCGCTCAACCCTTACATCGGCTACGACAAGGCGACCGAGATCGTCAAGGAGGCCGCGAGCTCCGGGCGTCCGTTACGCGAGGTGGCGCGCGAGGCCGGCGTCGACGAAGCGACGCTCGACACGGCGCTGGATTATCGTCGGATGGCGAAGCCGCACCTCGGCACGTTGCCGACGGATCGCCGTTAGTCAGCCGGGTCGCACCTCAATAACGCCGGCACCATCGGCGGCGAACGAGGGGTCAAGACCACGAAGTTTGCTGCCGACAAAGGGATTGCGGTGAAGCGGCTCGTTCTCCCTTTCCTTTGCGCCGCGGCGGTCCTCGCCGCTGCTCCCGCCTACGCCGGTGACAGGCCGAACCCGTTCGGGATCACGATCGTCCGTTTCGACGCCGGCACCACCCCTGCTCAGATGCGAGCGGCGATCGCGAAGGCCGGCGGCGAGGTCGTCACGGATCTGAGTCCAGTAGGCGCGATGGCGGTTGCGCCGGTTGCGCCTGACTTCGGCTCGAGGATCGCCGCCAACTCAGGGGTAACCACTTTCTTTCCCGAGTCGATGTTCGACGGCCCGGTTACGCTCGACGGCAAGGCCGGCGGCGGTGTCGTCGGTCCAATCGACCTCGCCAAGTCTCATTCGTTCCCGGATCCCTGGCACGATGCCTCGTCGTTCCTGGGTGTCACCAATCCCGAAGGAATCCTCCAGTGGGACGACGCCCGCATGAACGTGCCCGCCGCGTGGGCGACGACCCTCGGCGACAAAACGGTCAAGGTTGCCGTCCTCGACACAGGGGTGCAAGCGTCGCACCGAGAGCTGAAGGAGAACGTCGGCACGACGCAGACCTTTGTCCCTTGCGCGGCGTTAAAGCACGAGTACGGTGAGAAGGCGCTCAAAGCTGCCGGCCTGACCGACTGCGGCACAGACGACAGGGAAGGCCACGGCACCTGGGTCGCGAGCCGGATTGCCGGCGCGCTCAACGGCTTCGCCTCGAACGGCGTCGCGCCGCGGGTGCAGATCTCGAGCTACAAGGTCCTCGCCTCCGGTTTTGGCGGCCTCCCCGATTGGATCCTCTCTGGCTTGCTGGCGGCCTGCTCGGACCGCGTCGACCTCGTCAACATGTCGATCACGGGTTATCTCGATCCGAACGATCCGACCGAGGCACAGACGTACCTCCTCTTCAACGACGTCGTCCAGTACTGCCGCGCCCGCGGCGTCACGATCTTCGCTGCGGCCGGCAACGAACACGTGCGCGTCGACCGCGTGACCGTGTCGATCGGCGGCCAAACGCTGAGCGGCGTCGGCCGCGTCTCGGACGGTGCTGGGGGCATCGGCACGACGCGGCCGGGCGCAGACTCTGCGGACTTCGATCTTCGCGGGATGCTCGAGGCGCCCGGAGGCGTTCCGGGTGTGGTCATGGTCTCGGCTACCAACAACGGCAACGGCGCCGCGCCGGCCGACGATCCGTTCGGGTTCGGGATGCACGTCGGCGCCCGCGACCAGCTCGCCTACTATTCGAGCTACGGCGCGCGCGTCGACCTCGCCGCTCCAGGGGGCGCCCGCCGTTTCAACCTGCCCGGCTGGGACGGTGGCGACGGCAACGTTCTCTACGGCGGCTGGGGGTCGCTCGGAGCGCTTTCCGCCGACGGCCGCATTTGCCGGGACCCGCTCGAGTCTTCGCTCTTCAACTTCGCCTGCTTCCAGGCCGAAGGGGCCGGTTTCGGTTGGCTCCAGGGAACGTCGATGTCGGCTCCGAACGCCCTCGGCGTCGCGGCGCTCGTGATCTCGGCGAAGCCGGCTCTCCGCCACGATCCGGACGATCTCGTCGCTCGTCTCGAGGCGACGGCCCGGCGGACGATGACGAACTACACGGGCCCGAGCGACCCGAGCGATACCGCTCCGACGTACGACGGCCGGCCGTGCGCGACCGGATACTGCCACCTGGACACATCGAGCTCGATCGCCTTTGCGGATTCCTACGGAGCCGGCCTGATCGACGCCGGCGCCGCTGTAGCGCCGTAGAAACAAGCGGGTTTCGCCGGCCGACTTCCGGCGTCTGCGGTGCGGCATACTTGGGCCGTGCGACGACCGGCGGTTCTCGGGCTGATCGCGGCAGCTTCGGCGGTATCGGTTGCCTGCAGTGGTGCCAACGCAGGCGCAGACGCGCGGAGTTCGGCCCGCTCGTCGGCGGTTCTTCACTACCTTGGCGGCTATCCAGTGGCATTTCGGGGGACCGGCTTCAGGCCGCACGAGCGCGTTGTGGTGACGACTGTCGGTGGCAAGCGCGTTGTCCGTCGCAAGACGGCCGACGTCAGGGGCGGATTCACACTTACCCTCAGGGGCGTGGATGCCGGCCCATGCGCTGAGTTCTTGGCCACGGCTGTCGGAGACCGCGGTAGCCGGGCGACGTTCCGCCGCTCGCCAGGGCTTTGCGCCGCTCCCTGACAGGGCAGACGACCTGATCAGCCGATATTACGGCTCATATCGTTTATAGTCGGCCGCGCGGTGGCCAGGGGAGAAGTACCGCTTTCTGTTTCGTATGCCGGAAGATCTGCGCGGACGGCTCTCGGAAGCGGCTGCGTACTCAGGGCGAAGCTTGAACGCCTAGATCATCTACCGGCTCGGCCTGAGTCTTCGGCGCCCGTCCGCTGGAACGCATCGCCGAGGCTGCAGTCTCAGTCGTCCGCCGAGCCAGCTTGACCTACCGAAGGGGGAAGGGACAGATGTCGAATCGATCCATACGGAGGCCCGCGCTTGTGGCGGCGCTCGTCGGTCTGGCGATCGCCGCCGTGATCGTGGCCGGGGTAGGGCGCGACTCGTCGTCGGCGCGCGCGCCAGTAAGCCATAGCGTCGGAGCAGGGGAGCTCCCGTCGGGGGTCGCCCAACGTCTCGAAGCCACACCCGAGGGTGGGCAGGGCGCCGACTCCGCGGACAGCGAGGGGCCGGCGTCGATGGCCGACGCCGCGTTCCTCGAGCGTGCCTATCCCGACAACACGATCTCGGTCGCCGACATGAACGCCGCCCGGACCGCATTCGCGGCCACGAGCGGTCGACCCTTTCCGAAGGGCAAAGGAAGCAACGACAACTGGGTGACCGTTGGCCCGAGCGAGGCGCTCTATCCGTTCACGCCGTTCCGGAATTCGTTCAGCTACGTGCCCAACCGGTATGTCGCGGGAGGACGAACGACGTCGATCGCGATCAGCCAGACGTGCAAGCCGGGCAACTGCGCGGCATACATCACGCCTGCGGGAGGCGGCGTCTGGCGCGCACAGAACGTCCTCACCGGCCAGCCGAACTGGGAATACCTCGGCGGACCGCTAGGGATTAACGCCGCTGGCTCTGTCTACATCGACCCGAACGACGCGAGCGGGAACACCATCTACGTGGGGACCGGCGAGGCGAACATCTGCGGGTCCGGTTGCGTCGCGGGCACCGGCCTCTACAAATCGACCGACGCCGGCAACACGTGGAGCGGTCCGATCGGCCAGCAGGAGTTTCAAGGCAAGGGCATCGGCTCGATCGTGGTCAAGCCGGGCGATCCGAACACGATCTACGTGGGGTCGACCACGGCGCTCCGCGGCATGTCCTCGGTTTGCTGCTCCGGCGTTACTCGTCCCGTGCCGGGGATCGCTCAGTGGGGGCTTTACAAGTCGACAAACGGCGGCGCCACGTGGGCACTGATCCATAACGGCGGGCCCGACCCGAGCCTCTGCAATGCCGCGAACCGGGCCGACCAGTTCCTCAACGCAGTCCCGGACTGCTCTCCCCGCGGTGTTCGCCAGGTCGTCCTCGACCCGTCGAACTCGAACATTGTCTATGCGTCCTCGTACGCACGCGGCATCTGGCGCTCGAACGATGCGGGGGCGACGTGGACTCAGATCAAGCCCTCGATCAACGCCGCGGTGATCCAGTCGCGAGCAGCGATGGCCGTGACGACCCTTGCGAACGGCAAGACGCGGATGTACGTCCACGAGGGGAACAACAACAATCCCAACGTCGACAACGCGAAGTCGAATCCGAACTCGTCGCGCCTCTTCCGGAGCGACGACGTCGCGACGGGAGCACCGGTGTTCACGGATATGTCGAGCGACAATCCGGCGAACCCCGGTTTTGCATTCCGCGGCCTGTGCGACCCACAGTGCTGGTACGACATCTTCATCTACACGCCGAAGGGCCATCCGGACATGGTCTACGTCGGCGGCGACTACTTCTACGGCGAGACG
>VAWI01000085.1 GCA_005884005.1 Actinomycetota bacterium
AGCTCCGGAAGTCCTGGTACTTCTTCTTCTTTGCGGTACCGAGACTGCCCGAGGACGTGGTGCACACGAGAGACTGGCACTTCTTCCGACACTTCCTGCATGATGCGAACCCGCCTTACACGCCGCAGGAGATCGAACGCTACGTCGAGGCGTGGTCGCAGCCAGGGGCAGCGGCCGGGATGATCAACTACTACCGCGCATCGGTAAGACAGTCCCAGAAGGAAGCCGCAGCAAAGCTTCGCCCGATCTCGGCGCCGACACTGGTCATCTGGGGGGAGCGCGATTCCTACCTCGGCTCCGAACTGGCCGAGCCCGACCGCGACGACGTACCCAACCTCGACCGCGTGGAGCGCCTGCCTGACGCGTCGCACTGGGTGCATCACGACGAGGCTGAACGCGTCAACCAACTGCTTATCGACCTCTTCGCCCCCGCCGCGGCATAGGCACTAAAGGCTTGCGCGAGCGTCCTCTCGCCTGGCTGAAGTCTGCCCGCACGGTTCTGGCCTTGTTGGGCACCCACTGAGCGCCGAGAGCCTCCGGCGCCGCGACACGATGAATTTCACATCAAAAAGTCTCTAGGCGACAGCGGCCTGCCGCGACGCGCGTGGCACCCGCCGGGAGACGAGCTGCGAGACTCCGTCCGCGCCCATCGTGACGCCGTAGAGGCTGTCGGCCGCCTCCATCGTCCGCTTCTGGTGCGTGATCACGATGAACTGGGCGCGGTCGGCATAGCGACGAAGCAGCTCGACGAAGCGCCCGATGTTCGTATCGTCGAGCGCGGCCTCGACCTCGTCGAGGAGGTAGAACGGACACGGCCGCGCGAGGAAGAGCGCGAACAGGAACGAGATCGCGCCGAGCGCTTTCTCGCCGCCCGAGAGGAGCGAGAGCTTCGTGACGCGCTTGCCGGCCGGTCGCAGCTCGATCTCGACCCCCGGCTCACTGCCGTCGTCGGGACCGTCCTCGTCTGGCTCGCTCAGCCGCAGCCGGCCTTCTCCACCGGGAAAGAGCGTCTCGGCGACGTCGGCGAAATGCTGCTGAACGGCGCCGAACGTCTCCTCGAAGCGGCGCTCGACCGTTTCGGTCAACTCGTTCCGCAGCTTCTCGAGCTCGGCGAGGCTCTGCTCGAGGTCTTCCCGCTGGGCGGCGAGCTCGGTCAGACGCTCCTTCTCCTCCTCGTACTCCTGCTTTGCGAGCGGATTGACGGCGCCGAGGGTCTCCCGGCGGCGCTCGAGGCGAACGAGCCGCTCTACGAGCGCCTCCCGGTCGTCGCCTTCCGCCGGCTCGGCGCCTGCTTCCTCCAATCGCCTGCGAGCTGCTGCCTGCTCGGCCTCCAGCCTGGCCAACGCGACGTCGATCTCCGCGGCCCGCTCCCCGGCCTCGGCGGCGCCTCGGCGGAGTTCGGCCTCGCGAGCCGCGAGCTCGCGCAAGGCGCCGGCGGCATCCCCGGTCCGCGAGCCGCCTGCATCCACCCGTGCCCGGAGCGGCGCCTCGAACCTGTGCCCGGCCTCCCCCGCTCCTGCGAGCGCGCGGACGAGCCGCTCACCGGCGGCGACAAGCCGCGGATCCGCTGCGGGCGGAGGAGCAGCGGGGTTTTCCTGCAGCCGTTGGACCTCGGCGGCCAGCGCTCGGCGGCGCGCCTCGAGCTCGAGCCAGACCGCCTCGGCCGTCTCGCCCGCGAACCAGAGCTCGCCGCGCTCCGGGTCGTAACCGAAGCCCTCCGTAGTCACGGCCGGAACGCGCGAGTTCAGCAGTTCAGCCCTCGGGACGACCGCGTAGCGCTCGACGAGCTCGGCGGGACGCGCTCCGACGAGCACCGTCAAGTTCCCCAGGCCGGCGGCATGAGCTTCCTCGAGCAGGGCGAGCCCGGTCCGAACGTCGTCGGCGAGCAGCGCAGACCCCCGCGGGCCGAGCGCAGCGGCGACGGCGCGTTCGCGGCCCGGTTCGACCTCGAGCTCGGAGAGCGCGAGTCTCGCGCCCTGCTCCGCAAGCGCCCGGGCAGCCGGCGGCAGACCCTCCCGCTCGGCGAGCGCTCGCTCGACAGCCGACAGCCGCTCACGGGTCGTCCGCAATTGCTCGTCGTCGACGGTCGGCAGTCGCAGCGGCTCCGCCCGCAGGCGCTCGGCCAGCGCCACTGCAGCCTCGCGGCGGAGCTCCAGGCGGTCGGCCGCGCTGCGCAGCCGGTAGAGCGCCGCCGTCGCCTCCTCGCGCCGCCCGGCGGCGTCGGCAAGATCCTCTTCTGCCTGGTTGCGCTCGAGGAGCAGTTCCTCCAGTTTGGCGTTCGCGGCCTTTCGCGCGAGGGTGGCCGCCGTGCGCCGCTCATCGATCTCCGCAGCCCCCTGACCGAGCGCGTCCAACTCGAGCTCCGCGAGCCTCGCTTCGACCGCAGCGATCTCGTCCTTGAGCTTCTCCGCGCGCTCCGCCGCGGTCGCCTGCAGCGCCAGCGGCCGCAGGCGCTTTCGCACCTCGGCCTCGAGATCGCGAGCCCGTTCGGCCTGAACCTGCACGCGTGCGAGCTTCAGCTCGGCGCGGTGCCGGCGGGCCTTGAACTTGCCGAGCCCCGCCGCCTCCTCCAGCAGCGCCCGCCGCTGCTCGGGCTTCGACGACAGGATCTCCTCCACTCGTCCCTGCCCGATCACGGAGCTGTGGCCGCCTCCGAGCCCGACGTCGGCGAGCAACTCGACGAGATCGGTGCGCCGAACCGTGGCCTTGTTGACGAGGTACTGGCCCTCGCCCCCGCGGTGCAGCCGGCGAGTGATCGCGATCTCACTGAACTCGAGCTCCGTGAACTGACCGTCCGCGTTGTCGAAGAGGAGCTCGACCTCGCACCAGTCGGCCGCGGGACGGCCGGCGGCCCCTGCGAAGAGGACGTCGTCCGGCTTCTCCGCGCGGAGCTCCGACGGCGAGAGCGAGCCGGACGCCCACAGAAGGGCATCCGAGACGTTCGACTTCCCCGATCCATTCGGCCCCACGACCACGGCAACGCCGCGCTCGAGGCGGACCTCGACCGGTTCGGGAAACGACTTGAAGCCGCGCAGCTTGATCGCGCTCAGGTGCACGCCGGCCGAACGCTAGCGGCGAGAGCGGATGACCCGAGGCGCGCTAGGAGATGCCGAGCTTGGCGAGCACTTCCTGTGCGGCCGCCTGCTCCGCGGCCTTCTTCGAGCGTCCCTGCCCGACGCCGGCCTGATCGCCGTCGATGTTTGCCGCGCAGGTGAAGGTGCGGTCGTGCGGCGCGCCGTCGACGTCCAGCACCGAGTAGTTGACGGCCTTCCCACGCCGCGCCAGTGCTTCCTGGAGCTCCGTCTTGAAGTCGACGTGGCTCGTCAAGGCGTATTCGATCCGGCCCGCGAAGGCGTCGACGATCGCGGGTTCGATCTTCTGGAACCCGTGCTCGAGAAAGAGCGCGGCCAGCGAGGCCTCGAGCAGCGCCGCGAGCACGTTGCGGTTCTTCATCAGTCGCTTCAGCTCGTCCTCCGGGATCAGATCACGGCCGCGGTTCAGCAGCCGCGCCCCCAGATCCAGCTCCTTCGCGACGACAGCGCAACTCGCCCGCGAGACCACGTGCGAGCGGATCTTCGCCAGCCTGCCTTCCGAAAAGTCCGGGTAGTCGTCGTAAAGCGCACGCGCAATCGCGAGCTCGAGCACGCTGTCACCGAGAAACTCGAGCCGCTCGTACGAGGAGGCGCGGTCAGGCGCCCAGGACGAATGCGTGAAGACATTCTCGAGCCGCTCTTCGGGGAGCGAGTCGATCAGGCGGTCGAGCCGACCGCGGCTACTGGTGCGAGGAGACGTAGTCGACAGCCTGACCGACCGTCTGGATCTTCTGCGCGTCCTCGTCGGAAATCTTGATCCCGAACTGGTCTTCGAGCTCCATGATCAGCTCGACGAGATCGAGCGAGTCGGCGTCGAGATCTTCCTGGAAGGAGGCTTCTTCGTTGATCTCGCTCTCGTCGACGCCAAGCTGCTCGCTCAGCACTTCCTTTACTCGCTCGTAGACTTCCTCTCGCGACGCTGCCATCTCACCTACCTTGCGGGTTCGGGGTCAGAGCGCGCGGACTCTAACACGCTGTGTTCAAGCCGTTCTTGCAAGGTTCCGACGACGTCGTGCTCGACGCCCCTGGCGGCCAGACGGATCGCGTTCGCGATCGCCCGGCGGCCGGAGCTTCCGTGGGCGATCACGGCCAGCCCACGCAGGCCGAGCAGGTACGCCCCGCCGTAGGTGTCGGGATCAAGCCGTTCGCGCAGGCTACGCGCGGCGGGACGGATCAGTAGGCCGCCGAGCTTGGCCCGGCGGCTGGCGGTGATCTCCTCGCGCAAGGCGTTCAGAACGGTGGCGATCGTCCCTTCGAGGGCCTTGAGGACGACGTTGCCGGTGAAGCCGTCGCAGACGACCACATCGGCGGCGCCTTCTAGAAGGTTCCGGCTCTCGACGTTGCCCTTGAAGTTGAGGTCGTGCGCCTCGGCGAGCAGCCGATGCGCCTCGAGTATCAGTTGGTTCCCTTTCTCGGGCTCCTCACCGATCGAGAGCAGCCGCACCTCGGGATCTTTGACGCCCAAGATCTCCTGCGCGAAGACCGAGCCCATATGTGCGAACTGGTGTAGATGCTCGGCACGGCCGTCCGCATTGGCGCCGGAGTCGATCAGGACCGAAGGGCCGCGCCTTGCGGGAAGCACGACCGCGATCGCGGGGCGGTTGACGCCGCCTAGCCGGCGGATCTCGACCAGTCCCGCCGCGAGCATGGCGCCTGTGTTCCCGGCGGAGACTGCCGCGTCGGCTCTGCCTTCGCGGACGAGTCGGCACGCAACGACGAGCGAGCTGTCGCGCTTGGCGCGAACGGCTTCGCCCGGCTTCTCGTCCATTGCGATCGTCGTCGGCGCCTCGACCAGGTCGAGCCCCCCGGTATCGAGGCTCTCGGGGCCGACGAGC
>VAWI01000021.1 GCA_005884005.1 Actinomycetota bacterium
CTAGGGGTCCGGAGTAGTGGCCGCCGCGCGGTGGATCGCCGCGACGATCTGGTCAAGCTCGCCGTCCTTGCTGAGACAATCGACGGCGCCGGCATCGCTGAGCGCCTGGCGCTCGCGAAGGTTCGCCGATGCCGTCAGGCCGATCACCGCCGCGCCAGGGTACGCCGCCAGGACGGCCGCCGTGGCCTCGACGCCGTCCATTCCGGGAAGCCGGTAGTCCATCAGCACGACGTCGGGGCGCAGCTCGCGCGCGAGCTCGACCGCTTCCCCGCCATCCTCGGCCGCGCCGACGATCTCGATATCGGACCGGAGACCCAGCACGAGCTCCAGACCTTCGCGGAAGACCCGGTTGTCCTCGACCAGGACGACGCGAATGGGCGGCTCCACCCGGTCGAATCTATCGATCTACTCGGCCGAGACGAGCAGCGAGTAGTGCGGCTGGCCGCCTTCGTGAACCTCGATTTCGAGCTCGGGGTTCGCCCGCTCGACCTCCCCGAGTAGCTGCGAGAGATCCGGTTCGTCCTCCCCCGTCAGCAGGGTCACGACCTCACGCGGCTCGGCCAGCAGGCGCTCCAGGATCGTCCTCGCAACGGGCTCGAACTCGGCGCCCCCCGTGACCGGCTCGTCGCCAAGAAGGCCGATGTACTGGCCCGCGCCGACGGCGCGCCCGTTCAGCTGGACACTCCGAGAGGCGGTCGTTACGGCGCCCGTCGCGACCCGCGCCGCTGCCTCGACCATCGCGGCCTCGTTCTCCTCACCCGAGCGCTCGGGGTTGAAGGCAACCAGCGCAGCAAGGCCCGCCTGCATGGAAGTCGTGGGCACGACTCGCGTCGGCTTGGTCGCAAGGGAAGCGGCCTGCCCGGCGGCGAGCACGACGTTGTCGTTGTTCGGCAGCAGGATCGCCTCCGGCGCGTTGGTCTCGTCGACGGCCACTTGGAGCTCGGCCGCAGACGGGTTCATCATCTGCCCGCCTTCGACGATGCCCGTTGCGCCAAGGCTTTCGAACAGGCGCCGGTTGCCGTCGCCCGCGACCACGGCGACAACGCCCGCCGCGGCCGGTGGTGGATCGGGCACCGCCGCCAGCAGCCGGCGCTCGCGCGCCTGAGTCTGGCGGTGCATGTCTGCGATCTCGACGTTCTCGATCGCGCCAACGCGCGTACCGATCGCGAGCGCTGCGCCGGGATCGTCTGTATGGACATGCACCTTCAAGGCGTGCTCGTCTCCGACGACCAGCAGCGAGTCACCCAGCCGTTCGTACTCGCCCTCGAGCGCGTCCGGGTCGAGGTCTCCCTCGATCACGAAGGTCGTGCAGTAGCGGAAGCGCGAGAGCTCCTGATGCGCCGCCTCGACGGACGCAGGCTCCACGGGCGGCGCCTCGGGTAACGGCTGTCCGGCGACGACCGACGCGATCCCGCGCAGGAGCTCGACGAGGCCCGCGGCCCCGGCATCGACAACACCTGCCTCGCGCAGCACGTCGAGCTGCTCCTCTGTGCGGGCCACGGCTTCCTCGCCTCGGGTCACCAGGAGCTCGAACAGCTCAGCGACCGGGCGCGACTGGTCCGCCTCCGCGGCTTCCGCAAGCGTGCGGATCGCAGTCAGCATGGTTCCCTCTACGGGCTTGCGCACCGCCCGGTAGGCCGCGTCCGAGCCGCCGCGCAGCGCCCGAGCCACGACGCCGCCGTCGAGGGTGTCTTCGGCCTCCAGCGACTCGGCAATCCCGCGGATGATCTGCGAGAGGATGACGCCGGAGTTTCCGCGTGCGCCCATCAGCGCGGCGCGCGTGGCCTCGCGCGCGATCGTCGGCCGGTCCTCGGCGGTCGAGGCCTCGAGCGCCTCGAGCACCGCCCGGCCGGTCAGCGCCAGGTTCGTGCCGGTGTCACCGTCCGGGACGGGATAGACGTTGAGATCGTCGATACGAGCCCGGCTTCGCTCCAGTGCGGCGATTGCGCCCCGGACGAAGTCGAGCAGTGCTTCTCGCTCAGTCACGCTGATTGCTCCCTCGCCTCCGGCTCCGTCGCCTGGGAGAAACCAGGTTTCCCCCACGAGCCCCCTTCTTTTTCTAGGTCCGCCTCGGCATGCGTGCCGAGGATTGCTCGAGGGGGAACCTCCCGGTTCCCCCTAACCCCCTCCCCCAGTCGACTCATGCCGACTGGCGGACGTCCAGGATGTGGACATCCACCGCCGCCACGCGTAGGCCGGTCAGGCGTTCGACCTCGTACTGAACCTGGGAGCGGATCGTCGCGGCGACCTCGGCGAGGTTGAGGCCGTGCTCGACGACGACGTGGAGGTCGAGCGAGACCGAATCGCCCTCGCCCGAGACTGCGATCCCGGGCGTGCCGCGGCTGCGAGGCAGCAGGCGTCCGACCTTCGCCCGGGCGCCGCCGCCGATCTCGACAACGCCGTAGCAGCGCGCCGCCGTCTGGGAGACGATCTGTCCGATCGCGCCGGTCGAAATTGTGATCCGGCCGAGCGACGAGGAAAGCTGTGGCTCAGCCCGCTCCATCGTCGTTTAGACGTGGGACGCGTTAGAAGAGGTTGCTATACGGCCTTTTGGACCTTGTTTCCTTTGAGACATCGCGCGCAGACGTAGGCGCGCGTCGCCTTGCCGTTCAGCAGCACCCGGACGCGCTGCAGGTTCGGGTTGAAGCGGCGCTTCGTGGCCACCATCGAGTGGCTCCGGTTGTTCCCGAAACCCGGCTTCTTTCCACAAACTGCGCAGACCTTGGCCACGGCGCGGCAGTGTAGCTAAGCCGTTGCGCTCGCTCGAAGCTGCGAGAAGAGATCGGCCATCTCGAGTGCCGTGCGGACCGCTTCGGCGCCCTTGCCGACTCGTTCGTCCGCCTGGTCGGCAGATTCGAGCGTCAGGACGCCGAAGGAGACCGGGATCCCGGTTTCCAGCGCCGCGAGCTGGAGGCCGCTCGCGGCCTCCCCGGCGACGTAGTCGAAATGCGGCGTCTCGCCGCGAATGACGCAACCGAGCGCAACGATGCAGGCGAACCGCCGAGTCTTCGCGAGCGCCATCGCACCGAGCGGCAGCTCGAACGCCCCGGGAACCTGGACGACGGTGACCGCCTGGCGGGCAACGCCTGCGAGCTCGAGCTCATCGAGCGCGCTCTCGAGCAGCCGGCTCGTCACCTCGCCGTTGAAGCGGCTGACCACGATGCCCACGGCGCGGCGGGCACCGTCCGAAGAGCCGGTCAGGACGCCGTAGCCATCGGGGACGGAGAGCTCACCCGGGGCGTGCCCGGGAGCGCGTAGGCGTGGCAGCTCGTCCTCCTCGGCGGGCGCCTCCTCAGGAACAGGCGTATCGCCGTCGCGCCGCTCCTCGGCCCCCTCGTCATCGAGTTGCTCCTCGGGCGGAGCCGGCTCGGACTCCGCTTCCGCGAGATCTTCCTCGCGTGACGAGGCATCTGCCTCGTCCTCGCCGTGCTCCTTCTCTTCCGTTGTCGAGATCCGGTCCTCGCCGGGCCAGCGCTCCTCGGTCACTCTTCTCGCTCCAGCTCGTCGAAGCGGAGATCCTGGTGGTGCAGCTTGTGCGCAAGCTTGTCCCGCTTCGCGGCGAGGTAGCGGCGGTTCTCGGCGTTGGGCGGCACCTCGATCGGCACCTGCTCTACGACTGTGAGGCCGTAGCCCTCGAGCCCGCTGATCTTCTTCGGATTGTTCGTGAGGATCCGGATCGTGGTCAGCCCGAGGTCGGCGAGGATCTGGTTGCCGATGCCCCAGTCCCTCGCGTCCGCCGGGAAGCCGAGCTCGAGGTTTGCCTCGACGGTGTCGAGTCCGTTCTCCTGAAGCTCGTACGCCTTCAGCTTGTTGAGCAGCCCGATTCCGCGGCCCTCCTGGGCCATGTAGAGCAGAACGCCGCGATCCTCGCGCCCGAGCTGCAGCAGCGCCTGCTCGAGCTGCTCGCCACAGTCGCAGCGGAGCGAGTGGAAGACGTCGCCCGTCAAGCACTCGGAGTGGACACGGACGAGCACGTCCTGGGCTCCGTCCACGTCGCCCTTTACGAGCGCGACGTGGTGCCTGCCCGTCAGCGTCTCGCGGAAGGCGACGGCGGTGAACTCGCCGTACCCAGTCGGCAGCCGGACGGCCGTCGTCCGCTCGACCAGCTTCTCGTGCCGGCGGCGATACTCGATCAGGTCGGCAACCGTGATCAGGCTCAGGCCGTGCCGCTCGCAGTACGGGATCAGATCGTCGACGCGGGCCATCGTCCCGTCCTCGTTCATGATCTCGCAGACGACGCCGGCAGGGATCAGACCGGCGAGGCGGGCGAGGTCGACGGACGCCTCGGTCTGGCCGCCGCGCTGGAGAACGCCGCCGTCCCGGGCACGGAGCGGGAAGATGTGCCCCGGCCGGACGAGGTCGTCAGCGCCCTTGCTGCGATCGATCGCGATCTGGATGGTGCGGGACCGGTCATGCGCGGAGATGCCCGTGGCGATCCCCTCGCGGGCCTCGATCGAGACGGTGAAGGCGGTCCCGAACGGCGTCTCGTTGCGCTCGGTCATCGGCTGCAGACCGAGTTCGTCGCAGCGCTCCTCGGTCAGGCAGAGGCAGATCAGCCCGCGGCCGTGCGTTGCCATGAAGTTGATCGCCTCGGGCGTCGCGAACTGAGCCGCGATCGTCAAGTCGCCTTCGTTCTCGCGATCGGCAGCGTCGACCACGACCACGAACTTGCCCTGGCGGATGTCCTCGATCGCCTGCTCGACGGTCGCGAAAGGCGTCTGTTTCTCGAGCTTGGTTGCCATCCGCTGGATCGTACCGCCGGACTGTCCCTCGGTCGGCGCGGAGACGCATCAGGGCCGCGCCCTAGACCGGGGACTGTCCCTACAGCGGGACCGACCTAGCCAGCGGCTCGAAGACGAGCTCCGCGATCTCGAGCTTGATCGTTCGGTCGCGCGCCTCGCCCGTCAGGACCGCCACAGCGTCGTTCAGATGTGCGTAGCGCGCGTCGCCGGTCGAGTGGAATGCGGTGCCTACGACTTCGCGTCCGTAGTCTCGTGCGCGGCCGTAGCCGCGGTAGTCGAACGCGATCCGCGCCCCGTCCTCGGTCTCGATCACGCCCTGGAAATTGGGCAGATAGACGTCGTCGAAGCGAAGCCGAGGGTGATTCAGGCCGCGAAAACGGCCGGTCAGAGCGCCCTCGCAGCGACCTTCGGCCAGGAAGATGCCGCCGACGTCAGGGCCGTCGATCTCGTAGTGCTCCGGATAGGAGAACTCGACGCGGTAAAGCGGGGAGAGCCTCACCGGGCGGCGAGTCGTTCGACGTACTTGGCGAGGACGTCGACCTCCAGGTTGACGCCGTCGCCAGGGTCGAGCGAGCCGAGCGTCGTCGCGTCGAGCGTGTGCCGAACCAGGGCCACCTCGAAGGCGTCCTCGGTGAGAGCCGTGATTGTCAGCGAGACGCCGTCGACCGTGATCGAGCCTTTCTCGACGGCGTAGCGAAGAATCTCGGACGGTGCCTCGATCGTGACCCGACGACTGTCGCCCTCGGGCTCGACCGTCCGCACCCGCCCGACGCCGTCGACGTGGCCCTGCACGTAGTGGCCCCCCAGCGGATCGCCGGCACGAAGCGCGGTCTCGAGATTGACCTCGGTCCCGAAAGGCTTCGCACGTTGCAGCGTCTCCGGCATGACGTCGAACTCGAGCGAGCCGTTCGCGCGCTCGGCCACGGTCAGACAGACCCCGTCGACGGCGACCGAGTCGCCGACTGCCGGGTCGAGCGAGCTCTCGACCACGAGCCGACCGTCGTCGAATGACGAAACCTTCGCCCGCTCCCGAACGATGCCGGTGAACATGCGGAAAGCCTACGCAGGGTCGCGCGGCCGAGTCCGGCCAAACGGCGCAGAATTGGCACGGGAACGCACCAGACGCGTGCGCTTTCCCGCGATAGGCTCGCCGTGGGTGGCGGGTGGACCAAGCCACCACCCGGGTGGGGATGCGCGCGCGCGTGATCCTCTTAGCGGCGTCTTTAGCGGCGCGGGGTCTTCTCGGCGTGGCCAGGCGTGGACAGTTGCAGCCGCCGGGAACTCAGTCGCCGACGGCAACAACCTCGAGCGATTCGCGGGCAACCATCTCGAGGGCCGCGCGATCGGTGCCGACGTCGAGCTCGTTCTGCAGTTCGAGCACGGCCTTCGCCTGGCTCGGCGTCAGCTCCACCAGGTCGACGGCTTTGAGCTCGGCGCGGAGCTCGTCGTCCGAGCTGTGATGGGCCAGCCAGCGCGAGACCGCGTTCACAATCCGGTCGCCCAAGCGAATGGTCTCAGGGCTCGTTGACATAGGCCGTCAGGAGCACGTCCTCTCCGACCCTGCGCGTTTCAAAACGGTGCAACTGGACGGGCTCGCCCAGCTCCGCGAGCAGCGTCGGCCCCGAGCCCGCGAGCTTGGGCGTCACGAAGACGAGCATCTTGTCGATCAGGCCCGCCCGCATAAACGACGTCGCCAGCGTTGGGCCGCCCTCGAGCAGCAGCGACTGCACTCCCTCCTCGGCCAGACGCTCGAGCTCCTGGTCGATCGGGCCGGAGCGCAGCTCGAGATCGACTCCTGTCGGCAACGGTCCCTCGCCGAAGGCCAGTCGCCGCGGCTGCCGCGTCGCGCCGACGTCGCGGGCGGTCAGCGCCGGCCGGTCCGCCCGCGCGGTTCCCATGCCGACCGCGACCGCATCCGACGCGGCGCGCAGCTCGTGAACGAGACGCCTGCTCTCCTCGCCCGAGATCCAGCGCGATCCGGGCAGCGTCAACCGGCCGTCGAGCGTCTCCGCTGCCTTGTAGGTGACGAAGGGCCTGCGCTTCATCACCCACGTCAGCCAGGCCTCGATCTGTTGCCGAGCCCGAAAGCCGAGCTCACCTTCGGCGACCTCCGTCTTGACGCCGGCGTCCCGAAGCTGCTCCAGGCCGCCCGCGGCCTTTGGATTCGGGTCCCGCGTCCCGATGACGACCTTCTCGACACCGGCGTCGATCACCGCCTGTGCACAGGGCGGCGTCGAGCCCCAGCTCGCGCATGGCTCGAGCGTGACATAGAGCGTGGCGCCGCGAGCGTGATCGCCGGCGGCCGCGAGCGCGTTTACCTCGGCATGAGGCTCGCCCTTCCGCTCGTGCCAGCCCTCGCCGACGACCTCACCGTCTTGCACGAGCACCGCCCCGACGACCGGGTTCGGCTGGGTCGTCCCGCGCCCGCGCTCGGCGAGCTCGAGCGCCCGCTCGAGGAAGCTCACCTTAAGAGCCCCTTTCACAATGACGCACTGTGCCGCCGGGCCGCGCTGGACGGCCACCGGCTCCGCCCTGGTATCGCAGTCGCGCCCGTATCTACTCGATACGAACACTCCCCGCGTCCTTGCCAGGAACCGACCATCGCACCCCGGCGACGAGGCCCCATCATGAAAGGGGCTCTAGCGCCTCGACGAGCCCGCCGTAGCCGGCAGCGGGATCGCCCTCGCCGAAGACCGCGGTCGCCGCAACCAAAAGGTTCGCGCCCGCCTCGCGCGCCTCGCGGACGTTGTCGTGATTGACACCACCATCGACCTGCAGCTGGATCGCCTCAGGTAGCAGCCCGCGCAGCCGGCGAAGACGGTCGAATGCCTCGGGCATGAAATTCTGGCCCGAGTACCCCGGCTCGATGCTCATACAGAGAACAAGATCGACCCCCGCCGTGATCGCCGCTTCAGCCACGTCCTCGACCGGCGTCTTCGGTTTCAGCGCGACGCCGACCCCCAAGCCGTGCTCGCGTGCAGCAGCGGTGATCGCGCCCAGGTCCTCGATCGCCTCGTAATGGAAGGTGACGCTGTCGGCGCCGGCCTCCCGAAAGGCGCCGAAGTATCGCTCCGGCGACTCGACCATCAAGTGGACGTCGACACGGCCGCCCCCGTCGTGAATCAGGCCGCCGATCGACTGAAGCACAACCGGCCCGATAATGATCGGCTCCACGAAGTGTCCGTCGCCGACGTCGTAGTGGAAGACGCGCGCGCCGGCGTCGAGTAGTTGCTCGATCTGCTCGCCGAGCTTTGCGAAGTCCGCCGCATAGAGCGAGGGCTCGACCTCGACCGCGCGAATCCACTCGCCCCAAACCATGCCGGGGAGTTTAGGAACGCAGCGTCGCGATGAAGAAGCCGGTCGTCCCGTGCACGTCAGGCCGCGTCAGCAGAAACTCCGGCCGCTTCGGATGAGCGAACTGCGGCCATTCCTCACCGAGCGGCTCCGGCGTGAGGCCGGACGCGTCGACGACGGCTTCGTTCTCGTTGGCATTGAGCGTGCAGACGGAGTAGACGATCGTGCCGCCCGGCCGGACACGATCGACGGCCACGCGCAGGAGCGCGAGCTGCAGCTCAGGCAGCGGCTGCGCTCGCCAGCGCAGGTCCGGCCGCGAGGCCAGGACTCCGAGGCCCGAGCACGGAGCGTCGACGAGGGCTCGGTCGTACTCGCGCAGCTCCGCCGGCAGCTCCAGCGCATCCGCGCAGAGCACGCTGACGTTAGAGGCCCCGAGGCGGGCCGCGTTCTCCTGGAGCTCCCGCGCCCGACCGGGGTGTTTCTCCACCGCCGTGACCTCGCCGGCGAGCTGCGTCGCCTTCCCGCCCGGCGCCGCGCAGAGATCGAGAGTCCGCTCGCCGGCGCGTGCGCCGACGACGAGGCCGGCGAGCTGGGACCCGCGGCTCTGCGGCCAGATCCGGCCCTCGACGACCGCGGCCTCATCCACCCGCTCGACGCGATAGGCGCCGGGGATGTCGGTCGGCTTGCCATCGATCTTTCCGCGAATCCGCCGCACGACCGTTTCCGGGGCCTCGTTCTGCGCCCGCATCAGCGCCAGCGCCTCCTCGTGGCCGAAGTCGCGCGTCCACACCTGCTCGACCCAGTCCGGGTAGGAGTGCTTGAGCGCGTCTTCCGGCAGCGACTCGAGCAGCGGTTCGATCCCGTCCGCAACGCGGCGGAGGACCGCATTCGTGAAGGCGACCGCTCGCTCGAGCTTGGCCGCGCGCACGAGCTCGACTGTCTCGTTCACGGCGGCGTGCCGGGGCGTCTGCATGAACCCGAGCTCGTAGGCGCCGAGCCGCAGCGCCGCCCGAACCGGCGGGTCGAGCTTCCGAACGGGTCGCCGCCCGAGCTGCTCGATCGCGTAGTCGAGCGTGCGTAAACGCTGGATCGTCCCGTAGGCGAGCCGCTGCGCGAACGCGTGGTCGCGCTGGTCGAGGCTCGCCGCCGCTGTTCGCAGGGCTCGGTCGGCATACGCGTCCTGCTCAAAAACGCGGAGCACGGTCTCATATGCGGCCGCGCGGGCCGGCGACACCATCAGCGCAGGCCGCGCAGGAATTCGTCGTACGTCATCCGCCGCCGGCCCTCCGGCTGGACCTCGAGCAGCTCCAGGCCGTTGTCCGTGAGTTGCGAGCGCCAGACGATCGCCGGCCGCCCCTCGACCAGGCCGCGTGCGCCGATATGCGGCGACAATGCGCGGATCCGGTTATGCAGCTCCTCGGGCGGGCGCGACCAGTCGAGCTCTCGGTCGCCGCGCCCGATCTTCTCGGCGTAGGTGGTGCCGTCCTCGGCCTGCGGCGCCGGTTGCTGGTTGTCGAGCGCGGCGTCGATCAGATCGGGCGTCAGCTCGGCGGCCCGGGCAAAGACGACTCCGGCGTCATCGTCGATCCCGACCTGAAACCGCTGCTGCGCGGCGATCGGCCCGGCGTCGAGCTCCTCGACCAGCTCGATGATCGTGACGCCTGTCTCCTCGTCACCCGCCATCAGCGCCCGCTCGATGGGCGCAGCTCCGCGCCAGCGCGGCAGCAGCGACGGGTGGACGTTCAGCCAGCGCGCCCGCTCGAGCGGTCCGCGCGGCACGAGCTGTCCGTACGCGACGGCGACGAGCGTGTCTACCTCGGGGTCGTACTCGTCGCCGAGCCGGTCCGGCTGGCGGACCGGGATACCGAGACTCTCGGCGGCCTGCTTCGCCGGCGGCGGCGCAACCCGCCTGCCGCGGCCGCTCGGGCGATCGGGCTGGGTCAGCAGATAGGCGATCTCATGCCGTGCGGTGAGCCGCTCGAGCACGTCTGCCCCAAACGGCGCCGTCGCAGCGACGGCGATGCGCGCCACAGTTAGGACGACAGAGCGCCGAGAACCGGCTCCGGCCGGAGGATCCCCAACGCCTCGCGCCGGGCCTCGGCCGTTGTTCTGTCGAGGATCAGGATCCCGTCGAGGTGGTCCAGCTCGTGCTGCGCCACCCGCGCGTCGCGCTCCTCCAACTCCAGGCGGACGTCCTCACCGGTCTCGTCCTTGCCCTCGATCGTCACCTTCACCGGCCGCTCGACCGGGATCGTCACGCCCTGCAGCGACAGGCAGCCCTCCGTGTCGCTGAGCGTCACTTCGGACGAGGCGGCCAGGACGGGATTGACGAACGCCCGCGGAGCCTCGTCCTCGCCATCCGGCTGGAAGACGAACACTCGCTGAAGCGTGCCGACCTGCGTCCCCGCAAGGCCGACGCCGTTCGCGCCCTGCATCAAGTCCTTCATCCGCCCGACCAGCCGCCGCAGGTCGTCGTCGAAGTCCTCGACCTCGTTCGCGCGCATCCGCAAAACCGGATCCGGGTATTGCCGGATCTGCGCCAGCGCGAGCCGCCGGCGCGCCTCGCGCTCGGGGTCGAGCTGCTCTTCGAGAACCTCGCCCTGTTGTTCGATGTCTTGCTCGGCCACGTGCGCCAGTTTATGGACTGTTAAAGGCTCTGCGGGTCGACGTCGACCACGGCAGTTAGGCCGGCTTTCCGCATCGCCGGCGAGGCCGCGGCGAGGAGCTGCCCCGCGCGACCGGCGACGCGCCGCGGCTCGTCCGTCTTGGCGACGAGCTGCGCCCGATGGCGGCCGCGAAGGCGGAAAAGCGGAGCCGGTCCGAGAACATCCGCGTCGCGCAGACCGTCGCGCACCTCCTCGAGCGCGCGCGTGACCGGGCCTGGCTCCGGCCCGCTGACGAGAACCCGGACGAGATGGCGGAAGGGCGGATACCCGAGCTCGCGCCGCCGTTCGACCTCGCCGGTCAGGAACCGCGGCACGTCGTGGCGGGCCGCCAGCTCGACGGGCCGTGAGTCCGGCTGGAACGTCTGGATCAGCACCCGCCCCGGCGCGTCGCGGCCGCTGCGCCCGGCGAGCTGGGTCAGCAGCTGGAACGTCCGCTCGTCGGCGCGAAAATCGGGGACGCCGAGCGCCGTGTCGGCGTCGATCACCGCCGCGAGCGCTACGCCGCTGAAGTGGTGCCCTTTCGCAACCATTTGAGTGCCGAGCAGGACGGCGCGATCGGTCTCGGCAAATTGCCGGAGTGCTGCGGCGAGCGCTTCCGGCTTCTGCGCGGTGTCGGCGTCGAGCCGAATCGGCACGAGCTTCGGCACCTGCTTCGCGAGCTCACGTTCGAGCCGCTGCGTGCCGGCCCCGATCCGGGCGAGATCGACCGAGCCGCAGGCGGCGCAGGCCTGCGGCGCCGTCTCCGCGTGGCCGCAGTGGTGGCAGCGCAGCTGCCCCTCGCGGTGAAGCACCAGAGCGACGTCGCAGAGCGGGCAACGGAGCGTCGTTCCGCAGGCGCGGCAGTGGAGCGCAGGCGCGACGCCACGGCGGTTCAGCAGCAAAATCGCCTTCCCGCCCTGCTCCTCGATCGCCCCAAGCTCCTTCAAGAGCGGAGCAGAGAGCGGGTACCCGGCCTCGCGGCGCAGGTCGACCACCCGCACGCCCGGAAGCGAGCCTCCCAGCCGCCCCCCCAGCTGGAGTCGGTCGAGGCGCTCCCAACTCTCGGGCCGCGGCGTCGCACTGCCGTAGATCGCGACCGCGCCCTCGAGGGCAGCGCGCTTCGCGGCAACGGTGCGCGCGTCGTAGCGCGGATCGGATTCCTGCTTGTAGGACTGATCGTGCTCCTCGTCCACGCAGATGACGCCGACGTCGCGCAGCGGCGCAAAGACCGCCGAACGCGCGCCGACGACGAGCCTCGCCTCTCCTCGCGCGATGCGCTCCCGCTCGTCCCGGCGCTCTGCGTCGGTCAGGCCTGAGTGCAGGAGGGCGACGGCGTTCCCAAAGCGCGCCTGGAACCGCCCCAGCGTCTGGGGCGTGAGCGCGATCTCCGGCACGAGCACGATCGCCGTCCTGCCGCGCTCCAGCGCCGCTGCGCACGCCTGGAGGTAGACCTCGGTCTTGCCGCTGCCGGTCTCGCCGTAGAGCAGGAAGTGGCCGCCGCCGGCATCGAGCGAGGAGGTGATCCGTGCCAGCGCCGCTCGCTGCTCGCTCGTCAGCTCCGGCGGCTCCGCCTCGTCCGTAAGCGCCTGCCGCTCGCCGGGCGGTGCCTGCTCCTTCCTCCGCTTGCGCTTCACAGGCGCGATCAGCTCCAGCGCCCGCCCGGGTGTCGACCCGTAGTAGTCCGCCACCCACAGCGCGAGGTCGACGAGCACCGGCGGCAGCTCGTCGAGCACAGAGTCGATCGGAACGGGCTCGATCCCTGCCGGGGCCTCGTCGACGAGCTCGACGACGACTCCTCGCCTCCTCGAACGGCCGAGCGGGACCGAGACGACCGCACCCTTCGCGGCGCCGTCGGCGAGCTCGTATGTGAACGGCCGCGCGAGCGCGCGGGTCGTCACCAGCGGATAGACGGTCGCGTAGCGCAAAGCCACCATCGAGCCTAGCCGCCGCCCCGGCAGACGAAAGCGCCGCGGCGTCCGGACCGGTCTCAGGGACAGGCACGAAGGTGCCTGTCCCTACAGCGGGTGCGGGCCTAGACCCCGGCGGCTACGAGAATGAAATCGGTAGCGAACCCAAGCGTCAGCCCGAGCACGATCCCCCAGGCGGTGAGCGCTTTCGAGCCGAACGTCCTGCAGACGTTCAGCAGCTCCATCACGACGTAGAGAATCGAGCCCGCGGCCAGCGCGAAGAACAAGATCGAGAGGTTCTCGCTCGTCCACGAGTGGCCGATGACGGTGCCTACGAAGGTCGGGGCGCCGCCGATCAGGCCCATCAAACCGAGGAACCGCCAGCTCGGCAGCTCCGCCTCACCACTCAGAGGCCCGACGATTCCGAACCCCTCGGTGGCGTTGTGTAGCCCGAACCCGATCACCAGCACGAGCGCGAGACTCTTCAGATCTTGCGCCGCCGACTGGCCGATCGCGAGCCCTTCCGAGAAGTTGTGCAGGCCGATCCCGGTGGCGATGAAGACCGACAGCCACTGAGCGGCCGAGAGCCCCGGCTTCTGCGTGAACTCGGCGACCGACGCTGCGCCCGGGCCGAGCATCGCTCTCCGCTGTCGAGCCTTGATCCAGCTGTCGTAGGCGACGAGGCTCATCAGGCCGACGACGAAACCGGCAAACGCGATCGAGGAGACCCCCGCGAACCGGCCCCATGTCTTCGCCTGCAGCGCGCTGTCGACCGGGTTGATCGCCTCGCTGAGCACGTCCCAGAACAGGAACAGCAGGATGCCGGTCGCGGTCGCGGTGAAGAAGGCCTTCAACTTCGGCGAGATGCCGTGCATCCGGCCCATCGGAAGGCTGAGGAAGATCGTCAGCCCGGCGATCGCGCCGAGCAGCAGGGTTTGGGCGGTTGACATCGTTGTAAGGCTCACCTTACAGAACCCGTTCGAGAGAGACCCACCCGGCCACGGCGTTGCAAACCGGGGGAAGAAGAAGGCGGGTCAGTACAGTTGACGAAGGTATGGCGCAGGGCCACTCAGTCGACGAGTACCTCGAGACGATCTACTTCCTGGCATTCCCGATCGGCGAATACAGGCCGCAGTCGACCGGGTCCCCCACGCTCGCCTCGCGGGTTGCCGAGATGCTCGGCGTCTCCCGCGCCTCGGCCGGCGAGATGCTGAAACGCCTCGAGTCCGAGGGTCTGATCGAACGGGGCGAGCAGAAGGAGGCGATCCTGACCGAGACCGGTCGCGCGCGGGCGGAAACGGTCGTCCGCAAGCACCGGATCATCGAGCGGCTCCTGACCGACTTCATGGGCTATACAGCCGCCGAGGCGCACGTGCACGCCGACGAGCTCGGCGACACGTTCTCCGACGAAATGGTCGAGCGCATCGAGGCGAAGCTCGGCAACCCGGAACGTTGCCCGCACGGCTGGCCTGTCGATCCGGACTTCGAGCAGGCCGAGAACAAGGAGCTGGCGCCGCTCGCCGACCTGGAGCCGCCGGCCCAGGCGACGATCGTCCGCCTGGCCGAGCATGACGGCGAGCTCCTACATTGGTTCTACGACGAGGGGCTCGTGCCGGGGACGGAGCTCGAGCTGCAGGCCGCCCAGCCGGCCGCGGGGCAGTTCACGGTCAAGGTCGACGGCAGCGAGAAGGCGATCGGCGAGAAGGCCGCCGCCGGCCTGTTCGTCAAACCTGCCTAGGTGGGTTTGGCGGAACAGCGCTCGTCGTCGGGGTGCGATGCTCGTTCCCAGGCAAGGACGCAGGGAGTGTCAATAGCCAAAGCTATTGGCGCGACTGAGGACACCGCATGGGGGCGAGCAGCGCGGCCCGACGGCACAGACTCTGTTTCGCTAAACCCTCCTACTACGCAGTGGCGGGCGCCGCGGCACCAAGGCCAGCCGCGTCACGGAGTGCCTCCGCCTTGTCCGTGCGCTCCCAGGTGAAATCGTGGTCGTCGCGCCCGAAGTGGCCGTACGCGGCCGTCTTCGCGTAGATGGGCCGGCGCAGGTCGAGATCGCGCAGGATCGCGGCGGGGCGCAGGTCGAAGTTCTCGCGGACGAGCTCCTGGATCCGCTCGGCGGTGATTCCGGCAGCCTCGGTGCCGAATGTCTGCACCCCGATTGAGACCGGGCTTGCAACGCCGATCGCGTAGGCGACGTTGATCTCGCACCTGTCGGCGAGCCCGGCCGCGACGACGTTCTTCGCGACGTACCGCGCCGCGTAAGCGGCCGAGCGATCGACCTTGGTCGGATCCTTCCCCGAGAACGCGCCGCCTCCGTGCCGGGCGGCACCGCCGTACGTGTCGACGATGATCTTGCGTCCGGTCAGGCCTGTATCGCCCATCGGCCCCCCGAGGACAAACTTGCCGGTCGGGTTGACGTAGACGAAGTCCCGCTCCTCCAGCCTCTTCTCGCTGTAGAGGTCGGACGGCAGGATCGGCCGGAGCACGCGCTCGATCAGGTCAGGCTTGATCAGCGACTCGGCGTCGCAGCCGTCGGCGTGCTGGGTCGAGACGAGGATCCGGTCGATCTCGACCGGCCGCTGGCGGCCCTGCTCGTCGACCTCGTAGCGGACTGTGACCTGCGCCTTGCCGTCGGGCCGTAGATAGGGCAGCTCGCCGACCTTGCGGACCTCGGCGAGGCGCTTGGCGATCTTGTGCGCGAGCATGATCGGCAGCGGCATCAGCTCGGGCGTCTCGCGCGTCGCGTACCCGAACATCATCCCCTGGTCCCCGGCGCCTACACGGTCGAGCGGGTCATCGTCGCCCGGGTCGTGCTGCACCTCGTAGGAGGCGTCGACGCCCTGCGCGATGTCCGGGGACTGTTCGTCGATCGCGACCACGACGCCGCAGGTGGTGGCGTCGAAGCCCCACTCGGAGTGCGTGTAGCCGATCTCGGCGATCTTTCCCCGCACCTTGGCCGGGATGTCGACGTACGTCTCCGTCGAGATCTCGCCGGCGACCACGACGAGCCCGGTCGTGATCAGCGTCTCGCAGGCGACCCGGCCGCCAGGATCGTCCGTGAGAACGGCATCGAGGACCGTGTCGGAGACCTGGTCGGCGACCTTGTCAGGATGGCCCTCCGTGACCGACTCGGAGGTGAACAGAAACTCGCTCGGCACGGGCGCGAAGGCTACTTGATCGTCTGGAAGCCGGAAATCCGCAACGCGTCGCCGTCCTTGACCAGATAGACGACGGCGCCGTGCAGCGGCTTGGTGTTGGCGAAGGCCTCGGGGGGAACGACGTTCCCCGCCTGTTGCGCGAGCCGGAGCACGTACGGAAGCCCGTTCTCCAGGTCACCGAAGGCAAAGGCTGCGACCTTCACGGGCACCCCGGCAGCGTCGCGCGTGGAGCGGAAGAGCGGATCGTCGCCGAGGCTGCTCGCCGGCCCCGAGATCGTCTGCTCGGCGAGGTTGGCCGCGTTGGTGACGAACAACCTTCCCTTTGCGACGCCGTCGTAGATCGTGACGGGCGCTCCGGTGAAGGTGAGCTTCTGGACGCTCTCCCCACCAAGCTGCACCGTCTCGGCCTTGATGCTGCCGCCGAGCTGCGCGATCGCGCTGAAGCGGCGCAGCAGCGAGTCGGCCTTCTGCTCGTCCTCGACCTTCTGGACGAACAGAACTCTCGGAAGCTGCGGCGTGCCCGGGTAGACAGCGAGAGCGCTCTCGCCCTTCAGCAGCGGGTAGATGTCGCCCTCGAGCGTGATCCCGAGCACCCCCTCGACCTGGCTCAGCTGCGTGTTGAACCTCGGCAGGCTCTTGCCGACCAGCCGCAGGACAGTCTTCAGCGGCGCGTCGAGGCTCGAGGTTGAGACGTAGAGCAGCACGCCGCCGGGCACGGCGTCGGGCAACGAGGGACTGAAGGTCGCCGGGTTCGGGGCCGGATCGATCAGCCCGTCGAGCTCGAGGCTGACGCCGTTGTCCTCGGCTTTTGCCGCACCGGAGATCGCGTGCAGGTCACCGACATCGTGCGTGAGCCGCGGCGGCGCGCCGCCGCCCGCGAGGGCGTGGTCCAGGGCTATCTGAGCCGACTTGCCGCTGACCCAGCCCTTCACGGACGCCTGCGGGTCGAGTTGCCCGAACCCCTGCTTGAACTCCTTGTCGCCGGCCAGCTTGTCGCCGCCCCTCGCCAGCTTCTCGAAGCGATCGACGTCCGCGCTGTCGCCGACGACGGCCCACTCCCCTACCGAACCCTGCGAGAAGAGATCGCCCTGCAGCCGCAGAAACTCCTCGAGCTTCGCATGCGTGCTCGGCTTGGTAATGATGACGGAGTTGCTGCCTCCACCCGGGAAGTCGAGCCAGACGAGGTCGACTTCCTTCCCGGCGTAGTCCTTGAAGTTCCTGAGGATGTCTACTGAGGAGCGCACGGCTGGGAACTGGGCTGCCAGGCGCGCGAACTTCTTCCACTGGTCGGACGAGAAATCGGTACGGAAGGAGAGGAACGCCGCCGTGCTCGCGGGTGCGACGCTCGCGCCCTCCGGGAGTGGACCCCCACCTCCTCCGCCGCAGCCGGCCGCCGCCAGGGCCGCCGCAAGCCCCGCGCCCGCCCAGAAGCGCCTCACTTGATCTCGAGGAAAGCGGCCACCTTCGTCAGGTCGCCGTCCGAGCTTCCGTAGGCGACGAAAGACTGCAGCGGCTTTAGATTCTCCTTGACGTCTGGCGGCAACTTGCCGCCGGCGAGGCCCGCGTAGCTGTAGATCAGCTGCAGGCCGTCGGCGAGGTTCACGTACACGAGCCCGTTCGTCTTGTCCGGCGCTCCGGCGGCGTCGAGCGCGTTCTTGAAGCCGGAGTCATCGGCGAGCTTGTCGCCGCTCGCACGGTAATCGGCGATCCCGGTTGGGGCCGTTGTGATCATCACGCGGCCGTCGAAGCCCGCCCAGCGTGCGGTCACCTGCCCGAAGTTGAGCGTCTTCACGTCGACCCCGCCCTGTTTCTCGGCACCGAGTTGCGCGTGCGCGAGCTTCGCGACCCCACTCGCCAGCCGGTCGATCGTCGTCAGGGCCTGCTCGGTGTTCGGGGCTTCGAGCACGAGTGAGAACTCGGGCAGGCCCGGGCCCCGGCGCACGTAGAGCGCGGTCTCATGTTCGAACAGCGCGAAGACGTCATCGAGGCGAACCCCCAATTGCCCCTCGATCTGGCTCAGGCCCTGCCTGAACGTGGGGTTCTGCCGCAACTGGCTCAGCGGGTCGACGCCGCTCCGAGCGTGGAAGCTCACGAACGCGAGCGCGTCGGCCGGTACGCCGGAGATCAGCTTGGAGGCATAGGGCGCGCCCAGCAGGTCCCCGCCGTTGACGCTCTTGGCGTCGCCCTCGAGTTTGATGCCGTGACCCTGGGCGACCGCGGAGGCGACGAGCCAGTCGAGCTTGTCCAAGCCGAACGGAGCCGTTCCACCGGTCGCCGTCGTTTGGGCGGCGCCGCCGTAGAGCGAGCCCACAAGCTGGGAAAGCTGGCGGCCGTTCACGTAGGCCTTGACCAGCGCGTCGTCCGGAAGCTTGCCGAACGCGTCCTTGAAGTGACTGTCGTCCGAGAGCGGCGAGCCCGAGCCCTTGAGCACGTTGTCGATCATCTGCCGGTTCTCGGAGACGACGAGCCAGTCGCCGACGACTCGGGTCGCCGAAGGCGGAGGCGAAGCTGCGTCGATCTTGTGCACGAGAGCTATTGCCCGCTCGATCGAGTCCGGCTTCGTCAGAACCGCGTACGAGACGTCGCGCATCGAGGCGCCGCCGACAAAGGAGACGTCGAGCTCGGGACCGAGCGCGGGTTTCACGTCGCGCTCGTAGTCGATCTGCTGCGTCGCGAGCCCGCGCTTCAGCTCGGCGAGGAACTTGTCGCGTACGGGAAACTTCTTCACCAGGGCGTCGAGCTGCTGCCACCGGCTCGAGCTCAGATCGCTGTCGATCGCTACGAAGGCGAGCGCGCCGGAGTCGACGAGCGTGGCCCCGGACTGACCGATGCCGCCTGGCTTGCTCTTCGTCGTGCCGCCGCAGGCCGTGGCGACGCCGACGGCGATGAAGGCCGCTGCCACGGCGGCGAGCTGTAGGCGCCTGCTCATGCTCTCGCCGGCGCTCTTCCCGCCAGGCTTACGGCTAAATCGCCCAATGCACGAAAAGTCCCTCAGGACGAGTGCCTCGTCAACCCCAGGGGCTTGCTCAGCGGCAAATCCCCAGGGACTTTGCCATCCGGTTCACTCTGTAGCTTTTGCCTCGAAATTCCGATGAATGAAGGGTCTGGACGCTTCGAAGAGATCCAGGAGGCAGCGATGGACATAGGCGCACCCGACACCGAGCACGAAATCGAGATCGCACCGCTCGAAGAGCCGGTGCCTTCCCCCGCTCCAGTGGAAGAACCGGTCCAGGAGCCCGTACCGGCGTGAGCTTCGGCCAGGCATTCACCGAACCGATCGTCGCGTGGCGGCTCTGGCACGTGCGCCGCAACGACGACACCTACCGGCTCGAGTCCTTCACCTGGCATCACGTGAGCTGGCCCGCGCGGACCCGGTTCGAGGCGCGGTGCTCGACGCACGGCGCCGCGGCGCCTGTCGAAGGGCATGAATGCGGCATCTACGCCTTCAGGACAAGAGAGCTGGCGGAGGACCTACTCCGTCGCTATACCGGGGTCCGACAACACTACGGGCGGCCCTACCAGGAGCTGCCGCCGTTGCGGCAAGGCTGTCCGATCGCCATCGGCCAGGTTTCGCTCTGGGGGCGAGTGTTGGCCCGCGAGAATGGGTTCCGCGCTCAGTACGCGTACCCCTATGAGCTGTTCCTCATCGGCGGCGAGGACGGTCTCGCGCGCGAGCTTCGACGGCTCTACGCCGTCGACGTCTGGCCGAGCTGAAGGCCCGCAGCAAGCTCTAGCTGCCTCGCGGCAACGCTCGTCCGACTTGACACGGCACGTCCGGGTGCGTTAGTCACACCGCTGCACCGAGCCGCTGGAGAGCCGGCGCTGTCCCCCGCAGAAGTGCGACAAGCGAGAACGGCGATCCGCCCGCCTCTCAAGCGGACCTTCTGAAAACCGGAAGCTCGAGAGAGGGAGGTGGAGGTGTCGGAGACAGCAACAGAGCCCCAAGGAATGATGGGGGTCTGGCACATTCGCATGGGCGCCGGCGCGGCCTGGCGCAGGACGGTTTGGGGGGAGTTTCTCTCGGAGTACCTTGGCACGTTCGTCCTGATTTCCTTCGGCGACGGCGTGGTCGCCATGGCCGTCGCCGCGCTGAATCAGTCGGGTCGTGCCTCGACCGACCACACGATCTTCCTGGCCTCTGGCGACTGGCTGCTGATCACCTGGGGATGGTGCGTGGCGGTGGTGCTCGGGATCTATGTCGCGGGAGGAATCAGCGGCGCACACATCAACCCGGCGGTCACGATCGCGCTGGCCGTGAAGCGCGGGTTCCCGTGGGCGAAGGTCCCGCACTACATCTTCGCCCAGGTCGCCGGCGCATTTACCGCCGCGGCGCTCGTCTACCTCAACTACAAGGACGCGATCAAGAGCTATGAGCACGTCACGCACGCGGTGCGCGGGCAGTCGAGCTCGATAGCCTCGTACAGCATCTTTGCGACCTTCCCGTCCGGGTACTTCCACAACCCGGTCGGGCCGTTCATCGACGAGTTGATCGGCACCGCGCTCCTCGTCGGAATCGTTCTCGCCCTGATCGACGAGCGGAACCTGGCACCGAAGGGGAACCTGGGGCCGTTCCTCATCGGTCTGCTCGTGGCGGGGATCGGGATGTCCTTCGGCGCCAATACGGGTTACGCGATCAATCCGGCCCGCGACTTCGGCCCGCGGCTCTTCGCCTGGTTCGCCGGCTGGGACGGAGTTGCGCTGCCCGGGAACTACGGCAACGTCAACTGGTACTGGTGGTTGCCAATCGTCGCTCCAATAGTCGGGGCGGTGATAGGCGCGCTGGCGTATGACTTCTTCATCCACCAAGGGCTGATGGCTCGCGGTGAGCCGCCGTCCCCCGACATCGAGGTCAAGGGCGAGGCCGTGGAGGACTTGCCGTAGCGGAGCAACAGAACTCGACCTGAGCGGAGGAAACGTGAAGAAGCTGATCAACAAGCCGGAGGACGTCGTCACCGAGGCCCTGCACGGCATCGCCGCGGCCCATGCGGACCTCTTACGCGTCCAGTTCAACCCGAACGTGATCGTCCGCGCCGATGCCCCGGTGCAAGGCAAGGTGGGGCTCGTCTCGGGCGGGGGCTCGGGCCACGAGCCGATGCACGGCGGCTTCGTCGGACCAGGGATGCTCGACGCAGCCTGCCCCGGCGAGGTGTTCACGTCTCCGACCCCGGACCAGATGCTCGACGCGACGAAGGCCGTGAACGGCGGCGCCGGAGTGCTTCACATCGTCAAGAACTACACGGGTGACGTGATGAACTTCGAGATGGCGGCCGAGCTCGCTGGCGGCGAGAGCATCGAGGTCGAGGCCGTCGTGATCGACGACGACGTCGCAGTGCAGGACAGCCTCTACACCGCAGGGAGGCGCGGCGTCGGCACCACGGTGCTGGCGGAGAAGATCTGCGGAGCGGCGGCCGAAGAAGGGCGCAACTTGTCCGAAGTGGCCGAGCTGTGCCGAAAGGTGAACGCCAACGGTCGAAGCATGGGCATGGCGTTGACCTCGTGCATCGTCCCGGCGGCCGGGAAGCCGACCTTCGAGCTCGGCGACGACGAGATGGAGATCGGGATCGGCATCCACGGCGAGCCCGGTCGCGAGCGGATGAAGCTCGCGCCCGCGGCCGAGATCGTCGACCGGCTCGCGGGCCCGATCGTCGAGGACCTGCCATTTGAGCAGGGCGACGAGGTGCTCGCGTTCGTCAACGGCATGGGCGGCACGCCGCTGATCGAGCTCTACGTCGTCTACAACGACCTGAGCAGGTTCCTCGGCGAGCGTGGGATCTCGATCACGCGCAACCTGATTGGTCCCTACATCACGTCGCTGGAGATGGCGGGCTGCTCGATCACGCTGCTGAAGATGGACGACGAGCTGACTCGTCTCTGGGACGCGCCGGTCAAGACCGCCGGTCTCAGATGGGCGGCATAGGCAAAGGATGGTCGACGTGGCCGAGAGCGAGAAGGCGTCAGAGCGCATGAGCCTCGGCTACGACGACGTCCTGCGCTGGATCCGGGCATTCGCGGCAGAGGTCGAGACGAACAAGGAGCAGCTGACACAGCTCGACGCCGCGGTCGGAGACGGCGACCATGGGATCAACATGCAGCGAGGGATGTCGGCCGTCCTCGGAAAGGTCGACGCAACTGGTGAGGAACAGGACATCGGCGCCCTGCTCAAGACCGTTGGCATGACACTCGTGTCGACGGTCGGGGGCGCCGGCGGTCCCCTCTACGGAACGCTGTTCATGCAGATGGGAACAACCGTTTCCGGCAAGGCAGAGCTCGGCCCGGACGACTGGGCCGCCGCGCTCGAGGCGGCTGTTGCCGGCGTCCAGGCTCGCGGCAAGGCGGAGCCTGGAGACAAGACAATGATCGACGCCCTGATTCCAGGCCGTGACGCCCTCAAGGCAGCACTCGCCGAGGGTGCGACCTTCGAGGACGCCCTCAGACAGTCGGCCGAAGCTGCGGAACAGGGCATGCGGGACACGGTTCCGCTGGTTGCAAGGAAGGGCCGCGCGAGCTACCTCGGCGAGCGAAGCGCGGGGCACCAGGATCCAGGAGCCACTTCATCTCACCTGCTTCTCGAAGCCGCGGCCGAGACCTGGGGCCGGCCCGAGCAGGCGGGGTGATCATCGGAGCGCACAAGGCGCTCGCTTGCGACGCCGACCGAGAGGACGTCCGGGCTTGGCCCGGACGTCCGTCTGATCCCGAGGTGGGAAGCCACATCCGGTCGCGCTCTCTGACAGGACTGTAAGGAGGACGAATGGCTCAATACGCAGCAGCAGTAGACCAGGGCACAACCAGCACCCGCTTCATGGTCTTCGACCACGGCGGGCAGGTCGTCTCGGTCGACCAGAAGGAGCACGAGCAGATCTACCCCAAGCCGGGCTGGGTCGAGCATGACCCGATGGAGATCTGGCAGCGGACGCAGGAGGTCATTCGCGCGGGGCTCGACAAGGTCACGGTGTCGGACATCGCCGCCGTCGGGGTGACCAACCAGCGTGAGACGACAGTGGTCTGGGACCGCACGAACGGGCGGCCCGTCTACAACGCGATCGTCTGGCAGGACACCCGTACCGACCAGATCTGCAACGAGCTGAGCGCGGACGGCGGCCAGGACCGTTTCCGGGCGAAGACAGGGCTCCCGATCGCCACGTACTTCTCGGGCCCCAAGATCAAGTGGATCCTGGAGAACGTCGACGGCATTCGGGACAAGGCCGAGAGCGGCGACGTGATCTTCGGCAACATCGACAGCTTCGTCATCTGGCAGCTCACCGGCGGTCCGGACGGCGGCGTCCACGTCACTGACGTGACCAACGCGAGCCGCACGATGATGATGAGCCTCGAGACACTCGACTGGGACGACGAGATCCTCGGCATCCTCAACGTCCCTCGCGCGATGCTGCCCGAGATCCGGGCCTCGAGCGAGGTCTACGGCGAGGCCAAGGGCGACCTTTCGGGCATCTCCGTCGCGGGCGACCTCGGCGACCAGCAGGCGGCGCTCTTCGGTCAGACCTGCTTCTCGGTCGGCGAGGCGAAGAACACCTACGGGACGGGGAACTTCCTGCTCCTCAACACGGGCAACGAGATCGTGCAGTCGAAGAGCGGGCTGCTGACGACGCTCGCGTACAAGATCGGCGATCAGCCGGCCGTGTACTGCCTCGAAGGGGCGATCGCGATCACCGGCGCTCTCGTCCAGTGGCTCCGGGACAACATCGGCCTGATCTCGAGCGCACCGGAGATCGAGACCCTGGCGAAGACGGTCGACGACAACGGCGGCGTCTACTTCGTGCCGGCGTTCTCAGGCCTCTTCGCCCCATACTGGAAGGGCAATGCCCGCGGCGTCATCGCCGGGCTCACCCGCTACGTCAACAAGGGCCATATCGCCCGGGCGACCCTCGAGGCGACCGCCTGGCAAACCAAAGAGGTCGTGGAGGCGATGAACACGGACTCGGGCGTCGACCTCACCTCGTTGAAGGTGGACGGCGGCATGGTCCAGAACGAGCTGCTGATGCAGTTCCAGGCCGACGTGCTCGATGTGCCGGTGATCCGGCCGACGGTCGCCGAGACCACCTCGCTCGGCGCCGCCTACGCTGCCGGCCTCGCGGTCGGCTTCTGGTCGGAGGTCGAGGACCTGCGCGCCAACTGGGGCAAGGACAAAGAGTGGCAGCCCCAGATGGACCCGCAGGAGCGCGACAAGGAGTACGCGCTCTGGAAGAAGGCCGTCACGCGGACCTTCGACTGGATCGACTAGCAGGCAATCCCCTGAAGGCCCGGCGTCCCGAAGCGGGCGCCGGGCCTTGGCTATCCGAGGGACTGTCCCCGAAAGGGGGCTGTCCCTAAAAACGCGCCGGAGCCCAACCCGCTTTAGGGACAGTCCCCGTGCCGGGGACAGTCCCTGGCCGCTGCGATACTGCGGCCGGTAGCAGTGCCCACGCTCGAAACGGAAGTCCTCGTCGTCGGCGGCGGCTCCACCGGGGCCGGCGTCGCGCGCGACGCGGCCATGCGCGGCTTCGCGACCATCCTGGTCGAGCGCGGCGACCTGGCGACCGGGACGACCGGTCGCTTTCACGGGCTCCTGCACTCCGGCGGGCGCTATGCGGTCAAAGACCCGGTCGCGGCGCGCGAGTGCGTGGTCGAGAACCCGATCTTGCGGCGGACCGCTGCGGACTGCATCGAGGACACCGGCGGCCTGTTCGTCTCGACGCGGTGGGACGACCCCGGCTTCGGAGACGACTTCCTGCGGGGCTGCCAGGCGACGGGTATCCCCGTCGAAGAGGTCCCGGTTGCCGAGGTCCTGCGCCGGGAACCCCGCCTAGACCAGGGCATCACACGCGCCTTCGCCGTCCCGGACGCCAACCTCGATCCCTGGAAGCTCGTCTCGGCCTGTACCCGGTCGGCCACGGAGTACGGAGCGCGGATCCTTCCCTACCACCGCGTGCTCGGCCTGGAGGTCAGCGACGACAAAGTGGTCGGGGCACGCGTCCACAACGAGGTGGCCGGAGACGAGCTCGAGATCCGCGCCGAGCTCGTCATCAACGCGGCCGGCGCCTGGGCGGGACAGATCGCGAACCTCGCCGGGTGCGTGGTGACCGTGCTGCCCGGCAAGGGGATCATGATCGCGATGAACCACCGGCTGGTGAACACGGTGATCAATCGCTGCAAGCCGCCAAGCGACGGCGACATCATCGTCCCGATCCGGACCGTCTCGGTGATCGGGACGACGGACGTCCGGGTCGCCGACCCGGACGAGCTCGAGGTGACGCCGGGCGAAATCGACGAAATGCTCGACGAGGGCGAGAAGCTCGTTCCCGGCTTCCGAGAGGCTCGCGCGCTGCGGGTCTGGGCAGGCGCGCGCCCGCTCTACACGCCCGACGATGTAACCGACACCCGTGATGTGAGCCGCACCCACACGGTGCTCGACCATGCGAAGCGCGATGGCGTCGAGGGCTTCATCACGATCACCGGCGGCAAGACGACGACCTTTCGGCTGATGGCAGAGCACGCCGTCGACACTGCCTGCGAGAAGCTCGGCGTCAATCGTCGGTGCCGAACGCACGAGGAGCCGTTGCCGGGCTCCGAGGAGGAGCGCTTCTACTGGCTTGGCGCGCGCGTTCGGGCTCAGGAGCCGGTTCCGAACTCGGAGGAGATCATCTGCGAGTGCGAGCTGATCACGCGAAGGCAGCTGACGGAGGCGATCGCTCGCGGCCGCCCCGCCGGTCTCGACGACGTTCGGCGCAGGGTCCGGCTCGCCATGGGCCCGTGCCAGGGCGGCTTCTGCATCTACAGAGCGACCGGCATTCTCCACGAGTTCGAGCACCTCGACCACCAGGCCGCGAACTCCGCGCTCCTCGACTTTCTCCAGGAGCGGTGGAAGGGCGTCCAGCCGATCCTCCACGGCGACCAGCTCCGCCAGGCCCGCCTCGACGATTGGATCTTCCAAGGTCTGCTCGCGGTCGAGCATCTGCCCGAATGACGGACGCTCGCCCGCGGCTCGCTGATGTGGGCTACGACACTGTGGTGATCGGCGCGGGGCTCGCCGGGCTGACCGCGGCCTTGCGGCTGGCCGAGGCGGGACAGCGGGTGGCCATCCTCGCCAAAGGCGTCGGGGCGACTCATCTCGCGCCTCCAACGATCGACGTCCTCGGCTACGCCAATGGCCCGGTCGACAGCCCGGCGCAGGCGCTGCCGGAGTTCGCCGCCGCGAACCCGGAGCACCCCTACCGGCAGCTCTCCATCGAACTGGTCCGTGCCAGTCTCGACTGGTTCAAGGCTCGCCTGGGCGACCACGGCTACCGCGGCGGCCTCGACGAGAACTTCTTTGTCCCGACCGCGCTCGGGGTTGCGAAGCCCACCGCGCTGCTGCCGGAGACCATGGCGGCGGGTGACCTGCGAGAGGGCGGCCGGTTCGTCTTCGTCGGGCTTCGCGGGCTCAAGGATTTCTTCCCCGCCTACCTCGCGGACAATGTCGCCCAGACTCCCCTGCCGGGTCGGGCATCCGTCACCACTCGAGTGGTCGAGCTCGCGCCCCCGCTCGGCGAGGCGCGCGACGTCAGTTCCGCGGGCTTCGCCCGCCGTTTCGAGCAGCCCGCCTTTCGCGAGTCGGTTCTCACCGAGCTCCGACGAAACCTCGTCCCCGGCGAGATCGTCGGCTTTCCGGCCGTGCTCGGTATCGGAGGAGCGCGAGAGGTCTGGCGCGAGCTCGAAACGAGGCTCGGGCACCCGGTTTTCGAAGTGCCGACTCTCCCGCCGTCCGTGCCGGGCATCCGCGTGTACGACACGATGACTTCGGCGCTACGGCGTCAAGGAGCCCGGCTCGTGATCGGGAGCACGGTCGCCGGCGCCGAGACCGGCAACGGCCGGCTCGAGGGCGTCGTGGCACACACCGCGGGCCGGCCGCTCACCTACCGGGCGCGTTCGTTCGTCCTGGCCACCGGCGGGTTCGCCTCGGCCGGTCTCGAGCTCGACTCGTCCGGGACGGTTCGCGAGCCCGTCTTCGATCTGCCAGTGGCAGGCCTTCCCGGGCAGAACGCGCCCCTCTTCGAGCCGGGTTACTTCGACGAGCACGCGCTCTCCCGCGCAGGCGTCGCCGTCGACGAGAGCAGGCGCCCCGTCGACGACGAGGGTGCGCCGGTCTACGAGAACCTCCATGCCGCGGGGGCGACCCTCGCCGGCGCCGTTCCGTGGCGGGAGGCCTCGGGCAACGGCCTCAGTCTCGCCTCCGGATACGCTGCGGCCTCTGCGATTCTCGAGGTGATTTCGTGACCGAGTTCGTACGGTGACTTCGTGACCGAGTTCGTACGCGACTCCCTCGACCACTGCGTGAAGTGCACGATCTGCGAGTCGTTCTGCCCGTACTCGCAGGCGACTCCACTCTTCCCCGGCCCGAAGTACGTCGGGCCCCAGGCGGAGCGGTTCCGCCGTACGGGCGTCTCCCCCGACATCTCGGTCGACTACTGCTCGGGCTGCGGAATCTGCACACAGGTCTGCCCGCAAGGAGTGAAGATCGCCGAGATCAATTCGCAGGCGCGCGCGCAGCTGTGGGAGGAGCGCGGCATCCCGCTCCGCAACCAGCTGATCGCCCGTCCCAGCGTGCTTGGCCGCCTCGGGACGCCGGTCGCGCCGCTGGCGAACTGGACGCTGCGCAACCGGGTGCTGCGGCGCATCGGCGAGCGCGCGCTCGGCATTCACCGCGACGCAGCGCTGCCGCGCTTCGCGGGCCGCACCTTCCAGCGGTGGGCGCGGAAACACGTCAGCCCCGCCGCCGAGCGGACCGTCGTCTACTTCCACGCCTGCGGCACCAACTACTACGAGCCTTCCGTCGGACAGATGACCGTAGAAGTGCTCGAGCACAACGGCTTTCACGTCGTCGTCCCCCCGCAGGACTGCTGTGGCCTGCCGCTCCAGTCGAACGGGAACTTTCCCGCCGCACGCGCCTACGTGCGCCGGCTCGCCGCGAACCTCGCGCCCTACGCGCGCGAAGGCTGCGCGATCGTCTCCAACTCGACCAGCTGCGGGCTGATGCTGAAGCGCGAGGCGCGTGAGATTCTGGACGTCGAAGATGAAGACGTGGCCGTGGTGAGCGAAGCCATGTACGACCTCTGCGAGTTCCTATTCCTTCTTCACGAGCGGGGTGAGCTCCGCACGGACTTCGCCCCGCTGGAATTGACCGTCCCCTACCACGCCCCGTGCCAGCAACAGGGCCACGGGATCGGCAAACCCGCACTCGACCTCTTCGCCCTCGTCCCCGGGCTGCAGGCGATCGAGCTTGACGCCGACTGTTGCGGCATCGCCGGCACGTACGGGCTGAAAAAAGAGAAGTACGAGATCTCGATGACGGTGGGCGAGCGGCTCTTCAGCCAGCTGCGAGAGTCGAACGGGGACGTCGCCGCCTGCGACAGCGAGACCTGCCGCTGGCAGATCGAGCACGGCGCCGGGATCCACGCGGTCCACCCGATTGAGGTCCTCCACCGCGCCTACGGCCTCGGCCACTAAACATGGTCGGGATCGTGATCGTCTCCCACAGCGAAACGTTGGCGGCGGGCGTCCGCGAGCTCGCGGCGGAGATGGCCGGCCCCGACGTGAAACTGGAGCTCGCCGGAGGGCTGGCCGAGGCCGGGGCCCTCGGCACCGACGCCGTTCGCGTCATGGAGGCGATCGGCCGGGCCGACTCGGGAGACGGCGTGCTCGTGCTGATGGATCTCGGCAGCGCCGTGTTGAGCGCTGAGACCGCACTCGACTTCCTGACGCCGGAACAGCGCGAGTCGGTGCTCCTCTGCGAGGCCCCGCTCGTCGAGGGAGCGGTGGCCGCGGCAGTTGCCGCGCGACTCGGTGAGCCGCTCGCGGAGGTGGCGAATGAGGCACGCGGCGGGCTGCAGGGAAAGACCGCACAGCTCGGCGCCGGCGAGCCCGCCGTTTCCGCTCCGGTCGGGGCCTCGGCTCCGCTCGAGGAGGGCCTGACGCTCCGCCTCGACGTCCGCAACCCGCTCGGCCTGCACGCTCGCCCGGCCGCCCGTTTCGTTCAGACCGCAGCGGCCTTCGACGCGAGCGTCGAGGTCATCAATCTCACGAGCGGGCGCGGTCCGGCGAGCGGCCGGAGCCTCAACGGCCTGGCCACCCTCGGCATCCGTCAGGGACACGAGATCCTCGTCTCGGCGCACGGCCCGCAGGCGGCGGCCGCGCTCGACGCGCTCGCGGGCCTCGCCGGGCGCGATTTCGACGAGCAGGCAGCGCCGACCGGGCAGCAGGCTCCGCCGGTGGCCTCTCTGCCGGTCGCTCCTCCGCCGGACGGCGGGCAAGGGCTCACGGGCCTTCCCGGAGCGCCTGGGACCGTGTCCGGGCCCGCCCGCCACTTCCGCCCGCTCGACCCCGAGATTCCGACCGGCTCATCGGAGAATCCAGAGGCCGAGTGGGAGGCGCTGACACGAGCGCTCGACCAGGTGCGGACCGGGATCCGCGCCACCCGGGACTCGGTCGCGGCGCGCGCCGGGGAGTACAGCGCGGCCATCTTCGACGCGCATCTCCTCTTCCTCGACGACGATGCGCTGCTCGGCCCGGCCCGGCACGCGATCTTCGAGGAGGGCCGAAATGCCGCCGAGGCCTGGCATGCCGCTGCGGAGGCGGTCGCGGCCGATTACCGAAGCCTCGAGGACGAATACCTGCAGGCCCGCGCGGAGGATCTCACGGGAGTCGCCCGGCAGGTTGTCGCGGCGCTCACGGGTGACGCTTCGGCCGCGTCCCTGAGCGCACCCGGAATCGTGGTCGCGGCCGACCTGGCTCCCGCCGACACCGCTTCGCTCGACCGCAAGCTCGCGCTCGGTGTCGCAACTGCGGCCGGCAGCCCGACGTCGCACAGCGCGATTCTCGCCCGCTCGCTCGGAATCCCCGCGGCGGTCGGGCTCGGCGAGGCGCTGCTGAGCGTGCCCGAGGGAACGGAGCTCCTCCTGGACGGGGATGCCGGGACCGTCCACGTCGAGCCTGCCGAGGAGCTCGTCACGGAGTACAAACGGCGTGCGGCCATGCGAGAGCAGGCAGCTCGAACCGCTCGCGCCGCGGCCGCCGAGCCGGCGGTGACCAGCGACGGGCGACGGATCGAGGTCGTCGCCAACATCGGCTCACTCGACGATGTTCCCGCCGCGATCGAGAACGGCGCCGAGGGCGTCGGCCTGTTGCGCACGGAGTTCCTGTTCCTCGAACGGGACTCGATGCCGACCGAGGACGAGCAGTACGTCGCGTACAAGAGCGTCGCGGCGGCACTGGCGGGGAGGCCGCTGATCCTCCGCACGCTTGATGTCGGGGCGGACAAGCCGCTCCCCTACCTCCCTCTCGAGACCGAGGCGAACCCCTTCCTCGGCGTCAGGGGGATCAGGCTGGCGCTCGAGCGGCCCGAGCTCCTCGAGACGCAGCTGCGGGCCGTTCTGCGGACGGCGGCGGAGCACCCGCTGAAGGTGATGTTCCCGATGGTGGCCACCCTCGCTGAGTACAGGCAGGCCAAAGCGGTGCTCGCCGGAGCGCGCGCCGAGCTCGAGCGGGCCGGCGCTCCGACCCCCGAGGAGCTCGAGGTAGGCGTCATGATCGAGGTGCCGGCGGCGGCGCTCGCCGCGGAGCAGTTCGCGCCCGAGGTCGACTTCTTCTCCCTGGGGACGAACGACCTCGTGCAGTACACGATGGCGGCCGAGCGAGGGAACGCGTCGGTCGCCGGGCTCGCGGACGGCCTGCATCCCTCGGTCCTGCGCCTGATCCGGATCGTCGCCGAGGCAGCCAACGGGCATGGGAAGTGGGCAGGCGTCTGCGGCGAGCTCGCCTCGGACCCCGTAGCCGTACCCGTTCTCGTTGGCCTCGGAATCGCCGAGCTGAGCGCGAACGCGCCGGCGATTCCGGCCGTCAAGCAGGCCGTCCGCAGCGTCGACACCGACGCTGCGAGCGAACTGGCCGAGCAGGCCTTGGAGCTCTCCTCCGCGATCGAGGTCCGCAAGCTCTTCGCGCCCAAGGCGGCTGAGCAGCCGGCGCTCTCCTCGCGGAGCCCAGCTTCGTGATCGCCAGGACGGCCGCGCCGAGATCGCTGCTGCCGGCACTCACGTCCGCGCGGATTCTGGCCGTGCCCGCGGTGATGGCCCTGATCCTGTCCGGCCCGAACCACGGCTCCGCCTACACGGCCGCTGCGATCGTGTTCGCGGTCGCGGCCTCGACCGACTTCGTCGACGGCTACCTGGCGCGACGGTGGGCGGTGACGACGAGGCTCGGCTCCTTTCTGGATACGACGGCCGACAAGCTGCTCGTCTCGGGCGCGCTGATCGCGCTGGTCGACGTCGACCGGGCGTCCCCCTGGATCGCGGCCATCATCGTCGGGCGCGAGCTGCTGATCCTCGGCCTGCGCGGCGTCGTCGCCGCCGACGGCACCGTCTTCCCGCCCTCGATCTGGGGCAAGCTCAAAACGAACGTCCAGTTCATCGCCATCTTCCTGGCGATCGTCCATTACGGGCAGGAGCTCGGGCCGCTGCGGCTCGACGAATGGGCGATGGTCGCCGCCGCCGCGATCACGGTGATGTCTGCGGTCGAGTACCTCGCCCGTTTTTCCTCGGCTCTCTCGGAGCGCCGCGATTAACGCGAGCAGCCCCGTTCTCGTCACCGGGGGCACGGGCTTCCTCGGCCGGGCGATCCTCGAGCGGCTGCTCGCGGACGGCAAGCGCGTCAAGGCGCTGGCCCGGTCGGAGACCTCGGCCGAGGCGCTCCGCGGGTCGGGCGCCGAGCCGGTGCGGGGAGACGTGCTCGACTCCGAGGCGCTCATCTCGGCGATGCGTGGCTGCGAACTTGTCTACCACGCAGCCGGAGCCAACGCCTTCTGCGTTCGCGATCCCTCGCCGATGTTCGAAGTCAACGTCCAGGGCTCGCAGAACGTCATCCGCGCCGCGGCCCGAGCCGACGTGAAGCGGGTCGTGTACACCTCCTCCGCTGCGACGCTGGGAGAGAAGAAGGGAACGGTCGGGTCGGAGCAATCCCCTCACCGCGGCCGATTTCTCTCCGATTACGAGCGCTCGAAGTTCGACGCCGAGCGCGCGGTGCTCGCGGCGTCGGAGGAGACCGCGGTGGAGGTGGTGTGCGTAAACCCCGCCTCCGTGCAAGGACCGGGGCGAGCGACAGGATCGACTCGGCTGCTGCTCGACTACCTGAACGGACGGCTCAAGGCGGTGGTCGACTCGACACTGAGCCTGATCGACATTGACGACTGCACCGCGGGTCATCTGTTGGCCGCGTCCAGGGGGAAGCCGGGCGAACGCTACGTCCTCAGCGGCTCGACGCTGAGCGTTCGAGAGGGGCTCGAGCTACTGGGCAACCTCGCGGGCGTCGAGCAACCGGTGCGAACCCTGCCGCCCACGCTGGCAATGGCGGTGGCGACGGCTGTCGAGGCGGTCGCGTGGGTCCGGCGAGACACTCCGCGCATCTGTCGAGAGCTGGCGCGAACGCTTACGCACGGTCACGCGTACGACGGATCGAAAGCGACCCGGGAGCTCGGGTTGCGCTACACGCCGATCGAGGAAACGCTCCGCCGGACGATCGACTGGTGGGTGGGGCAAGGCCTCGTCCCCGCTCGAGAACCAGCTAATCCGCAGCCCACTTCGTAGAATCGCAGAGGCTGGCTTTCTGAATGAAGGACGTTCTCCTGATCCTGACCGGTTATCTCCTCGGCAGCATGCCCTGGGGCTACTGGCTGCCGCGGATTCTCAAGGGCGTCAACATCCGCAAGGTCGGGAGCGGGAGCACCGGAGCGGCGAACGTCTGGCGCACCCTCGGTTTCAAGATCGGCCTCGGCGTGGCGTTGCTCGACATCGCCAAGGGCTTCGCAGCAGCGCTTCTCGGACTCTGGCTCGGCAGCGAGCTTGTCGGTCTCTTGGCCGGAATCGCGGCCTTGGTCGGGCACTGGCGGCCGTTGTTCATCGGCTTCAGCCGCGGGGGCAAGATCGTCGCCACGACCGGCGGTGTCGCCCTGGCGCTGGTGCCGCTGGCGACGCTTGCAGCCGCAGCGGTTTGGGTGTGCGCGTTCCTCGCGACCCGCTACACGTCGGTGGCCTCGCTGGTGTCGGCCACGACCCTTCCACTCTTCGCGCTTCTCTTCGGCGCTTCCTGGCTCGTCGTAGCCTTCGCCGCCGGAGCGGCGGTCGCGATCTTCGTGCTGCATCGGGCCAACATCGCTCGCCTGTTGAGCCGCAGCGAGAATCGCTTCGAGCTCCGCCGGGCCTCGAAGGCCAGGGGCGGGGCCTAAGAGCCCCTTTCACAATGAAGCACTGAGCCGCCGGGCCGCGCTGGACGGCCCCTGGCGGCGTTCTCAGTCGCGCCCGTATCTACTGATACGGGCACTCCCTGCGTCCTTGCCAGGAACCGACCATCGCACCCCCGCGACGAGGCCCCATTATGAAAGGGGCTCTTAGCCCAGGCGGGCTCTTGCCGCACGGGGGGCCGGAGCGTAGTCTCGCGCCACCCCACAGACCGGAGAGGAGCATCTATGAAACGCCCCACTATCGTCATCGCGAGCGCGACGCTCGTGGCGGGGGCCGTTGCGGTAGTGGCCTTCGGCGGCGTCGCCGGCTCAGCCGCTCCCGCGAACCAGACGGACCGGCAAACGCTCGCACGGCACATTCTCGACCCGCGCGTCAAGGCATACATGACGCCGACAACCCGGGCGGCATTCCGGAAGATCGCGACCGACGGCGCCACGTCCGAGTCGGCCACCGGGAGAGATCTCAATCTGAAGGCGACGCTGGGTCAGGGTGGCACTGCGGCGCCGGCGCCCTCGTTCGCCAACGTCCGCGTAAACACCCCTGGGATGGACTCGAACCGGACCGACCAGACGACGCAGAGCGAGACCTCGATCGCCGTTGCGGGATCGAACATCGTCGTCGGCTACAACGACAGCCAGCACGCGCTGTTTCGGGCCAGCGCGGGCTTCGACACCATCGGCGTCGCCTACTCGACCGACGGCGGCGGGCACTTCACCGACGGAGACGTGATCCCGAACGCGCGCGAGTTCGTCAACCTCTCCGATCCATGGCTGGCGAGCGACGGCACCGGGAACGTCTACTTCTCCTTGATCATGGAGGATTTCTTTTACGGGAACGACGTGATCGGCGTCGCGAAGTCGACGGACGGCGGCAAAACCTTCGCACCTCCAGTGCCGACCACGCGGCCGACCGACTTCTCCTATCTCAGCGACAAGGATGCGATGGCAGTTGGGCCCGATCCCAACAAGACTCGCGACAACGTCTACGTCGCTTGGGACGACTTCCGCATCACGAACGTCGACTTCACGCTGGGCCTCGCGTTCGCTCGCTCGACCGACGGCGGGGCGAGCTGGGACGTCACCGACATCGCCCGGAACGCATTACCCCCCGACTGCTCGCTGACGCAATACTTCGGCGCGCAGGTCGGCGTCGACCAGAAGACGGGCACCGTTTACGTCGCGGCCGAGAAGACGTCGAAGAACGATCCTGACTGCATTGGTGCGCCCCTTCAGTTGAGCGAGGTCATCTTCCGCTCGACCGACGGCGGCAAGACATTCGGGCCCGAAACGAAGATCGCCGACATCACTCAGGCCACGCCGAATCGCTTCCTCCAGCTCGCGCCCGGCCAGGTCATGCGCACAACCGAGGCGCCCAGCCTCGCGGTCGACGGAACCAACCTGTATGTCGCCTGGAACGACGGCGCCACCGGGAAGAGCCACATCCGGCTCGCGACTTCGACCGACGGCGGGGCGAGCTGGTCGGTCGCAGGGGCGACACAGGGTATGAACGACGAGTTGCAGCCGGCGGTCAGCGCCGACAGCAAGGGGGTCCATCTCATCTACTACCGCCGCAACGCTGACAACACGCTCGACGTTTTCCTCCAGAACTCGAGAGCGTCAGGGGGCTGGGACACGGCGCGCGTGACGAGCCAATCCTTCCCGGGCTCGATCACTGTTCCCAACTTCGACCCGTGGGCCGACGCCGGCTACATGGGCGACTACATCGCGAACGTCAGCGACGGCTCGCACCAATACTTCGCCTGGGGAGACAACCGGGACCGGGTCACAAACTTCCTCTGGCCAACCGGTCGCAACGACCCGAACGTCTACTTCGCCAGGCAGTAAGGACTGATGTTTGGCGGTCCGCCCTAGTCCGGGCGGGCCGCCGGGCTAGTTCCAGGGCAGCGCGGAGCGCTCTTCCCAATAGCGCACCGGGCCCTCGGCGAGCTCCGCGAGCTTGGACGTGAGCTCGGCATCGAGGTCGAGCTCCAGTGCCTTGAGATTGCTCCTCAGGGTGTCGACGGTCGCGGCTCCGCTGAGAACGACATCCGCCCAGGGCTGCGAGAGAGCTGCGGCGAGCGCCAGCGCGTCGGGGCTGGTGCGGGAGCGGTGCGCGAGCTCGCGCAGCGGCGCAACGTCGCCGCGCGCCGTCAGCCGTCCGTTGGCGAGCGCCTCCTTGACGATCACGCCGAGGCCGGCCGCGTGCGCAGCGTCGAGCGCCGGGCCCGCCGATCGCTCGAGCAGGTTCCAGGTCGCCTGCACCGTGTCGAAGATCCCCACCTCGAGGGCGCGCTCGATCGTCTCGCGCTGGCCCGGGCCGGTCGCTGTCAGCCCGATCGCGAGGCCGGTCCCGCGCAGGCCGGCGAGCTCGTCGAGCAAAGCATCGTCTTCGAGAACCCCGCTCTCCAACGTCGCCGAGTGGATCTGGTAGAGGCGGAGGTGCGGGCCGAGCAGAGCGCGGCTCTCGGCGAGCTGCCGCCGCAGGGTGGCGAGCGAGAGGTCCTTGACCTCGTGTACCTCGGCGTCGACGTGCCAGTCGGCGGTGTAGGTGTAGCCCCACTTGGAACCGACGGTCACCTCCCCCGGTGAGAGCCCGCGGCTCTCCAGCCAGGAGGCGAGAAACTCCTCCGCCTTTCCGTACGAGCGGGCGGCGTCGAAGTACCGGATGCCGCCGGCGTACGCAGCGTCGAGGACCTCGTGCGCCTCGTGCTCGAGGGTGGCGACGTCCTTCCGCGCGCCGAGATCGTCGCCGTGGCCGAGGTTGATGTACCCAGGCCGGCCGAGCGCGGCGAGGCCGAGGCCGAGTCGACTGACGGGCAGGCCCGTCCGGCCCAGGACGCGGTCGCTCAACTCCGGCGCACGAAGTCGATCGCGACCGGCACGCCCGTGAGCTCGAAGCGTTCGCGAAGCTGATTCTCGACCCAGTAGCCGTAGTCGCGCGTGATCAGGCTCGGATCGTTGACGAAAAAGCGGAACCGCGGCGGCCGAGCGCGCACCTGCGTGCCGTAGAGCAGGTTGAGGCGGCGCCCGTTGCGCGCCGGCGCCTCACGCACCTCGCGCAGCTCCGCCAGGAAGCGGTTCAGCTCGGCCGTCGGGATCCGCGAGGAATGCTTGTCGAACTGCGTCTCGATTCGGTCGAGCAAACGAGCAATCCCCCGCCCGGTCTTCGCCGACACAGTCAGTACAGGTGGCCGCTGGCGCAGCCGCTCTCCGAGCCTTGCCTTGACGTCCTCGATCTCGACCTCGGAGATGTCCCACTTGGAGAGCACCGCGATCGTCGAGCACTGGGCCTTCCGCGCGACGTCCGCGACGGAAAGGTCCTGATCGACGACCCCCTCGCTCGCATCGACGAGCACGAGCGCCACGTCCGCACGCTCGGCCGCCGCGAGGGCGCGCAGCTCGGAGTAGTACTCGATCCCCTGCCGCTGCCGGCGCTTCCGGCGGAGGCCCGCGGTGTCGATGAAGACGAACTCTCGCTCGCCGCGGCGGAAAACCGTGTCGATCGCGTCGCGTGTCGTGCCCGGCTGGTCGGAGACGATCACTCGGTCTTCCCCGAGCAGCGCGTTCAGGAGGCTCGACTTGCCGACGTTGGGGCGACCGAGAATCGCCACACGAATGGCTTGCTCGGAGACAGCGGCCCTCCCGCGGCCGGGCAGTCGCGCAACGATCGTGTCGAGCAGATCGCCTGTGCCGTGGCCATGCGCGGCCGAGAGCGGAACCGGATCGCCGAGGCCGAGGCGGTGGAACTCGAAGGCGAGAGCGTCCTGATCGGGGTCGTCGATCTTGTTGGCGACCAGCAGCACCGGCTTGTGAGCCGCTCGCAGGATCTGCGCGAGCTCCTCGTCCCCCGGCGTGATGCCGGCACGCGCATCGGTCAGGAAGAGCACGAGATCGGCGTCTGCGACTGCCGCCTTCGCCTGCTCGGCGATCGAGCGTGTGATCGGATCCTTGCCGGCGATGTCGACGCCGCCCGTGTCGATCAGCAGGAAGCGCTTGCCGTTCCACTCGCAGACGAGCTCCTTGCGATCCCGAGTGACCCCGGGCGTCTCGTGCACAACCGCGGCACGCGACTCAGTCAACCGGTTCACCAACGTGGACTTCCCGACATTCGGGAAGCCGACGATTGCGACCGTGCCTAGCAGGGGGGAACCCAGGGTTCCCCCCTGAGCCCCCTCCTTCTTCGTAGCTTCTTTTCGACTCATTTCGAGGCTCCCACCGGGCAAAGCGCGGCTCCGCCGCTCACGCGCAACGTATCGCCAAGCCGAACCCCTATGCGGGTTGCTGGGATTTAACGAGCTGTTCGATCCGGCTGACGACGTCGTCGACGTCGAGGTCGGTCGTGTCGATCTGGATCGCATCCTCGGCCGGCATCATTCGCTCGGCGTCGCTCTGGTCGCGCAGGCGGAGGTCGGTCGCCAGAGCATCCGCCCCGATCTCGGGGCGCTCCGCGAGCCGTCGTTTGGCCCGGATCTCGCGGTCTGCGTTCAGATAGATCTTCACGTCAGCGCCCGGGCAGACGACCGTGCCGATGTCTCGCCCTTCGATCACGGCATCACCCACCTCGGCCAGCTCACGCTGACGTGCACGCATGACGGCCCGAACCTCGGGATGTCGGGCGACGACCGGCACGACGCGGTCGATGCGCGACCCGCGGATCGCTGCGGTGACATCGGTGTCGTCGATCCAGACGCGACCCTCGTCGAGCGTGATCGGATTCTCTTCCGCCAGCGCCCCGAGCTTCCCGCCCGCGCCCAGGTCGATGTCGCGCGTCATCGCCAGCCAGGTCAGCGCACGGTACATCGCGCCGGTATCGAGGTAGCGGTAGGCGAGCCGCTCCGCGAGCCGGCTTGCGACCGTGCTCTTTCCCGCTCCCGCGGGCCCGTCGATGGCAACGATCATCGTTGTGTGACCGACTCCAGAAGCTCGAAAAACCCGGGGAAGCTTACAGCGACGGCTTCCGCATCCTCGATCTCGACTCCCTCCTTCGAAACGGCCCCGGCCACCGCCCCGAGCATCGCGACCCTGTGGTCGCCGCTCGAGGCCATGGCTCCCCCTCGGGGGCGGGCGGGAACACCGCGAATCCGGAAGCCATCATCGTCGGCGGTGATGCGAATTCCCAGGGCGCGGAGCGAATTTGTCACCGTTTCGATGCGGTCCGTTTCCTTCACGCGCAGTTCCTGTGCGCCCTTGACGACGCTCTCCCCGCGTGCGTGAGAGGCCAGGAGGGCGAACAGCGGCAGCTCGTCGACGAGCCTCGGCACCTCCTCGGCCTCGATCGAGGTCGCGAGCAACGGCGCCGAGCGCACCTCCAGGTCGGCGACCGGCTCCCCGTTTGCGCTGTGGCGGTTGAAGACGGCGATCCGAGCGCCCATCCGCCCGAGCACGTCGAGCAAACCGGTTCGAGTCGGGTTCACGTCGACGTCGTGGATGCGGAGATTCGAGCCCGAGAGCAGGGTTGCTGCCACGATGAAGGGGGCCGCCGAGGAGAAATCGCCGGGGATGTCGAGTGAGAGCGGCGGGATTCGCTCGGCCGGCCAGACTCTGATCTCCGCGCCCGCTCGCGTCAGCCGAAGGCCGAGCGATCGCAGCAGCCGCTCGGTGTGGTCGCGCGAAGGGACGCGCTCAATCACCGTCGTCGGGCCGTCCTCCGCGAGCAATCCCGCGAGCAGGACCGCGGACTTCAGCTGCGCGCTCGCGACCGGCAGCTCGTAGCGGATCGGTTGCAGGCGAGCGCCTTCGATCGTCACCGGCGGTCGGCCCTCGGTCGTCTCGACGCGCGCGCCCATCTGTCGCAGCGGCTCGTCCACCCGCACCGGCCGCGACGACAGCGACTCGTCGCCGACGAGCTCGAAGCGGCCGTCCTGGCCGGCGAGGATCCCGCTCAGTAGGCGAAGCACGGTGCCGGCGTTGCCGCAGTCGATCGGATCGGCGGGCGGCGCGAGCCCACGCAATCCGCGCCCTGCGATCCGAACCGTTCCGGACTCGAGCTCGCTCACCTCGGCGCCAAGCGCGCGCACGGCTGCGAGCGCCGCGTCGGTGTCCGCTGCGTGACCGAAGTTCCGCAACTCGCTCTCTTCGTCCCCGATCGCCGCCAAGAGCGCGCCGCGCTGGCAGATCCCCTTCACCGCCGGCACAGCGATGTCCCCGACGAGAGCCGCCGCGGGCTCGACCCGCGTCACTGCTCGCCGAGGACGGGCGCAACGACCACGCCATAGCCCTGCGCTTCGAGCAGCTTGGCCGCACGGCGGGCCTCGTCCTCACCCGTGATCAGCACGGTCAGGGTGCCGCCGCGGTCCGGCGACATGTGCTGGAGCTCGAAGTCCTCGATGTTGATGCGTTCGGCGCCGAGCGCCTGCGTGATCCCGGCGAGCACGCCGGGCCGGTCGGGAACGTGGACGCGAAGCTGCTGTAGCGCTCCCGGATCCGGATACGCGTCGGCCAGCACCCGCTGCCGGTTGCCTGCCGCTTCGCCGATCCACTTGGCCAGAAAACCGGCGTCGCCGCTCTCGAGCGCTTGCTCGAGGCGATCGAGCTGCTTCCGGTGCTCGCCGAGTGCCTCGCGCATAGGGCCGGCGTTGTCCAGAAAGATGTCGATCCAGATCCGGGGGTTCGCACCGGCGACACGAGTCATGTCGCGTAGCGACCCACCCGCAGCCGCGAGTGGATCGTGCCCGTCGATCCGGTTTGCGCCGGCCTGGTTGACGAGCAGATTGGCGAGCGCGTGCGGCAGGTGGCTCGTCAACGCCACGAGTCGGTCGTGCGCGACCGGGTCGACCGCGATCGGAGTCGCCCCGAGCGAGGAAACGAAGCCGTGCACGAGGCGGTAGCGCTCCGGTTCGGTCGCCGCGAGCGGGGTGAGGAACCACGTGGCCCCGTCGAAAAGCTCCGCGCTCGCGTGCTCGGCTCCACGCGCCTCCGAGCCGCAGACGGGATGGCCCCCGACGAACCGGCCCGAGCCGAGAGCGGCCGAGCAGACCCCGACCTTGGTCGAGCCGACATCCGTCACGGTGCAGCCCTCTGGGCTGGCCTCGAGCACGGCTCTCACTTGGGCCGCAAGCTGGGCCACCGGTGCCGCGACCACGGCCAGCTCCGCTTCGGCAACCGCCTCGTCGAGCGAGCCCGCCCGAGTGTCGACAGCGCCCCGCTCGACCGCCGACACGAGCGCCGGCGCCTCGGGGTCGTAGCCGACGACCTCGGTGCGGCCCGCGCGCTTGGCCGCAAGCGCGGCCGACGCACCGATCAGGCCCGTGCCGATCACTGCCAGCCGCCGCACTTCCACTCGCTCAGGCTATCCGGCATAGAATGAGCCACATGCCGAGGTACCTGGTCGTGAGAACCTTCGAGGTCAGCGAAGATGCAATGCCGGACGTCGGCCGGCGCTCGCGAGAGATCGCCGAGGAGGAGTTTCCCGAGATTGCGTGGGAGCACAGCCACGTGATCGTCGACGAAGTCGGCGGGGTCAGGACGTTCTGCGTCTACGGCGCGCCCGACCCGGAGACGGTCAGAAGCCACGGCGAGCGTCTCGGGCAGCACACGATCGACGACCTGTGGGAGATCGCGGGCGACGTCACGCCTGCCGACTTCCCTTCTGTGAGTTAGTTCCTACTCGCCGTCGCCCTCGAGCTGAAGCAGGCGGGCGTCCACGGCGTGATACGCCGCGGTGTGGGCGATCGCCAGGCGCCGCTTGACAACGTTCCGCCGGTCGGCGTCGTCCTCGGGCAAGAGCTCGAGCGCCTCGCGGTAGAAGGCAACCGCCCGGTCCTTGGCCCATCCCCTCTCGGCCTCCTCCGCCACTGCGATCAGATGCTCGATCGCCCGCTCAGCTTCGCCGGCGTCTCGCCAGTGACGCGCGAGAGCGGCCGCAGCCTCGCCGGTCTCTGAAGTCGCCTCCTGGAGGAACTCCGCAACCTGGGCGTGTCGCTCCCGCCGCCTGGCTCGTGGCAGCAGGTCATACGCGACGTCCCGGATTAGAACGTGCTTGAAGACGAACTGCTGGTCGCCTTCGATCGACGAGACGGTCTGCCGCCGGATCAGGTCGCGTCCCTCGAGTGCGCCCAGCAGCTCGGGCAGCCCATCGGGGTCGTCGGTCATCCGCTCCAGCGCACCGCGCCAGAAGACCTTGCCGCCGACTGCGGCATCCAGCAGCACGGCACGCTCGGCAGCAGGGAGCGCGTCGAGCCTAGCTGCCACGATCCCTCGGATCGTCGTCGGGAGCGGCGAGTCGTCGTCGGTCTCGGTGAGCGTCGCGGCGAGCTGCTCGATGAAGAGCGGGTTCCCCTCCCCGGTTTCCGCGAGCAACGCGGCACGTTTGGCGCGCTCGCCGTTCTCTGACGCGCCGAGGAGATGGGCGGCAAGCTCACGCGCCTCCGACTCCTTGAGCTGGTCGAGCGGGAGAGCCGTGTAGGCGGGGAGCCCGCCTCCCCAGCTGGGTCTGGTGTCGAGGAGGTCAGGGCGGGCGAGTGCGAGCAGCAGGATCGGAAGGTCGCGCAAGCGGGCGCCGAGCAACTCGATCAGGTCGAGCAGGCTGCGGTCGGCCCAATGCACGTCCTCGAAGACCAGCATCGTCGGCCGGTCGCGGGCGACGGCCTCGATGAACACTCGCACCGAGAAGAACAGCGTCTCGCGGTCGGCGACAGAGGCCTCGCGATCGAGCCCGAGCAGGATCGCGAGGTGGTCGGCGACGCCATCCGACTCCGAGGGCCCAAGCAGCTTCGCGACTTCGGCCCGCAGCTTCTCTTGGCCAACCTCGATCGGATCGCTCTCGAAGATGCCGCAGAATTGCTTCACCTGGGCGGCAAAGGCACCGTAAGCGCTGCTGTCGCGATAGGGGAGGGAACGGCCCCGAACGCTGCGTCCTCCCAGCTCGCCCACAACGCGGCCGAACTCGATCCCGAGCCGAGTCTTGCCGACTCCGGGCGCGCCGACAATGGTGACCAGGTGGGGCGTGCGCTCGTCGGCGACCCGTTCCCAGATGCCCTGGAGGACTCCGAGCTCTCGCCCGCGCCCGACCAGTGGCGCGCCCGAGATGGTGCGCTCGCCCGCCGCGACCAGCGCCCGGGTTGCCACCCAGGCGGGAACGACGGCAGCCTTGCCCTTCGCCTCGACCGGCGGCATCGCCTCGTAGCTGATCGCGTCGCGGGTAGAGGCGTACGTCTCTTCGCCGACGATGATCCCGTTGACCGGGGCCGCCTGCTGAAGCCGGGAGGCGGTGTTGACGACATCGCCCGCGACCATCGACTCGCCCATGCTCGGACGCGCGCCGAGCGAGACGAGGGCCTCGCCGGTGTTCACGGCGATCCGGATCTGGAGATCCAGACGAGCATCACCGTTGTTCAGCTCGTGCACGCTGTCGCGGACCGCCAGAGCGGCGCGGACGGCACGCTCGGCGTCGTCACCGTAGGCGGTCGGCGCGCCGAAGACGCTCATCACGGCATCGCCGACGAATTTCTCGACCACGCCGCCGAAGGATTCGATCTCCCGGCGGACGGTCTCGTGGTACGGCGTCAGGATCGCGCGCACGTCCTCGGGATCGAGCCGCTCCGCGCGGGCCGTGAAGCCAACGAGATCGACGAACAGGACGCTGATGAACCGCCGCTCCTCCTGCGGGGTGGCCTCGTCCACGCCGAGCGCGGCCCCACACGCGAGGCAGAAGCGCGCGACGTCGGGGTTGTCCTGACCGCAAGTGGTGCAAAGAGGCACACGCTAAGAGTACGACGAGATCCAGCCGGCGCCGCTTTTTCGGGCCGGTCCCCATGCCTGGCACCGGGACACGCCCTGAGCGGCCACGGCGGCGCCGCAGCGCAGAAGGCTCAACCGCCCTGAAAGCGCCAACGACGCGCTCGTCCGGACCGGTCCTGAGGTCTGGCACGGGGGCACGCCCCGAAGGGACGGCCGGCCCCGCCTTTGCGGACCGGTCCCGGGGCCAGGCGCCGGGACACGGCCGAAAGGGTCAGCCGATCTGCTTGCCCATCAGGGCGACGATGCCCTCGACCTCGCGGGCGAACTCGGCGAACTCCGCGGTCGGGATCTGCTGCGGGCCGTCGCACAACGCCTCCTCCGGCCGCGGGTGCGACTCGACGATGATCCCGTCCGCCCCGACCGCGGCAGCGGCTCGCGCGAGCGGCAGCACCAGCTCGCGCTTGCCGGCCGCGTGTGACGGATCGACGATCACCGGCAGGTGCGTCTCGTTCTTCAGCACCGCCACCGAGCCGAGGTCGAGCGTGTAGCGCGTCGTCGTCTCGAAGGTCTTGATCCCGCGCTCGCAGAGGATGATCCGGTCGTTTCCTTCCTTCGCCACGTACTCGGCGGCCATCAGCAGCTCCTCGACCGAGGCCGAGGGCCCTCGCTTCAGCAGGACCGGTTTGTCCGCCCTCCCCACCTCCGCGAGCAGCAGGAAGTTCTGCATGTTTCGCGCCCCGATCTGGATCACGTCCGCTGCCTCCAGCACGGCCTCGACGTGGCGCGGGTCCATCAGCTCGGTCACGACCGGCAAGCCGGTCTCCTCACGCGCCTCCTGCAAGATCGTCAACGCGTCGTCGCCGAGCCCCTGGAACGTGTACGGCGAAGTGCGCGGCTTGAACGCCCCGCCCCGCAGCATCGTCGCGCCGGCAGCCGCGACCGCGCGGGCTGTCTCGAGAGTCTGCTCGCGGTACTCAACCGTGCACGGGCCGGCGATCAGACCGAAGAACTCGTCGCCGATCTTGCGGCCGTCTACCTCGATCACGGTCGGATCGGGAGCGACCTCGCGGGCGACCAGCTTGTACGGCTTCAGGATCGGCAGCACCTGCTCGACCCCGGGGTAGCCCTCGAGCGGCAGCGTCGCCAGCAGCTCGCGCTCGCCGATCGCGCCGATCACCGTCGCCTCCCGCCCACGCTGAACCCGCGCTGAAACGCCGGCTTCTTGCAGCCGCGCGAGCACGTGCTCGGTCTGGTCCGCAGTCGCGGCCGCACCCATCACGATCAGAAGCTCCGGTGAGCCGTTCGCCGCCATTCGCCACGAAATGTAGTTGCGATACTGGAGCCGAGAGCTCATGAGGATCTTCAGCGGCATCCAGCCGACCGGCGCGAAGCACTTCGGCAACTACTCTGGGGCCTTCCGCCAGTTCGTGCCCATCCAGGAGGAGGGCGAGGCCTTCTTTTGCATCGTCGACCTCCACTCGATCACGACCGCCTTCGAGCCGGAGGAGCTGCGCGAGTCCAGCCTCGACCTTGCGGCGATGCTGTTCGCGGTCGGGCTCGACCCGGACCGCTCGACGATCTTCGTCCAGAGCCACGTCACCGCGCACCCCGAAGCCGCTTGGCTCTTGAGCTCGATCGCGAGCTACGGCCAGTTGGGCCGGATGACGCAGTTCAAGGACAAGGGCGAGCGCCAGGAGTTCATCTCGGCGGGCCTCTTCACCTACCCGGTGCTGATGGCAAGCGACATCCTCCTCTACCAGACCGACGTCGTCCCGATCGGCGACGACCAGAAGCAGCATCTCGAGCTCGCCCGCGACCTCGCGGAGCGGTTCAACAGTCGCTACGGCGAGACCTTCAAGGTGCCGGAAGGTCGCTTCCCGCCGACCGGCGGGCGGATCATGGACCTACAGGAGCCCGAGCGGAAGATGTCGACCACCGACGGCCAGCCACAGGGCACGGTGCTGATCACCGACCCGCCGGAGACGATCCGGAAGAAGGTCAAGTCCGCGGTCACCGACTCCGGCAGCGACGTCCGCTACGAGCCGGAGCAGAAGCCCGGCATCTCGAACCTTTTGGAGATCATGTCGGTCGCGACCGGCGAGCCGATCCCCCAGCTCGAAGCCCGCTACGACAGCGGCGGCTATGGGCAGTTCAAGTCCGACGTCGCCGAGGCGCTCGTAACGCTGCTCGATCCGATTCGAATGCGCTACGAGGAGCTGCGGGCCGACGAGTCTGAGCTCCGCGCAGTCCTTGCTCGAGGCGCGGCCAAAGCCCGCGAGACGGCGGCGCCGACGCTCGAGCAGATGTACGAGCGAATGGGCTTCGTTCGGCCCTAGCGGCCAACACTGTTCTCCGCCCCGTCACCTTTTCGACTTCCCTACGACTCCCATTTTCGAGCCAAAGGGCGTAGGTTTTCCCGGTCATCGAGGAGGAGGAGAGAATGAGTAGACGCCTGAAGATCGCGGGCGCGCTGGCGATTGCGCTCGCGCTCGTCGCTGTGACAGCCGGCAGCGTTGCGCGCGCCGGCTCCGGCGCCGCCGCGGCCGCCAGGGGACAGAAAGGCTGCAACCTCAACGGCCAAGGCACCGAGCTCAAGCACGTCATCTACCTGCAGTTCGACAACACGCATTTGTTCCGCGATCGGTCGAATTTCGCGTCGGATCTCGAGCAGATGCCGCACCTGATGAACTTTCTGAGGGACAACGGCACGCTCAGCGACAACGAGCACACGATCCTGATCTCGCACACCGCGGGCGGGATCCTCAGCTCGCTGACCGGCCTCTATCCCGACCGGAACGGCCAGGCCGTCTCGAACTCCTACGGCTTCTTCAGGCCGAGCGGCTCCGTCGGCTTCTCGTCGTCCTTCAAGTACTGGACGGACACGACGGACGGCGGCAACCCGGCGACGTCGCCGCCCACACCTTCCGCGGATACGAACTTCAACATGGTCACCGGCGACTCAGGCTCGCCGAAGAACACGCCCGCTCCGTGGGTTCCATGGGCCCGCGCCGGTTGTGACGTCGGCAACGTCTCGACTGCAAACGCGGTGCTCGAGAACAACAATGCGATCACCTTCGCAGCCGGGCCGACAACACTTGCGGCCGCCGCCTCGATCGGTGCGACGAACATCAAAGTCGGAAGCGTCACCGGCTTCGTTGCGGGCATGGCGATCACGATCGACACCGGCGCGAACGCCGAACCGGCCACGATCATGACGGTCGGAACCGCCGGAGCCACCGGCACCGGAATCACCCTGACCGGGCCGCTGGCAAACAATCATGCAAGTGGCGTTCCGATGTACGGGCCGACCGCGACCGACCCGACCGGCGACATGACGAAGGTCTTCGGCGCGGGCTCGCCGGAGTGGCAAGAGGGCCGAGACTCGCAGATCGCGCCGTTCGCCAGCGCCGCGCGGGCGAAGGCGCTGACCGACTTCGTCGGCATCACGATCCACTGCGGAGCCAACGGCGGGATCTGCAACAAGAGCCCGAATGCAAAGCCGGACGCGCTCCCCGACGAGCCCGGCGGCTACGGCGGCTTCAAAGGGCTCTTCGGCGCCCTGTACGTCAACCCGGCGATCACCGGCGGCAGGGCCGTCGTCGACGACACGGCGGGCGATCCGATCGCGGACCCGTTCGGCCACCCCGGGTTCCCAGGCTTCGACGGGGTGCCGGCGAAGGTGACGCTCGGCTACGTCGCGCAGATGCAGGAGGCCGGCGTTCCGGTCACGTTCGGATACATCTCGGACGCGCACGACAACCACAAGAACGCGTTCCCGGCTCCGCCCGACCCGGCCGGAGTCTTCCCGCGCGCCTCCGGCCCCGGTGAGTCCGACTACGTCGCGGCGCTGAAGTCGTACGACGACGCGTTCGCAGCGTTCTTCAAGCGGCTGCAGAAGGACGGGATCAACCAGCACAACACGCTGTTCGTCGTCACCGCCGACGAGAACGACCACTTCGCCGGCGGCGTCTCCAACGACGGCAACTGGAGCCACACATACTGCAACCTCGATACGTCGACGTCGTGTCCGGCGAGTCAGATCGGCGAGGTCAACGCTAACCTGCGCTCGCTGCTCCCGTCGCCGACCACGCAGCCGACGTTCTCGGTCCACAGCGACTCGGCTCCAACGGTCTACGTGAACGGCAACCCGGCTCCCACGAATCCGCCCCTGCGGCAGCTCGAGCGTGACACTTCGGCCGCACAGGCGCTCGATCCATACGTCAGCACCCAGAAGACGCCGATCGCTCTCTACCTGGCCGACAAGGTCGGTGAGAAGGCGTTGCACATGCAGACAGCGGATCCGCAGCGGACGCCGTCCTTCACCCTGTTCGCGAACCCGGACTACTTCCTGACTGCCGGAGCGTCGTCCGGCGCGCCGGGTCAGCCCCCGGCGGGGACGCCGACGAAGGTCAATTGCCCGAACGTGGCCAACGCGGCCTTCGTCTGCGTCGACTACCACTTCGCGTGGAGCCACGGCGACGCGACGGACGACATCGGGCGGACGTGGCTCGGGATGGCCGGGCCGGGCATCAGACAACTCGGCCAGACGAGCGGCATCTGGACCGACCACACGGACATCCAGCCGACGATGCTCGCACTCGCCGGTCTGCGCAACGACTACACCCCGGACGGCCGGGTTATCTCCCAGGTCCTGAAGAACGGCGCGCTAACCCACTCGATGCGTGAGCACGCCGCTGCATTGACGCAGCTCGGGACTGTCTACAAGGAGATCAACGCTCCGTTCGGCCCGCTCTCGTTCGACGTCCTCAGCGCGTCCACGAGGGCGCTCTCGAGCGGGAGCTCGGCCGATGACAGCACCTACAGCGCGATCTCCGGTCGGATCACGTCGCTGACGAACGATCGGGACGCGTTGGCGGCGCAGATGCGCGACGTACTGACAAACGCCGCGTTCGGCGGGCCGGTACAGACCACGAGCCAGATCTACGACCTCGCGAGCCAGGGCAATACCCTGCTGATGCGGGCGAATCAACTCGGAGCGGCTAGCTCGCCCTAGGCGACCGCAGCCGTTCGACCTCGGCCCCGGTGAGCTCGCGAGACTCGCCGGGGCCGAGCCCTTTCAGGGTCAGCCCCGCGTAGCGGCCTCGGTGAAGACGGACGACCGGATGGCCGACCGCTGCGAGCATCCTTTTGACCTGGTGCTTTTTGCCCTCGTGGATCTCGAGCTCGATACGTGAGGGAGCGAGCCGTCTCGCGCGCGCAGGCGCGGTGCGGCCGTCGTCGAGCTCGACGCCTTGCTCCAGCTGCCGGAGCGCATCGTCGCTCGGCTCGCCCTCGACCTCGGCCTCGTAGATCTTCTCGACCTCGTAGCGCGGGTGCGCGAGCCGGTGCGCAAGGTCGCCGTCGTTTGTCAGCAGCAGTGCACCCGTCGTGTCGGCGTCGAGCCGACCGACCGGGACGAGGCGGGTCTTGTGGTCGGAGACGAGCTCGACGACGGTCGGACGGCCGTTGGGATCGCTCGCGGTGGTGACGACTCCCGCCGGCTTGTGGAGCAGCACGTAGGCGAGCGGCTGTCGCGCGAGGGGCTTCCCGTCGAGCTCGACCCGGTCGCGCTTCTCGACGAACGTGTTCAGCTGGCCGGGCTCGCCGTTGACGGTGACGCGCCCGGTTTTGATCAGCTCGTCGGCCTTCCGCCGCGAGGCGACCCCGGCCCGGGCAAGGTAGGCGTTCAGGCGCATGGACGAATTGTCGCTTCCGTCACGCCCGCGTTTCCCATACCTCGGACTTTCACCACTACGGTCGCCTCGGGGAGGAGGTCGGGGCGCCTTGGTTCACGCGTCAACAAAACCCAACACGTCGGCGCACAGCCCGTCATCATCAGGCCCGTGCCGCACTACGTGACGCTGATGCGCTGGACCTCGCAGGGTGTCGCGGGCCTGCCCGCCTGGCGCGAGCGTGTCGAGGACGGCGAGCGGATCATCGGCGAGGCCGGTGGCAGCCTCGTCGGCGTTTACGTCACGCTCGGCCGCTACGACGTGGTCGAGATCTTCGAGGCGCCGGACGACGAAACAGCGGCCGAGATCATCTTGAAGCTCCAACGGCACGGGGCCGAGCACACGGAGACACTTCGCGCCTTCACGCGCGAGGAGGCCGAAGAGATCATCCGCAAGCTTTAGATCGGAGCGCCTTAGGGACAGTCCCCGCACGGGGACTGTCCCTGACACGGTTCCGAACCGCTTAGGCCGGTCGCTTCTCGGCCACGGCCTCGAGCCGCGCGCGGATCTCGTCCGGCTCGCCGCCGAGGTCGTCGAGCCGCGGCAGCGCCGCGAGCGACTCGAGCCCGAAGACGCGCTCGAACAAAGGCGTCGTCCTGTAGCGGATCGCGCCGGCCGCCTCGGCGTCGCGCCCCGCCTCGGCGATCAGGCCTCGCTCGACCAGGCCGGCGACGACCGAGTCGGCCGCGACGCCGCGGATCCGCGCGACGTCCGGGCGCGTGCACGGCCCGAAGTAGGCCACGATCGCGAGCGTCTCCATCGCCGCGGCAGAGAGCCCGCGCTCGACCGGGCGCTCGAACAACCGGGCACAGGCTTCGGCCGCCTCGCGTGACGCGCGGAAGGCCCATCCGCCCGCGACCTGCTCGAGCACGATGCCGCTTCGACCCTCTCCGTAACGTTCGCCGAGCAGCCGCAAAGCCGTTTCGATTCGCTCCGGGTCGTCATTCGCAGCAACAGCCAGGTCCTCGACAGACAACGGCTGCGACGCGACCACCAGCAGCCCCTCGACGACGCGCGCGACGCGGTCGACCGGGTTGGCGCTGATCAGGCGGAGCGGGCGATCCATTCCTGTTCCCTTCCTTCGACGCTGGCGCGCGTAACCCTGATCGAAGCAAAGCTCGCCGCCTGCTCCAGTGACACCTCGCCGGCCTTCCGCAGCTCGAGCATTGCCAGGAACGCAACCGCCGCCTCGACACGCGAAAGCCCCTCGACCTCGGACTCGAAGTCGAACCGGCGCCGCCGCCGTAGGAGCGCACGAAACCGCTCCAGGAACTGAGATACCGGCGGGAAGCGCAAAGCCATGTGCCCGAGCGAAAGCGACGGAGGCTCGGTCGCGAGCAGCCGCAGAGCCGCGCCGAGCCGCTCCGGCGACTGGGGTGCAATCTTGGGCGGCTGATTCCAGGATCCGTAGGATGGCGCTGGCCCGAGCCTGAAGAACCGCTCGGACTCGCCTGCCAGCCGCTCCGACAGCCACGCGGCCGCCTCCTTCATCCGCCGGTAGTCGGCCAGCCGCCGCGCCAGCTCCTCGGCCGCCTCCTCCGGCTCCAGCTCGGACAGCTCGAGCTCCTCCTCCGGGAAGAGGCCGCGCGCCTTCAGCTCCAGCAGCGCAGCGACCAGGACGAGAAACTCCCCACAGGCGTCCAGATCCAACCGGCCCCGCTCTTCGAGCCGGTCGCAAAAGGCCAAGACGATCTCGGCGACGTCGACCTCCGCGAGCTCGAGCTCGTCGCGGAGCACCAGCGTCAGCAGTAGGTCGAACGGCCCCTCGAACGCGTCGAGGTCCAGCTCGAGCTCGCGCACGATCACGCGCCGCAGCCTAGTCCCGCTACCGGACGCGGCCCTTGGGCACGGCCATCGTAGGCCCCGTCGGCTCGACTCGGCGCCGCCCGACGTCACCCGGCGCGCCCTCGTCCTTCCGGATGAACTGCCACCAGATGAAGAAGGCAGTTGAGAGGACAAAGAGCACGATCGAGACCCAGGCGTTGATGCGCAGTCCGAGGAAGTGATGGGAGGGGTCGACGCGCAACAGTTCCTCGAAGAACCGCCCGAAGCAGTAGTACGCGACGTAGAGGGCGAACAGCCCCGGGGGCTTGATTCGGAATCGCGAGCCGACGAAGAGCAAGATCCCGACGCCGATCAGGTCGTAGATGAACTCGTAGAGAAAGGTCGGATGGAAGGTCGTGTTGCCGAGGTACTGGGGCACCCGGTGTTCGAAGTCGATCTTCAGCCCCCACGGCAGGCTGGTCGGCTTGCCGTAGAGCTCCTGGTTGAAGTAGTTGCCCCAGCGGCCGATCCCCTGCGCGAGCAGGAGCCCCGGCGCGACCGCGTCCATGAACAGGTAGATGCTCGCTCCGGCGCGGTGGACGATCCACGCCCCCACCACACAGCCCAGGAAGATCCCACCCCAGACGCCGAGCCCGCCCTGCCAGACCGCGAACGGACCCCACCAGTGGTCGGGCACCTCGTTCCAGCTCGTGATGTCGTGGTAGGCGCGCGCGCCGACGATCCCGGCGGCGACGCCCCAGACCGCGACCCGCAGTACGAGATCCGGATCGCCGCCGAGCCGCTTCCAGCGCACCCACGTCAGCCAGATGCAGGCGACGATCGCGAGCAGCAGCATCAGGCCGTACAAGTGAATCGGTCGGCCGAAGATGTGGAACAAGCCGCTGTGGGGCGACGGGATCGAGGCGAGCAGGACGTTCACCGGCGCGACATTCTGCCGGTCGGGCCGAAAGCCTGCCTATCTCTTCGCTAAAGCAGGATCTCGACGGCCACCGGAACCGGGCAGCCTTGCGAGATCAAGTCGATCGCGAGGTGAAGGTCGACATCGTTCCGTTCCGCGAGCCTGGCGGCGTCGCGGACCGGGTAGCCCGCACGCTCCAGCTCCTCTGCGCGCCACTGCTGGACCCGGTCGAATTCGGTGTCCAGGGCGAGCTTTGTTTCCGCCGCAGTCATATCCATAGATTCGGTCGTCAGCGGGTTTCGGTTGTCCCCTTTCCGGGGGGTTCCCACGGGACCGAAGTTCAGTGTTTCGTGCCGTAGTCCCGATTGGCGTGAGGCCGGCCCGCTCTTTCAGCGCGGGCCGGCCTTCGCCTTTCCTCGTGGACGGAAATAGACCCGCTATTCGCTGCTAGTTCGCGTACTCGAACGGTGCGAACACGGAATGCCGGCCGGCGAGATCGAAGTTGATCCCCGGCGCCTCGACCTTTATCCGCTCGTTGGTGGCGATCTCGCCGTCGGCCCAGATGAAGCCGCCTTCCTTGACGATCCTGACGTTGTTCTCCTCGCCGCTCACGGGGCTTCGAAGCGGTGTCATGACCGCGTCAGCGATCCCATCGATCGAGATGCGCGAGCTCTTCCCGAAGACCGTGAGCTCGACCGAGACGCGGTCGACCGCGGACGGCGCCCCGAAGGTCGAGTTGAAGATCTCGAAGAACGAGTAGCCCTCCTCCCCGCGCCAGATCCGGGCGAGCGCTTCGTACTGCTCGTCCGAATCGCAGTCCACGTAGGCATGCCCGCGGCCGCCGCCCTCGTGGATGGCACCCGGCCACCAAAGGGCCCAGGCCACCTGTGAGCCCGAGAGGTCGAGCCCGTCGAAGGCACCGTCCTCGATCCGGTGGGCGAGGAGCGCCTGACAATTTCCCTCCGCGGAGTTCGGAGAGCCCTTGAAGTTGCAGCCGCAGCCGGGATCGCAGCTGCAGAACTCGAGATACGTCCCCGAAAGCTTCCAGCCGGCCATTTCTGTTCGTGACGCTATCGCGCCGGCCAGTTAGACGCCGAATCGACGCGCTGCGGAGTCGAACTCGTCGAACTGGACGATCGTGCAGCCTTCGTCCGTCCAGGCATCGTGGCCCGCGGGAACCAGGAAAACGCTGCCCGCTTTCGTATCGAGCTCGGTTCCGTCATCCGTCCGGACTTGCATCGAACCGTCGATCACATAGCCGACATGTGTGTCGCCGCAGCTATCCGCACCCATCTTCTCCGAGAACCTCCAGCCGGCCGGATACGTGGCCCGCTTGACCTTCATGTCGCCTAGATGGACGACGTCGATCATGACGCCGCCTTTTTCAGCCTGCTCGTCGGGTTGGTCGAAGGTCCGGCTCGCGGCTTTGCTCATGGTGGCCATTGATCTCTCCTTTTCGAGGTTGCCGTCGCGGCGAGCCTACTCCTACCTCGTGGGGCTTCCAAGCCATGTCCCGCAACAGGTCCACCCGGAGGCGACGTCTCAGCCGTGGTCTGTGACCCCGTGCGCTTGAAAGAAAACGTCACAAGATCGGCGCGAAGCCGGCGCCAATCAATGCGTCTTTTACCGCTACCGTCGGCGGCGGGCCCAACGCAAACCCCCACCCTCTTGGGTGGGCGCAAACGTCACGCGTCCGGCTGCGCCGGCGCCGCCGCAATCGCTCCGGGGCGGTCGGCGACTCCGACCTCGTACACCCGGAGCCCGACGCGCTGGCCCTTGAGCGAGTCCGCGTACGCCTCCGGGAAACTCGCCAGCGCCGGCTCCGAAGCCTCGATCGCCTCGCGCGTCTCGAAGAACGTGATCCCGATGCTCTTACCCGCCTCTCGATCCACGAGCGCGAGGAAGGCCTTCGACTCCGGCAGCACCTCCGAATGCCGGCGAGACCGCTCGTCGAGGCGGCGGATCAACTCGTCGATCTGCGCCGGATCGTGTCCCTCGAAAAACGCGATGCGCGCGTACATGACTTCACCTCCGTCCAGGTCGTGACCCGAACCTAATCGACGCGGCCGCGCATGAGGCGAAGCGTCCGGACGAACGGCGCGGCTGCCACGCCTCCGACCAACGCGGCAAGATTGAGGACGTTCGTCGTCGTGCAGGTCCGACAGGCGTTGCAGCACGTCGGCGCCATCTCCGCGTAGCGATTCAGCAGCGGCACCCACCGGCCAGCACGCGCTCTGATCATCCTCCAAGTCTAGGAGGGTTTTGGCCGGAGAGTCACGCCGGCCAGAGATCGCCCTCCACGAGCTCGACCGAATTGCCGGCCGGGTCACGGAAATAGATCGACCTCCCGCCACGATCCCACTCGATCTCGCGCTCGATCTCGATCCCGCGGCCGCGCAGCGTCTCCGCGCACACATCAAGGGTGCCGTCCTCGACGCTAAAGGCGATGTGGCCCGCGCCGCTCGCCCCATGCGACGGCACCGGCCGCCCGGGCCGGGACGCACGCGACGGGTCGAAGATCAGCAACACACCGCGGTCGTCGAGCCGAAATCCTGCCGCCAGCTCGTCGGGCCCGTCGACCAGCCGGAGTCCGAGCACGTCCGCGTAGAACGTGGCTGCCGCCGGGACGTCGGCCGCATACATAACTGTCTCGTAGACGCCCCTGATGGCCACGCTCGGATTCAACCACGCCCCCGCTTTGACCCCGCTGGCTACGCTCGTTCCGTGCCGCGACTCGTCGGGATCAACCACGTCGCGCTCGAGGTCGAGAGCATCGACGACGCGCTCGAGTTCTACGGCGGGATCTTCGATCTCGAGCTCCGTGGACGCTCGCCGAACATGGCCTTCATCGACATCGGCGACCAGTTCATCGCGCTCGCGGAGGGCAGAACTCAGCCGCCGGACCGCCGCCGTCACTTCGGTCTGGTCGTCGACGACAAGGAGGCGACGCGCCAGGCGCTCGCCGATGCCGGCGCGCAGATCCAATCTGGACGCGGTCTCGATTTCATCGACCCCTGGGGCAACCACGTCCAGGTCGTCGACTACCGCGACGTCCAGTTCTCGAAGGCGCCGGAGGTTCTGCGCGGCATGGACCTTGATGACCTGGCCAAGTCGGAGAAGGCGGTCGCAGAGCTCCGCGAGAAAGGACTGACCGGGCCGGCCGGCTAGAGGTTTTGTTGTGCTCTTCGATCCGGCGAGCCACGAGCCACTGCTCGACAGGCCCTGGAGCGAATCGCAAGCGCGCGCGACCATAGCCGCGATCGTCGCCGACGCCGAGAGCGCCTTCGACGAGCAGGCGCTGTGGCCCGGGCATCCACTCGACGAAGACGGCGATCCGCTGCCGCCGCTCGCGTCGATCTACCTGGGTGCCAGCGGTGTCGTCTGGGCTCTGGACGAGCTTGGCGCCTCGGCGCGGCAGAGCTCCTACGCAGCTGGGCGCCGACAGCCGTCGCGCTGCACGAGCGCTACGTTGCCCATCCCGACTTCGAAGAGGAGCTCGGGCTCGGCGGCCCGGTGCCGTCGTTTTGGACGGGCGAATCCGGGATCCTGCTCGTCGCCCACCGGCTAGCCCCCGAAGCCTGGCAGGAAGAACGGCTGCTGGCCTGCATCCAGGCCAACGTCGCAAACCCGAGCTGGGAGTTGATGTGGGGATCGCCGGGCACGATGCTCGCGGCGCAGGTGATGCACGAGCGGACCGGTGCGGAGCGCTGGGTCGAGGCGTGGCGCGAGTCGGCGGACCGGCTTTGGCAAGAGTGGCGCGGCGAGCTCTGGCTCCAGGATCTCTACGGCAGAACCGCTCACATTCTCGGTCCCGCGCACGGCTTCGTCGGCAACGTTCATGCGCTCGCACGCGGACGGCTGCTCGACAAGGGTCGGCGGAACGAGCTCGAGCGGCGTGCCGTCGCGGCGGCGGCCAGGCACGCGCAGCGAGCCAACGGCCTCGTTCAGTGGCCGCCGTCGCTCGAGCCCGGGAAGTCGACCGAAATCCGCACGCAGTGGTGCCACGGCGCGCCGGGGATCGTCGCCTCACTCGCGCCGGTTGCCCCACGCGACCAGCAACTCACGGAGTTGCTCGTCGGCGGCGGCGAGCTCACCTGGCGCGCCGGGCCGCTCGCCAAGGGCCCCGGTCTCTGCCACGGCACCGCCGGGAACGGCTACGCGTTCCTGAAGCTTTTCGAGCGCAGCGGCGACGAACTCTGGCTAGACCGAGCGCGCGGCTTCGCGATGCACGCCGCAGCTCAGGTCGAGCGGATGCGCAGCACCTACGGCCGTGGCCGCTACACGCTGTGGACGGGGGATCTCGGTACCGCGCTCTACCTCCAATGCTGCATCTCAGCGGAAGCCGCTGTGCCGACACTCGACAGCTGCTGAGCACGACGTAGTCGCGGTTTCCTTCCTTGGGCGCGAATCGGCTGTCGCCGCCGGGGCCTTACGCGACTGAGAGCTCGGAGCTGTAGCTCGACAGGAGCTCGGGCAGCGTCATCTCCGGCGGGTTGTTGAGATCGACACCCGTGGAATCAGCGAGCCGCTGCTTGAACCAGAGATCGAAGTCGTTCTGCGACCCCGAAAAGCGTGTCAGCGCTTCGCCGAAGTCATCGCTCTCGATGTACGCGACGAGCGTGTCGCCGCCCGGTGTCCCGGCGAGAAACCAGACTTCCTTTGTGATGCCGATCCGCTCTTCTGAGGCGGCATAGTCGGCCATGCGCGACTTCTCCAGCTCGTCCATGAACTCGCGGGCGTCGTCGCTCTTTCCTGGTTGCACCGGAACTACGAGACAGATCTGATCCATCGTCCCCATTCCTCCTTTTTGCCCCCGACGCCACCGAGTCTGCTCCGTCGGCGCGGCGAACGCAAGCCGGGGTTCTCGGGGGGGGCGACTTGGCGTCAGACGACCGCGGCCTCGCCGAGCAAGGCCTTTGCCTCGGCGAAAAAGTCCG
>VAWI01000086.1 GCA_005884005.1 Actinomycetota bacterium
AAGACCGGCGCGCTGATGGCGCCGACGGAAACTCTCGCCGAGCAACACTTCCTAACGCTGGAGCCGATCTGCACGGAGCTCGGGGTACGAACGGCGCTGCTGACGGGCTCCGTCAAGGGAGAGGTCGAAGGCGCCCAGATTCTCGTCGGCACGCACGCGCTGATTCAAGAAGGCGTCGATCTCGCCGATCTCGCCGTGGCCGTTGTGGACGAGCAGCATCGGTTTGGAGTCGAACAACGAGGCGCATTGGCCGCGGGGCGCTCGCCGCACCTCCTGCACATGACCGCGACGCCGATCCCGCGCACGCTGGCGCTGACCGTTTACGGCGATTTGTCGGTGACAGAGATCGCGAAGCCGCCGGCGAACCGGAAGCCGATCGTGACGAGCTGGGTGACCGACGACCGCGGACCGGAGGCATACCTGCGGCTGCGCAAGCACCTCGACGCCGGGCGGCAGGCCTACGTCGTCTGCCCGCTGATCGAGGAATCGGAGACGTCCCAGGCTCGCGCGGCCGAGGCCGAGGCGGAGCGGCTTCGAGGTGGGGAGCTGCGCGAGTACCGCGTCGGTCTGCTCCACGGCCGGCTTCGGCCGGCAGAGCGGCGGGAGCTGATGGCACGCTTCAAGGCGCGCGAGCTCGACGTGCTCGTCTCGACGACGGTGATCGAGGTCGGCGTCGACGTCCCGAACGCGACGATCATGATCGTCCAGGAGGCCGACCGGTTCGGGCTGGCTCAGCTCCACCAGCTGCGGGGCCGCGTCGGCCGCGGCGCCGAGCAGTCGTACTGCCTGCTCGTCTCGCGAGCCAAGGAAGAGCTGACCGACAACGCCCGTGAGCGCCTGCAGGCGCTCGTCGAGACGACGGACGGTTTCGACCTGGCGGAGAAGGATCTGGAGCTGCGCGGCGAGGGCCAGCTGCTCGGAACACGTCAGGCGGGTCTTTCCGAATTCCGCTTCACGCGGCTGCGAGCAGACCGCGAGCTGCTCGAGCGGGCGCGCGAGCTCGCCGGCGAATTGATCGGACACGAGGGTCCGCTCGACGACGAGATCGACCGCTTCTTCGCCGGTGCAGAAATCGACTCGCTCGCGTGACTTAGGGACTGTCCCCGAACGGGGTCTGTTCCTGAAGCGGGTTGCGCCTCGGTGCTGTTGCAGGGACAGCCCCCTTTCGGGGACAGTCCCTACGTGAGAATCATCGCGGGGTCGAACAAGGGGGCGCGGATCTTCGCCCCCAAGGGGCATGACACGCGGCCGACCGCGGACCGGGCTCGCGAGGCTGCTTTCAACCTGATCGGCCCCGTCGACGGCGCGACCGTGCTCGACCTCTTCGCCGGTTCGGGCGCGATGGGTCTCGAGGCACTCTCGCGCGGAGCGGCGAGCGTCGTCTTCGTCGAGGACGACCGCGAAGCCTGCCGCACGATCGACCGGAATCTCGACAAGCTCCGCCTCAACGGCGCCAGGGTCGTCCAGCAGGACGCCCTCCGAGCCCTCGCCACCGAGGCCGCCGCCGGCCACCGCTACGATCTCGTGCTGGTCGATCCGCCCTATGAGATGTTTTCTTCCCTGCAAAACAGGCTTTCCCAGTACCTTCCGGCCATCCTCAGCGACGACGGCCTCGTCGTCGTCGAAACCGACGCGAGGCACGAGCCCGAGCTGCCGCCGCTCGCCAAGCGCACCAGCCGCCGCTACGGCTCGGCCCGAATAACCCTCTTTCATCATCCGTGATCACGGCCATCTATCCAGGCACGTTCGATCCGGTCACGAATGGTCACGTCGATGTGATCGAGCGCGCCGCGGGCATCTTCGACCGGCTCGTGATCGGCGTCGTCGGCAACCCCCAGCACAAGCAGCCGATGTTCACGCTCGACGAGCGCGTCGCTTTTTTGAACCAGGCGCTCGACGGACTGGAGAACGTCGAGGTCGACGTCTTCTCTGAGCTCGTCGTCGACTTCGCGCGTAGGTGGGAGGCGAAGGCGATCGTCAAGGGTCTGCGCGTGATCTCGGATTTCGAGTGGGAGTTCCAGATGAATCAGCTGAACCGGACGCTCGCTCCCGAGGTCGAAACGGTCTACGTGATGGCGAGCCCCGAGGTCAGCTTCGTCTCCTCGAGCGGCGTGAAGGAGATCGCGTCGTTCGGCGGAAAGGTGGACGGCCTCGTCCCGGCGGTGGTCGCGAGACGGTTCGCGGAGATGTTTCCTGACGGGCGGCCGGGGACGCCGGAGAAACCAGGGGAATGAACGACACTCAGAAGCTCGAGAGCCTCCTCGCCGCCGGCAACGGCGGCAGCGTGACGCTCGGTCGCAAGGATGCGCGGGAGCTCGCCCAGAAGCTGAAGGCCCGAGGCGAGGCCGGCGCCGCGGCGAAGCTCGCTCATAAGCTCGACACCCCCGGCGACGTCAGCCTCGAGCCGGAGGAGGCACAAAGCTTGCTCGAGCAGCTGCGCGCGAGCGGCCGGCGCTGGGTCTTCGGCTCGAACGAGGCGCGCGAGCTTCCGTCGATGAAAGCCCCTGCACCCGGGCCAGAGCCAGAGCCGGAGCCGGAGCCGAAGCCGGAACCGGAGGCCGAACCGCTGCCGGAGCCCGAACCGGAGCCCGTGCCGGAGCCGGAACCAGAGCCCGAGCCAGAACCGGAGCCCGAATCAGAGCCCGAGCTGGAGCCCGAGCCAGAACCAGAACTCCAGCCGGAGCCGGAGCCAGAGTTCGAGCCGGAGCCCGGACCGGAGGCCGAGCCGGAGCCAGAACCGGAGGCCGCCCCCGAACCCCGAAAAAAACCGGGCTTCTTCAGACGCCTCTTCGGCAAGAGTGACGAATAGTGCTTCCTCTGTAAACTCCGAGGATTCATGGACGTACTCGTTCTCATCGACAAGCTCGACGACCTCGTGCACAACGCGAAGGCCGTGCCGCTGACCGATCAGGTCAGGATCGATCGTGAGGAGATCTACGACATCCTCGACCAGATGCGGGCCACGATCCCGGAGGAGATCAAGCAGGCGCGGTGGATCGTCAAGGAGCGGCAGGAGATGCTCGCCGAGGCGAAGCGGGAATGCGACAGGATTCTCGGTGAGGCGCGCGAGCAGGCGGTTCGCGAGGCCTCGCAGACGGAGATCGTGAAGCTCGCCGAGCGTCAGGCACAGGAGATCGTCGACGAGGCCAGGCGCCAGGCGCGTGAAACGCGGCTCGAGATGGAGGACTGGGCGGACAGCATCCTCTCGACGCTCGAGGTGAACCTCGACAAGTTCCTCGGCGCGGTCAAGCGTGGGCGCGAGCGGTTGCACGAGCGCTCACAGGAGTCGGTTGTCGCCGGAGTCGGGGCCGGCATCGACGGCATCGACGGCGGCTCGACGAACGACCAGCCCTACTAGGAGGGTCTAGCCCCTCCTAGCCTCGTGGACACCTATCTGGCCGTCGCGAGCAAGCGCGACTGGCGGCGCTACGCCGACCGGCCGATCCCCGAAGACGTCGTCATTCGGATCTTGGATGCAGGCCGGCTCGCCGGCAGCGGCTCCAACCGGCAGCCCTGGACGTTCGTCCTCGTCGCAGATCGCCAGCGCAAGGAGCGGCTTGCCGAGTCCGTCTACGTCGCAGGCAACGTTCTCGAGGCTGGCCTCGTGATCGGGATCGCGACCCCGGAAGGAGGACGTGCGCTCGACGTCGGCCGCGCGATGCAGAACATGATGCTCGCCGCGTGGAACGACGGTGTCGTCTCATGCCCGAACGGAATGCCGGACCGTGCACAGACGGGAGAGGTGCTGGGCCTGGAAGGAGACCTCCAGCCCGTGATCATCCTCACTTTCGGGTATCCGCGCCGCCCTCTGGACCCGGGGTCGAGGAGCGCCGAGGAGTGGAGCCGGGAGGCGAATCGCAGGCCGCTCGAGGAGGTCGTCAAGCGCATCTAGCGGCCTGGCGAGCGTTGCTACGGTGGCCGTGTGACGACCCTCAACCTTCGTACGCTCAAGCTCCGCTCCGGCGAGCAGTTCGTCGACGAGCGCGAGATCCAGCTCGAGCCCCTCGAGCTCGGCGGCCAGCGCTATCTGCCGGTGCCCGAGAACATCCAGGCCGAGCTGTCGATTACACGAGCGAGCACGGGTACCGTCTTCGAGCTCCGTTTCCGCAACCGGCTGCACGGGCCCTGCTATCGCTGCCTGGCCGACGCGGTGCTCGATCTGCCGATCTCTGCGCGCGAATACCAGGCGACGAGCCCCGAGTCGGACGAGCTGCAAACGCCCTACCTCGACGAGGATCGTCTCGACCTCTCGGCCTGGGCCCGCGACGCGGTTGCGTTGGCGCTGCCGGAGCAGATCCTCTGCCGAGCCGACTGCGCCGGCCTGTGCCCGGTCTGCGGCAAGGACCTGAACGCCGAGCCGCACACGCATGATGAGGAACAGGCCGACTCCCGCTGGGCGGCGCTCGCCGAGCTGCGCGACCGGCTCTAGGGCTCTACCTGGCTATACTGCGCGGCCGCCGATGGCAGTCCCGAAGCGAAAAACCTCGAAATCGCGCCGCGACAAGCGCCGCGCCCAGCACGGCATCTCCGCGCCTCGGCTCAGCCTTTGCCCGAACTGCCACCAGCCGACGCGGCCGCACCAGATGTGCCCGACGTGCAAGACGTACCGCGGCCGCGAGATCGAGCCGCTCCGCCCGCTCGGCTCGTAAAGTCATGGTTCGCGTCGCGGTCGACGCTGAGGCACCGCTTGCGGTGCCGGCCTCAGGATCGGAGGCTTTGCCTTCGACCCGTCTGAGCTCGGGGACCTGAGCCGTGGCGCGGATCGCGATCGATGCGATGGGAGGGGACCGTGCGCCGGACGAGATCGTCGCGGGTGCGCTCGAAGCCGCCTCGCCCCAGATCACACCCGTGCTCGTCGGCCCCGAGAGCCTCGATACCGCGGGGCTCGACCTGGTCGAGGCGCCGACGACGATCGCAATGGACGAGAAGCCGGGCGAAGCCGTTCGCGCCAAGCGCGACAGCTCGCTCGTCGTTGCGTGCCGTCTCGTCCGCGAAGGCCGAGCCGACG
>VAWI01000022.1 GCA_005884005.1 Actinomycetota bacterium
ACCGCAGCGTCGTCCGCGCCGGCGGGCTCGCCTGGGAGTACTACTTCCGCTTCGAGGGCGGACAGCCGCCATGGATCTCGGGGATGGCTCAAGCGGTCGCGGCGCAGGCGCTGTCCGGCGCCGGCACGCTGCTCGCCGACCCGACGCTGACTGCCGCGTCGCAGCGCGTCTACAAGACCGTGCCGTCGTTGACCCGCTCCGTCCAGGCCGGCCCTTGGATTCGGCTCTACGCCTTCAACAACGAAACCGTCCTGAACGCCCAGCTACAGACGATCGTCTCGCTGCAGGATTACGCCGGGCGAACCGGCGACCAGGCCGCGACCGCCCTGGTCTCCCGGCTGCAGGTCGCCGCCACCGGAATGCTCCCGCGTTTCGACACCGGCTACTGGTCGCTTTACTCGCTCGGCGGCGCCGAGGCGCCCCTCGACTACCACCAGTACGTCGTCCGCTTGCTGGGGATCCTGTCGAGGCGGACCCAGGACCCGACGCTGACCACTTACGCCCAGCGTTTTGGCGACGATCTGCGGCAGCCGCCGGTCGTCAATGAGGGCCCGGCGCCGGGCGCGATCTATCCGTGGCCGCAGGACGGCTACCGCGATTACGCGCGTTACGTCTTCTGGGTCTCCAAGCGCTCCACTGTTCGGCTGCAGATCGACCACGCCGGCTCGCCGGTCGTCGTCTCGCGCGGGTGGCACACGATTCTCTGGAGCCCGGGACCGATCCAGCCGGGCCAGTACACGCCGAACCTGCACGCGTCCGACGTCGTCGGCAACGCCTCCGACACCGACCTGCCGCCGGTGGAAGTCCGCCGCGACACGCAGGCACCCAAGATCAACGCCTCGCTCGCGGCACGCAGGCTTTACTGGCGCGGCACCGATGACGCCTCGCCGTGGATGGGACTCAAGGTCGTGATCAGGCGGCCGGGCGCGGTGCGTACGCTCTGGCTGGGCAAGCAGACCTTCCGAGGCTCGGCGCTGCTCGCCGCGCCGCGAGGAGTCTGGAGCGCGACGCTCTTCGCGGCTGACTCATCGGGCAACACGGCGAAGGTCCCGCTCGGTTCTCTGCGCGTAACCAGGCCGTAGGCACGGCTAACCTCTCCGTCATGGCTGCCATGCAGGACCTCGTCGAGGAGGTCGAGCGCTCCTTCGCGGAGACCCAAGAGCGTCTTTCGGACCCCTCTGTCTACAACGACCACCGCGAAGCGGCGGAGGTTGGGCGGCGCCTGAAAGAGCTCGAGGCGGCGCACAGGCTTGCGACGGAATGGCTCGAGGCGTCTTCCGACCTCGAGGCCGCACGCGGCGACGGCGACCTGCGCGAGCTCGTGCCGGAGCTCGAGGAGCGAGTCGACCGGCTCGAGCAGGACCTGAAGCTCGCGCTGGTCGAGTCCGATCCGGCCGACCGCAAGGACGTGATCGTCGAGATCCGGCAGGCGGCCGGCGGCGACGAGGCAGCGCTGTGGGCAGGCGATGTCTTCCGGATGCTGACCCGCTACGCCGAGCGGCGTGGCTTCAAGTGGGAGCAACTCGGGTCGAGCCCGAACCCGACCGGCGGCTTCCAGAGCATCAGCTTCGCGGTCAAGGGCGACGGCGCCTACTCGATCTTCAAGTGGGAGGGCGGCACCCACCGCGTCCAGCGGGTGCCGGTAACGGAATCTCAAGGGCGGATCCACACCTCGACCGCAACTGTGGCCGTGATGCCCGAGGCCGAGGACGTCGACGTCGAGATCAACGACAACGATCTCAAGATCGACGTCTACCGCTCGACGGGGCCGGGTGGGCAGAGCGTCAACACCACGGATTCCGCCGTGCGGATCACGCATCTGCCGACGGGCACGGTCGTCGCGATGCAGGATGAGAAGTCCCAGCTCCAGAACAAGACGAAGGCGCTGCGGGTGCTTCGCGCGCGGCTCTACGAGCTCGAGCGGGAGAGGCAGGCGGCCGAGCAGGCTGCGACGCGGCGCTCGCAGATCGGCTCGGGCGAGCGCGCGGAGAAGATCCGCACCTACAACTATCCCGAGAACCGCGTCACCGACCACCGCGTAAAGCTGACCGTGCACAACCTCGACCGTGTGCTCGAAGGCGAGCTGGACGAGTTCACCGAGGCGCTCCAGAGCGAAGAGCGGCGCCAGGCGCTCGAGACCGCAGCAGTCTGAAATGACCGTCGGCGAAGCTCTCGCGCACGGTACCCACGTGCTCGCGGAAGCGGGCATCGACACGGCTCGGCTGGAGGCCGAGTTGTTGCTCGCGAAGGCCTGCGATGACTGCGCTCGCGCCCTGCTCTACATGGAGCTGCGGCGCGAGCTCACGCCCGAGGCAGAAGAGGGCTACGAGGCGCTGCTCGCCCGGCGGGCGCGCCGGGAGCCGCTCGCATACATCCTCGGCCACTGGGGCTTCCGGCGGCTGACACTGAAGACGGACAAGCGGGCGCTCATCCCGCGGCCGGAGACCGAGATCGTCGTCGAGCGGGCCCTCGAGCACCTGGACGGGGTGGGGGAGCCGACCGTGCTCGACGTCGGCACGGGGACGGGGGCGATCGCGCTCGCGATCGTCGACGAGCATCCGCGGGCGCGGGTAACCGCGATCGACGCCTCGGAGGACGCACTGGCGCTCGCGCGCGAGAACCTCGACCTGCTCGGGATCAACGGACGAGTCAGGCTCGTCGAGCACGACCTGACCGAAGGCCTCGGCCATGACGCATTCGATCTCGTCGTCTCCAACCCGCCGTACGTCGAGCCGGAAGACATCGAGACGCTGCAGCCGGAGGTTCGCGACTGGGAGCCTCGGATCGCTCTCGTCTCGCACGGCGCGACCGAAGCGGTCGCCCGCGCGGCGACGGAGGCGCTGCGGCCCGGCGGCTGGGTCGTCTTGGAGATCGCCGAGAACCAGGCGGCGAACGTCGCCGGCTTGCTGCGTGACCTCGGCTACGAACACCTCAGGGTCTCACCGGACATGGCGGGGCGCGACCGCGTGATCGAGGCGCAGTGGAGTCGCTGAGGGGCAACGGGGAAATCGATCACGCGGTCGCCGCGCTTCGGTCCGGGCGGCCGGTGATCCTGCCGACCGACACGGTCTACGGTCTCTGCGCGAATCCCTACAGCGAGGAACCCGTTCGCCGTGCCTACAAGCTGAAGGGCCGCGATCCGCATCAGCCGTCGGCGTTGCTCGCGAGCGACGTCGACATGCTGCTCGAGTGCCTGCCCGAGCTCCGAAGCCGCATCGGGCCGGTGCTGAGGAGCCTGCTGCCGGGGCCGTTCACGCTCGTCGTTCCCAATCCGGCCAGGCGCTACCCCTGGCTGACGGGATCGAACCCGGTTGCGATCGGCGTGCGTGTGCCCGACCTGCCCGCGCCCGCCGATGCCGTCTTGGCGCGCGTCGGCGCAGTGATGGCGACGAGCGCGAACCGTCACGGCGGGCCGGATCCCGCGTCCTTGGAGGAGGTGCCTCCGGAGCTTCTCGCCGGCTGCGCCGCCGCGATCGACGCCGGCGAACTCCCAGGCATTCCCTCGACCGTGATCGATCTCACACGCGACGAGCCAGAGCTGCTGCGCGAGGGGGCGGTCACCGCGGAGGAAGCGCTCAAGCGGGTTGCCGGCCTGGTCGCCGAGTAGCATTTGATTACCCGACCCAGGAGCGCCCGCATGGCCGTCGCCGAGGAAACTTTCCAGCACCTGCGCACCGCCGGACTGACCGACGTCGATCCCGAGATAGCCGAGCTCCTCGGCCGCGAGCTCGAGCGCGAGCGCAATCAGATCGAGCTGATTGCGTCGGAGAACTTCACCTGGCCGAGCGTCTTCGAGGCCGTCGGCAGCGTGCCGACGAACAAGTACGCGGAGGGCTATCCCGGTAAGCGCTACTACGGGGGCTGCGAGGTGGTCGACGAGATCGAGCAGCTCGCGATCGACCGGGCGAAGGAGCTTTTCGGGGCCGAGCACGCGAACGTGCAGCCGCATGCGGGTGCGCAGACGAACATGGCCGTCTACATGGCGGCGCTCCAGCCGGGCGACACGATCCTCTCGCTCGAGCTCTCGCACGGCGGGCATCTCACGCACGGGCTGAAGGTCAACTTCTCGGGGCGGCTGTACACGATCGTCCACTACGGCGTGTCGCGGGAGACCAATGTGGTCGACTACGACCAGGTGCTCCAGCTCGCCAAGGAGCACCAGCCGAAGCTGATCGTCTGTGGAGGCTCCGCCTACCCGCGGACGGTGGAGGCCGACAAGTTTCGGGCGATCGCGGACGAGGTCGACGCGTTGCTGCTCTGCGATATGGCCCATTTCGCCGGTCTCGTGGCGGCCGGGCTGCATCCGAACCCGGTCGAGCATTGCCACTTCGTCACCTCGACCACGCACAAGACGCTCGCGGGGCCGCGCGCCGGCTTCATTCTCTGCAGCGAGGAGTACGCGCAGGCGGTCGACCGCGCAGTTTTCCCGGGGATTCAGGGCGGGCCGCTGATGCACACGATCGCGGCGAAGGCGGCGTGCTTCAAGATTGCGGCGACGGAGGCCTTCCGCGAGTACCAGGGTCAGATTCGCAAGAACGCCGATGTGCTGGCCGAGACGCTGCAGCAGGGCGGGCTCGACGTCCTCACCGGCGGCACCGACACGCACCTGCTCCAACTCGACCTACGCTCGACCGAGTGGACGGGCAAGGAAGCGGAGGAGCGCCTCGCGGAGGTGAAGCTGACCGTCAACCGCAACACGGTGCCCTTCGACGAGCGGCCGCCGACAGTCGCCTCCGGCGTCCGGATCGGCACGCCGGCGGCCACGATGCGCGGCTTCGACGAGCCCGACTTTCGCGAGGTCGGGCAGGTGATCGTCGAGGCGCTCGGGGCGAGCCCGGATCTTGGCGCGCTCGCGGCTCGGAGTGAGGCGCTCTGCGCGAAGCGGCCGCTGTACCCCGGCTTCCGCGGCTTCACGACCTACGTGGCGTGAGCGGCGAGCTCACGGTCGTCTCGCATCCGCTGGTGCAGCACAAGCTGTCGTACCTGCGCGACAGGGAGACGCCGACCGTCCATTTCCGCAAGCTCGCGAACGAGGTGACGCTGCTGCTCACCTACGAGGCGACGAAGGACTTTGCCACCGAGCCGGTCGAGATCGAGACCCCGATCGAGCGGATGACGGCGGCGCGAATCTCCGGCAAGAAAGTCGCGGTCTGCCCGGTGCTGCGGGCCGGGCTGGGAATGCTCGACGGAGTGTTGTCGCTCGTCTCGAGCGCCAGGGTCGGCTTCCTGGGCATGTATCGCGACGAGGAGACGCTGCAGCCCGTCGAGTATTACGTGAAGCTCCCCGGCGACCTCGACCAGCGCGATGCGATCGTGCTCGATCCGATGCTCGCAACCGGCAACTCGAGCGTGGCAGCGCTCGCGACCGTGAAGAATGCGGGAGCGCGTTCGCTGATCCTCGTCTGTCTCGTCTCGGCGCCGGAGGGAATCGAGCACGTACACGCCGAGCACCCTGACGTCCACATCGTCACCGCCGCCGTCGACCGCGGGCTCGACGAGCGGGGCTTCATCGTCCCGGGCCTCGGCGATGCCGGCGATCGGCTGTACGGCACTCGCTAGAACGTCCACCGAGGCTAGGGGGCCCTGTGGCATCCGGACCGGCTCCAAGGCACGCGGCCTAGTCCCAGTCGTCGAGGGCGCGTACCCGTGGCCACGGGCGGCGCATGACCCGGCGATAAGCGCGAACCCCGAGGAAGAGGTGCGTCCCGATCTCCCCGAGCACGGCCGCGAGCATCAAGAACCCTCCGGTCCGCCAACGGGTGAGTACGGCGCCGTAGCCGCCGACGACCAGCAAGAGAAGCCACGCCGGGCTGAGCCGCCACAGCAGCTCATCGAGCCGCGGCAACTCATCTCGCAGCGTGCTCACTCGCTCGGCGCTTCGGCCCCGCTGCGAGTCGGTGCGAGCAAGCCGGGCCTCTGCATCGCCTCGAGCCAGATCGCGCGAGCTTCTTCGCGGCCGGCGCCGCTCGGCAGGCGCTCGATCACCCAGGCGGCGCCGACTGTCGGGATTTCTCCCTCGATCGCGCAGATGCCCTGGTGGCGCTCGTCGCTGAGCGCCTCCCCGGGACCCGTGAGCACTTCGCTGAGCGTCTCGCCGCGACGGATGCCGAGGAGCTCGATCTCGGTTTCGCCGCCAGGCCCCGCCAGCCGCCAGATCCGCTCCGCGAGCTCCCCGACAGTCAGCATCACAGGGTCGGGCGGGCTGCAGAGCGACACGCCTTCGCCCGCCAGCAACGCGGCCTGCGCCACGAGACACGCCGCGTGCGACATCGTGATCCAGTACCGCACCATGCCCGTGTCCGTGACCGTCAGCGGCACTCCGGCGCGGGCCTGGGTGAGGAAGATCTCCGAGGCCGCGCCGGCCGAGCCAAGCACGTTTACGAGTCGAACGGCCGTCCGCTGCGCGCCGGCACGCCGGGCCGCGAACGCAGTCAACTGCTCCATGAACCGCTTCGTCCGTCCGTAGAAGCTTTGCGCGAGCGCCGCCTTGTCGGTCGACGCGACGACGACCGTCTCGACGCCCGCGGCCTCGGCGGCTCGCAGCACGTTCCAGGAGCCGTGGAGATTTGTGTCGACGAACTCCTCCGGGAAGATCTCGGCCCAGTCGACGTGCTTGTACGCGGCGAGATGGAAGACGATCTCGGGCTTCGCGGCGGCGAGCTCTCGCTCGAGCCGGCCCGGCTCGCGGACGTCGCAGAGGACGTGGTGGAAGCGGTCGAGCGTCTGCGGATCGCGGGCGCGACGATCAGCGATCAACGAGGACTCGTGCCCGTCGACGAGCGTGATCCGCTCCGGCCGGAAGCCACCGAGGAAGGTCGCGAGCGCGCCGCCGATCGAGCCGCCCCCGCCGGTGAGCAGGATCCGGCGACCGCCGAAGCGCTCCTGGAGCTCGAGCACGGACGGGACGGGATCGCGGCGCTCGAGCACCTGCTGCCAGTCGAATGAATCCGTCGGCACGCGGCGGCGGGCAGGCTTCGGCTCAACGGGAGGCAGCTCCAGGGCCCGTTCGATCGCCCGATACGCACGCTTCATCTCCACGGAGCGCGCCGGATCGGCCTCGTTGATCTCGGCGACGACGAACGGCACCAGCTCGCCGAGCCTGCGCACGACGGGGTCGAGCTCGAGCTCCCCGGACCCGTACGGGAGGCCCTCGCCGAGCAGGCCATGTGCGTCCGACACGTGTGCGACCTCTGCGTGTGGCCCGAGCTCCTCCACGTAGCGGCCGAGCTCGAGTTCTTCATCCCACGGATGTGCGAACAGGCCGGGATAGACGGTTGCGAAGGAGCGGAAGAGGGCCGCGTGCGAGGTGTCGATCGTGAACCCGAGCTCCGGCACGCGTTCACGCCACTCGAGGAGGTCGCGCCAGTGGCCGCCGACAGGGGAGAGGAAAACGCCGCGGGTCCGCATCCGAAGGATGGGCGGAACGTTCTCGATCAGCGGATTCACGCCCCGGCGCAGGCATGCCTTCGCGTAGAAGCCGAGGAACTCCTCGACCGCGCCCGCGTCGACCGCGACCGAGGACCGGAACTCGTCCGGCGAGAGGGGAATGAAGAGATGGATCGTCAGCACGGGGGAACCGACCCGCGCAGCAAACTCCGCGCTTCGCTCGATCCCGCTGCGCGCCTCGTCGTCCAGGCGGTCGACGCGGACGAACGCGCCACTCGGCCAAGCGACCGGCGCCTCGGCCGTTATGGACAGCTGATGGAGGTGTACACCTACATCACTCACTGTCTGAACGGCACGGTCGATGGCGTCATCGTCGGCCACGTCGGCAGGCATCAGGGCGATCTCAATGCCGCGCCAGTCGCCGCCGTCGAGACGGTCGGCCAACTGGTCAGGCACTGGGGCTGCCTTCAACAGCGTCACCGAGCGCGGCGAGTTCGCCTTCATTCCCTAGTCGCTCCCTTTCGCGTCATCCGAGGACGCGTAGCGTGTTGAGCAGCGGGCTGGTTTTGGAGCCAGTCGACATAGCGGCGGATTCCCTCTTCCAGGGACAGGTTCAAGGGTAACGGGGCCTCCGGAGCGGCCTGGTAGCTCTCGTTCTCGCCTGCCGGCAGCTCCCCTCCCGGTGTCTCGATCGGAACCGAGGACCCGGCCGCGTCCCTCACGAGCTCCGCAGCAATTCGAAGTGGCGTCGAGCGGCCGCTTGCGATCAGGACGGTCTCGTTCCAGCGTCCCTCGGCGACCCGCGCCTCGATCGCGGTGAGGGCGTCGTCGACGTAGACGAAGTCCCGGCTGCGTTCGGGGTCGCCGACGATCACGATCGGCTCGCCCTCGAGGGCTCGGGCGGCGAACGAGGCGATCGCGCCCGTCGCACCTTCCCAGGCGACCTGGCCGGGCCCGTACACGGAGGTCAGCCGGGCGACGAGCGTGGGCGCCTCATGCAGGCGGCAGGCCTCTTCGCCGAGGCGCTTTGAGTGGGCGTAGGGATCTGCCGGCGGGACGAGCGCCGCCCGCACAGTCGACGGATAGACGAGTCCGGCGCCGTGCTCGAGGCAGCCCTCGAGCAGGTTCAGGGTCGTGCCCACGTTCTCGCGGACGGCCCGCGCCGGGTCCTCGCGTGCGCGCGCCGGATCCGGGATCCCGGCGAAATGAAGCACGGCGTTGCAGTCAGCGATCAGCTCGCGCGAGGCCGGATCGCCGGCGTCAGAGCGAACATCGGCCGTAACGCCTGCGCGCTCGGAGCCGCCCGGTCGCCCGAGTCGCACCACTTCGTGCCCGTGTTCCTCGAGCAACCTCGAGGCGCGCGAGCCGAGGAAGCCGGTCGCGCCGGTAACGAGGACTTTCATCCGCCGAGGTAGTCCGCCACCCGGTGCCGGTACGAGAACGGCGACGCAAACGTGAACGCGGCCGGTTCGCAAACCTTCTCGCGGCGGGCAAACGCTGCGACTTCGGCGACCGTCATCGTTTCGGCGGCAACGTTCTCCGTTCCCGGCTTCGCCTCGAGCAGGATCCGGGCCGCATCCTCGATGTGGACGACGCCGATCGTCGCCCGCCCGCCGTCGTCGAGCGGCAGCTCGTCACCGACCGCCGCGCGCCGCCGGAACTTGTCGACGACCGTCTGCGACTCCGCCGCATCATGCTCGACCGGGCTAGGCCCGTAGACGATCCCAAGCCGCATGACGGCAAGCCCGAAGCCGTGGCGCGCCGCCTCAATCGCCAGCGCCTGCTCGCCGTAGATCTTCGAGAGGTGCGCGAGATCGCTTTGCGGTCCGTAGGGCGTCTCCGGCCCGACGTCGCCCGTCAGCCCGCCGCCGTAGACGTGCAGCGACGAGCCGAAGACGAGCAGCGGCACCCCCGCCTGGCCGACCGCGCTTCCCACTCGGCGCGTTCCCGTCACGTTCGTCTGCTCCGTGTAGTCCGGGTCGCGCTCCGAGAGCGGCCGCGAGGCCTGGGCCGCCAGCAGGTAGACGACGTCGGGTCGCCCTGTAAGCAGGCCCCCGAGGTCCTCGCGGATGTCTGCGGTCTCGACGCGAGCGCCGGCCGCGGCGAGCCCGTCGAGCTGTGACCGCTCGGTCGCAAACCAGTTGTCCGCGAGCACGACCTCGTGTCCCTGACCGAGCGCGAGCTCCCCGAGCTTCGCGCCGATGTACCCGGCCCCGAGGACCAGGAGCCGCACGAGCTAGATCTGGTGGACGGTCGGCCCGTCCGGCACCGCGTGCCGCGTGTCGACGATCAGGCGCGCGTGATCCCAGAGCGGCCGCTCCGAGAAGACGGTGTGTGGCGTCAGCACCACCACGCAGTCCGCCGCTCCGACCTCGTCCTCCGACCACTCGACCGACCGGTGCGTCGCCCCATCGAGCTCGACCTCCGAGACCCACGGGTCGCAGTAGCGAACGTCCCCGCCCCGCTGGATCAGCTGCCGCATGATCTCGAGCGAGGGGGACTCGCGGGTGTCGTGGACGTCGGCCTTGTACGCCATCCCCAGCAGCAGCAGCCGCGAGCCCTTGATCGGCTGCTCGGCCTCGTTCAGCGCGTCCGAGATTTTCTGGACCACGAAGAGCGGCATCGCCGCGTTGATCTCGTGCGCCGCCTCGATCAGCCGCGCCGAGTAGCCGTATTCGCGCAGCCGCCAGGCCAGGAAGTGTGGGACGACGGGGATGCAGTCGCCGCCGAGGCCGGGGCCGGGGAAGTGGGGGAGAAACCCGAACGGCTTCGAGGAGGCGGCCTCGATTACTTCCCACGGTGAGATTCCGAGGCGGTCGCACATCAGTGCCAGTTCGTTCGCCAGCGCGATGTTGACCGCGCGGAATGTGTTCTCGTGCAGCTTCGCCGTCTCGGCGACCATCGGGCTCGAGACCGGCTGCACCGTGTCGACGATCTGCTCGTAGAGCAGCGCGGTGCGGCGCAGGCACTCCTCGGTCACACCGGCGACCAGCTTCGGCGTGTTCTTGATCGTGAACGTCGCGTTACCTGGATCGACGCGTTCCGGCGCATAGCCGAGGAAGAAGTCCTTGCCGGCCGTACCGCCCGAGCGTTGCTCGAGGATCGGCAGCACGACTTCCTCCGTCGTGCCCGGGTGCGTGGTCGACTGCAGCACGATCAGCATCCCCGGCTTGATGTTCGAGCCGACCGACTCGGCCGCGGAGACGATGAAGTTGAGGTCGGGCGTGCGCGTCTTCGACAGCGGCGTCGGCACGCAGATCGTCAGGGCGTCGAGCTGGGCGACGGCGGCGTAGTCGGTCGTCGCGCTCAGCGTCGCCTCGAGGTTCTCGTAGCGCTCCTCGGGCACGTCCACGAGGTACGAGACGCGGGACTGAACGGCGCGGACACGCTGCTCGTTCAGATCGATACCCGTGACGTCGAACCCGGTCTCGGCGAAGGCCATCGCGAGCGGCAGACCGGCGTAGCCGAGGCCGACGATCCCGATCGCCGCGGTGCGCTGGGCGATTCGCTCGTCGAAGGTCGTTTCCGGTGAGAGAACCTTGCTCAAGAGGCTGTGCAGGCTAGCAACCTGGTTTGCAGGAACCAGTATCGGCGGCGCCGCTCAATTCCTGCACGCGACCCGAGGCGTCGCTAGCGATGGCGGCTCGGGGCCCGGTGGTGGCTTTGCCGCTGCGACCGGCCGTTTCGGTATAACCGGTCGCAATGTCCTTCCCGGACTCGGTGCACGCGCTCGTTCGCGACACGACGGCGGTCTGGGGGTTCGTGACGGCTGCGGGCATCGTGCTCCTGCTGACGCCCCTCGTGGCGCGACTCGCTCCGAGGATCGGCGGCGTCGACGACAGTCACGACCGCCCGCGCGTCCACGGCGGACGCCCGATCCCGCGCATCGGCGGCCTCGCAATCGTGATCGGGATAGCCATGCCGATGGCCGTCTTCATCAAACCCGAAGGACGCTACCTCGGGATCCTGCTCGGGACGTTGATGGTCGCCGCGCTCGGCCTGATCGACGACATCAAAGGGATCAACGCGAGCGTGAAGATGGCAGGGATCGTCGTCGCGGCGCTGATTCCAGTCGTGGCGTTCGGAATGACCTGGAAGAACGTCGGCCTTCCGCTCGTCGGCAACTTCGACCTCGGCTGGGCGGCCTATCCCCTGACCATTTTCTGGATCGCGGCGCTCGCCAACCTCGTCAATCTGATTGACGGAATGGACTCGCTGGCGTCCGGCATCGTCGCGATCGCCGCGGGCTCGTTCGCGATCCTTGCTGCGTCTTTCGAACGCGCCGACGCCGCCGCGCTTGCCGCGATCATCTGCGGCGCCTCGCTCGCCTTCCTCCGTTACAACTTCCACCCGGCCCGGGTGTTCATGGGCGACACGGGCGCGCTCGCGCTGGGCTTCCTGCTCGCCTGCGTCGCCGTCCAGGGCGTTCTGAAGACGGCCGCGACGATCGCGCTCGCCGGGCCGCTGCTCGTGATGGCGGTGCCGATCCTCGACACCTCGTTCGTGATCGCGAAGCGGCTCAAGTACAAACGCTCGCCGTTCGCCCCCGACCAGAACCACTTCTACCACCGCTTCATGCGAATCGGGTATTCGCAGCGGCGCACGGCGGCATATCTGCATCTCTGGGCGCTGCTCCTGGCCGCGTACGCCCTGCTCCTGCGATTCGAGCCGCCCCGGCCGCTCGGTCATTGGCAGCGTGACAACACCTTGATCGCGCTCGGGGTCGGAATCGTCGTGCTCGCCGCGTCCGTCTGGATGGTCTACACGCTGGAGATTCTCAAGTCGCGCCACCTCCAGGTGCTGCGGCGCGGCAAGCTCGGGGAGGAGCCGGAGCGCGAAGAGGCCGTCGAACGGGCGCTGAGCGCGGGCAGCCGTCGCTAGTCAAGCTAGAGCGGAACTGCAAGCCGCAGCAGGTCGGCAGGGTCGCGCCGCCCGCGCCGCTCCCGGACGGCCGGGCTCTTTTCGACGACGAGCTCGGCCGGGTCGCGTAGGAAGCGGACGCGGCCCTCGGCAACGAGCTGCTCGTCGACGGCGCCGACCCGGCCCTCGAAGATCGACCAGACCGGGGTCCCCAGCACGGCGGCCTCGCGGATCATCGTCCCGCCTGCCGAGACCACGAGATCGGCGAGCGCCGCGAGGCTGCGCCCATCGACCGCGCGCTCGGGTACGACCAGGCTCGCGTCCAGCTCGCGCAAGCTCCGGCGCTGCTCGTCGGTCCGTGCGAGTACGACCACCTGCGCCCCCTCGTCCAGCAGCCGGTGCAGCACCCGCGGCAGCAGCTCGTTCTCGGAACCGCCGAGGTAGAGCGCGTACGAGGGCGCCGTGCGAACGACGGCGATGACGCCGCTGCGGTCGAGTCCGAGCTCATCGAGCACGGACTCGTCAGGTTTGAAGTCTCCTAGGTAGTACTCCTCCTTCAGTCCCGGGTAGCGAACGAGCTTGGGCGGGCGGGCGCCATACGGAGCAAGGCGCTCGGCCGGGATCGCGTCCGGCACGAGTACGCGCGTCGCCAGCCGGCAGTTGAGCTCGTGCTGGAGACGTGCCCACTCGTAGTCGAACATCGTCGTGTTCGGAATCCTGAGCAGGCGGCCGACCGGCGGTAGGTCAGTCGAGCCGTGGGCGAGGCCGTAGTCGAACCGCTTGCCGCGTGCGAACGCGAAGACCTGCGCCGTCCGGGACGCCGCCGCGAGCGCCTTGCCGACCCGGCTTGCGCCTCCGTACTGGCCGATCGCCGTGTACGGGTGGCTCCAGTCGTCGAGGAGCTCGGTCGTGTGCGAGAGTGGCCGCGCGGTGAGGGTCACCTCGTGACCGCCCGTCTCCAGCAGCTCGACCAGTGGCCGCAGGACGACGACATGCGCCGGGTTGGTCAGGTCGACCCAGACGTGCGCCATCAGTCCGGCCGCTCGATCGAGTAGCGGACGACGTCGAGCTCGCGGTAGCGCGTCGAGCCCTCGAGTGTCATCCCGAGCTTCTCCATCACCCGCCGCGAGGCCGCGTTTCCCGGCATCGCGACTGCGACGACATGGTCGAGGCCGTCATCCCAAGCCGCCACGAGCACTGCGGTCGCGGCTTCGCTCGCGTAGCCGCGGTTCCAGGCGGAGGGAACGACGTGGTAGGCGAGCTCGATCTGCGGCCCTTCCCAGTTCAGCGGGAAGAGCCCGACGCCGCCGACCGGCCGGCCGCTCTCGCGTTCCTCCAGCGCCCAGAAGCCCCAGCCGTCGCGGCCCCGTCCTCGAAGGGTCTCGAGCCGACCGCGCGTCTCGTCGACCCTTGCCTTGGCGCCGCCGGGGATGAACCGCATCGCCTCGGCGTTTCCCCAGAGCTCATGCAGCGGCCCGGCGTCGCGCTCCGGTTCGAACGGCCGGATGACGAGGCGCTCGGTCTCGAGCGGGAGCCGGATCACGCAGACTCGAGGAAGCGGATGAGGGTCTCGGTGTAGCCGGGCGCGCGCGGAATGCTGTGCCCGGCACCCGGCACGACGGCGCGCCGCGCGCCGAGCCGCTGCTCGAGGACGTCGGCGACGGCATCGAACGCCGGGTTGTGCCCTCCCGTGACAACGAGCTTTGGAAACGGCGCCCTCGCAAGCGCGTCGAGCGGGATCTCAGCCTCGTGAGGGGGACGCTCAACCATCGCCGCGCGCGCCCCGGCTTCCAGCGGCGGCGGCAATGGATCGGAAAGCTTCAGCGAGCTGCCCACGAGTGGAAGAAAGTAGGCGAGGTACTCCCGCGGCTCGCCGGGAGCGACGCGCATCTTCGCAAGAAATTCCTCAACGTCCGGGTTTCCCCGCGCGACGCCGAATGCCGGTGGCTCGTTCACAGTCAACGATCTGACAGGCTGCTGCGCCGCGATCAGGAGGGAGATGACGCCGCCGTAGGAGTGGCCGACCAAATGGTCGCCGGCGCGGACAAGCTCGCCGATCTCGGTCGCTTGCTGTTCGAAATCCGCTCGCTGGAGGGGTGGATTCGGCGGGTAGCCGGGCCGATCGACGATCGCCAACTCGAAGCGCTCCGCGAGCGACCGGAGCGATTCCCAGGTCGCGGCGCCGTTCCCGACGCTCCCGTGGACGAGGACGACCCGCGGCCCGCTGCCGATCGTCTCGACGTGGAAGTCGGGCACGGGCGCAAAGATAGACGGCTGCGCCGGCCAAGCCGGCACAGCCTCCGGGCGGCATTCCAAGCAACGCCTCAGACGGCTGAACAAAGTAGGCCGAAAAACCGCTTTTTTTGTGGAGAAATGGCCGCTTTCGCATGTCACAAGCCTGCTATGCTCGCGGCGATGGAGCGCCGCCCCCGCCCGACGTTCGAGCCGGCGGGAGCAGGCATGCTTCTCGTGTCCACGACCGCGGTTTCGGTCGGCACCGGAGCGCTCGTCGGTTGGGCCGCCGGCTTCGTCGGCTACGGCATCCTCGGCGGCGCGATCGTGGGCGTCCCGGCCGGAATCGCGGCGGTGTATTTCCGTTATCGCGAGGCGCTCTCGTGAGGACGACCACGCTGGGCGCGCCGCGTCCCGTTCCGGGCCGGCTGTTGCCCGTTGCCGCGGGGGCCGGGGTGATCGTCCTGGCGTTGCCTGTCTTCCTCGTAGCCGACTGGCCGTTCGCAGGCTGGGCGATCGCGGCGATCGTGTGGGTCGGAGTTCAAGGCCTCGGCGTCATGCTGGCGCGCGTGCGCCCCTCCGCGGATAACCTCGCGGCCTCAAGCGTGCTGGCGTTCGGAATGATGGGGAGGCTTCTCGCGGTGCTGGTCGTGCTCGTCGCCGTCGCGGCGTCGAACCGCACGGTCGGGCTTGCCGCTGCGCTTTTGTACGGACTCGCTTACACGGCGGAGCTCGCCGTCTCGATCGCCAGCTACTACGCGCAGGAGCCTAAACCGTGACGAAATGGAAGGTCGCCCCGCTGAGCGTGATCGTAGGAGCCGTATGGCTGCTCAGCGTTCCGGCGCCCGCCTTCGCGCGGGGCACGTTCGACCCGACGACGGAGTTCGAGCAGCACGACTGGATTCCGATCCATCTGGGCCCCCTCAACCTCTCGATCACCAAGGCGGTGGCCTATCTGTTGATCGGCACCGCCCTGACGATCCTGCTCGGGCTCTTCCTGATGCGTTCGCGCCTCGCGTTGCTGCCGGATCGACGGCAAACCATCGGCGAAGCGATCTACGAGGTGACACAGGTCCAGATTGCCGAGCAGGGCCTGCCCGGCAAGGCGATCGGCCGCTGGTTCCCGTATGTCGCCTCACTCGCTCTCTTCATCTTCACCGTCAACCTGATCGGCTTCCTGCCGCTACCCCTCACCGGTGAGACCTGGCACGGCATACCTGTTTGGGGAATCTATGCAGCGACGTCGTCGCTTTCGGTGACGCTTGCGCTCGCCCTGCTGACCTTCGTGTTCACGCATTTCGAGGGGATCCGCTGGAACGGGCCGGTCCGATACTTCAAGAGCTGGATCCCCGAAGCCCCGAAGCCGCTGCTCGCCCTCATCGTTCCGCTCGAGATCCTCGGTCAGTTCATGCGCTTGATCTCGCTCTCCGTCCGACTGTTCGCGAACATGCTCGCGGGTCACATCCTGATCCTGACGTTCATCGGCCTGATGTTCATCCTCCAGTCGCTCGCGCTGCTGCCGGTGATTCTCTTCGCGAGCGCGTTCTACATCTTCGAGGTCGGAATCGTGGTCGGGATCCAGGCCTTCATCTTCGCTGCACTGTCCGCCATCTACATCGGCTCGGCAATCGAGCCAGCACACTAGGAGGGACCATGTCCACGCTTCTCGCTGCCACTACAGGCGACGTCACAAAGGCCGGAAAGGCGATCGGCCTCGCGCTTGGCGTCGGCCTCGGCGCGCTCGGTGCCGGCGTCGGCATCGGCAACATCTTCGGCTCGATGATCCAGTCCGTTGCCCGCCAGCCGGAGCTCCGCGGCGAGCTCCAGGGCATCCAGTGGCTCGGCTTCGCTCTGACCGAGGCGGTCGTCTTCTACGGCCTGCTCGGCTCGATCCTGGCATACGTCCTCGTCTGATGCTCATCGCCTCCAACGCGCTGATCCAGGTCACGCCGGGGCTGATGATCTGGACGATCGTCTGCTTTCTGATCACTCTCTACGTCCTGAAGAGATTTGCGTTCGGGCCGATCCAGAAGCTGATCGACGAGCGCCGCGAGCGCATCCGCCGCGCCCTCGACGAGGCGGACGAGGCCCGCCAGGAGGCGCGCAAGCTGCTCGAAGAGCACCGCAAGCTGATCGCCCAGGCGCGCGGTGAGGCGGAGGATATTCGCTCGGTGGCGAGGCATGAGGGCGAGGCGCAGCTTCGACGCGTCAAGGAAGAGGCCGAGGCCGACCGCCAGCGCCGGCTCGAAGAGACGAAGCGGCAGATCGAGGCTGAGACGCGGCGTGCGCTCGAAGCGATCAGGGCCGAGGTGGCCGAGCTCAGCTTGATCGCCGCTGAGAAGGTGACGCGGGGCGCTCTCGACGACAAGGACCAACGCCGCCTGATCGATGAAGCGATCGGCGAGCTCGATTTCAGCGTCCTGGAGAAAAACGACTAGATGGCCGTAGCGCACCGCACGTATGCGCGCGCCCTCTTCGAAGCGGCGAGGGACGAGGGCAGGCTCGATCCCGTTCGCGAAGAGCTCGGCGACTTCGTCGAGGCGCAGCGCCAGGTGCCGGAGCTCCGTGGGCTGCTCCGCAACCCGCAAATCGACCACCGCGCCAAGGCGGCGGCGCTCGAGGAACTGCTTGGCGGCGACGAGAAGCTCGTCCGCAACTTCCTCCTCTTGCTCGCCGAGAAGAACCGCGCCGGCGAGATCGAGGAGATCGCGCGCGAGTTCGACCGGCTCGTCGCTCGGGCAGAGGGCATCCTCGACGTCGAGCTGACCACAGCCGTCGAGCTCTCCGACGGGGAGGCGCGCGGCGTGATCGCCCAGATCGAAAAGGCTTCCGGCCGCAAGGTCGAGGCGACGCAGCGCGTCGACCCCGACCTGATCGGCGGCCTCGTCCTCCAAGCCGGCTCGTTGCGCCTCGACGCCAGCGTGCGCGGCCGCCTCGACCGGCTCCGCCAAGAACTCACGACAAGGAGATAACGCTTTGAAGCTTCGGCCAGAAGAGATCACCTCGATCCTCAAACGACGCATCGAGGAGTACGACGTGGAGACCGACCTCGCCGAGGTCGGCAGCGTGCTCGAGGTGGGCGACGGGATCGCCCGCGTCTACGGGCTCGAGAACGCCGTCTCGCTCGAGATGCTCGAGTTCGAGCACGGCGTCACCGGCCTCGCGTTCAACCTCGAGGAGGACAACGTTGGCACCGCGCTCTTCGGCGAGTGGGAGCACGTCAAGGAAGGCGAGGTCGTCAAGCGGACCGGACGGGTGTCCAGCATCCCGGTCGGCGAGGCGCTGATCGGTCGGATCGTCAACCCGCTCGGCCAGCCGCTCGACGGGCAGGGCCCGATCGAGACGACCGAGAGCCGCCCGATGGAGTTCAAGGCGCCCGGCGTTGTCGACCGCCAGCCCGTGAAGGAGCCGCTTCAGACCGGCCTGAAGGCGATCGACTCGATGATCCCGATCGGCCGCGGGCAACGCGAGCTGATCATTGGCGATCGCGGCACCGGGAAGACCGCGATCCTCGTCGACACGATTCTCAACCAGCGCGACGAGGACATCGTCTGCGTCTACGTCGCGATCGGGCAGAAGGAGTCGACGGTGGCGCAGGTCTACGAGCGTCTCAAGGACGCCGGCGCGATGGACTACACGATCATCGTCACCGCCGGCGCGGCAGAGGCCGCGCCGATCAAGTGGATGGCTCCCTACTCGGGGTGCGCGATGGGCGAGTACTTCCTCTACGACGGCAAGCACGCGCTCTGCATGTACGACGACCTCTCGAAGCACGCGGACGCCTACCGGCAGATGTCGCTGCTGCTCCGCCGGCCGCCTGGGCGCGAGGCTTATCCCGGCGACGTCTTCTACCTCCACTCCCGCCTGCTCGAACGAGCCGTGAAGCTCTCGGATGAGCTGGGCGGCGGCTCACTCACGGCTCTGCCGGTCGTCGAGACGCAGGCAGGCGATGTCTCGGCCTACATCCCGACGAACGTGATCTCGATCACCGACGGGCAGATCTTCCTCGAGTCCGAGCTCTTCTACTCGGGCGTCCGCCCGGCGATCAACGTCGGCATCTCCGTCTCCCGGGTCGGCGGCAACGCGCAGACGAAGGCGATGCGGTCGGTCGCCGGCCGGCTGAAGCTCGATCTGGCTCAGTACCGCGAGCTCGAGGCGTTCTCGCAGTTCGGCTCCGAGCTGGACCCGGCGACGCAGCGGACCCTGGCGCGAGGAGAGCGCATGGTCGCGACCCTGAACCAGCCGCAGTACCAGCCCTGGGCGCTCGAGGAGCAGGTCGCGGCGATCTTTGCGGGCAACGAGGGCTTTCTCGACGAAATCCCGGCCGACCAGGTCCAGCGTTTCCAGGAGGAGCTGCGCGAGCACCTCCGCACCGAGGGCTCGATCTACAAAGCAATCCGTGAGGACAAGGTGCTCTCCGACGAGGTCCAGGAGAAGCTCCGCAAAGAGATCGAGAAGTTCGCCAAGACCTTCGCCGTGCAGGAGAAGTCGCTCGCCGGCGCCGGCTAGATGGCCACCGTCCAGGACCTAAAGCGGCGGATCCGCTCCGTCGGCAACACACAGAAGATCACCAAAGCGTTCGAGCTCGTTGCCTCGGCCCGGCTGCGCCGCGCCGAGGCGCGCATCGAGGCGATGCGGCCCTACGCCGACCGGATGCTCGAGCTGATGGGCGTCACAGCGCGCGCCGCCGGCTCGGTGCGGCTGCCGCTCTTGGAGCGGAGGGACGATGTGCATCGCGTCGCACTGTTGCCGATCACCGCCGACCGCGGACTCGCCGGAGCGTTCAACGCCCAGGTGCTGCGCCGGGCGTTCGCGCTCGAGCGCGAGCTGCGTGGGGACGGCCTCGAGGTGAAATGGCTCGCCACGGGACGCCGCGGCCGCTCGACGCTGACGTTCCGCGGGTACGACCTGATCCAGGTGTGGCAGGGGTTCAGCGAGCGCCCCGAGTACGCCGACGCACAGGCGATCGCACGGAAGGCCGCAGAGCTGTACGCAAACGAAGAGGTCGACCGCGTCGTCGTCGTCTACAACCGCTTCAAGTCGGCGCTAGTCCAGGAGGTCACCGTCCAGGATCTGCTGCCCATCCCCGAAAAAGTGATCGAGGGCGGCGAGGAGGACGCGGAGCAGGCCGCCTTGCGCGGCGACTTCATCTACGAGCCGGAGCCGGAGCAGATCCTCGAGCGCCTGCTGCCCGTCTATGTCGAGACCGAGCTTTACCGCGCACTACTCGAGTCCGCGGCGTCCGAGCAGGGCGCACGGATGACCGCGATGCGCAACGCCTCCAGCAACGCCGGCGACCTGATCGCGAGCCTGACCCTGGCGATGAACAGAGCGCGTCAGGCTGAAATCACGCAAGAAATTCTGGAAGTGGTCGCAGGCGCCGACGCTCTTACAAGCTGAGGGTGATCCTCGGCCGTGCCGACATGCGCTGCACGGCCGAGGCGTGACTAGCGACGGAGCTCGCGGGGGAAACCGGGTTTCCCCCGCGCTATGACGGCCTAACCAGAGTCGAGTGACCCGCGTCTAAATGGATAGCGGCGTCATCTTGGCGCCGGTATATTCCGAAAACCGGTGCCGACGTCCGAAAGAGACCGAGAAGTTCTCGGCGCGCAGGCCGGGCTCGCCTCGGCGGTCGCGGTCGAGACAGGCAGCGAGCTAGGCGAAATCGAACAGGTCCGCGCCCGCGGCTACTGGGAGCAGGTCTGGCGACGCTTCCGTCGTGACAAGGTCGCGATCGGCGGCGGCATCTTCATCGTCTTGCTGTTCCTCATCGCATTCGCCGGCGCTCCGCTGGCGAAGGACTGGCTCGGCCACGGGCCGAACGACGTCTATCCAGGCACCGCGCTCGATCCGCAAACCCAGCTTCCGGTGGGACCGTGGGCACACTTCAGGTCCGGCCCCGGGGGCCTCCCGTGCGTGAGCGGCATCCCTTGCAAGAGTCAGCTCTTCATCCTCGGAGCCGACTCGCAGCTCGGACGAGACGAATTCCTCCGTTTGCTCTACGGGGCGCAGACCTCGCTCGAGGTGGCGATCGGAGCCACCGTGTTGTCGATGTTCCTCGGCGTGTTGTTAGGAGCGATAGCCGGGTACTTCGGCGGCGTCATCGACGCGCTGATCTCACGGCTCACCGAGATCGTCATGGCATTCCCGATTCTCCTCTTCATCGTCGCGTTGGCAAGCACGGTCGGTCCACGGCTCAATGACTTCACGCTCGGGATCTTCGGCAAGGGGGTGCTCACGCTCGTCTTCGTGATCGGCCTCTTCGCGTGGTACTACCCTGCGAGGATCATCAGGGCGCAGATCCTCTCACTGCGCGAGAAGGAGTTCGTCGAAGCCGCTCGGATGGTGGGTGCGAGCGACTGGCGAATCATCCGCTCCCATCTGCTGCCGCACCTCGTCGCGCCGATCATCGTCTACTCGAGCTTGATCATCGCGCAGAACGTCTTGCTCGAGGCCGGGCTCTCATTCCTCGGGATCGGAATCCCGCTGCCGACGGCGAGCTGGGGGAACCTGCTCTCGTCGGCACCCGACTACTACCTCACGCAGCCGTGGCTGATGCTCTGGCCCGGCTTCGCCGTGTTGCTTGCAACCCTTGCGTTCAATCTCCTCGGCGACGGCCTCCGCGACGCGTTCGATCCTCGCGGCGCGCACTGACCGATCGTTCCCATGATTCCCAGTAGCCATGCGGCTTCCGGGCGCTAACTAAATCCTCTTAAGTGCGTCTTAAAAACAATGGCGTGGAACCTACGCGTCCAAGAGCACGCGACCAAGCGGGCTCATCTGTTTACTGAAAGGAGTGGCATGCATAAGAGGCTGTGGCTTTCGGTCGTCGCTGTGGCGATCGGTGCAGCCCTGCTCGTCGCCGCGGGCTTCGCTTCCCCGGCGAACAGCAGCATCAGTGGCGCAAAGAGCTCCTTCGCGGGAGCGAAGACGGGCGGCACACTGAGGCTCAACATGTCCAGCTCGGACGTCGATTACATCGATCCCGCGCTGGCCTATTACCAGTTGAGCTGGGACATCCTGTACATCGCCTGTCGACCGCTGCTCAACTACCCGGACAAGCCGTCCCCCGCGGGGTCGCGGCTCTTCCCGGACGGTGCGGCAGCGTTCCCGAAGGTGTCGAACGGGGGCAAGCTGTACACCTTCAAGATTCGCAGCGGGATGAAGTTCTCGAACGGTGTCCCGATCACGGCGAAGAGCTACAAGGCTGCTTTCGACCGTGACGCGAACCCGAAGATGGAGTCGCCGGCAGTTCCGTTCTTCAGCGACATCGTCGGTGCGACGGACGCTCAGGGCAACCCGAAGACGCCGGTCAGCGGGGTCAAGGCGAAGGGTCTGACGCTGTCGGTCCGCCTCACGAAGGCCGGCCCGGACATCCTTTCTCGGATGGCCATGCTCTTCTTCTGCCCGGTTCCTGCTCCGGGGCAGAAAGGCGCACCTTCGGTCACCTCGCAGGGCGTCAACACGTTCCCCGGCTCGGGTCCGTACTACGTTGCGGCCCGCACGCCCGGCGGTCCGATCCTGATCAAGCGGAACAAGTTCTACAAAGGCCCGCGTCCGCACAATGCGAGTGCGATCAGCGTCGTCTCCGTCAACACGAACGTCGACACCAGCTTCACCCAGGTCCAGCGTGGGGAGATCAACTACGACATGGGCGGCCTGCCACCGACGGCACACGCGGGGCTGGCGAAGAAGTACGGCATCAACAAGCAGCGGTACTTCGTCCATCCTGTAATCGCGACGCGCTATCTGGGTCTCAACAACCAACGGCTCTTCAGGAACACCAAACTGCGAAAGGCCGTGAACTACGCGCTCGACAGGAAGGGCATGATCAACCTCCGTGGCGCCTATGCGGGCCACCCAACCGATCAGCTTCTCCCTTCGAACTTGCGCGGGTACAAGAACGCGGGCATCTTCCCGTTCCGCCCCAACTTCACGCAGGCGAAGAAGCTTGCTGGAAGCGGGAGCCGGAGCGCGGTCATGTACACCACGACGAGCCCGATCGGTGTCAACCAGGGCACGCTCGTCCAGGCCGACTTGAAGCAGATCGGCATCGACGTCAGCGTCAGCAAGTTCGGCACCGGAACCATGTACAAGAAGTGCGGTACGAAGTCCGAGGCGTTCGACATCTGCAACGTCGGTTGGATCGCGGACTACCCGGACCCGTTCGACTTCATGAACGTTCTCCTCAGCGGAGAGTCGATTCACGATTCGAACAACAACAACTACTCGTACTTCAACAACGCGAAGTACAACCGCCAGATGGATGCGGCGGCCAGGCTCTTCGGGCCGAAGCGTTTCAGCACCTACGGGTCGCTGGACACGACGATCATGAAGAACGCCGCCCCGATCGCCGCTTGGGACAACGACAACGACCGCGAGTTCATCTCGGGCAAGACGGGCTGCTACACCAACCAGCCGGTCTATGGCCTTGCTGACCTCGCGCTCCTCTGTCTCAAGTAGGAGAGGTTGGGATCGGTAGTTGAGTTCCAAAGTGAGGCGCCGGCGCAAGCCGGCGCCTCACTTCTCTGCAGCCATTCGACCTTCGAAGCGCTAGAGTCCGGCTCACCCTGCTCTCGGTGATGCATCAGTGATTCGCTACCTGATACGGCGACTTCTGTGGGCGGTCGTGCTGTTCGTGGCCATCACGATCATCACCTACATCATCTTCTTCATGATCCCGACCGACCCGGCGCGCAAGGCCTGCGGCCAGCTCGTGACCCCCGCCTGCGTGAAGAGCGCGCGCCACTACCTTGGGCTCGACAGACCTGTCTACATCCAGTACTACAAGTTCCTCGAACGGCTTGTCGTCCACCAGTCGCTCGGCCGCTCGTTCGCCAACCGCCAGAACATCAACTCGATCATCGGCAGAGCAGCGCCGATCACCGCATCGCTCGTCTTCGGAGGAGCGGTCACCTGGCTCCTGCTCGCAATCCCGATCGGAATCCTGTCGGCATTACGGCCGCGAACGCTCTTAGACAGGTCAGCGATGGTCTTTGTTCTGGTCGGGATCTCGGCGCACCCAGTCTGGATCGGACTGATCTTCAGCTGGTTTTTCGGCTACAAGCTCGGCATCACGCCGATTGCGGGCTACTGCGAGGCGTTCAGTCCCCCGCAGGGCGCCGCCTGCGGCGGCGTCGTGCAGTGGTTCTACCACATGATTTTGCCGTGGATTACGTTCGCGATCCTGTTCGCCGCGCTCTACGTGCGCATGATCCGTGCGAACGTCATGGAGACGCTGAACGAGGATTACGTACGCACCGCCCGGGCCAAGGGAGCTCCCGAGTCGCGCGTAATGTTCAAGCACGTGCTCCGAAACGCGATGTTGCCGGTCGTGACGATGCTTGGGATGGACATCGCACTCGGTCTCGGCGGAGCCGTCTTTACCGAGAGCGTCTACAGCCTGCACGGGCTCGGGCAAACGCTCGTGCAAAGCCTCTCGGGGGACGACTTGCCGACGACGCAGGGGATCGTCGTCTTCGGCACCCTGGCAATCATCGTCTTCAACTTGATCGTCGACTTGTTATACGCATTCATCGATCCGCGTATCAGGCTCACCTAGTCTAGGAGCTGGAAATGGCCCTGCTCGACGTCAAAGACCTAAAGACCTACTTCCGGACCGATGACGGCATCGTGAAGGCCGTCGATGGCGTCAGCTTCTCGGTCGAGAAGGGCCAGACGCTCGGGATCGTGGGCGAATCAGGCTCGGGCAAGAGCGTTACCTGCCTGACGATCATGGGCCTGAACCCGAAGAAGAACACGATCTCGAGCGGCGAGGCTCGCTTCAAGGACGAGGATCTGCTGCACATGAGCCCCCGGCGCCTGCGTCAGATCCGGGGGAACGACATCGCGATGATCTTCCAGGATCCGATGACGTCGCTAAACCCGGTGCACAAGATCGGGGACCAGCTCGCCGAGGCGGTCCTGCTTCATCAGGACGTGACGAAGAAGCAGGCAAAGACCCAAGCTCTCGAGCTTCTGAAGGCCGTCGGCATCCCGCGGGCGGAGCGCCGGCTCGGCGACTATCCGCACCAATTCTCGGGCGGCATGCGTCAGCGAGTGATGATTGCGATGGCACTCGTCAACGACCCCGACGTGCTGATCGCCGACGAGCCGACGACGGCGCTCGACGTGACGACGCAGGCGCAGATCCTGACGCTCATGAACAACCTCCAGAAGGATTTTGACAGCGCGATCATCATCATCACCCATGACCTCGGGGTTGTCGCGGAGACGGCGGACGACGTCGTCGTCATGTATGCGGCCGAGGTCGTGGAGCAGGGATCTGTCGACTCGATTTTCCGCCGGCCGCACATGCCATACACGTGGGGCCTGCTTGGCTCCCTGCCCCGGCTCGACACCGATCTCGAGCGTCTCGTCCAGATCAAGGGGCAGCCGCCCTCGCTGCTGAACCCTCCGCAGGGATGCCGCTTCCATCCGCGGTGCCCATACGTGATGGACATCTGCAAGAAAGAAGACCCGCCGCTCAAACCGGTCACTGACGACCCCGCCCATCTCGCCGCGTGCCATCTGGACGAGGAGACGAAGGACCGTGAGGCCCAGAAGCTGATCGAAGGCACCCTGGCGGCGGCAAGCTGATGTCTCAGACGGAGACGGCACCGATGACGACCGACGGCAGACGCGGGGACGAACTCCTCGTGGTCGAGGATCTCCAGAAGCACTTCCCCGTCACCCGCGGGGTCATCTTCCAGAAGCAGATCGCGGCAGTGAAGGCCGTCGACGGCGTCTCCTTCACCGTCCGCCAAGGTGAGACGCTCGGCGTCGTCGGCGAGTCCGGCTGCGGCAAGTCCACGATGGCGCGCTGCGTCATGCGGTTGCTGGAGCCGACGGGCGGTCGGATCGTCTTCGAGGGTCGCGACATCACGAAGCTCTCGCGCACAGACATGAGGCCGCTGCGACGCGAGATGATGATGGTCTTCCAGGACCCGTACGCCTCGCTGAACCCGCGCAAGCGCGTCGGCTTCATCGTCGCCGAGGCGCTCGAGGTGCACAAGCTCGGCACCGAGGCCGAGACGAAGCGCCGAGTGCAGGAGTTGCTCGAGGTCGTCGGACTCAGTCCTGAGCATTACAACCGCTTCCCGCACGAGTTCTCGGGCGGCCAGCGCCAGCGGATCGGCGTGGCTCGGGCGCTCGCGGTGAACCCCAAGCTGATCGTGTGCGACGAGCCCGTCTCGGCGCTCGACGTGTCAGTGCAGGCTCAGATTCTCAACCTGCTCAAGGACCTGCAGCGCGACTTCGGCCTGACATATGTCTTCATCGCTCACGATCTCAACGTCGTCCGTCACATCTCAGATCGGGTGATGGTCATGTATCTGGGTCACGCGGTCGAGATCGCGACGAGGCAACAGCTCTACAGCGACCCCAAGCACCCGTACACCGGCGCCCTGCTTTCTGCCGTTCCGATTCCCGACCCCCGGGCAGGCCGCGAGCGCCAGCCCATCGTCCTCGAGGGAGACGTCCCGAGCCCGATTAATCCTCCGAACGCGTGTTGGTTCCACCCGCGCTGCCCCCGGTTCCGCGAAGGTCACTGCGACGTCGAGACGCCGCCGCTGCGCCCGTTCGGCGACGGTCACTTCGCCGCGTGCCATTACCCGCTCGAACGGTGGCCTATGACCGCCGACGAGATGCGCACGGTCCGGGAACCTGCCGCAGCCAGCTAGGGCCAAGCCGATATGGAGCGAGCGGTTTTCGTCGCCGGGCTCAGGCGGTTCCTGGCCGTGTTCGGCATCGCAGTGGCGGCGGTCGCCGTTTTTTCGGTGGTCGTCGGAATCATCGTCGGCGCCCGCCTGACGCGCTCGATTGCGCTCGGCTACTACCTCTCCGGCGCGGCTCTCCTGATCGGCGGGTTCTTCGTTGGCAACAGGGGGCCGGTACGCGCCAACCGCAATCAGCCGATACCTATCTTTGGCACCCGTTTCGTACGCTGGGCGACGCCCGAGGAGCTCGACGAGGCAATCAATACGTCGGCCGTTTACGTGTCGCTCGGGTTCGCGCTAATCCTCGTCGGCGTTCTGGCCGACACCGTTTAGCAACTCCTTCGTCGGCTTTTGCTAACTAAGACCAGTTGTTACCGTCAGAAACGGTGTGGGAGCCTTGACGCAACTTGACCATCAATGCGCACGAACCCGAGAGCTGCTTTCGCTCGAGCTCGACGGTGAGCTCTCGCAGCTCGATTCTGCTCGCCTCGAGTCGCATCTCGCCCACTGCCCGCAGTGCAGGGCGCTGAAGACCGAGCTGGCCGGCCTGACACTCGCGCTCCGTACGGCTCCGCTCGAGCAACTCGAGCGGCCGATTTCGCTCCCCCGACGCATGCGCTGGTCGCTCCGCCCACTTCAGGTCGGCGCCGCGGCCGCGGCCATAGCGATCGCTGCGGGCCTCGCCGGCTTGAGCGGGACGGTCCGCGGGCACGCTCCTGCCCAGCCGCGCTTCGTCTCCGGCACGAGCGGGCCGGCGGACAGCCTCAATGCGCTCCGGACCCTCCGCCGGCCGGGGCTGATTCCGCAGGTGCAGGTGCCCGTCGGGCGCGCCGGCGGCCGACCGACCGTCTAGACCCGCCCGAACGCCGGGCTTCGTAACGTCGCGGGCCGTAGCGAGACGAGTACGCTGAGTCCCGATGCCGGTTCCTTCCCTCGTCTCCTCGTACGTCTGAAGCCTGGATCACGCCGACCGGGTGTCGGCCATGCTGAAGGCTTACGACGCGTCAACTCTTCCGGACAGGCCTGATCGCGCCTTCGGTAAACTCCGGGCGCTGGTGGGGCGCCTCCGAGGTCGCCCGTTTTCGACCCTCGAGGAGACGCATGCCTGAACAACAGAACGTCGGCAAGGTGATCGAGATCAGGGGCGTCGTCATCGACGCCGCCTTCACCGACACGCTGCCCGAGATCAACACGGCGCTGAAGATTGCGATGCCGTCCGAGGACGGGGCCGACAGGGTGCTGATCGCGGAGGTGCAGCAGCATCTCGGCGACGACCGGGTCCGGGCGGTCGCGATGGACTCGACGGATGGGATTCCGCGCGGGGTCGACGTGGTCGATACCGGCGCACCGATCTTGGTGCCCGTCGGCAAGCCGACGCTGGGGCGGATCTTCAACGTCCTGGGGGAGCCGATCGACACCGACGAGCCCGTCGAGGCCGGCGAGCGCTGGCCGATCCACCGGGATCCCCCCGGCTTCGAGGATCTCCAGCCGACGACCGAGGTCTTCGAGACCGGCCTGAAGGTGGTCGACCTGATCGCACCGTTCATCAAGGGCGGCAAGGTCGGGCTTTTCGGCGGCGCGGGTCTGGGCAAGACGGTCCTGATCCAGGAGCTGATCCGCAATGTCGCGCGTGAGCACAAGGGTAATTCGGTCTTCGCCGGCGTGGGCGAGCGGACGCGCGAGGGGAACGACCTCTACCTCGAGATGCAGGAGTCCGGCGTTCTCGAGCACACGGCACTCGTCTTCGGCCAGATGAACGAGCCGCCGGGCGCCCGCCTGCGAGTCGGGCTGACCGGCCTGACGATGGCGGAGTACTTCCGCGACGAGGGCGCCGACGTGCTCCTCTTCATCGACAACATCTTCCGATTCGTCCAGGCGGGCTCCGAAGTCTCTGCGCTGCTCGGGCGGATGCCGAGCGCGGTCGGCTACCAGCCGACGCTCGCGACCGAGATGGGACAGCTGCAGGAGCGGATCACCTCGACGCGGGCCGGTTCGGTCACGTCCGTTCAGGCGATTTACGTGCCGGCGGACGACCTCACCGATCCGGCGCCGGCCAACACCTTCGCCCACCTCGACGCATTCATCACGCTCGATCGGTCGATCTCGGAGAAGGGCATCTACCCGGCGATTGATCCGCTCGGCTCGAGCTCACGCGCCCTCGCCCCCGATATCGTCTCCGCGGAGCATTACGAGACGACCACGCGGGTGCAGGAGGTGCTCCAGCGCTACAAGGAGCTGCAGGACATCATTGCGATCCTCGGCATCGACGAGCTCTCGGACGAGGACCGGCTCGTCGTCCAGCGCGCGCGGAAGATCGAGCGGTTCCTCTCTCAGCCGATGTTCGTCGCCGAGGTGTTCACGGGTCAGGAGGGCAAGTACGTGAAGCTCGAGGACACGATTCGCGGCTTCACCGAGATCCTTGACGGGAAGCACGATGAGCTGCCCGAGCAGGCCTTCTACATGGTGGGCACGATCGAGGACGCTGTCGCGAAGGCACGAGAGCAGAGCGGCGAGCCGGAGCAGCAAGAGGAGCCGATTCCTCCGGACTCGTCAGACGTGCAAGCCGAAGAGCCGGAAGCCGTTCCCGCGTAGTTAAGTGGCTGACGGCCGCCGCACGTTCTCGATCTCGCTGACGACGCCCGACGGAGCGGTCTTCGAGGACGAGGTTGAGATGGTCATCGTCCCGGGTGCGGCCGGGGAGATCGGAGTGCTCGCTCGGCACGCACCGCTGATCGCGCTCTTGCAGGCCGGATCGACGCGGGTTTACACGAACAGGGAGGCGCAGGAAGTGCAGGAGTTCGCCACGGGTCCCGGGTTCTTCACGGTCGAGAGGGACCGGGCGCTGGCCCTCGTCGACACCGCGGTGAACGTCCGCGAGATCGACCCGGCGGCCGCCGAGGAACAGCTCGAGCAGGCGAAGGCCGAGCTCGAGCGCGTCGAGCGCGGCGAGTCGGAGGCCGATAGCTGGCAGCTCGAGCAGCGGATCAAGGCGGCCGAGAACCAGCTGACAGCGGCGGGTAGAAGCTGATGCAGGCTTTCGCGCCTGGGATCTATCCGCGCTCCGAGCAGCTCGTTCAGGCGACCCGCGACCTCGATCGGGGCCGGACCTCGCCGGAGGCCGTCGACGAGCAGGTCGAGCGCGATCTAGCCGAGCTCCTTTCCGTCCAGCAGCAGGCCGGCCTCGACCTGCTGTCCGACGGAATGCTGCGCTGGCAGGATCTGTTCCGCCCCGTGCTCGAGGCCGGCGAGGGCCTGGAGACGGGGGCACTGACGCGTTTCCTCGACACGAACACCTTCTATCGAGCTCCGCACGCGACGACTGCGACCCCGAAGCTCGCGGCGCCGCTCGAGAAGCGCTTCGTCGCTTCCTTGCCCGCGCCTCGGCTGGTGACGCTGCCGTCGCCGTTTGCGCTCTCCCAGGGCACGGGGGTTCCGGCTCTGACGATCGCCGAGAACGTCCTCAGACCCGCGCTGGCGGCGATCGACGCCGAGCTCGTCGTGCTGGCGGAGCCGTTCTTCGGCCGCGAGGAAGCCACTTCGCCGACCGAGCTCGCGGAACCACTTGCCGCTCTTGCCGGCGGGCCCAAGCTCGCCCTGCAGCTGACCTTCTGCGACGCGCGAAAGCCGCTCGAGCAGGGACTCGGCGAGTTGCCGGTCGACGCGATCGGGATCGACTTCTACGGCACGCATCTCTCGGACGTCCCGAAGGGCTTCGACAAGCTCTTGCTCGCGGGCGTCATCGATGCGCGCAGCTCTACGCTCGAGGATCCGCGCGAGCTTGCTTCCTTCGCCGACCGCCTACACAACGAGCGGGAGGTCGAGAAGGTCGCGCTCGTTCCAAACGGCGACCTCCAGTTCGTCTCCGAGCGGATCGCTCGCGAAAAGCTGCTGCGGCTCGGGAAGGTCAAGACCGCTACGGTGCAGGCTGCCGCCTAGCCACGAAAAATGCTGACGCATTTTCCGCGGGAACTGGTTTGTGACATTGCTTCGCTTGTCAGAAGAGGGAGAAACATTGAAGCTCCTAACCCATGAGATAGGTTCGCTAGCGAAGCCACCTTGGCTCGTGAAGACCTCGGCGGGCTCGCCGCTGGAGGAAAGCGACATCGAGCATGCTCGCAGGTGGGGAGCGAAGCTCGGGGTCGACGGGCACGAGGAACTGGTCGAGACTCTCGAGCGAGGAAACCCCGACAAGGCCGAGCTCGGGCGCTGGGCGAGCCGCTACGCCCTCAGGCTGCTCGAGAGCGCCGGAATCGAGGTCGTCTACGACGGTGAGCAGCAACGCACCGAGATGTACGCCTGGGCGGTGGAGCACTCGAACGGCTTCGAGCCGCGTGGCACCGTCCGGAGCTTCGACAACAAGTACTACTCGAAGTCGGCCGTGACCGCGGAGCCTTCCTTGCGCGAGCCCTACCACAACGACGAGTTCGCGTTCTTGCAGTCGGTCGCGAACCACGACCTCAAGATCCCGGTCACGGGCGCCTACACGATCGCCGTCTGGTCGTACGATGAGCACTTCGGGCCTCAGAGCGGCCGGATCGGTGCGGGCCACGGGCGCAGCGAGGAGCTCGCAGCCCGGAGAGAGTTCGCCAACGACCTGGCGCGGAACGTGATCAGGCCCAACCTGGAGTCGCTGATCGAGCTGGGCGCCAAGTGGATCCAGATCGACGAGCCGGGGGCTTCCACCGAAGCGGACGAGCTCGACATCTTCGTCGAGAGCTTCAACGAGAGCGTCGAAGGGCTCGACTGCTTCTTCTCGACGCACCTCTGCTTCTCGGACTACGACCTTTTCTTCCCTGCGATCGAGCAGATGCACGGCTGCAAGCAGTTCTGCGTCGGGTTCGCGAACTACGACAGTCGCGAGCTCGGCACGTCGGGTGCCGACCGGCCCGGCTACGAAGTGATCTCGAAGTTCCGCGACCTGCCCTACGAGCCCATCCTCGGCCTCGGCGTGCTCGACATCCACACGGATTTCGTCGAGTCTCCCGAGCTGGTCCGCGACCGGATTCTCTATGCCACGGAGGTCTTCGGCGATCCCGAGCGAATCCACGTTTGTCCCGATTGCGGTCTCCGCACGCGCAGCTGGGAGGTGGCGTACGAGAAGCTCAGGAACATGGTCGAAGGAACGAAGCTCGCCGAACAGGCGCTCGCGACGGCAGGAGCAACCACCTAGCCGAAGCCGTGGTTATCCTGCGGCAGCGGTGGGCGCCTTCGGGGCGCTTTTGCACATCTGTACCCCTTCCAGCAATGAACACTCGTTTCTGGCCCGCTAGCACGCTTCACCAGAGTCCACCCTCGACCTTGCCCAGGCTTCTAGCCTGCGGGGCGGTCGAGTGCGGCCTCTGGTTCGGTGCTAGCGACCCAGAAAGTGAGCGACATCACTGGAAGGCGTACCGGTACCGGCACCGGCACCAATGAGAACGACGCTGAAAAGAGGAATCGGGCGGGGGGCGGACCTCAATGGCAACGGCCATGCGGTGCTGCCTCCCGGCGTGCTGACGCCGATCGCGCTCTACCGGCAGCCGCCTCAGGGAGGCCGAAGCATCCGCCGGCGCCTGGCCGGTTTCTTCTTCTGGCTGCTCGTGCTGGTGGCGATGGTCGCGGGGGGCGCAGTCGGTGGGCTGTACCTCTATGGCCACGACTTCGCGTCCGCGACGGCGCCGCATTCCCGCGCGATGAAACGCGCGGCGAAGCGACTCGACTACGCCGCTCCCGGCAAGCCTGCGATCGCGCTCGTCCTCGGGACCGACCACCGCTTCATCGACGGCAAGGCACCGGGCCGCTCGGACACGATGATGCTCATCCGCACCGACCCGGCGAGTCACACGGTCTCGCTGCTCTCGTTCCCGCGCGACATGAGGGTCGAAATCCACTGCCCCGGACGGGCTCCCTGGTTCGACAAGATCAACGCCGCGTATCCAACCTGCGGGCCCAGCGGCTCGCTGGAGACGATCAAGGCGCTGACGAACGTCCCGATCAACTATCTGGTCAGCGTCAACTTCGTCGGTTTCATCCAGGTCGTCGACAAGCTCGGAGGGGTCTACATGGACGTCGACCGGCGCTACTTCAACGACCACACGGGACCGACCGGTTACGCGGCGATCAACCTCCAGGCCGGCTACCAGAGACTAAGCGGCAAGCAGGCGCTCGACTTCGTTCGCTACAGACATACGGACTCCGACCTCTTCCGCGTTGCCCGCCAGCAGGAGTTCGTCCGAGCAGCGAAGGAGCAGCTCGCCCGCTACTCGAGGTTCCATGTCTCGAGCCTCCTCGGTGCGATCAAGAAGAACGTGGAGATCGGCCGCGCCGGTGGTCGCGGCGTCGACCTCTCGACGATGCTGAACTATGCGCTCTTCTTCCACGGCCTGCCTGGTGGCCACTTCGTGCAGGTGCGAATCCAGGGCCTCGAAGGCTTCTCCGATCTGACGACGGCGCAACAGAACATCACCAACGCAGTGCAAGAGTTCATGAACCCCGATCCCGCGGCGCCCCAGAAGGCGAACGCGGCCGCTCTGAACGAGAAGTACAAGCCGAAGGTGGATGGGATCAATCCGAAGTCGGTCTTCGTGACCGTCTTGAACGGCAACGGCATCACCGGTTCGGCGTCGGTCGCAGGGACGCAGCTGCGTGAGCGGAGCTATCAGATCTTGCAGCCGCCGGACTCGCTCCCCGCCGACTCGCCCGACGGGTGGAATCACACGCGTACCCGCGTCTTCTACGACCAGACGCAGAAGAATGCCAAGGCGGCCGCGCAGCAGGTCGCAAAGCTCTTCGCCGACGCGTCGACCGGACCGATGACTCCGAGGTTCCGCCCATTTGCGAACGGCGCCGAGCTGGTCGTGGTCGTCGGCAAGAGCTATCAGGGCTCGCTGATCGGGTCGAGTCCGTCCGCACCGCCGCCGCAGCACCAGGCGCCGCACACGATCCACTATCCGAGCGCCTCGCTGTCGCAGATGCGGGCGATCCGGCGCAAGCTGCCGTTCCGGGTCGAGTATCCGACCGTGATCGACCGGAACTCGCGGGTGGATCCGGAGCCACCGAACCCGCGCGTCTACACGGTTCAGGGGCACAAGATGGCTCGGCTGGTCTTCACGACCGGGGTGAACGGTCAATACTGGGGAATCCAGGAGACGAACTGGGGCGCCGCGCCGGCGCTCTCGGAAAAGAACTTCATCCGGCATTTCGGCCACCGGACATTCGAGTTCTTCTACTCCGGCCAGCACCTCCACATGGTCGTCCTGAAGGAGAACCGCGCCAGCTACTGGGTCGTGAATACGCTCGACGACGCGCTTTCGCCCGAGACGATGATCGAGATCGCGCGCGGGCTTCGGCCCGTAAGGTGACGCTTGTGAACAGGCAGGGCAAAGAGCCGATCGCGATCTTCGGCGCCGGTTGGGTGGGGCTCGTCACCGGCGCCTGCTTCGCCGAGCTCGGGCATGAGGTGACGATTCGCGACATCGTCCCGGAGAGGGTCGAGCGGCTACGGGCCGGTGAGGTGCCATTCTTCGAGCCCGAGCTGGAAGACCTGGTGAAGCGGAATGCCGACCGGCTGACGTTCACGCTTGACGCAGCGGAGGCCGCCGCCGCCGCGGAGCTCGTGTTCGTCTGCGTCGACACGCCGCCGACCTACTCGGGTGATGCCGATCTCTCGCGTGTGTGGACAGTGATCGACGAGCTGCCGCGGCTGGAGCGCCGCACGATCCTGGTCATGAAGAGCACGGTGCCCGTCGGCACCGGCGAGAAGGTGCGCGCGGCGCTCGAGGCCCGCGGGCTCAGCCACATCGGCTACGTGTCGAATCCCGAGTTTCTCGCGGAAGGGGGTGCCGTCGAGGATTTCCTCCACCCCGACCGGGTTGTGATCGGCTCGTTCGCGGAGGCCGACGGCGACCGCGTTGCGGCCCTCTACGACCGCCTGGACACTCCCATCGTCCGCGCAGACGTCGCCTCGGCGGAGATGATCAAGCTCGCCGCGAATGCTTTCCTGGCAACGCGAATCAGCTTCATCAACGAGATCGCGAACGTCTGCGAGGTCACCGGCGCCGATGTCGAAAAGGTCGCCGAGGGCGTCGGCCTCGATCACCGGCTGGGGCCGCACTTCCTTCGCGCCGGCGTTGGCTTCGGTGGTTCGTGTTTTCCCAAGGACACGAACGCACTGAAGCAGCTCGCCTCAAACTCGGGTTACCACTTCCAGCTGCTCTCGGCCGTGATCGAGGTCAATGAGCTGCAGAAGCGGCGGGTGATCAACAAGCTCCAGAAGTACCTGGGCCGGCTCCGTGGAAAACGGATCGCGCTGCTCGGCCTCGCGTTCAAGGCCAATACGGACGACATGCGCGAGGCGCCGTCGGTCGTGCTCGCGTCGAGACTGCTCGCCGAAGGCGCGGACGTCCGTGCCTACGACCCGGTCGCGAGGCCCGGCGACCTTGTCCGCGGCGTCTCGCTCTGCGATTCCGTCGCCGAGGCGGTTCGCGACGCCGACGCGGCCGTGATCGTCACCGACTGGGACGAGTTCCGGTCGCTTGCCTCTGCTGAGGTTCGCGACACGATGCGACGGCCGCTGATCATCGACGGCCGCAACCTGCTCGACCCCGACGCGACCCGCGCGGCCGGTTTCGACTACGAGGGCATCGGCCGCGCCTCATCGCCGCTCGCAGCGTTGCCGGAGACGGCGGACCGCGACGCCGGCCGCGAAACGGCTGTCCGCGCAAGCGGACCAGCGGAGAGGTCTGGGGGACCGGGAGGTTCCCCAGACATGTCGAGCTAGCCTGTGGAGGCGATCATCCTGGCAGGCGGCAAGGCCGAGCGCCTAGGCGAGGCCGGGGGCGGGCTGCCGAAACCACTCGTGTCGGTCGCCGGGCGCCCGCTGGCCGCCTGGCAGGTTGGTCTGCTCGGCCGCGCTGGAGTCGACCGTGTAATCGTCAGTTGCGGCGCCGGAGCTGGTGAGCAGTTCGCGGCCGCTCTCGGCGGCCTCGGCGTCGAAGTCGCGATCGCCGAGGAGCCCGAGCGGCTCGGGCGAGGAGGGGGTATCCGCTTTGCGGCGGGTCAACGCCAGGAGACGGGCGACGTCCTCGCGCTGAACGGGGACGAGCTGCTCGACATCGACTTCGCGGGCCTGCTCGAACATCACCGTGCCAACGCAGCTGCCGCAACGATCACCGTCGCGCGCCCGAAATCACCGTTCGGGGTCGTCGAGCTCGAGGACGACCACGTCACCGGCTTCGCGGAGGGCGGGACGATCGATTGCTGGGTCAGTTGCGGCGTCTACGTCCTCGGGGAGGACGCGCTCGCGCGGTTCCCCGAGCGGGGCGATCACGAGACGACAGCGTTCCCGGCCCTGGCCGCGGAAGGGAAGCTCGGCGCCTTTCACCACGACGGGTTGTGGCTGACCGTCAACACGCCGAAGGACCTGCGCCGCGCCGAGGAATACATCAACGCGCACCCCGAATGGCTCGAGGCGTGAGGCGCCCCTTGCAGTGCCTCGTCGAGGGCGTAGGATCGCCCAACAGTGGAGAGGCCGTTGTCGTCGCCTAATCTCGAAGGGCTCGATCGCTTCTCCTTCCAGCCCGACAAGGTCGACAAGCCGTGGGGTCACGAGCTCATCTGGGCGAAGGCCGAGGGCTATGTGGGCAAGCTCCTCTTCGTCCAGGCAGGGCAAGCGCTCAGCCTCCAGTTCCACCGGGAGAAGGACGAGAGCTGGTATGTCCTCGAGGGTCGTGCCGAGCTGCAGCTCGGCGAAGCCGGCCAAGCAGTCCTGACGAGGGAGATTGTCGGCCCCGGCGTTGCCTTTCGCTTCCGGCCGGGCACCGTGCATCGCGTGCGCGCCATCGAGGATACAACCATCCTCGAGGTCTCGACGCCTCAGCTGGACGACATCGTCCGCCTCGAGGACGAGTACGGCCGCGAGGGCACCGTGCAACCCTGACACAAGTGTGTTAACGTCATCAGTCGATGGAGTCGCTGACCGTCGGTCAGGCCGCCGCGCGCACCGGCTGGTCTCCTCGGATGCTCCGCTACGTGGAGCGTGCCGGGCTCGTGGTCCCCGCCCGTAGTGCGAGCGGCTACCGCCAGTACGGCCTACTCGAGCTCAACCAGCTCCGTTCGCTGAGCGATCTTCGCCGCCGCTTCGGCGTCGGGATCGACGAGCTCGCGTTCACGGTACGGTTGCAGCAGGAGCCGGCCCTTCGGGCCGCCGTCGAGACGTGGCTCGCCGGAACCCAGCTCTCCGCCCTCGACTGGGAGCAGCGCAAGCACGAGCGTCTGCTCGCCGCCTAGTGATCACAAGGACGAAAGGACCGAATGGCCACCACCAAGCGTCATGACGTGAAAGATCTCTCGCTCGCGCCCGAGGGGGTGCGCAGAATTGCCTGGGCCGACCGGCACATGCCCGTGCTCGCCGCCATCCGCGACCGCTTTGAGAACGAACAGCCGCTCGCGGGTTACCGGATCGCTGCCTGCCTCCACGTGACGAGCGAGACAGCGAATCTCATGCGGACGCTCAAGGCCGGCGGCGGGGACATCGTGCTCTGCGCGTCGAATCCGCTCTCGACCCAGGACGACGTCGCGGCCGCGCTCGTCGATGAGTTCGACGTCTCGGTCTTCGCGATCAAGGGCGAGGACAACGACACCTACTACCAGCACATCGAGGCTGCGGTCGACCACAAGCCCCAGTTGACGATGGACGACGGCGCCGACGTGATCGGGGTCCTCCACTCACACCGCCGCGAGCAGCTCGGCGACATTCTCGGAGGAATGGAGGAGACGACCACGGGTGTTATCCGCCTGAAGGCGCTCGAGCGCGACGGTGCGCTCGGCTTCCCGGTGATCGCGGTCAACGACGCGAACACGAAGCACATGTTCGACAACCGCTACGGGACCGGTCAGTCTACGATCGACGGGATCATCCGCGCGACCAACGTCCTTCTCGCCGGCGCCACCTTCGTCGTCGCAGGCTACGGCTGGGTCGGCAAGGGCGTCGCCCTTCGCGCCCGCGGCATGGGTGCGCACGTGATCGTCACCGAGGTCGATCCGCTCAGGGCGCTCGAAGCGACGATGGACGGGTTCGAGGTGCGGACGATGGACAGGGCCGCCGAGACCGGAGACATCTTCTGCACCGCGACGGGCGACAAGTCAGTGATCACGCGCGAGCACATGGAGCGGATGAAGGACGGAGCGATCCTCGCCAACACCGGCCACTTCAACGTCGAGATCGAGATCCCGGCGTTGCGCCAGCTCGCGACCGAGACGCGGAAGGCCCGTGAGTTCGTGGAGGAGTTCGAGCTAGAGAACGGCAAGCGCCTCTACCTCGTCGCGGAAGGACGGCTCGTCAATCTGTCGTCCGCGGAGGGCCATCCTGCCTCCGTGATGGACATGTCCTTCGCCAATCAGGCCCTGGCGGCGGAGTACGTCGTCACGAATGCCGCCAACCTCGAGCGCCGCGTTTACCCGGTGCCGAGCGAGATCGACAGCGAAATCGCCCGGCTGAAGCTCGCCACGATGGGAATCGAGATCGACACCCTCAGCGAGGAACAGGCCAAGTACCTCGCATCCTGGGACGAAGGAACTTAACCCGAAAAATGCTGCGCATTTTCCGGCTGGCTGGCTTCTACCTTCACTTGGCTCGGTAGATCGAATTGAAGGCAATTGTTCTCGCAGCGGGCTACGCCACCCGGCTCTACCCGCTCACGCTCGATCAGCCCAAGCACCTGCTCGAGGTCGGCCGACGACCGCTCCTCGAGCGACTGCTCGCGCAGCTTGCGGAGATCGGGCAGCTCGAGCACGTCTACGCGGTCACGAACGCGAAGTTCGCTGACCGCTTCCGTGATTTTGCGTCGGCCTGGCGGGGGCCGTTCGACCTCTCCGTCGTTGACGACGGGACGACGAGCGACGACGACAAGCTCGGCGCAATTGGCGACCTCGCGCTCGTGATCCGCCAGGAAGCGGTCGACGACGACCTGATCGTCGCCGCCGGCGACAGCATCTTCAGCGAGCCCGAGCTCGATGCCTTCGCCCGGCTTGGGCAAGAAAGGGATTCGCCGGTAATCGCGGTCTACGATGTCGGCAGCCCGGAGGCGGTCAAGCCGTACTCGGCGATCACGACTGACGAGCAGGGGCGGATCGTCGCCTTCGAGGAGAAGCCCGAGCGGCCCGACACAACGCTCGCGGGCATCGCGTTGTACTTCTATCCGCGCCCGGTGCTGCCGCTGATCCGGCGCTATCTCGAGGAAGGCAACAACCCCGACCAGCCCGGACGGCTGGTGCAGTGGTTGTACCCGCAGCTGCCGGTCTACGCATGGCAGGTACCCGGCCGCTGGTACGACATCGGCTCGCCGGAGACGCTCGCGCAGGCCGACCGCGAGTTCAGCGCTTAGGCTCGCCCGTCCTGCCGGAGCGTGTCCTCGTGCCTGGCACGGCGGGACGGTCAGAGGTTCCAGCTCGCTTCGCCCGCGAAGCGGGAGATCACGCGTCCCTCGCCGCCCGCGAATGGCACGACCTCGACGTGCTGGGTGCGGACGAGCTCGACGCCGCCGGTCTCGACCAGGACGTGCCGACCGTCATGCGACAGGCCTTCGGCGACGCCTCGGAAGCCGAAGCGACCGATCTGACGCAAGGTCTTCGTCTGCGGATCGACGGCGTACGGAGGCGATCCGAACTCGTTGATGAGGCCGGCGAGCAGAGCTCCGTTCGACCAGGCCACCGGCTCGAGGCCGCTGATTCCCTGGCCCAGGACGCGCGCCGGAAGCGGCCCACCGAGCGAGCGCCGATTGCCTCCGTCAGGGTCCATCCTCCAGAGATCGCCTTCATCGCGGCAGGCTGCTTCGAGCCTCCGCAACCGGTGAGGGCGAGGGCCGCCGTTGCCGCAGCCGCCAGGAGAAGTTTCACGTTCGTGATTCTTTCCTGACGAAGACGCCACGGAACGCGCCGTAGCTTCCGAGGATGCTCGACCTGCTCCTGCCGCAGCGCTGCGTGGTCTGCGGTTTGGGGGGTACGCAATTCTGCTCCACCTGCCTTACCCGCCTGCCTCGGATCGAGCCGCCCCTCTGCGAACGCTGCGGCACGCCGACCGCGTGGCCTGTGCGCCGCTGCCGGGAATGCGCGGGCCGGCGGCTCGCGTTCGCAAGCGCCCGCGCCGCCGTCCTCTACGACGACGCCGTCCGGGCACTCGTCGCCGCGTGGAAAGAGCGCGCCTTGCGGCGTCTCGCTGCGGGGGCCGTCTCGGTTGTGATCGAGGTCGTTCCGCCGCCAAAAGCGGACGTCGTCACCTTCATCCCGCCCGACCCGGATCGCGAGCTGAAGCGAGGCCATCACCCGCCCCGACAGCTGGCCGAACAACTAGCCCGCCGCTGGGAGCTGCAACTTGCCACGCCGCTTCGCCGCCGGGCCGCGCGGCGACAGCGCGGGCTCTCGCGTGCCGAGCGGCGCCGCAATGTCGCCGGCGTCTTCAGCGCGAAGGGCGCGGTCCCGAGGTCCGTCGTCCTGATCGACGACGTCTTCACAAGCGGTGCGACCGTCAACGCCGCCGCCTCCGCGCTACGGAAAGCGGGAGCAAGGCGAGTCGAAGTCGTCACGTTCGCCCGAGTTGTCCGCTGATTCGTCTCCCGAGCAGAGCGACAGGACAAAACAAGCTCGAGAGAAATGCGACCAGCATTTCTCTCGACAAGAGTAGTCCGCTAGATTTGAGTCGTGCAGCTTCGCGTGAAGGGCCGCGGGGTCGAGGTCACCGACGCGATCCGCTCGTATGCCGAGAAACGCCTCGGCAAGCTCGAACGGCAGCTGCCCGATCCCAAGATCGAGCTGCAACTCTCAGCCGAGCAGAATCCGTCGATCAAGGACAGCCACGTGGCGGAGGCAACGGTGTGGACCAAGGGGCCGGTGCTGCGCGCTCGCGAGAGCTCCCAGGACGTCCGTGCCTCGATCGACCAGCTCGTCGACAAGCTCGAGCGCCAGGCCACCCGCTACCGGGAAAAGAGAGGCCGGCGCCGTCGCCCCGGCCGGCAGGCACCCGACGAAGGACTCCAGATGCCCGAAGAACCGCAGATCGTCAGGACGAAGCAGTTCGCAGTCAAACCAATGAATGCCGAAGAAGCAGTGCTCCAACTAGAGCTGGTCGGTCACGACTTCTTCGTCTTCCGCAATGCCGACTCGAACGAGGTCAACATCGTCTACCGCCGCCGACAGGGCGGCTACGGCCTGATCGAGCCACAGTAGCCGTGGGGCTCTTCAGGCGCGAGAGCCTCCACGAGCGGCTCGCGCGGGAAGGCGGGCTCGCCGAGCCGAGCGGCGTGCGGGCTGCCTGGGACGAAGCCGGAATTCACGGCACGGCCAGGGCGAGGGAGTGGGATCTTGTCGCCACCGTCGCGGCGCCGGAGATCCAGGGCGACGCGGTGGATTTCGTGGCGCTTCCCGACGGCTCTCTGCTCGTCGAGGAGGAGCAGGGTGACGCCAACCTCGAGCCTCTGGCGACCGCCGTCGAGCAAAAGCTCCAGCCGCCCTATCGTGCGCGCGGCGCGCGCCAGACAGATGTGCTCTGGGCCGTTTCCGCCCGGCGGATCGAGACCGCGCGGTTCGAGGCCGACGGGGAGCGGGTCGACCTGACGGAGACGGCTGACGGCAAGATCCTGCGCGTCGACGGCATGCCCGTGTTCGGGAGCATCCCTGCCCTGGAGCAGCTCGGCGAGCCGGCCGGCCCGTCCTACGCGGTTCACGCTCAGCGCCTCGATGCCGATCTCTGGGAGGTCCGGGTTGCGACACTCTGAGTCGCTACCCTGAATCTTTCATGGCACAGGATCTCGGCAGCCTCGAAAAAGTCCTCCGGCTCGGTGAAGGCAGGCGCCTCAAGCGCCTGCAAGCGCAGGCGGAATACGTCGCGTCGCTCGAGCCCGACTTCGAGCAGCTCTCCGACGAGGAGCTCGCCGCCAAGACCGACGAGTTCAAGCAGCGCTACGAAAATGGCGAGACGCTCGAGGAGCTGCTCTTCGAGGTCTACGCCGCGGTTCGCGAGGCCGCCAAGCGCGCGCTCGGCCAGCGCCCCTTCGACGTTCAGGTGATGGGCGGGATCGTCCTCCATGAGGGCGACATCGCCGAGATGAAGACCGGCGAAGGAAAGACGCTCGTCGCGACGCAACCGCTTTACCTGAATGCGCTCGCCGGCAACGGCGTCCACCTGGTCACCGTCAACGATTACCTCGCAAAGCGCGACGCCGGCTGGATGGGGCCCGTCTACGAGAAGCTCGGCATGCGGGCCGCTGCGATCGAGAACATGATGCCGTTCGCCGAGCGCAAAGAGGCGTACGACGCGGACATCACGTACGGGACGAACTCCGAGTTCGGCTTCGACTACCTGCGCGACAACATGGCGGTAGCGCTCGACGGGGTCGTCCAGCGCGGCCACTCCTACGCGATCGTGGACGAGGTCGACTCGATCCTGATCGACGAGGCGCGGACGCCATTGATCATCTCCGGCGAGCCGGAGACGGCCGCCAAGATCTACTACGACTTCGCCAGGGTCGCGAAATCGCTCAATGCCGTTCCGCACGACCCGCATCAGAAGGGCGAGCACCCCGACGCTGACTACGAGTACGACGAGAAGCACAAGACGATCGCGCCGACCCAGTCGGGCGTGGCGAAGTTCGAGCGCGCGCTCGGGATCGAGAACCTCTACGACCCGCGGCACTCACAGCTCGTCAACCACATGATCCAGGCGCTGAAGGCCCAGTCGCTCTACCACCGCGACGACGACTACGTCATCCAGGACGGCGAGGTCAAGATCGTCGACGAGTTCACGGGCCGGATCATGGAAGGCCGGCGCTGGAGCGAGGGCCTGCACCAGGCAGTCGAGGCCAAAGAAGGCGTGGCGATCCAGGAGGAGCACGTCACGCTCGCGACGATCACGCTCCAGAACTACTTCCGCCTCTACGAGAAGCTCGGCGGGATGACCGGTACCGCCAAGACCGAGGAGAAGGAGTTCGTCGAGATCTACGGGCTCCACGTCGTCGAGATTCCGACCAACGTGGCGGTCGCGCGCGCCGACGAGAACGACTTCATCTTCAAGACCGAGGAAGCGAAGTTCAACGCTGTCATCGACGACATCGTCGAGCGGCACGAAAAGGGCCAGCCGGTCCTGGTCGGCACGATCGCGGTCGAGAAGTCGGAGTACCTCGCGCAGCTGCTCCAGCGGCGTGGCATCCCGCACAACGTCCTGAACGCGAAGGAGCACGAGCGGGAGAGCGAGATCATCAAGGACGCCGGCCAGCCGCACGCGGTCACGATCGCGACGAACATGGCCGGCCGCGGCGTCGACATCAAGCTCGGCGAAGGCATCGTCGAGCTCGGCGGCCTCTACGTGCTCGGCACCGAGCGCCACGAGGCGCGGCGGATCGACAACCAGCTGCGCGGCCGTTCAGGCCGCCAGGGCGACCCCGGCGAGACGCGCTTCTACCTCTCCGGCCAGGACGACCTCGTCCGCCTCTTCGCCGGCGACCGGATCCACAACATCATGGAGCGCTTCAAGGTGCCCGACGACCAACCGATGGAGGCGGGCATCCTCTCGCGGCAGATCGAGAACGCGCAGAAGAAGGTCGAGGAGCAGAACTTCGTCGCCCGAAAGAACGTGCTCAAGTACGACGACGTCCTGAACAAGCAGCGGACGGTGATCTACGAACAGCGCCGGCGTGTCCTGGAGGGCCAGGACCTCTCCGAGGAGGTGCGCGCGTGGGTCGACGAGGTGATCGCGCGGATCGTCGCTCACTTCACCGAGAACGAGTACGCCGAGGAATGGGATCTCGAGGGCCTCGTCAAGGCGATGGACGCCATCTATGTGCAGCCGCCCGAGGAGCCGATCACGGTCGACGAGCTCCGCGAGGACGTCGGCTCGCTGACGCGCGAGACGCTGATCGAGGACTTCACCGAAGAGGCGCAGGAGCGGTACGCGGCCAAGGAGGAGGAGCTCGGCTCGGAGCTGATGCGCGAGCTCGAGCGCTTCATCATTCTCCAGGTCGTCGACACCCGCTGGCGCGAGCACCTCGAGAACATGGACTACCTGCGCGAGGGCGTCCACCTGCGGGCGATGGCCCAGAAGGACCCGCTTGTCGAGTACACCGCCGAGGGCCACATCATGTTCGAGGAGCTGAACGCGGCGATCCGCGAAGAGGTCGTCGGGCACCTCTTCCACGCACAGCTCGAGCCGCAGGACGCGGACGAGCTGCAGCGGCTGCAGGAGGCGCAGGCCGCCGAAGCCGCGGGGCTCGCGTACGAGCACGAACAAGCCGCCGGAGCCCAGGCGATCGGCATGGCGGCCGCGGGGGATGGCGGCGGCAACGGCGCCTCTGTGACCGCTGGCGGCGTTTTTGCCGGCGGCGGTGCGGTGTCGACGATGCAGAGAACCGTCTCCGCGCACGACAAGGTCGGTCGGAACGACCCCTGCTGGTGCGGGTCGGGCAAGAAGTTCAAGAAGTGCCACGGGGCTTAGCCGGACGGCGGCGACATGGTTGTAGGGACAGTCCCTTCAGGGCTGTCCCTGAAGCGGGTTGAGCTGTCGCTAGCATCAGGGAGTCATGACCGAGCCGACTCAGCAGCCCCTGGAGCACCAGCTCGAGGAGATCGGGACCCAGCTTGCCTGGGTCCGTGATTACCTTTGACCCGGAGAGGCTGAGGCGTCGCATCGCCGAGCTCGAGGAGGAGCTCGGCGCACCGGGATTCTGGGACGACCAGCAGCGCGCGGCGCGGGTTTCGGCCGAGCACGCGCGCCTTGCCAAGCGGCTCGAGCGCTACGAGCGGCTGTCACGCGACTATGAGGACGCGCGGGAGCTCTTCGCCATGGACGGCGAGATGGCCGACGAGATCGCCGTCTCGGTCGCGCCGCTTCGGCGTGAGCTCGACCTGCTCCAGGAGGACGCGCTCTTCACCGGCGAGTACGACGGCGGCGACGCGGTCGTTACGATCCACGCCGGGACGGGCGGCACCGACGCCCAGGACTGGGCCGAGATCCTGCTGCGCATGTACCTGCGCTGGGGCTCCGGCCGCGGCTTCCAGGCCGAGTTGGTCGAGGCGAGTCCGGGGGAGGAGGCGGGGCTGAAGTCCGCCACCTTCACGGTCAAGGGGGAGAACGCCTACGGAATCCTCAAGGCCGAGCGCGGTGTCCACCGGCTCGTCCGGCTGTCGCCGTTCGACCAGGCACATCGCCGCCACACCTCCTTTGCGCAGGTGATCGTCAGCCCGCTGCTGCCCGAAGACGAAGACGTCGAACTGGACGAAGCCGACCTTCGAATCGACACCTACCGGGCGAGCGGCGCCGGGGGGCAGCACGTCAACAAGACGGACTCCGCCGTGCGAATCACCCACATCCCGACCGGGATCGTCGTCCAGTGCCAGAACGAGCGCTCCCAGGCCGCCAATAAGCAAACGGCGCTGCGGATCCTCAAGTCCCGCCTGGCCGAGCTCGAGCAGGAAAAACGCGAGCAGGAGTTGGCCCGCGAGCGCGGCGCTGCCCAGCAGGCCGACTTCGGCAGCCAGATCCGCAGCTACGTCCTCCAGCCCTACCAGCTCGTCAAGGATCACCGCACCGGGCACGAAACCGGCAATACGCAGGCAGTTCTCGACGGCGACCTCGACGAGTTCATTCATGAGTACCTGCTCGCCAAAGCGGCGGGCAAGGCGATGTAGATCCGGAGGCTTGGCTAGACTCTTCTGCTCGAAGCCCTACCGGAGCGACCCTGGTGGCCGCTCGCTTGACCCGGTGATGGACACAGACCTGAAGACAGACACTCCGCTCGCCGTCGTCGAACGCCCCGAGGTGGACGGCGAGCTGCCGACGCCGAGCGCCGGCGCGATGATCGTCTTCGACGCTGTGCGCAAGATCTACGAGCCGAACGTCGCTGCGCTCATCGATGTCTCCTTCGTGATCGAGAAAGGCGACTTCGTCTTCGTGGTCGGCGCTTCGGGCTCGGGCAAGTCGACGGTGATCCGGCTGGTACTGAAGGAGATCGAGCCCACGGCCGGCAAGATCGTCGTCGGCGGCCGCGACCTGACCCGCCTGAAGCGTTCGAAGGTGCCGTTTCTGCGCCGCAACATCGGCTGCGTCTTCCAGGACTTCAAACTGCTCCCGGACCGCACGGCGGCCGAGAACGTCGCCTACGCGCTGAAGGTGCAGGGTGAGGGCAGCAGCTCGATCCGCCGCAAGGTGCCGGAGGTGCTCAACCTCGTCGGGCTTGCACACAAGATGAGCTCGCTTCCCGATGAGCTCTCGGGCGGCGAGCAGCAGCGCGTTTCGATCGCACGCGCCGTCGTCAACCACCCGCCGCTCTTGATCTGCGATGAGCCGACCGGAAACCTCGATCCGGACACCTCGGTCGGGATCATGCAGCTGCTCTACCGGATCAACCGCGCCGGCACCACGGTCGTGATGGCGACGCACGACCGCGAGATGGTCGACAAGATGCGCCGCAGGGTCATCGCGCTCGACGACGGGCGGCTGGCCCGTGACGAGCGCCGCGGGGGATACGCCTCGTAGTGGCTCGATTCAAGCTCCTGCTGTCCGAGGCGGTCCGCTCGCTGTTCGCGAACGTCTCCACGACCGCCGCGGCGACGATGACAGTCCTGATCGGGATGTTCCTGCTCGGCTTCCTGATCGGGCTCTCGACCTGGGCTTTCTCGCTCAGCAACCACTACAAGCACGAGCTCGTCGTGAAGGTCTACTTCGACCACGGCGTCGCCGATCACGGCAAGGAAGTCAGCGACGTTCAGAGCAAGCTGGCCGCGAACCCGCTCGTCAAGTCCGTGACGCCGGTCTCGGCCGAAGCAGGCCTCGCGCAGATGCGGAAGAAGAATCCCGAGCTCTTCAAGGGGTCGACGCTCCCCTACAACCCGCTCGGGCCGGCGCTGACCGTGCAGCCGAAGCGCGGGGAGGACACGGTGAAGATCGCCGACACTCTGCAGCCGCTCCCTGCCGGGGTGCACGACGTGAACTACGGCAAGAAGACCGCACACAAGTTGCTGACGGCCGCCAAGGTGATCGACATCTTCTTCGTCCTCGCGGTGATCGTCCTGCTGGTCTCCTCGACGCTGCTGATCGGAAACACGATCCGGTTAGCGATCTTCTCACGGCGACGCGAGATCGAGGTGATGAAGCTCGTCGGCGCGACGAACTGGTTCATTCGCGGGCCGTTCATGCTCGAAGGCCTGATCACGGGCCTCGTCGGCTCGCTCGCGGCGATCTTGCTGCTCGTGCTCGGCAAGGAGATCGCACTGCCACGGATCATGCCGCACGTGATTCGCGCCTCCGACATCCACGCCTGGCCGTTCGGTCTGACGGCGTTGATCATCCTCGGCACGGGGCTGCTGCTTGGCGCGGCCGGCTCCGGCTTGACGATCCGCAGATTTCTTCAGGTCTAGAACCGGTTGTTGTAGAGCTCGCCCGGCGCGGAAAGCTGCTCGTCGGCGAGCCATATTTCACCCCCGGCGTGCCAATCGTGGTCGACCGCAAGGGCGCGGGGGACGCGCGACCCGGCGATCTCGCCGTCGTGTCCGGCCGGCGCGGGCGCGCACGCGTGCAGCGGGTGCTGGGCTCGGCCAAGCGGATCGAGAACGTACTCGAGGCCCTGCTCCTCGATACCGGGGCGCGACAGGGGTTCGAGCCCCATGACGCCCCGGCGCCGGCGCTCGAGGGGCGGGTGGATCTCCGCGATGAGCTTTCTTTCACGATCGACCCGGAGACGGCCAAGGACTTCGACGACGCGCTGACGCTGAAGCGGGACCGCGCGTACGTTCACATCGCCGACGTCTCGTACTTCGTCACGGTCGGTACACCGCTCGACCGCGGCGCGGCGGAGCGCGCGTTCTCGACCTACGTGCCGGGGCGGGTCGCGCCGATGCTGCCGCCCGATCTCTCCGAAGACCTCTGCTCTCTACGACCGCACGAGGATCGCCTCTGCGTCACGGTCGAAATCCCGCTCGCGGGCGGCGAACCCAACTTCTACCGCTCCGTCATCCGCAGCCGCGAGCGGTTCACCTACGGACGAGCCGAGGCCATCCTCGCCGGCCGCGAACGCGCGGAGCCCGACCTCACCGGGGCGCTGAAACGCGCGGAGGCGGTTTCGACCGACCTGCGCGAGCGGCGCTTCGCGCGAGGCGCTCTCCGCGTCGAGTCGCCCGAGATCGAGTTCGAGTTCGACGACCGCGGCGGCATCGCACGCGCCTGGCGCGCCGAGGAGGCGCACTCGCACATGCTCGTCGAGGAGCTGATGATCCTCGCGAACGAGCGCGTGGCCTCGCTGCTCGCAGGCCGTCGCCGCGAGGCGCTGTTCCGAGTCCACGAGCGGCCGGAGCCGCAGGCTGTCGAGCTGCTGCTGGCGAAGCTCGGCGACCTGAAGGTGCCGACGCCGGCCGCGCCGAAAGACCTCTCGGCCGCGGACGCCGCGGCGCTCGCCGCCGAGGCGAGCGAGCTCGTGACCGACTACTCGGCGAAGTCGGGGCGGGGAAGAGAGGCTTTCCCGTCGCTCGTGTTGCGCGCGCTGAAGCAGGCGCGCTACGACCCGCGGAACCTCGGCCACTCCGGGCTCGCAAGCTCCGCGTACTGCCATTTCACCTCGCCGATCCGCCGTTACCCGGACCTCGTCGTCCACCGCGCCCTGCTACGCGAGCTCGGCGCATCGGACGAGCCGCCGCCGGAAGACCTCGGCGATCTCGCCCAACATGCATCCGAGCGAGAGCGAGCCGCCGCCGATGTCGAGTATCGCGCGGACGACATCTGCCTGGCGTGGCTGCTCGACGCCGAGCTGTACGAACGGGGCTGGGACGATCCCTTCGAAGGGGAGATCATCGGCGTCATCGGCTCCGGTCTCTTCGCCCGCTTCGGCGACGTCTTCGAGGGTTTCCTGCCCGCGCGCCGCCTTGCCGGCGACTACTTCGAGCTCAACGACGTCGGCACGGCCTTGGTCGGCCGCCGCGGCGGCGGCACGTTTCGGCTCGGCGATCCGATCGAGGTCCGCGTCGAGTCGATCGACAAGCCCGCGGGCAAGGTCGAGCTGGCGCCCGGCTAGCGCTTGGGCTTCGGGGCCGGTAGCGGCGGCGTCGCGATATGCGGCACCTTCACCTTCGGCCCGGCGCCCGGGCGCAGCACCATCTTCGTACCCGGCTCGTAGTAGCGAACCGGGAAGGCGTTGTAGACGAGGCGGCCGGTCTTCGTGGCAAGGATGCGCCGGTAGGGATCGTATGCCGTGGTACCGACGTTCAAAGGCGTGCCGGCGGCCGTGTAGAGGAGCACGTCGTGCAGCAACCTGCCGTCGCGCGAATACGGATAGATGTTGTCGACGGGAGCGCCGTTGTAGGCGAGCCCCGGCACGGGCTCGGTCTGGATGAAGACGCGGGTCGCGACCTCCGGTTGGGCGCGGTGGGAAAGATGAACTGCGACGGGAACCAGGGTCGCGAGCAGCACGATGTTCAAGACGGCGAGCGGGAGGCGTGTTCGCGCCACCCCTCTGTTCCAGAGCCCGAGTGCGATCGACGCCGCGACCGCAACGAAAATCGCAGCGGCACCAAGCTTCGCGTTCCCGATCCGCGGCACGGCGCCATGCGATGTCGACCAGCTTGCATTCGCGGCGAGGGCGAGGGCGGCGACAGCGACGTAGCCGCGGACGGCCCACGAGATCGGCGCGAGCTCACGCAGGAACCGCAGCGACGTGGTGACCTGCCGGCTGCCGGCCAGACGCTCGATCGTCTCGCGCAGCCCGGCAGCCGGCGGTTCGGTAGACGGATGCAGACCGGCGGCCGACAGCAGCTCCGCGGCGAAATCCTCTGGCGGGCCGAGTTGCGCCGCGACTGACCCTTCGGTCTCGGAAGCGGTCTCGTGCAGCGACGCCTCGACCTCCGCAAGCAGGTCGTCGCGCTCCTCGGCCGGCACGTCGGAGAGCGCTGCGCGGACGCGTGCCAGATAGGTCTCGACATCGGAAGGAACATGAGCTGCTGTCGTCACGCGGTCACCTCCACGTCGGTTTCGAGCAGGGTCGAAAGCGTCTGGGAAAACTCGGCCCAGGCGGTGCGTGCCTCAGCAAGCTGCGCGCGGCCTCGGGAGGTAATCCCGTAGTAGCGCCGGTGCGGCCCCTCGTCGGACGGCTCGACGTAGGACGTGAGCGCCCCGGCCCGGTAGAGCCGCCGCAGGGTGCCGTACACGGACGCGTCGCCGACGTCGGTCAGTCCGGCTGCTCGCAACCGCCGCAGGACGTCGTAGCCATAGCCGTCCTGCTCGGCGACGACCGCTAGCGCTGCCGCGTCGAGCGTTCCCCGGAGTAGCTGGCTGCGGTCCACTAGCGCGAGCGATACTACTGCGTAGTGAACAGTAGTGCAAGTATCTTCTTCGTGATGGCGAGGGACGGGGAGAAGCTGATCGCGGACAACCGCCGCGCGCGGCACGACTACCACCTGCTCGACCGCTACGAGGCCGGCCTGCAGCTGACCGGAACCGAGGTTAAGTCGCTGCGCGACGGACGCGTCACTCTCGGCCAGGCTTACGCCGACCTCCGAGACGGCGAAGTCTGGCTGATCGGCGCGCACATCGACGAGTACGCCCAGGGAAACGTCGCCAACCACGAGCCCGAGCGAGACCGGAAGCTGCTCCTGCACCGGCGCGAGATCGAATCCCTGATCGGCCAGGTGCAACAGAAGGGCCTGACGCTCGTGCCGACGCGTATGTACTTCAAGAACGGCCGCGTGAAGCTCGAGCTGGCAGTCGGGCGCGGCAAGGAGCAGCGGGACAAGCGCCGGGACATCGCCAAGCGCGACGCGGAGCGCGACATCGAGCGGGCGCTCAGGCGCCGTCGCTGATCCGTAGCTCGAACTCGACCTCCTCGCCGTCCTCCTCGTCCCAGTGCCGGCCCGTTCGCTCGAACCCAAGACGCCTGACGAGCGCCAGTGAGGGCTCGTTCTCGGGCGAGATCGACGCCACGAAGTGCCGAATGCCGTGCTCACTCGAGGCCCAATCGATCAGAGCGCGCACGACCTCGGTCGCGTAGCCGCGGCGGCGGTAGGACTCGAAGATCGAGTAACCGACCTCGACGGCGTCAGGCGCTTTGACTACGTTGACGCCCGGTGGCCCATGGAAACCGGCGTGGCCGACCATCGGCCGCTCGCCATTTGGCAGCACGACGGCGTAGACGAACCATTCCTGGGTCTCGGGCCGCTCGCGCATCTGGCGCAAGCGAAAGTTCAGGAAGCCGCGGTCGTGCGCGTCCGGCCAGTCTTCCGGCAGGCTCAATCCTGCCGCGACCTCGGCGTCGCGACGGCGCTCGGCGAGCAGCGCGTCGATGAAGTCCGGCGAGATCGAGACCAGCTCCAGGCGCTCGGAACGAATCGAAGCCATCGATCGAGGCTACAATTTGCAGGACATACGGGGGCGACCTGGTTTCGACGTGGTCGATTCTCCGGCAGAGTTGCAAGCCGAGGTCCCCGGTCGGCCTCGTAAAACAACCGGGAAACAACGTAAGTGCGGATAACGATCACGCACTCGCTCTAGCTGCCTAATCAGTAGCTGAGCGCGTCGCTCCGAACTCGGCCCGTGGTTCGGGTAGCGGCGTCAAAAACGGGCTCGGCGCCTAGGGAGAGCCAATCGCCCGAAGCGCGACACCAAAGGATGGCTAGCCCGGCGGTTGGTCGGCTGCCAACCGGCCGGCGGGCGAAACTCAACGGCAGCCTAAGCTTGTAGACGCTCTGGCGGTGCGACCGCGGACGCGGGTTCGATTCCCGCCGCCTCCACTCCGCCTCGAAGCCAGGCTACGGCTGCACCGTAGCCATGATGACTTCGAGGCGATTTGTCTTCTTTGACAAACGCTTTCGAGCCGCGCCCGCACAGGTTGGGCGCGGCGATAGCCGAGCCAGGTCCGCGCTAGGGGATGGACACCTTCGCCGCGTAGAGGTCGAACTGGTGCAGGGTCCCGTCCGGGTTGTCGCCCGTGCTGTTCGAGTTGTCCGACCAGGCCGGCCAGAACGCGCCTGACACGAACGCTGCGTGCGTGTAATCGCCCGTGTCGAAGAAGCTGTCTGCATCGACCGCGTTCGAGGTTCCCGCGCTCACCTGGAAGTTCGGCGCGAACGTCGTGCCGCCGTTCGTGGAATCGGTGGCCCAGATCTGGAAGTCGTCGTTCGGGATCGCATCGGTGTCTCCACTTCCGCCGATCCCCAAGTCGTTTCGCGTGTCGTACCAGGACACAGCGACGTCGCCGCTCGACTGGTCGAGTGCGATCGCGGGGTTGTACTGGCTGTTGGTCGTGAGGTCGTCGTTCAACTTGATCGCGGGCGACCAAGTTGTTCCGTTGTTGCCGGAGTACTGGAACATGATGTCCGTGTTGTCGCTCTCGTTCGGCGTTTCCTGCGTCCAGACGAGGTAGACCCGGCCGGTATGGGCGCTGCCGCTCCGATCCCAGGCGAGATTCGCCTCCGCGTCGACCGAGCGGTTCGGCTGAGCCGGGATGAAGTCGAACCCTCCGACATGGCTGTGTGCGACCACGGTCGGCTTCCCGAACCCGGCCGGGCCCAGGCCGTCGGGGTCAACGGCCGTGTAGATGTCCGCTCCGCCCTGGCCGTTCGTCGCATTCTGGTAGGTCACCATCACCTGGCCGGCCGGCCCAACCGCGGTGTCGCCGTAGTCGCCGTTGCCGGGGCTGGGAACGTTCTCCGGCGTGCTGAAGCTTCCGAATTGGCCGAGCCCGGTCACTGGTGCCCCGAATGCCTGGATCTGGTTTCCGGGGGAGCGCGTAAAGCTGACCCAGACGCTGTTCGGCCCGACCGCGATCGAAGGTTGGTCGCCGAACTTGGTCTGGAGGTCCGCAACCTTCGTGAACGAGCTACCGCCGTCGGTGGAGAGCGCGACGAGGACGTCGCCGTTGGTGTTGACGAGGTACGTCATCCAGAGGTTTCCGAAGCGGTCCCAGGCGAGCTGCTGATCGCAGCAGATCTCCCCGAGCGGGTCGCCGGCCGCGCCGATTACTCGTCGCGTCCACGTCTGGCCGTCATTGAAGGACACGCCTACTGCCAGCCCAGCGACGACGTCCGGCAGCGTCGACATCGCGACGACGTTCGAGGGGTTGGTCGGATTGACGGCGATCGCGTTCTCCGCCTCATTGCCGGGCATGGCGGTCACGTTGAAGTTCGAGGGCGGCGCCGCCGCCGCCAGCGTTGCCGTGGCTAACGCAACGGCGAACCCCAGCACGATCGCGGAGGACGTGGAAATGAGAAATCGGCTGCGCATTTGCTCCCCTCTCTCCTTGAACCCAGAGTGCGGGATCGTAGCTCCGTCGCGGAGAGATAGTCAAACCGCTATCGGCGTTATAGACGTCCACGTCCGTGCCGTCACAGGCCAAACCGACGGCGTCAACGGTCCGCTGGGCCAGCCTCCGCCGGAGACGTCGGCTCTTGCGACTGGCCGATCGCCCGCACGAAACACGGCCAGGTTGGAGCGCCGGCGAGCCGACTAGGAGTTTGATCTGCGCGCTGGCCCGGGAGTTCGGCGGAGCTAGGATCGCCGAGCGTGTTCACAGTCGAACAGCGAAACGCGCTGCGTGCGCGAATGCTCCAGCTCGCGGAGGCAGACGAGCGCGTCGTCGCCGGAGCCGCTGTGGGCTCGCTCGCTGTCGGAAGCGGCGACCGCTTCTCCGACTTGGACCTCACTTTCGGGATCGCTGACGGTGTGCCGGTCGCGCACGTTCTCGACGGCTGGACGCGCATGCTTACCGAGGAGCTTGACGCGGTACAGCTCGCCGACCTAAAGGCGGGCCCGACCATCTACCGCGTATTCCTGCTGCCAGACGCACTGCAGTTCGATCTCTCCATGACATCGGCGACGGAGTTCCGCCCCGCAGGGCCGCGATTCCAGCTTCTCTTTGGCAAGACGGCTGCCGACGAGTCCGAGGTTCCTCGCCGGTCGCAGGGGGGCCTCTTCATTCCCACGCCCCCGGTCGCAGGGGAGATCTTCGGGTGGGGCGTCATCTATGCGCTGCACGCACGGGCGTGCATCGAGCGTGGCCGCGTGTGGCAGGCGGAACATTACGTCGGCGCGGTGCGCGATCATGCCCTCTCGCTCGCGTGCCTCCAGCGCGGGCTACCGGCCGTGCAGGCGCGTGGCTATGACCAGCTTCCGCCTGAGACTCTCGCGGGCTTCGACCGCACACACGTCGCGTCGGTGGAGCCCGACGCACTACGCAGAGCACTCGCCGCCTCTGCTCTCGCCCTCTTCAACGAGGGTGCGGAAGCGGACTTGCCGGACGTGGATGTAGTCGCAGAGCGCCTCGCTGAGCTTCATTAGGTGGATCATGGCGAGGATTCGCCCGCCAGCCATTCGCTTCTCCGGGTAGAGCAAAAAGTCGTCGGGTTCTGGTGAGCGGTCCAGGAAAGGAAGAGGCGAGAGCGCATAGTGCTCACAGGGGGTAGTGGTAGCGTGACCCGGCGAGGTCTGAAGTGAGCTGGGGAGTCATCGTTCTCCTTCTGGCCGCTGGAATCGCCGGGCTGACCCAGGCCTTCCTGGTTCGCGCCGGTAAATACCGCGGCTTCTACGCCATCTACCAGACGAACGCGCCGCCCTGGGTCCGCAACAGGGCATTCGCCGGGCTTCCCGTCGGGGTGTTCCTGATCGCCGGCGCCGCCGCCATTGCGTTCTCGGACGCGGACATCCGCGTCGGCGCCGGCCTCATGGTCATACCAATCCTGCTCGGCCTCGCCCTCTCTGTTGTCTGGCTCTTCAAGCCGCCTGAGTTCATGAAACCGGAGTGGCTGCGGGCCGTCGAGAGCGGTGCCGCACCGGAGCCGGCATCGTCGTTTCCAATGGGCGTTCCCGGCCGGAGCGGCGCGCGGCGGATCTATCTGCCGCCGCCTGTCTACTGGAGTCTGTGGGCGGCGACGGTCGCGGTGTTCGTGCTGTGGCTCACCCTCGGCTGGTCGTGGAGTGTGTTGGTGGGTCTCGGCGCTGCGATCTCCACGCTCGCGGCGTCGACGCCCCGCCGCGCGGGTTCCGCTGGCGGCAACTCGTAGAACAAGCCGTTCCGCGAGCAGTCACTTGCGAGACGGATTCGACGGGGGACGCACGCCGCGATCGGCTTCCGCGACGACATCTGGCACGCCGCCCAGACGGGCTCGATCGCGCTTGCCGGCGCCCACCCGGCTGTGACTCAAGACCCCATTCGTTTCGGTCGATGCAGTTGGCGTGTTTGGAATCGCGCCCCTTCAGGTACCGCAAAGGAGAAGTTTCGTGCTCGTCCAGTGGCCTGTCCCGATCGTCGTCTCGCGGGGGGCGCTCGTCCCTCTCGGCGTCTTCGCGCTCCTGTTTGTCGCCTTCAGCGGCGGTTCGAAGCCCTCTGTTCTCGCCGCCGCGGCAGTTCTCGGCGGTGTCGGGGGCGTCGTCTCGCTGATCGTCCACGAGCTCGGCCATGTCAGCATCGCGCGGAAGCTTTCGGGGGTCAGGCCTGAGAAAGTCTCAGTGATGTGCCTCGGCGCGGCCGCGCACCTCGACGGTTCCTATCGAAACGGCCGCGAGCAGGCGCGGATGGCGCTCGGGGGCCCCGAGGCATCCTTTGCCTTCGCGCTCGCACTGACCGTTCCGCTCTTTCTCCCGGCCCCGACTTCCCTGAAAATCGGCGCGCTTGGGCTCGCTCTGCTGAACGTCGGCATCGGAGCTTTGAGCTTGCTGCCGGTGCACCCACTCGACGGCCACAAGCTCGTGGTCGGGCTCGTCTGGTGGGCGGTCGGATCGGAGGCCAGGGCGCGGCGGATCATCAAGCGCGTTGGAATGGGCTTGCTCGCCGTCGATTTCACGATGGTCGTGATCATGCTGGCGGAGAGGCCCGTGCTCGGCGCGTCCGTTGCCGCCGTCGCCGCGGTCGCCTACGGGCAGAAGCACCTGGTTCGAACGCTGCACCGCGCTTAAGCGCGCCTTGAACCCCCGATGGGGTGTCGAGAGCCCCGCCGGCGCGGGCGATCTATTGAGTCAATGCGGGACCGGCTTCGCCATGCCCTGTTGATCGCAGCCGCCGTAAGCGGCGTTGCGATCTTCATCGCCTTCGCCTTCTACGAGAGGCCAGGACTCGGGCTGGGCCACTTCTACTACGTCTCGATCATCCTCGCCGCGCTGGCGACCGGGCCGGCGATCGGCGCCGGCGCCGCCGGGCTCGCGACCGTGCTGTTTGCGATCGGCGTCGTTATCAACCCGCAGATCTCGCCGAGCGAGGTGCTGACCACTAGCACCGTCATCCGGTTTCTCACCTACATGACCGTCGGCATGGTCACCGGCTACTTCGCGAAGCGAAATCGGCTCCTGCTGGCCGACCTGGAGCTTCTTGCCGAGCGCGACGCTCTCACAGGGCTGCCTAACACGCGCGTCTTTGAGCGGGCGATCGGCGACCTCCTCGAGCGAGATCAGCCTTTCGCGCTCATCGTCGGCGGCGTCCACGAGCTCGCGCCGAAGGCCGGCCGTACCGACATCGACGCAGACGACGTGCTCCGCCGGGTGGCCACGCGGCTAATGCCCGCGCTTTCGGCCGGCGACCAGGTCGTCCGGGTCGGGGAGGACGCGTTCGCGGTCCTGACGTACGCCGGGAGCTCACGCGAGGCCGGAAAGATCGCGGCTCACTTGCAGAGCAGGCTCGCCGCCGACGGGTTCACTGTCACGTTCGGCTGGGCCGCGTACCCACAGGACGGCTCGAATGCGCTTTCGCTCTACCGGGCCGCCGACGAGCGACTGTACGCGCGTCGCCTCATCCACCGCCAGACGACGGTGGTGCCGCTGCAGGGCTCCGCTACGTCAAGCTAGCCGGATTACGCGGCGCTCGCGGGCGGATTCCCTCGCGGCGTCGAGTACCTCGAGCTCGGCCACGACCTCATCAGCGTCGACGGGTGGCGGGGCGCTCTCGCGCAGCGCGAGCACGACGCCCTCGTAGAACCGCTGGTAGCCACCGGGAGCGGTCGGAATCCGGCGAGCTTGGGTTCCGGCGCCGAGCAGTCCCCACCGGTCCTCGGGCTCTCGGCCCCAGAGTGCATCGTCTGGTTTGCGCCCTGCACGCATGGACTCCTCCTGGACGTCCAGGCCGTACTTGACGTAGGCGGCACGGCTGCCGAGCACCCGAAAACGCGGCCCCGGCTGGGCTGCGACGGCGCTCATCCACAGATGCGATCGGACACCCGACTCGTGCGTCAGCGCGACGAAGGTATCGTCGTCCGTCTGGGCGCCTGAGCGGCGGATGTCCACCTCGGCATTGACGTGCACGGCGGGGCCGAAGAGGCAGAGCGCTTGATCCACCAGGTGGCTGCCGAGATCGTAGAGCAACCCGCCCGCGTCCTCGGCTTCGCCCGACTCGCGCCAGCCGGCTGAGAGCTCCGGTCGCCAGCGCTCGAAGCGGGACTCGAACCGCGCGACCTGCCCGAGCGCGTCTTCCTGCAGCAGCCCACGCAGGGTCAGGAAGTCTCCGTCCCAGCGGCGATTCTGAAAGACCGTCAGCATCACCCCCTGCTCGCGCGCGTCCCGCACCAGCGAGCGGCCCTCCTCTGCGCTCGCTGCGAGCGGCTTGTCGACCACCACGGCGAGACGGGCCTCGATCGCCGCGCGCGCAAGCGGAACGTGGACGCGGTTCGGCGCCGCGACGACGACGAGGTCGAGATCGCCGGCCCGCTCCCAGACCTCCCGTGGCGAGTCCAGCAGCGCTGCCCCGGGATGGTCGCGGCGGGCGCGCGACCGCCGCTCGTCGTCACGAGTGACGATCGCGGCGAGCTCGAGGCCGTCCACGGCTGCGATGAGTGGCGCATGGAAGACCGCTCCCGCCAGGCCGTAGCCGAGCAGTGCGACGCGAATGGCGGTCACGGCCGCCCGTTATATCTCGCAGGGTCCTCCTAGTTGAGCGAGAGCTCGAGAACGGCGCAGTTATCCTTGTACTCCTCGGCGGCCCGGTCGAGAACTGCGACCACCTTGTCCTGCGTCTGGCGTGGATGATCGTTCCAGTCGACCAGGGAGTCGGTTTCGATCAAGTCCGCCAATGCGAACAGCGCAGATCCAAGCTCGGCGAGCGGCATCTCACCCGTGAGCGACGCCTCGCGTTCCAGGACGGCAACCATGGCGCCGAGCAAGGACCAGCTCGCGGCCTTCTCGTCCCACGGGTCGACCTCGAAGCCGTTGACGTCGCGGGCATCCGCGCCATTGCACCAAGAATCGGCGACAAGCTTTCGCGCGTCCTGCAGGAGCCGACGACCCCGCGATTCCGTCATTGTCCCAGCGCGTCCCCGACTGTGGCGAGCCTAAACAACGTCAGCGATAGGATCGCGTATGAATGGAAGAGCGAGAACGACGGATCGGACGCAACGAGGCGCTGTTCCGCGAGGTCAACGAGCGGATCGAGCGCGTCAGCGGAGCGCTGCAAACGGGCACCGACTCGATGACGATCCTGTGCGAGTGCGGGAATGAGTCCTGCGTCGAGCGCATCGAGGTTTCGGTGTCCGATTACGAGCGAATCCGGAAGGATCCGAAACTCTTCTTTGTCCACTCAGGGCACGCGAAGCCCGAAGTCGAGACGGTCGTCGAGGAGCACGAGGGGTACGACGTCGTCCGCAAGAACTCCGGCCCAGCCGCCGACATGGCGCGCGAGCTCGATCCGCGCAGCGATTAGCCGAGCGCGGAAAAGCCGGAGCTGTCGCGCGTGACCCCGGCGCCGAGGCGCTCGGCATCCGCGAGAGCGGCCCACCGGCCCGAATGAAGCGTCGAGACGGCTTCGAACCGGTAGGCGTAACGGTTGCAGGTCGCGTGGCCCGCCGCCCAGCTCTCGGCGGTGACGACCGGCCGCCAGGACCCCCCGGTCGTCGGCAGATACGCGGCCTCGCCGACCCGGTGCTCGTTCACGAACGCTAGCCAGACGTCGCGACCGGTCTCGACGACGCGAACCCGGTAGCGGCGGCCGACAACGGCGGGCCCCAGGTCGGCGAAGCGGCGCGCGTGGCCCCGCGAGACCTCCTCGACGTAGAGGCGTAGCCCGACCTGGGGGAAGGCGGCGATGCCCGCCTGCAGCCATTCACTCTCGCCGCGGGGGCCTTCATGGATGCCGCCGACGCCGACCCAGGCCGCCGCGTGCCCAGTCGGGACGGCCGCCGGCGCCGACGCCGAGATCGTCGCGGCGACGCCATTCGATCCGTCGCGGCCGGCATAGCCCGCGTAGCTGTAGCCGAGCGTGCACGGCCGCACGCCGGCCTGCGACGGTGACGCCAGAGACGGCGCGACGACCAACGAAGCGACGACGACGAGCGCCGCGGCTGCGACTGCCTTGCATCTCAACTGAGTCCCCTTCCTCCCAGGGGAAACGGTACGACACTCGGGCGGGTTACGGCAAGTCGCCGACCGGCTCCGCGGAGCGGGCGCGCGTGGCGACCCAGGTCGCGAGACAGATGCCTGCGAGGATCAGATAGGCGGCCGAGTCTCCCGCCGCGCCGGCCAGAGCGCCGCCGGCGGCCGGCCCGATCAGCGCGCCGATGCCCCAGCAAGCGTTCATGAGACCGAACGCGAGCCCCTGCGCCACGCCGGCTTGTTCCGCCCCGTGCGAGATCAGCGCGAGGCCCGGCGTGTAGAAGGCGCCGTAGGCGATGCCGGAGGCCAAGACGAGCGGCGCAATCAGCGCCGGCTGTGTCGCCCCGGCGAGGGCGACCGAGACGATGATGGAGCCGATGAGCGCAGCCCGAACCGGCCGCATCCGGCCGTGGCGGTCGGTCAGGCGGCCGAGCATCGGATTCAGGATGGTCTCGAGCCCCGTCGTGGCGAGGAAGAGCGCACCGATAGCGATCGTGCCCCAGCCGTGCTCGCTCAGTCGCAGCGGGACGAGCACGATCAGGACGCCGAAGAGCAGTGCGGGCAGCGTGATCAGCCACAGTCCGACCAGAAGCGGTCGTTCTCGCAAGGCGAGCAACCCGGCCCGCAGGGCCTGCCGATCGGGCGCGACTCCGGGAGTCGTCGCGGCCCAGGCCACGAGCGCAGCTCCGACGACAGTGACCCCGAGAAAGGCCGCGCGTGTTCCGACGATGCCCGCGAGGGCCCCGAGCACCGGGCCCAGCAGCGCGCCGAACACGGCGGCGCCCATCGCCGTGCCGAGCAGCTGGCCGCGACGATCGCGTGGGGCCGAGGCGATCACCCAGGCGAGGCCGCCGGCCCACGAGAACGAGCTGCCGATGCCCTGGAAGAAGCGCGAGATCCCCAGCCCCCAGACATTTCCTGCGAGCGCAAAGCCGAGGCTCGCGGCGGTCATCAGCGTCAAGCCGACGAGGACGGTGCGTTTGGCCCCGAGCCGCGTGGTTGCGAATCCAGCTGGAATCGCGCCGAGCAGCGTTCCCGCCGCGTAGGTCGAGATGAAGACGCCGGCGCCGGCCTTCGAGAGGTCGTACTTGTGCGCGAAGTGGGGGAGTAAGGGCGTCAGCGCGGTGAAGAACAGCGTGTCGACCGCGACGACCACGCTCACGAGCACAAGCAAGCGGCGCATGCCGACGAAGCTATCAGCGCTGTCTTTCGGTACGGTGCCGCTCGATGAGCACCGCGACGATGCACACGAACCACGGCGCGATCGAGCTCGAGCTCTTCGACGAGGATGCGCCGAAGACGGTCGAGAACTTCCGGAAGCTCGCCGCCGACGGCTTCTATGACGGCGTCATCTTTCACCGCGTGATCAAGGACTTCATGATCCAGGGCGGCGACCCGACCGGCACGGGGACGGGCGGGCCCGGCTACACGTTCGAGGACGAGTTCAACGACCACAAGGTCGAGCGCGGTGCGCTGGCGATGGCCAACGCGGGCCCGAACACGAACGGCAGCCAATTCTTCATCGTCACCACCGATGCGGCTCCGTGGCTGGACGGCAAGCACACCGTTTTCGGGCGCGTGACCGGCGGCATGGACGCCGTCGACTCGATCGAAGGTACGGAGACGGACGCGGGCGACAAGCCGCGCCCGGACGCCGTGATCGAGCGCGTCGAGCTAGTGGCCTGACCGGCAACGTTCGCCGGCTCCCCGGCCCGCGATCACGCGGCGCCAGAGTCCACGCTCGCCCTTGTCAAGGCTGCCAGCCTTGCCTGCGGGCGATCGCGGCCTCTTGACTTGGTGCTCGCGACCCAGGAAGCGGGCAGCGTTACCGGCCAGGCCACTAGCGACCTGACCGGCAACGTTCGCCGGCCAGGCCACAGCTTCGTAACGCTTTTTAGAGCATTTGTGACGATTCGCACGACCGGCTAACCCCGGCGGCGGGTTTTCGTCTAAGTCTTCTCGGAAAGGTCAACAGACCAGGGCGCGCCCTTTGTGCCGCAGCGCAGGCCGTGCCCGCCGCCACCACTTGACGTCAACCACGAACCGGGGGTCCAACACGTGTCTGCAAAAAAACGCTGGCTGTTGCTGTTAATGAGCGTCTTCGCGCTGACTGCGGGAGTTGCCCGCGCCGCTGAATCACTCTCGGCGCGGAAGGTTCTGATGCACGCCGCCGAGCATCGACGGCACGCGAAGAAGCAGAGGCACCTGAACTCCCGTCTGATCCACCGGCTTCGCGCTGAAACGTGGCGCTGGCAGGCGCTGATGGGGAGAGCCAGAACTCACCGTTCGGCCACGCCGAGCACGAAGGCCGTCCTGCGTTTCTGGGTCCGCGCCGCCGGCCGCGCGTATGTCCAAGCGATTCACCCGCCGCACAAAGGCGCGTGGCTTTGCATCCACCGCTACGAGGGCTCCTGGCGCGATTCAGGCGATCCGTATTGGGGCGGCCTCCAGATGGACCGGGGCTTCATGTCCGGCTACGCGCCGCGCTACCTGCTTCGCCGGGGTCTGGCCGATCACTGGTCGCCGCTCGAGCAGATGTGGGTCGCGGAGCGCGCCTACCGCAGTGGAGGCGGGTTCTACGCATGGCCGAACACGGCACGGGCGTGCGGATTGATCTGAGCGGCTTTGGGGGAGAGTAGGGGCATGCCCGACGAGCAGATGCGAGCGTTGCTGGAGCACGGAGAGGAGCAGGGCTGCCTCAACCTCTCGCAGTTCAGCGAGTTCGTGCAGGAGCACGAGCTCGACGAGGGACAGCTGGCCCATCTCTACGAAGAGCTCGAGGCCCGTCACATCGAGCTCACCGACGACTGCGCGCGGAACGAAACCGAGACCGAGTCGACCTTCGTGAACGGGGACCTCGCCATCGCGACGACCGACGCTCTCCAACTGTTCCTGAACGAAGCGGCAAAATGGCCGCTGCTGACCGCAGAGGAGGAGGTTGAGCTCGCGAAGCGGATCGAGCGCGGCGACCAGGCGGCGAAGGAGCGAATGATCAACTCGAATCTCCGCCTCGTCGTGTCGATCGCGAAGCGCTATCAGGGCCACGACCTGCACCTGCTCGACTTGATCCAGGAGGGGATCATCGGCCTGATTCGAGCAGTCGAGAAATTCGACTGGCGACGTGGGTTCAAGTTCTCGACCTACGCGACCTGGTGGATCCGCCAGGCCGTCCAGCGCGGCGTCGCGAACAAGTCGCGGACGATTCGGATCCCCGTCCACATCGTCGAGCGCGAGCAGAAGATGGCCCGCGCCGAGCGCGAGCTCGCGACCCAGCTCGGCCGGATACCGACAGAGCAAGAGGTCGCGAGGCGGGCGAAGCTGCCGTTGAAGCAGGTCCGCGAGGTCCGACAGATCGCCCGTGCGGTGACGAGCCTCGACAAGCCGATTGGCGCCGAGAACGAAGGCTCCTTCGGCGAGCTCGTCCCGGCCGACCAGGAGACTCCGGAAGAGGAGGTCACCTATAGCCTCCAGGAAGAGGCTCTGCGGCAGGCGGTCGACGAGCTGCCGGAGCGTGAGCGCAAGATCGTCAAGCTCCGGTACGGCCTAAACGGAGACCGCGACCCGAAGTCGCTCGACGCGATCGGCCGGGAACTCGGAATCACGCGTGAGCGCGTCCGTCAGATCGAGGCGGCCGCGCTGGAGCGTCTCGCGGTCAACCGCGAGCTCGACGCGGTCTCGGACGCGGCCTAAACCCCATCACGCGTTTTTCCTCGCCACGTCGGGAATAGGTGCGGCGTGGCGCGTGTCGCACGTCGAGGTCTGATCTGGCTCGGCTGGTGGTGCGTCCTCTGGCCGCTCTGGCTTGTCTTCGTCGGGGCGTGGGATCTCGTCGACGCGGTCGCCGGAATCGCGGCCGCTGCGATCGCCGCGATCGCCGCGCTCGTCGTGCATGAGCTCGGACTGCTCTCCTTCACGCCGCGTGCGCGCGCGTTCGCGGGCCTTGGGCGCGTGCCGCTGCAGGTAATCGTCGACTTCGGGATTCTCGTCGCGGCGCTGGCGCGGACGCTCGCGGGCCGGCCCGTGCGCGGCGTCTTTCTGGCCAAACAGCTGCCGGCGGGCGGTTCGGGGCACGAGGCGGCCTTCGCCCGCGCCTTGGCGGCCGTCGCCGCCACCTACAGCCCTAATGCCTATGTCGTCGATGTCGACCTCGAGCGCAACGCGGCCCTGATGCACGATCTGGTCCGGAACCACGCCTCCGAAGCGCCGCTATGAACGTGTACCTGATCGCGGCGACGGCTCTGATCGCGGCGATCGCGCCGTGTCTGGTCGTCTGTGCCCGCGGCAGCGTGATGGAGGCGATCGCCGCGCTCGAGCTTTGTGGGACGCTGACGACGCTCGCACTGATCTGTCTCGCCGAGGGCTTCCACCGCCAGGCGTACTTCGGGGTCGCTCTCGTCTGCTCGGTGCTCGTCTGGATCGGCGGGCTCGTGTTCGTGCGTTTCGCCGGCCGGCTGAAATGAGCCCCTTCAACCTCGCCGTCACCGCGCTGCTCGCCGCGGGGGTCGCCTGCGAGGTCCTCTGCGCACTCGGCGTGCTCGTGATGCGCGGCCCGTTCCAGAAGCTCCACTACGCGTCGGCCGGAACGACCGTCGGGGCGTTCTTCATCGGCTTGGCGATTGTGGCGCGAGAGACGTTGCACGCAGGCGGGGCGGTCGAGGTCTCCGCCGGCGGGCTCGAGGTGCTTGCCGCGGTCTGCTTCATGTTCCTGCTCGGGCCCGCGGTGACGATCCTGACGGCGCGTACGGCGCGCCGGCTCGAGCACGAGCCGGTGGAGATCACCCCCGCCGAACTGGAGCGCGGCTCGTGATCCCGCTGCAGGTCGTGCTGCTCGTGCTGATGGGAATCGTGGGCACGACGGTCGTGCTGGCCCGAGATCCGTTGCGGCAGGCGATCGTGAACAGTGTCTACGGACTCGTCGCCGTCCTACTCTTCGTCGTCTTCCAAGCGCCGGACGTCGCGCTCTCCGAGCTCGTGGTCGGCACCGTCGCGATGCCGCTCGTCCTGCTCGTCGCGATCCTGAAGGTTCGCCGGAAGGGCGGCCGCTGAGCAGGCGGCTCCGGCTCGGCGTCTTCGCGGCGACTGCGCCGGTCTTCGCCGCGCTCGTCTTCTGGGGGCTCGCGGGGCTGCCGGACTTTGGCCACTACAACCACGCCTACGGCAAAATCCTGAACCGGGTAGCACCGGTCGAGCGGCACACATCGAACGTCGTCTCGGCGACCACGTTCGACTACCGCGGCTTCGACACTCTCGGCGAGGAGTTCATCCTCTTCGCCTCGGCGATGGGTGTCGCGTTGTTGCTCCGCGACACACGCGACCGAAAGTCGGAGCGGCCTTACGACCGGGTCGACAACGACGCCGTCCAGCTCCTGGGGATCCTGATGGTGCCGGTCACGGTGCTGCTCGGGCTCTGGCTGGCGGCCTACGGCTACATCACACCGGGCGGAGGCTTCCAGGGCGGAGTCGTGCTCGCCGCAGGCCTCGTGCTCCTGTGGGCGGCGGGCAGGTACCGGGCCTACCGGGCCGCCAGCCCCATGGAGCTCGTCGAGCTCGCCGAGGGCGTCGGTGCGGGCGGCTACGTCGTCGTCGGGCTCGCGGCGCTCGTCTCCGGCGCGCCTTTCCTGCACAACCTGCTCGGGCCCGGGGACTTCGGCACGCTGCTCTCGGGAGGCAGCATTCCCCTCCTCAACTGGGCCGCCGCGATCGAGGTCGCAGCGGCGAACGTTCTCCTCTTTCACGAGTTCTTCGAGGAGTACGTGCTCTCCCTGAGGTCGAGGCGATGAGCTACCTGCCGTTCGCGATCGCCGGCTGGCTTTTCTTCGTCGGCCTCTACGGCGTCGTCACCAGCCGCAATTACATCCACCTGACCGTCTGCCTGACCGTGATGCAGTCGTCGACCTACGTCGTCCTGCTTGCGATTGGGTACAGGAACGGAGCCACCGCGCCCATCTTCGCCGGGATCAGCCGCTCGACGAAGACCGTCGACCCGGTCGTCCAGGCGCTCACGCTCACGGACATCGTCGTCAGCGTGGTCGTCGTCGCGTTGCTGCTCTCGCTGACGATGGACATGTTCACTCGGGCGAAGACCGTCGATCCCGACGAGGTGAGGGAGCTCAGCGGTTGACGACTCTCGTACCGCTGACAGTCGCGGTGCCGCTGGTCGCGGCGGCCGCGATCGCCGCATTCGGCCGCCTCTCGCCGGCCTGGATCGACAATCTGGCCGCGACCGCGGTCGCGGCGACCGTGACGGTGCTGGCGACGATCCTGCTCGTCGCAAGCGCCCACCAAGACACAATTCACTGGTTCTCCGGCTGGACGCCGCGTCACAGCGTCGCGATCGGGATCGCCTTCACGGTCGACCCGATCGGTGCGGGTCTGGCGGCGCTGGCCGGAGCGCTGATGACGGCCGCGTTCATCTTCTCGTGGGGCTACTTCGAAGAGGTCGCTCACCTCTACTACACGATGATGCTGATCTTCCTCGGCGCGCTTGCGGGGTTCGCGCTCACGGGCGATCTGTTCAACCTCTTCGTCTTCTTCGAGCTGATGAGTGTCAGCGCCTATGCCCTGACCGGGTACCGAATCAGCCAGCCGGGCGTGCTTCAGGGGGCGATCAATTTCGCGGTCACGAACACCATCGGCGCGTACATGGTCGCTCTCGGGATCGCGCTCGTCTACGGGCGGACGGGTGCCCTGAACATGGCGCAGGCCGGAGAGGCTCTCGCCGGCAAAAGGGTCGACGGTCTCGTGATCGCAGCACTGGTCCTGCTGACGGTCGGCTTCCTGATCAAGGCCGGCGCTGTGCCGTTCCACTTCTGGCTCTCCGACGCCTATGCCGTCGCGCCGGCTCCGGTCGGCGTGCTCTTGACCGGGATCATGAGCGACCTCGGCCTGCACGCGATCGCGCGCGTCTACTGGGACGTCTTCTCCGGTGCGACAGTCGGGCATGCAGGAGCCGTGCGGGGGCTGCTTGTCGGCGTGGGACTGCTGACGGCGCTCGTCGGCGGGGTCATGTCGCTGTTGCAGTCCGATCTGAAGCGGTTGCTGGCGTTCGTCACGATCAGCCACGGCGGCATCTTCCTCGTCGGGATCGGACTGCTCGAGGCGCGCGGCCTCGCCGGCGCGTCGCTGTACGTAGTCGCGGACGGCGCTCTCAAGGGCGCGTTCTTCCTCGCGGTCGCGGTGGCCGTGATCCGCCTCGGCAGCAGCGACGAGCTGAGGCTTCATGGGCGCGGAAAGCACCGTCGCTATCTCGGACTCGGGTTGCTCTTCGCCGTCTGCGGTCTCGGGCTGGCCGCGTTGCCGCCGTTCGGGCCGTTCCTGTCGAAGTCGCTGATCGAGGAAGCGGCCCGCAGCGCCGGCTATGGGTTCGCGGTACCGCTCGTCACACTCGCCACAGTGCTCACCGGAGCCGCTGTGCTTCGCGCGACCGGCCGCATCTTCCTCGGGCTCGGTCCCAGGCGCGAACCGCTCCTCTCGGCGCAGCCGGACGAGCCCGAGAAAGGCGAGCCGGAGGCGGAGAAGAGCCGGCGCACGCGGATCGTGCTGCTGCTCCCGGCGGTCGCGCTGCTCGTGATCGGGCTTGGGGTCTCTCTTGCCCCCGGCATCGCAGCGCTGGCGGTGCAAGAGGCGGCCCGCTTCCAGGATCGCGCCGGTTATGCGAACGAGGTCCTCCGAGGACAACTACCCCCGCTGCCTCCGCTCGTGCCGCACGTGTACGCCGCGGCCGACTGGGCCTGGGGGGCGGTCTCGGTCGCAGGCTCACTCGGGCTCGCCGCGCTCCTGCTTCTGCGCGGCCGGCTCCGCCTCTTCTCGCGGCGGGGCCGCTTCGGGCTGGTCCGAAGGCCCGCCGGCGTCCTAACGGCGTGGCACACCGGCGCGATCGGCGATTATGCGGCCTGGATCTGCGCCGGCGCTGCCGCCTTCAGCGTCGTCTGGGGCGTGCTCCTGCGCTAGCCCGGCCCGTCGACGATCCCAAGCTCCTCGACGAGGGTGAAGAAGGCCTGTGCGTAAGGCGATTCCACGGTGCGCGTGCGAACCTCGTTCCAGTCCACCTGCTCGCGCACCGGCCGGGCCATCTGGACGACGCTCTCGTAATCGAGCTCGTGCTCCCGCAGCGCGGTCAGCTTGGTCACGAATACGTCCTCGAGGGCCATCACCTCCATCGGTACCGCGTTCACGTTCAGCTCCTCGGCGCGCTCGAAGACCGCGCCCTCGATCGGCTGGCCCGAAGGCTCGAAGATCAGGTCGATCAAAAGGTCTCCATCGAACGCCTTGTAGAGCCAGCCCTCCGCCGGTTCCTCCGTCCGGAGGCCGGCAGTCGCCAGCACACGCAGCGCGCGCTCCGCGTCCGGCTGCCTCAGCATCAGGTCGATGTCGTGCACCGTCTCGGGGCCACCGCGTGCCCACACCGCGAGCCCGCCGCCGAGAAGAAACGGCACCTCGGCGTCACGCAACAGGCCCGCGACCTTCTTCAGCGTCTCGAGCAGCCTGTCGAAGGGCGTTTCGTCCTCCGGCACGGCTAGGAGCCCCTTCCACAATGAAGCACTGTGCCCCCCGGCCGCGCTGGACGGCACCGGCTCTGCCCTGGTATCGCAGTCGCGGCCGTATCTACTCGATACGAACGCTCCCTGCGTCCTTGCCGGGAACCGACCATCGCGCCCCGGCGACGAGGCCCCATCATGAACGGGACTCTAGGCGTACCCGACCGCCGCTGGCCCAATCGCTCCGCTTGAATGCGGGCGATGGCGAGGCCGATCCGCATCGCCGCGGCGGGCGACATCCACTGCAGCCCCGAGAACCGCGAGCGCGCCGAAGCAGCTTTCGCCGAGGTCGATGACGCCGACCTGATCCTGCTCGCCGGCGACCTGACGACACACGGCGAGCCCGAGCAGGCAGCCGTGCTCGCTGACATCGCTCGCGCCGCGAAGCCGCGCGTCGTGGCCGTGCTCGGCAACCACGACTGGCACGCGAACCGCATCGGCGAGATCGTCCCGCTGCTCGAGGACGCAGGCGTGACGATCCTCGATCCGGGCTGGACGACCTGCGAGGTAGACGGCGCCGGCGTCGGCATCGTCGGCACGAAGGGCTTCGTCGGCGGGTTCCCGGACTCGCAGCTGCCAGACTTCGGCGAACCGATCCTGCGCCAGGTGTACAGCGACACGACCGCGGAGGTGGAGGCGATCGAATCCGGGCTGGACGCGATCGAGGGCTGCGACCACCGGATCGTCTTGCTCCACTACGCGCCGACGACGACCACCCTCGAGGGGGAGCCGCGTGTGATCTGGGCGTTCCTCGGTACCGACCGGATGGCGCGGCCGGTCGGCGAGCACCGCCCGGACGTCGTTCTCCACGGACATGCCCACCGCGGCACCTTCGAAGGCCGGATCGGCGAGGTGCCGGTCTTCAACGTCGCCGTCGAGGTGATGCGGCGCGACTTCTTCGTCTTCGAGCTCGGCGATGACGGGTTGCGTGCGGTCTAGCGACGCCGATAGTTCAAGTCGAGGCTGTCGACGCGGCCCGACCAGTGGAGTGTCAAGCGCCAGCACCCGGGTGACGGCAGGTTGACGATCGAGGGACCAGGCCCGCCGGAGACCGTGCGCGTCACCGGTGCGCCGACCGTTGTCGACCGGTCCATTCGTTGGGCCCGGATCCTGAGGGCGGTCGCGCTGGATGTTTTGCGCGAAACCCAAAGGATCTTGTTCCGTCGACGGCCCGGCGGCGAGCGCAGCGGGTAACCGAAGAGGATCGCGACGATCCGTTGCGCTCTTCCGAGCACGTGTGGAGCTCGCGGCTTCGGGTCGCTGAAGCCGCCGCGCGCCCAAGACGGTAGGACTCCGAGTTGGATCTCGGATTTGCACGCCGGGGCTACGAGGCGGGGAGAAGACGTGCTAGGCGCCGCCGCGGCCGTCGTCGTTCCGACCGCGAGAGCCAGAACGCCGAGAATGCGGCGCATGCTGCTAGGTGCCGACGACCTGGACGATCCAGCGGCGGTCGCGCTCGCGGTCGAGCTCGAGGAAGAGCACGCGCTGCCAGGTGCCAAGGCAGAGCTCGCCCTCGCGCACAGGAATCGACTCGCCGGCCGTGCCAAGCAGCATCGCCATGCAGTGCGAG
>VAWI01000082.1:0-431 GCA_005884005.1 Actinomycetota bacterium
GCTCTGACTGACCGTTCCGGTCCCGTCGGTGTGGAAGCCACCCGAGACGACGTTGGACTGGGTGCTCCCGGAATCGCTGTCCTGCCGAGAGTTCTGCGTCACCGTGAACGAGTCGTTGCTGTTGTTGCCGGTCTGGCTCGAGTCGCCCGGAGTCTTCCTCACGGGCCCGTACTGCGTCTGGGCCAGCGAGGCGAGGCCCGGGTTCGTGTGCTCGGTCGTCGAGCAGCTCGTTAGACCGCTCGTCGCCCCATCCTCGCACTGCGTCTCCTTCTGCCTGGCGATTGCGGTCGAGGCGTCGCGGCTGTCCTGGTTCACGGCGGCGAGGATCCCGCCGTTCAGCGAGCTCTGCCACTGCGCCGCGCCGGCGGGACTGTTCGCGACCGCGTTCAGGTTGTTCGTCTGCGTGAACACCGCGGAATTCGGGCCGTGGG
>VAWI01000082.1:526-8159 GCA_005884005.1 Actinomycetota bacterium
TCTCGTTCTGAACGATCGCGCCCCTGCTGGTCGCTGTCGAGCTCAAGATCTGCGTTTGCGACAGCCCGCATGGCTGCGTCAGGTCCGGCGGGCACGACGCCGGTAGCGCTACGCAGCCTGGCACGCCGTTGACCGGCGGGCTGGCGTCTTCGACCGTATTGCCACCCGACGACGAGTCCTGGGTGATCCCGATCGACTGGTGCGCCTCGAGCGCAACGGTCGCGCCCGTCGAGCTCGTGTTTTTCGTCGAGCCTTCGATGGAGATCTGCTGATGCACGCAGGCGGTGTTCGCCGCCCCCGAATCTGTCGCTTGCTGTGTGATCGACGCGCTATAGAGGGCGGTCTGGGTGAGGCCGGTCAGCTTCCCGGCGTCCTCCCAGACGATCGCCTGGTTGCCCGCGCTGCTCGCCTGGCTGATCGAGCACGATGCCCCGAGGCCCGTGGTCTTGACGCACGACGCCTTGTTTGGCTTGGCCGCGGCTGCTGCGACCTGGACTACGGCGCAACTGGCGGTAGAGCACATGAACGTGTTCGAGCCGCCGGCCGAGGCGATCTGGATGACAGGATGAGCCGTCGAGGTGCACGACCAGCCCGCCCCCGGGCACCTCGCGCCCGCGTAGTTCCGAATCCCGCGCTGGATCACGAAGTGGCGCGCATTGAGTCCGATCGAGCGGAGATACCGCGCCGCCCCGGCCCGGGTCCGCAGGTTCGCTGCCTTCAGCAGCGCCGCGCGGCCCGCTGCGGCTGTGCTGATCTTTCCTGCGCTTGCCATGTGAGAGCCGCCCGCCGGAGCGCTTCCCGGCTTTGAGGTAGCTCCCGCTACACCTGTCGCCATCGCCACCGCGGCTGCGACCGCGGCAAGCATGACGATCCTGGTCCATCCGAACATAAAGTCCCTCCCCTTTTACGCCAGAGGTGCCGCAACGCCATGAGGCAGCCGCAGTCCCGGTCCATCGAAGTAACCGCTCCAGTTTTGCGCCGATCAGGACACTTTTCAAGAGCCCATACCGCTCAAAGCCGCCAAAATCGGCCTCTACGCGGCTTTTTTACACGGAACTCTTGCGCTACACCAGTAGCGCTTCGAACTTCTCGGCCTCGTCGAATGGGCCGATCAGCGCCAGATTGAGCCCGTGGCCGCCGATCACGTCCTGAGCGACGCGCTGGATGTCCTCGGCGGTGACGGCGTCGAGCCCTTCCTGAATCGCTTGCGGATCGACGGCTTCGCCCTCGAGCACCTCGCGGCGCAGGCCGAACATGATCATCCCCTGCGGGTTCTCGAGCTGGAGCAGAAACCGCCCCTTGGCGAGGTTGCGCGACTTCTCGAGCTCGGCGGCCTCGACCGGCTCGTCGACGATTCGCTGCAGCTCGCGTGCGATCGTCTCGACAGCTTCGTCGGCCCGGTTGATGTCGACGCCGGCCTGGGAGTAGAGCGAGCCCGTGTCGGTGTAACTGTGGTTGATCCCGAACACGTAGTACGCGAGCCCGCGGCGCTCGCGCACCTCGGTGAAGAGCCGTGACGACATGCCCGTCCCGAGTACGGTCGCGAGCAACTGCAGCACGTAACGGTCAGGGTGGGCCAACGGGTAGCTCGGCACGCCGAGACAGAGGTGTGCCTGGTCGGACTGCTTGTTGTGGATTTTCACGCGCGGCCCGTTGGCCGCGAGCGCGGCGGGCGCGGGTACGCCGGTCTCGGCGGCAGGCAGGTCGCCGAGGAGCTGCTCGATCTTCGCGACCGCATCTCCGCCGACGTTGCCACCGAGGCCGACGACCATTCGCTCCGGTTTGTACCAGCGGCCCGTGTAGCCGAGGAAGGTGTCTCGGCCCGCGGCCCGGATCGTCTCCTTGCGCCCGATGATGTCCCAGCCGAGCGGCTGGTCGCCGTAAAGGAGCTCCTCGTAGACGCCGCCGATGAAATCGCGCGGCGTGTCGTAGTACATGTTCATCTCCTCGACGATCACGCCTTTCTCGCGCTCGATCTCGTCCGAGGCGAACTTCGAGTTGCGGAGCATGTCGACGAGCACGTCGAGCGCCGTGTCGCGGAACTCGGCTGCGCACTTGACGTAGTAGCCCGTGTACTCCTTGCCGGTGAACGCGTTGAACTCGCCGCCGATCCCGTCGACCTCTGTGCCGATGTCCCGAGCCGTGGGCCGCCGTTCCGTCCCCTTGAAGAACATGTGCTCGGCGAAGTGCGCGATCCCGTTGGTCTCGCGCGTCTCGTAGCGCGAGCCGGCCGAGAGCATGATCATGCAGGTGACCGAGGTCGCCTGGGGCATGGGCGCCAGCAGCACGCGCAGGCCGTTCCCGAGCGTGTGGCGCTCGAACGTGCTCACGCTATGAGCTCCTCGCGGGACGGTGCGGCCACTACCTTGCAGCTCGGGTTCACCGGCCGCGCCGCCATGTGGGCGCGGCCTCTTAGGAGGCATCGCAAGCGATGCCTCATGCGGCGATCGCGGTCAGCTTCTCGCGCCAGTCCGCCGGCAAGGGGACCGGCTCGCGGCGCTCGTAGTCGTAGGCGACCTGGACGCTCTTGGCTTCAGCGACGAGCTCGCCCTCGACCCGGAGCTCGTAGTCGAGGTCGAAGCTCTTGGTGCCGAAGCGGCTCGCACGCACGGAGATCTCGACCTCCTGCCCGAGGCGCACCGGAGCTTTGAAGTCGATCTCCACGCGGGCGATGATCAGGTTCATGTCTTCCAGCCCGGTCGCGGCACCGGCGTCGGCGAGGAAGGCAACGCGCGCCTGCTCGACGTAGGTCAGGAAGACCGCGTTGTTGACGTGTCCCATTGGATCGAGATCACGAAAGCGCACACGTTCCTCGTGGATGAAGTCGCCGCTCGGCATGGGCCGGATGCTAGCGATGAGCCTCGAGGCGGCGTTCCAGGTTGGCCTTCACCTCGGGCCAGTCGTCATCCGTGATCGCGTAGTAGGCGGAGTCGCGAATCCCGGCATGGATGAGCATGTGTTTCCGAAAGATGCCCTCGAACGTTGCGGGCAGGGCCTCGAGAGCGCGGCGCGACTCCACGTTTCTCGCGTCAGTCTTGAATTCGACCCGCATCGCCGCTACGCGCTCGAAGGCCTGTTCGAGCATCAGGAGCTTCGCCTCGATGTTCGCGCCGCTCGACCACGCGGATCGCGCGAGCCAGGTGTTCCCGATCTCGACCCCGCGATGCTCGGGACGCAGGGACAGGAAGCGGGTGCTGCCGAGGACGCGACCGCCGTCCCGGTCTATGGTCACGAAGGGAGCCTCGCGCTGCTCCGCGGTTTCGCGCAGGGCATGCGCGAACCAGGCGTCGAAGCCCTCCGGCGTGCTTCCGTCGACCTGCATCCACCGCCAGATGGCTGGGTCGGCCGCGGCCGCGCGGAGCGGCTCCCGGTGCTCCTCTCGAATCGGGTCGAGCACGATCATCCGGCCCTCGAGACGCTGTGCAAGCTCCTGCCACATCAGTCGTCGCTTTTGGCCAACGTTAAGTGGAGGTAACGATGTGGAGACAGGCCTTGCGTAGGGGTTGAGGGCGGCAGCTAGCTTGACGAAACGATGCTCGACATGCTGCACCTTCTCACCGTGGTCTGCCTGTTCGCCGCTGCGTGGCTGATCTCGCGCTGCGCGGCTTACGTTGCCCGCAAGGTCCTCCTCTGGCACGACCGCCACACCGAGGCGGCCGCGGCAACCGTCGCCCTCCGGATCGCCAACGTCAAGCGGCGCGAAACGACGGTCGCGGTGATCCGCGCCGCGATCGCCTACGCCGCCTTCGCGGTTGCGATCGTCCTGTCGGCCGCGCAGCTGACCGGAGGCCTGAACAAGCTCACCACGCTCGCCGGCGCGTCGTTCGTGATCATCCTCGCGGGCTTTGCGATCCAACGCGTACTGATGGACGTCATCGCCGGCACGATGATGTTCGTCGAGCGCTGGTACGCGGTCGGAGACACGATCGCGATCCCGACGCTCGAGCTGCAGGGTGTCGTCGAGGACGTCTCGCTACGCCGCACGAAGCTGCGCACTCTCGACGGCGAGACGATCCAGGTCTCGAACTCGCAGATCCCCGCCGTCCGGGTGCTGCCGGAAGGCCTGAAGGAGCTGGCGATCGAGCTCTTCGTCACCGACCGCGAGAGCGGCGAGAATCTCGTTCGGGCGGTGCAGCGAATCCTGCCCGAGGGCCCGACGACCTTCGCGAGGCGGCCATGGATCGAAGAGGTCAACGAGCTCGACGAGCGCCTCGTCCGGATCAGACTGCGCGCCTCCGTCGTCGCGGGCCGCGAGTGGCTCGTCCACGGCTTCCTCTCCGACCTGCTGAAGGAGCGGGCGGACGAGGGACTGATCGTGCACGGGCCGGTCGTACTGGCGGTCGACGAGCAGGCCGCGCGAAGCTTCGCGCGCGCCAGCGCCGCGACGCGCTGGAGCGCGCGGCCGGCGCCCCAAGAGGGCTAGACCGCTAGGGCACCACGGTCGTCGTGGCGCTGGCCGAATTGTTGGCCGTGTTCGGGTCGCTCGTCGTCGCCGACACCGAGGCCGTGTTCGTGATCGTTGTCTTTTTTGACGGAGGCTTGACGACGATCGTGACGGTCACGGTCGTGCCGTTCGCAATCGCTCCGAGGTCGCAGGTCACGATTCGCTTCGTCGGTTGGCTGAAGCTGCACGCTCCCTGGCTCGCCGTCGCCGAGCCGAACGCCGTGTTCCTCGGCAGCTGGTCGGTGACCGAGGTGCCGGCGGCATCCAACGGCCCGCTGTTGTGGACAGTGATCGTGTAGGTGAGGTTTTCCTGCGTATGGACGGGATTGGGCGAGCCGGTCTTCGCGATCGAGAGGTCGGCCCCGTTGATGACCGTCGTGGTCGCCGTGGCCGTGTTGTTGGCCGCGTTGGGGTCAGCGGTCACGGCCGAGACCGTGGCCATGTTCGTCAGGGTGCCGCTCGCCGAAGGCGAGACGGCAACCACGATGTCGATCGTCGCGCCCGCGCCTCCGGGAAAGATCCCGAGCGCACAGGTAACAGTGGTCGTTCCCGAGCAGGACCCGGTGCTCGGGGTCGCCGAAACGAGCGTGACGCCTGCCGGCAACGTATCCGCGACCGTGACCCCGCTCGTCGTTGATGGCCCGGACGACGCTCCGTTGTTCGTCACAGCCAAGTGATAGGTGAGCCTTTGCCCCGGCCCCACGGGATCGGGCGCGTCGGACTTCGTGATCGACATGTCCGCCGGGCCGTAGCAGCCGTTGAGGTCGGGCGCCCCGGCAAGGGCGCTCGCCCCCGAGCTCTGGCACGCGAAGTAGATCTTCTTCGCTCCCAGATCCTTGGTCCAGGCTACATTCGCGCCGCCCGCGGGATCGACGTGAACCTCGAAAACGTCTGCTAGCCCGCGGTTCGCGCCCGGAACGGCCGAGCAGAAGATTCCGAAAGTGCAGATGCCGCCCCCGCTCGAGCCGTTGCCGTGAATCGGATTCGGGTCGAGCAGGATCTCGTTGGTGGCCGCCGGAGTGGAGGTGTACGTGGCGTGGTCGCCGCTCGTATAGGTCGCCACACCCCCGGTGACCTGGGAGGTGCCGACGTACCACACGCTGCTCGGATTGTTGGGCTGCAGCGTCGCCGAGCTGTAGTAGGAGGCGTCGACGATCCCGGCCGACCCCGCAGAGAGCCAAGGGAAGAAGAACGACCCGGTCGTCTTGTTGACCTGGAACGGCAGCGTCCAGTGGATGCCGTTGTCCGGGGAAGTCACCAGGTACAGGTCGGTCGGCCGCGGCGTCTCCGCGCAGTTCCCGTTGTTGACCGTGCACTGCGCGACGAAGCCCACCGGATCGTCGTTGTGCCGAACGGATAGTGCGATGTGCACTTGATGGCTGGAGTCGACGGTGATCGTGGAAAAGATCTTGTCGGCGTTGTCGCCGATCTTCGTGGTGGCGTCGAAGGCGCCCTGCCACGCGAGGTGCGACGTCCAGGTCGCTCCGCCGTCGGTCGACGTGGACACCCAGGCCTTGTTGAAGGGGCCGATCTGGGAGTAGTTGCAGCCGGTCTGGACATTCGACTCGACGTCGTTGCCGGAGAGCCAGAGCGCATAAACGGTGCCGGTGTCCTGGTCGACGGTAATCCCACCGGGGATCGTGTTGCAGGTGGACGACCCGGTCGCGCTGGTGTCGCTCTCGATGACGTGGGGCGCCGAGAAGGTTTTCCCGCCGTCGTTTGAGACCGTGACGTAGACGAAGTCGTCCGGGGAGAACGTGTGGTACTCGAGGTACACCGTGTCCTTGTCGGGATTCGACGCGGTTGGAGTCGTGTTCTTTCTCGGGTAGACGTCGATCCAGGGCCGGTCGGAGGCGCCGGGATGCATGTCGGCGAGAGTGTTTTGCGTCGTCCAGTGATTCCCGCCGTCGAGGCTGCGATAGATGCAGCTATGCAGGATGGTTCCGCCGCCGCAGATCTGACCGTTGTAGAGCGCCCCCGAATAGCTGACGGCGTTCGTCACGTCGCCCGAAGCACCCGTGTCCGGGGTGGCCAGAGCCGAGAAGTTCACGCCGTCCGCGGAGCCGGCGAACTTGCCGGGAGACTGCCACGAAACGTAGCGGATCCCGTCGTTCGAGATCGCAAGCGAGGGCTCTGAGCCGTTCGAGCTGTTCGGCATCGCGACGGCGGCGTGGAACCCCGGGGTGGCCGGGGTCGCCAGGACCTGCGACGCAGGCGACGCGAACAGCGAGACAGCTGGCAGAACCAGCAGGGTGAGCAGCCGGCGCTTCAACATGTTGCCTCCCGAGTTTCGGACGACGACCGCGGCCGCCGCGATCTTCAACAGTTGGCTGTATGTCCGCGGCCGGTTGCCCGCAAACGGCATGGCGAACGAGCCGACATCGACGGACGTTTGCAGGTCGTTCGCTTGCGGAAGACCTCAAGGTGACCTCATCCGCTTAAACAGGGGGACTGCGGTGAAACCTTTCCGCTTGCTGCTCTTGCTCGCGATTGCACTCGTGGGCGTTTTTCTCCTCCCGTCGGCCCAGCGAGGCGCTGACGCCGCCAATCCGTCCTCCGGAACGGTCAACACGACCGGCCCGGGCGTCGCCTGGGACGGCACCGCTTTGGGCGGCTCCTCGGCCGGTGAGTCGACGTGCGTCGAAGGCGTCAATTGCGACACCTACACGCTCACCGTCTCCGGGACCGCCGCCGACTGGGCCGGCAAGGTCGTGGACGTACGGATCTCCTGGCTGGTGCCTGCGAACGACTTCGACCTCTACATCCACAAGGGCTCGAACGCGGGCCCGATCGTCGCCGACTCCGGCAGCGGCGCGCCCGACACGGACGAGGAGGCGTCGTTCGACCCGTCGGTCGAAGGCACCGGTACGTACACGGTGCACGTCGTCTACTTCTCGGTCGCCGGCGAGCAGTACCACGGGACGGCGAAGGCGCAGAACAAGCCGACCGCCCGGACGGCGACCTATGTCGACGGCGGTATCACGTTCAGCCCGAACGTGACGACGAAGGCGCCGGTTGCCTCACGCGACGGCGAGCCGAGCAGCCGGACCGATACGTCGGGCAACTTCTACGTCACCGGAATTCGCGGCGTTCCGGCGGGCGTCGACCTCTGGTACGACGACCTGAACAGCGACCCGTACGTGCGGAACTGGGTCTACCGCGGCCAGCCCGACTCCTTCACGGGTGACG
>VAWI01000036.1 GCA_005884005.1 Actinomycetota bacterium
CTTTCTGGCACTCGAGGACGGGAGCGTCTTCGCCGGCGAATCCGTGGGCGCCGGCGGCTTCGCCTTCGGCGAGGCGGTGTTCACGACCGCGATGACGGGCTACCAGGAGATCGTCACGGACCCGAGCTTCGCCGAGCAGATCGTCACCTTCACGGCGCCGATGGTCGGCAATTACGGCGTCGAACTCGCGCGCTCAGAGTCGACTCGGCCGCACGCGCGCGCCGTCGTCATGCGCGAGGCGCGCGGGCCGGCCTGGACGGACTGGCTGCTCGAGCATGGGCTCGTCGGGCTTTCGGGCGTCGACACGCGGACGCTGACGCTGTATCTCCGGAACCGCGGCGCGATGCGGGCGATCGCGGTCGCCGGCGATGCCTCGGTCGAAGAGGCGCTGCGGATCGTCGCCGAGCAGCCGCCGATGGCGGGCCGGCCGCTAGCCGGCGCGGTTTCGACGTCGGAGTCCTACGTCTTTAGCGACCGCGGGCGCACGCGAATCGCGGTCGTCGACTACGGCTGTAAGCGCTCGATTCTGCAGCGGCTGGCGACGGCCGGCGCGTCGGTGACGGTCTTTCCTCACTCCGCGCAGCTCCGCGACCTCCACGCCTTCGACGGGATCCTGCTCTCGAACGGCCCCGGGGACCCGGAGCCGCTGCACGATGAAGTCGAGACTGTCCGCACGCTACTCGGCCGTGTGCCGATGCTTGGCATCTGCCTCGGCCACCAGCTGCTCGCGCTCGCAACCGGGCACGAGACCTACAAGCTCCCGTTCGGCCACCGTGGCGCTAACCATCCCGTGCTCGACAAGCGCTCGGACCGCGTGCTCGTGACAAGCCAGAACCACGGCTTCGCCGTCAGGGCGAGCGCCGACAAGGAGGTCACTCACGTCTCGCTCTACGACGGCACCGTCGAGGGTCTCGACTTCCCGTGGCTGCGCGCCCGCTCGGTCCAGTTCCACCCCGAGGCGGGTCCGGGCCCGCACGATGCCTGGCCGCTGCTCGAAGACTGGGTCGGAGAAGTGGGATATGCCAAGGCGGCGTGACCTCCGCTCGATCTGCCTGATCGGCTCGGGGCCGATCGTGATCGGCCAGGCCTGCGAGTTCGACTATGCGGGATCGCAGGCGCTGAAAGTGCTGCGCGAGGACGGCTTCCGGACGATCGTCGTCAACTCGAACCCGGCGACGATCATGACCGACCCCGGCTTCGCCGACCGCACCTACCTTGAGCCGCTCGATCTCGCCGGCGTGGCGGATGTGCTCGGCCGCGAGCGCCCCGACGCGCTACTGCCGACGCTCGGTGGGCAGACGGCGCTGAACCTGGCGATGGAGCTCGTCGCGGAGGGCGTGCTCGCGGCGCTCGACATCGAATTGATCGGCGCCGGTCCCGAGGTGATCCGACGCGCCGAGGACCGAGAGCTCTTCCGTGAGACCGTTCGGCTCGCGGGGCTGAAGGTGCCGGAGTCGACGATCGTCACCTCGCACGACGACGTGCCCGTCGAGCTCAGTTTCCCGGTGATCCTGCGACCGGCGTTCACGCTCGGCGGCCACGGCGGCGGAACGGCTCGGAACTGGGTCGAGTTCGTCGAGTTGCTCGATCGCGCCTTGCAAGAGAGTCCGGTCGGTCAGGTGCTCGTCGAGGAGTCGCTCCTCGGCTGGGACGAGTTCGAGCTCGAGGTGATCCGCGACCGCCGTGACAACGTCGTCATAGTCTGCTCGATCGAGAACCTCGACCCGATGGGGGTCCATACGGGCGACTCGGTCACCGTCGCGCCGCAGATGACGCTCTCCGACGAGGCCTACCAAGAGCTGCGGGACGCGGCCGCGGATGTGATCCGCGCGGTCGGCGTCGAGTGCGGCGGCTCGAACATCCAGTTCGCGCGCCATCGCGAGAGCGGCGAGCTGCGCGTGATCGAGATGAACCCGCGCGTCTCGCGCTCGTCGGCACTCGCCTCGAAGGCGACCGGCTACCCGATCGCGAAGGTGGCGGCCAAGCTGGCCGTCGGCTACACGCTCGACGAGATCCCCAACGACCTGACCGGCACGACGCCGGCGAGCTTCGAGCCGACGCTCGACTACGTGGTCGTCAAGGCGCCCCGCTTCGCCTTCGAGAAGTTCCCGGGCGCCGAGACCGAGCTCGGCACGCAGATGAAGTCGGTCGGCGAGGCCATGGGGATCGGGCGGACCTTCACGGAGGCGTTCATGAAGGCGATCCGCTCGCGCGAGCTCGATGGCGGGGCGGTCACGCCGTGGGAGGCGCTCGACACGATCCCGGCCGGCGTCCATCCGTGGTTCCGCCGGGAGCTGGAATCGGTGACCGCGGCGCTCGCGCGCGTCCACTCGCTCGACGATCTTGTCGCCGACGACTGGCTGCAGCTGAAACGACTCGGGCTCTCGGATGCCGACGTCGGCGCGGCCTGCGGTGCCACTGAGGGAACCGCCCGGGCGCGGCGGCGCGCCTGGGGGGTCAGGCCCGGCTTCCGCCGCGTCGACTCCTGCGCCGGCGAGGTCGAGGCGCCGTCAAACTATCTCTACTCGACTTGGGGCGAAGCCGATGAAGCCTCGCCCGCGCCTGAGCGTTCGGTGGTCATCCTCGGCTCCGGCCCGAACCGGATCGGCCAGGGGATCGAGTTCGACTACTGCTGTGTCCACGCAGCGAAGACATTCCGCGAGCTCGGCTACGAGGCCGTGATGGTCAATTGCAACCCGGAGACCGTCTCGACCGACTACGACACCTCCGACCGCCTGTACTTCGAGCCGCTCGGGATCGAGGAGGTGCTGGCGATCTGCGAGCGCGAGCGGCCGGTCGGTGTCGTCACGCAGTTCGGCGGCCAAACCCCGCTGAAGCTCGCGCGCGCGCTCGAGGCGGCCGGTCACCGCGTTCTCGGCACGTCGCCGGAGGCGATCGACCTCGCGGAGGATCGCGAGCGCTTCGGCGCCCTCCTCGACGGATTGCAGATCCGCTGCCCGAATTGGGGCACGGCGACGGAGCCCGGCGAGGCCGTCGCGGCGGCCGAGCGGATCGGCTATCCGGTGCTGGTCCGTCCCTCGTACGTGCTCGGAGGCCGGGCGATGCGCGTCTGTTACAAGCCTGATGAGGTCCGGGCCGCGATGGAGGGCACAGCCGGACGGGTCTTGCTGGACCGATTCCTCGAGCAGGCGCTCGAGCTCGACGTCGACGCCCTCTGCGACGGCGAGGACACATATGTCGCGGCCGTCATGCAGCACGTCGAGGAGGCCGGTATCCACTCCGGCGACTCGGCCTGCGTGCTGCCGGCGCCGGCGCTGGGCCCGCTCGAGCGTACGTACGTGGAAGAGGTTGTGCGGGAACTCGGCGCTGCGCTCGGCGTCGTCGGCCTCTTGAACGTCCAGCTCGCGATCGCCGACGGCGAGCTCTATGTGCTCGAGGTCAATCCCCGCGCCTCGCGGACGGTGCCGTTTGCCAGCAAGGCGAGCGGAATCAATCTCGTTGCCGCCGCCTGCCGTCTCGCCGCGGGCTCAGATCTCGGCGAGCTCGACCTTCCCGCCGACCCGACGCCCGCACAGGTGAGCGTCAAGGCCGCTGTGCTTCCGTTCGCGCGCTTCCCCGGCGCCGATCCGGTGCTCGGGCCGGAGATGCGGGCGACCGGTGAGGTGATGGCAACGGCCGCCGACTTCCCGACCGCCTTCGCGAAGGCCGAGCGTGCCGCCGGCCGCGCCTTGCCGACGGGCGGGACCGCGTTCATCTCCGTCTGCGACACGCACAAGAAGGCGATCGTTCCCGTTGCCCACGCGCTCGTTGGGCTCGGCTTCGACCTAGTCGCGACCGCGGGAACGGCGCACGTGCTGGCCGCTGCCGGCCTCGCGGTCGAGTCCGTCCGCAAAGTGACAGAGCCCGGAGAGGGGCCGACGGTGGTCGACCTCGTTCGCCGCGGCCGCTGCGACCTCGTCGTCAACACGCCGCAGGGCTCGGGCGCCCGAACAGACGGTTATCTGATTCGCGAGGCCGCGCTCGTCGCCCGCGTCCCGTGCATCACGACGATCTCGGGCGCCGCCGCGGCGGTCGAGGCGATCGCCCACGCGCAACCGGAGATCTCTGTCTCCCTCCAGGAGCGAATCAATGAGGCCCGAGCGAGCTAGGGTCACCGGCGGCGAGCAGATCGGGCCCTACACGCTGCTGCGGGTCGCACGCGGCGGCATCGAGCCGGGAATCCCGGGCCAGTTCTTCATGCTCGAGGCGCCGGGCCGGCCGCTCCCGCGCCCGATGAGCCTCTGCCTCGCGCCACCGGGCGAGCTCGAGTTCCTGATCGACCCGATCGGCCCCGGCACACGGGCGCTCTGCGCATTGCAACCCGGTGATGAGCTCGCAATCCTCGGCCCGCTCGGCAACGGCTTCCGCCTCGATGTCGAGCGGCCACTCCTCGTCGGCGGCGGGATCGGAACCGCGCCGCTCCCGTACCTTTCGGAGGCGCTCGGCAGTCCGCCCGCGATCCTCGGCTTCCGCACAGCACGGCACGCCGAGGCGGCGCGGCTCGTTCCCAACGCGGAGGTCGTGCTCGAGCCCACCTACGTCACCGAGGCGATGCCGCCCGGCCATGACGTGCTCGCCTGCGGGCCCGAACCGATGCTCGCCGCGGTCGCCCAGCTCGAGCCGGCCGCCCAGCTGGCCTGGGAGGCAGCGATGGCCTGCGGCTACGGCGCCTGCTACGGCTGTGCGGTCGAGGTCGACGGCGAGCTGAAGCGGCTCTGTGTCGAGGGGCCCGTGCTCGCCGCAGAGGCTGTTGCCGCGTGATGATTCTGAACGCCTCCGGCTGCCTCGACGCGCTGACGGCACCCGCGGTGGCGCGGTCGCTCGATGCCTTCGTGACCAAGACCGTGACGCCGTTGCCGCGGGAAGGGAACGCGCCCCCGCGAATCGCCGAGGTCGAGCAGGGAATGTTGAACTCGATCGGACTGGCGAATCCCGGCATCGACCGCTTCCTCTCGCAGACGCTGCCCCGGCTGGGCGAGCTCGGCGTACCGGTCTGGGTCTCGGTCGGCGGCTTCACGGTTGCGGACTACGCCGACCTCTGCGACCGGCTCGATGACCGCCCCGAGGTCGAGGCGATCGAGCTCAACGTCTCTTGCCCCAACGTCGATGACGTCCCGGGCAGCGTGGGGGAGATCGTCGCCGCGGCGCGGGCTGCGACCCGAAAGCCGCTCTACACAAAGCTCTCCCCGGCGACCGCGGACATCGCGGAGGTCGCCCTGGCGGCGCAGCGGGCGGGCACGGACGGGCTTTCGCTCGTCAACACGATCCTCGGCCTCGCCCTGGACAACCACACGCTGAAGCCACGCCTGTCCCGCGGCGCGGGAGGCCTCTCCGGGGCCGCGCTCAAGCCGATCGCGCTCGCGGCGGTCTACGCCTGCTATGCGGCGACCGGTCTCCCGATCGTCGGGATGGGCGGCATCGCCTCGGGCCGAGATGCGATCGAGATCGTCGCGGCCGGGGCCGCGAGCGTCGCACTCGGCACGATCCTCTTCTCAGACCCCGATGCTCCGGGCCGGATCCGAGCCGAACTTGCAAGTGAGATGGCGGCGCTCGCTGTTGGCGAGGCCGACAACGTAATCGGCCTCGCGCACGCGAAAACGACCGCAGCCTCTGAGACCGCTGCCGCCGCTGCGGCGCTGTCTGTCCAGTAAACATGCTGCAAATGGGCACCTTTCTTCCTGGTTGACGGCCCCGCCCCACTTGTTAGTATGCGGCGTTCGTGCCAGCGCTCAAGACTCAGGCCCAGGCACCCCTCCGCTCGCTGGATCAGCGCATGGAAGCGCTCAAGCGGGCGAACGACATTCGCGTCCGCCGGGCGCAGCTGAAAAAGGACCTCAAAACCGGCTCCGCCAACATCCACGATGTTCTCCGGAATCCGCCGGAGTACGTTTCGACGGCGAAGGTCTTCGACATCCTCATGGCCGTGCCGAAATTCGGCCGCGTCAAGGCCGCCCGGTTCCTAAACCAGTGCCGGATCAGCCAGTCGAAGACCGTTGGAGGGCTGTCTGAGCGCCAGCGCGCCGAGCTCATCGGGCTCTTCAACAGGTAAGCGCCCGCCGGTTTTCGTCATCACCGGGACGTCCGGGGAGGGGAAGAGCACCCTTGCGAAGATGCTGCTCGAACGTGTCCCGGAGCTGGCGCTGGCCGTTTCCGCGACGACCCGTGACCGCCGGCCGGGGGAGGAAGACGGCCGCGAGTATCACTTCATCAGCCGCGAGGAGTTCGACCGCCGGCTGGCTGCGGACGAGTTCCTGGAGTGGGTCGAGTGGCCCTGGGGCGAGCACAAGCGGGCCGGGACTCTGTGGTCGGAGATCGAGCGCATCACGGGCAGCGGCCGGCCGGTCCTGCTCGAGCTCGAAACCGGCGGTGCGCTGGCCGTGCGCGACCGGATTCCTGGGAGCGTGACGATCTTCATCACGGCGCCGAACCGCGAGGAGCTCGAGCGGCGGCTGCGCGCGCGCGGCACCGAAAGCGAGGGCGAGATCGAGGAGCGGCTGGCCCAGGCGCTCGAGCAAAGCAAGCTGGCCGGCGAGTTCTCGTACACGATCGTCAATGACGATCTCGACCGCGCCATCGACGAGCTGGAGGGGATCGTCAGAAGGGAAATCGCAGCTGCAGGTAGCATCTCCGGGCCATGATTCATCCACGCATCGATGAACTGCTGGACAACGTTGACTCGCGCTACGCCCTCGTGATCGTCGCCGCGAAGCGCGCCCGGCAGATCAACAACTACCATCACCAGCTCGGCGAAGGCACTTTCGATCAGTTCCTGCCCCCGCTCATCGAGTCGCGCTCGAAGAACTACCTGACGATGGCGCTCGAAGAGACAGCCGAGGGCAAGATCAAGTACGAGTACAAGAAGTAGGAACGGAGGGAGCCGAGGCTCCCCCGCGTTCCCTCGACTTCCCTACTTGACGGTGAAGAAGCCGAACATCGTCGGCTCGTGCACGGAGCAGTAGTACTTCCACTTGCCGCGCTTGAGGGTGAGCGTCACCGTTTTCGGGCCGGTGAAGCTCGTCCCGGTCAGGTGCTTCTCGAACTTCGCGCCGGTTTCTTGCTCGAGCGTGAAGTTGTGGAACGAAGACTTGTCCGAGATGACGAACTTGTACGTGCCGGCCTTTAGTGATCTGACCTTGACTCCGGCCTTCGTCAGCTTGATCGTGTAGCCCGGACCGACCGTTCCCACCAGCTTCGGCACCGACCGCGCCTGACTGAACGCCGTGCCGGCAACGGCAAGCGCCGCAGCGACCCCTGCGAGTGGTACGAGAAATCGTCTAGACATTGATCTCCTTTGCCCGTCGGGGAATTGACGCCTGCAATACGCCGACCACCCGCCGGCGGTTTCCGGGCCGGGCCAAGCCTCGCCGGGCCCGAGGCCTTGTAACAGTCTGTTACAAGCGGCTTTCGGCTTGAACACGCGGCGATTCGTGGACAGATGGTCCGTTCGAGGCAAGTCGTTCTGCGTAACAGACTGTTACATGGGCCGTGCGGGTCGAACCTCGTGATCGCCTCGTCCCGGCCCGTTGCTGCCGCCCGGCTACGTCCTGAGGGAGCCCGGCCCGGTCGGAAACCGGGTGGAGAATCCCTTTCTTCTGGCGGCGGGAGGGCAGAATGGTTGTCATGGCACGAGTCCTGCTCGGCGTAACCGGCGGCATCGCGGCCTACAAAGCGGCCGAGCTGGCGCGGTTGCTCGTCAAGGCCGGGCATGAGGTGACGCCGATCCTCACCGACGAGGCCGAGACATTCGTGACTGCGAAGACGTTCGAGGCGCTCGCTCGACGGGAGGCGGCGCATGAGCTCTACCCGCACCTCGTTGCGGCCGATGCGCTCGTGATCGCGCCGCTCTCGGCGAACACGCTCGCGAAGCTGGCGCACGGACTCGCCGACAACGTGCTCACCCAGACCGCCCTCGCCTTTGGCGGCCCAGTGCTCGCGGCACCGGCGATGAACCCGCACATGTGGGCTCACGCCGCGACGCGCGCGAATGTCGCCGAGCTGCGTGAACGCGGCCTCGTTTTCGTGGGTCCAGACGAGGGCGAGCTCGCCGAAGGCGAGTGGGGCATCGGTCGGATGAGCGAGCCGGAGGAGATCTTCGCCCGCGTCGAGGCCGTGCTCACGCGGCGCCACCAGCTCGCGGGCAAGCGGGTTCTGGTCAGCGCCGGCGGTACGCGCGAGCCCCTCGACGCCGTGCGGTTCGTCGGCAACCGCTCGTCGGGGCGGATGGGGGTCGCGCTCGCCGAAGAAGCGCGGCTGCGAGGGGCCGACGTCACGTTGGTTGCGGCAAATCTCGCCGTGCCCGCGCCGGGCAAGGTCGAGCTCGTGCCGGCGGCGACGGCTGCGGAGCTCGAGCGGGAGGTGCTCGCCCGCGCCGACGCCGACGTGGTCCTAATGGCCGCGGCGATCGCCGACTACCGGGCGGCAAAGCAGAGCGCCGAAAAGCGGCCGAAGAGCCGAGAGCCGTGGACGGTGACACTCGAGCCGACGACCGACGTGCTCGCTCAGCTCGGCCAGCGGCGCCGCGATGGCCAGGTGTTGGTCGGCTTTGCCGCCGACCGCGGCGAGACAGGGCTGGCGCGCGCGCGAGAAAAGCTGGAGGCGAAACGCTCCGACCTGATCGTCTTCAACGACGTCTCAAGAGAGGACATCGGTTTCGACGCGACCGAGAACGAGGTCGTGCTGGTCTCGGCGGCAGGAGAGCGGCGAATCCGCAAAGCACCGAAGGAGCGAATCGCAAGTGAGATCCTCGACGAGATCGTGAAGCTGGTGGCGAAGACGTAATGGACGATCCGCTCCGGAGCGCCGCGACCCGGATCGGCTCCGACGAGTCGATCCGTCGTATCGTCGCGAACCTCGGCGGGGTCGTCCACGCCCCTGACGACACCTTGCAGCTGACCGTTCTCTGCCTGCTGGCCGAGGGCCACCTGATCATCGAGGACCTTCCGGGCGTGGGGAAGACGACACTCGCGAAGGCGCTCGCGCGCTCGATCGACTGCTCTTTCTCGCGCCTGCAGTTCACCCCGGACCTGCTGCCTTCGGACGTGACCGGCGTCAACGTCTTCAACCAGCGGTCGAACGAGTTCGAGTTCCGTCCCGGCCCCGTCTTCACGAACCTGCTGCTCGTCGACGAGATCAACAGAGCTTCGCCGAAGACGCAGGCGGCGCTGCTCGAGTGCATGCAGGAGGACCAGGTGACGGTCGACGGCCACTCGTACGAGCTCGCCCGGCCGTTCATGGTGATCGCGACCCAGAATCCGGTCGAATACGAGGGGACCTATCCGCTGCCCGAGGCCCAGCTCGACCGCTTCACGATGAGACTCGCGATCGGCTATCCGCCGCTCGCCGGCGAGGCGCGCATGCTGACCGAACAGACGGTGGACCCGCCCCTGGAGACGCTCGAGCCCGTCGCGACAGGCGGCGAGGTTCTCGAGCTGATGGAGCAGGCCCGAGGGATCTTCGTCGAGGAAAGCCTCAACCGGTACGTGGTGGCGCTGCTGCGGCAGACGCGCCAGGACGAGCGCCTCTACGTTGGGGCGAGTCCGCGGGCCGGGATCGCGCTCCTTCGCGTCGCAAAGGCGCGGGCACTCGCAGCCGGACGCGAGTTCGTCGAGCCCGACGACGTGAAGGCGATCGCGGAGCCCGTGCTCGCGCACCGGCTGATGCTGGCGCCTGAGGCGCGATCCGCAGGCCTGACGCCCGGCGAGCTCGTTCGCGACGCGCTCGAACACACCCCGGTCCCGGTATGACACTCCGGGGCCGCGCGCTGCTCGGCCTCGGTCTCCTGACCTACGTCGCCGCGCGCGCGTTCGGCTCGAAGCCGCTGTACCCGGTCGCACTCGGGCTCCTGTTCGCGACGGTGGCCGCCTGGCTGTGGGTCCGGCTCGCGCAAGGGCCGATGCGCCTCCACCGCGAGCTCGGCGCCGAGGAGCGAATCGAGGGCGACGACGTCGACGTCGAGTTGCGGCTCGAGCGCGACGCGCGTGTGCCTCCGGCCTCGCTTGTGCTCGTCGAGAGTGTCTCCGGTCTGGGCGAGCGACGGACGCCGCTCGATTCCAGACGTGGCCGCTACACGCTTTCGGGTGTGCGTCGCGGGCGCTACGTCTTCCTCGACGCTCGCGCCGTGCTCGAAGACGCCTTCGGCCTGCAGCGGGCCGAGATCCCGCTTGCAGCTCCTTGGACGCTGCTCGTCTATCCGAGGCTGGTCGAGCTCGACCGGCTCTTCTCCGAGGGAGGAATCTACGCCCACGACGGGCGGCGGCTCCTGCTCCGCCGCCCGAGCGGCTTCGACCTGCACAGCGTGCGCGAGTACGAGCAGGGGGAGTCTCTGCGCAAGGTGCACTGGCGCTCGACGGCGAAGCGCGGGGAGCTGATGGTGAAGGAACTCGAGGACGCTCCGCGCGACGAGGTCGCAGTTTTGCTCGACGCAGAAGCAAGCGCGGTGGTAGGCGAGAGCTTCGACGTCCAGGTTCGAGTCGCCGGTTCGCTCCTGCTCGCACAGGCCCGGCGCGGACGGCGCGCGGTCCTGCTCGTCAATGGGGCCCATCGGACCGTCCAGCGTGTTCATTCCTACGAGACCGACTGGCAGCAGGCCTATGACCTGCTCGCCGCGGCCGAGGCCGACGGCCATGCGCCTGCGGCCGCGCTGCTGGGAGACGAAGGGAGCGCTGGCACCCGTGCGCTCGAGCTGACGGTCGTGACGGCCTCCCTTTCCGCAATGCTCGTCGAGCGGCTGCTGCAGCGGACGCTCGGCCAGCGCCGAGCCGCTCTCGTTTACGTCGATCCGGCGAGCTTCGGCGCGAACGGCGCGCACTCCGCGCCCCAGCCGGCGCTCCTTCGCCTACAGGCGGGCGGAGTCCCCGTCGCCGTCATCCGCCGGGGAGACGACCTCGTAACAAGGCTCGGCACGAGAGGCGTCGGTGATTCGGTCCGGGGAGGCGTCGCGTGACCAGGTTCAGCGGTCGCGCGAGTGAATCGCGCGACCTCTCAACCGGCATCGCAAGCGATGCCTCGGCGGAGAGGCGATGCGAAAGGCCGCAGGTGGTTAGGACCGCCGCTCTCTGCGCGGGCCCGGCCGCGCTGCTGGCGTGGAGCTGGCTGCGCCTCGCCCAGCCGCATGCCGGTGCCTCGACAGCGCTCTGGGTGGTCGCCCTGGCCGTCGTGCCTGCGATGCTGCCTCGGCCGCGCTGGCGGGCGATCGCGCTGGTCCCCGCGTCGGTGCTGGCGTTACATACCGCGCTCGGCGTCTGGATCGTCCACCCGATCAGGCTGGTTGGGCGCTTCGGAGGCGGCTTTCTGGAGTTCTACGACGTCCGACTGCCATTCGCGGCGGCCTCGCACCCTCGGATGGAGGGCGTGATCCTCGTCGCTCTCTTCGCCTCCTGCGCCGCGCTCAGCCTGGCCGTTGCCGCGCGCAAGCCGGTGCTCGCCGCGGTGGCCGTCGTCGTCGCTGCCGGCTGGCCGGCGACGCTGCTCACCGGCCCGGACGATCTGTCGAGAGGAGTCGCCCTGCTCGCGGTCGTCCTTTCGCTCGTCGTCGGACTAGGCGGGCCGGTGCAGCTGCGGCGGCTCGCCCTCGCCGGCGTCGCAGGCGGCGCGGTCGTCCTGGCGGCCTTCGCGGCGTCCACCTCCTCGGCGGTCGCGAGCGGCCAGGTTCTTCATTGGCAGGGCTGGGACTTCTACACCAAGTCGCCGAAACCAGTCGGCGTCGAGTACGTGTGGAACTCGAATTTCAGCGGCCTCCACTTTCCGAAGAAGGTGACGAGCGTCCTGGCCATCCGGGCGCCGAGCAGGCCGACGTACTGGCGCGCGACGACGCTGGACAGGTTCGACAGAGGCAACTGGTACGAGACCAAATCTCTCCCGGTTCCACCGACACGGATCAACGGCCGTGACGAGTTGATCGACGATCCCGAGCTCCCGGCGGCCGCACGCGACTCGAGGCGCTGGATCCGGCAAGACGTAACCGTCAAGGCGCTACGCGACACCCATCTGATCGGAGCCAGCGTCCCGGTCGCCTTCGGCGCGGGCTCATACGCGGTCGCGTACAGCGTGGGCGGTGTGGGCTACCTGCAAGATCAGCAGCTCGCCCGAGGGGACCACTACAGCGTCTGGAGCTACCAGGCCCAGCCGACGCCGCGGGAGCTCGCCGCGCTGCCGGCGCGCTACCCCGAGCAGGTCAGGAAGACCGACCTCGGCGTGGGGGGGCGGGCGACCGTGCCGCCGTTCGGCGGCCCGGATCGCGAGCGGCGGGTGGCGCGGATCTTCATGACTTCCACGCAGGCGCGCCCCTACGACGGCTTCTATGAGACGGCGAGGCGCATCGTCGGCGACCCTTCGAACCCGTATGCCGCAGCGCTCGAGCTCGAGGCCTGGTTCCGCTCAGGAGCTTTCCGATACGACCAGACGCCGCCTCAAAGCTCGAAGCTGCCGCCGCTGGTCGCCTTCGTCATGCGCACTCACCGCGGCTACTGCCAGCATTTCGCCGGCGCGATGGCGTTGATGCTCCGGTATCTCGGGATTCCCGCCCGCGTCGCCGCAGGCTTCACGAGCGGCGAGTACGACCGCGGCAAGCACGAATGGACTGTCACCGATCACGACGCGCACACGTGGGTCGAGGCCTGGTTCCCCCGATACGGCTGGCTGCCGTTCGACCCGACGCCCGGCCGGGGATCGCTGAACGGGACGTACACGGCGTCGTCACCGCACTTCAATCTCACGGGCGGGCTGCTCGCGGTCGCACAGCACTTGAGGAAGCCCGGCGCGTTCGACCTGCGCAGGCTGAGGGGCGCTCACGGGAATGCGGCGACGACTCCGCTCCGGTTGAAGGACCACGCGAAGCCTGGCCCGACCGGGGCGCGGATCGGCGCACTGCTGCGGCTCCTCGTACTCGTTTTCGCAGCGCTCCTGGCGGTCGTCGCGGCAGCGAAGATCGCCGTTCGCAAGCGCCGGTATCTCACGCGCGATCCGCGCAAGCTTGCGCGCGCATGCGTGCGCGACCTGTCGGACTTCGCTGCCGACCAGGGTGCGAAGGTGCCGCCGAGTGCGACCTTGCGCGAGCTTGCCCAGGTGATCGAGGCGGAGCTGGGCGTCTCGGCATCCGCGTTCGTATCGGCCGCTGCGGAAGCGAGGTTTGGACCCACCGCCCACGCCCGCGGGAAAGCCCACGCGGCGCGGCGTGAGCTGCGGTCGCTGCGCCGCGACCTGAGGGCGGCGCTGACGCGCACCGAGCGTGTGGCCGGGCTCGTCTCCCTCCGGTCGCTCGGGCTGACGGGATGAGCGGTTTTGTACGTTTCGAAAATTGGGCCAACCCGAGATTTGACGGATGCGCTTGACTTGATGCAGGAGAACTTCCGTAACTGAGCAGGAGCGAATGAGCGAGACCTACAACCTCTTTCAGCAGGGCCGGGCTCACCTTCGGGAGGGCATGGCCGCCCAGGCCACCGTCTCGCTCGAGAAGGCGAAGCGCCGCGAGCCTGAGAAGGCCTCGATCCGCGAGGCGCTCGGGATCGCCTACTTCCGCATCCACCGTTACGTGGAGGCAGAGAGCGAGTTCCGGAAGCTGCTCGAGCTCGCGCCCGCCGACGACTACGGCCACTACGCGCTCGGGCGCTGCCTCGAGAAGCAGGGGCGCCAGACCGAGGCCCAGGGGCACTACAAGCTCGCGAGCTCGCTGCGACCCGCCAGCAAGCACTACTCGTCACGAATCCGCGACGTCGCTTAGCCGGCCATGCGCGCTGTCGTCCAGCGCGTCTCCCGGGCTCGCGTCGTTGTTGCTGGCAATACGGTCGGCGCCATCGGCCGGGGCCTCTGCGTGCTCTTGGGCGTGGCGGCCGATGACGGAAGCATCGATGCGGAACGCCTCGCCCAGAAGATTGCCCGTCTGCGCATCTTCGAGAACGAGGCCGGCAAGTTCGATCTCAGCCTGGTCGACGTCGGCGGCGACGCGCTGGTCGTCAGCCAGTTCACCCTGATCGCCGAGACGTCGAAGGGCAATCGGCCCAGCTTCGCCGGAGCGGCGCCGCCGGAGCAGGCCGAGCCGCTCTACGAGGCGTTCTGCGCTTCGCTGCGGACGCTCGGCCTTGGCGTCGAAACGGGGCTGTTCGGCGCGCGAATGCAGGTCGAGCTCATCAATGACGGCCCGGTGACGCTGTTTCTGTCTTAGACATATGTGTTTGACCTATAATCACGGCGATGAGACATCGCCACCCGCGCGGGGTTCGCAGCCGGCGTCAGACCAGGCCGGGTCACTGGCACGTCCGAGCGCGCGTCGAGCGCTTCGTCGAGCCCTCGCTTCTGCTGCTCCTTCGTGAGCGGCCGCTGCACGGCTACGAGCTGATCGAGCGGCTCCCCGAGGTGGCGGGGGAGGGTCGCGTCGACGTCGGCAATCTCTATCGGCTCTTGCGTGCGCTCGAGGCGGAGGGCCTCGTCAGCTCTGAGTGGAGCGCTGACCTCCCCGGCCCGGCGAAGCGCACCTACGAGCTGACGGCCGAAGGCCGGCGCCTGCTCGACCGTTGGGCCGAGGCGCTGCGGCAGGCCCAGGCCGACGTCCAGAACTTTCTCGATCGCTACGACCAGGACGAGAGGAGGTGAACCGATGCACGGAAGGAGACATCACCGGCACGGCGGCTGCGGCCGTGGCCGCCGCTTCCCCGACGCGGAGACGTTGCTCCGCCGCCTGGAGGAGTACCAGCGCGACCTGGAGGAGGAGACGGCCGATGTGGCTGATCTGATCCGCCGGCTCAAGGAGGAGAAGACGCAGACGGCAAGTGTCTGAGGCGGTGCGCCCCGCACCATGCGGGGCGAAACGCCCTACCGAATCGTGATTCGATTCGGTGGCCAGTACGTGATCGAGGCAGGCCCAATGAAGCTCGAGCGGGCGACCGGGCCCCAGTCGCGCGAGTCGCAGGACGCCACGCGGTTGTCGCCCATCATCAAGTACTGCCCCGGCTCGAGCTTCGGCCACCTGTCCGTGTGCTGGTCGCGCTCCGACGCAGGCACGTACGGCTCCGCGAGCCGCTTGCCGTTGACGAACACGAAGCCGTTGCGCTCCGACACGGCCTCGCCCGGCAACCCGATCACCCGCTTGATGAAGATCAGCGAGCCGCTTTCCCCGCAATCGGCTGCTGCGGCGGGCGCGTGGAAGACCGCGATCTCGCCGCGGTGGGGATCTCGGAAGCGGTAGACGATCCGCAGCGCGATCACTCGGTCGGAGTAGCGGGCGCGGCAGCCGCTGGCCGGCTTCGCGCAGTGCAGGGTCGGTTCCATCGACGAGGATGGGACGCGGTACGGCTTGGCCACCTCGGCCTCGAAAACCAGAACGAGAGCGACAGCAACCGCGATCGTCAGCACCCAGTCGAGGACGCGCCGCCACGGTCGCGGTAGGCGGCCGAACAGACGGTCGGCGATCACCGGGTCGCCCAGGCGAACGCTTCCGCCCAGGCGTCGTAGAGCATGTGTCCCTTGCCGCCGACGAGCTCGAAAGTGGCGTTGGGCAGTCGCTCGGCGACGCGGCGCCCGAGCGCGTGGGGCGCCAGCACGTCGAGCTCGCCCTGCCTGCGCCCGTCGGACAACGCGATCGTTCCCTCGCGGGTTTCGGCGGGGATTGCGGACACGGGCCTTGCTATCCTGCCAGCACCACATTTCACCGGCTTGGCGAAATGGGCGCGCGGCGCCCATTTTTTATGACGTAGGAGGACAGATGGAAGGTGTACACACCAAGGAGCGTCAGCTCGAGCACGAGCTGACCGGGCGAATCGAAGAGCGGGTGCCGGGCACGGAAGTGCTCGCCGTCGAACTGCTCGGCCCCGAGCGCTTCTGCATCTACATCGACCATCCCGAGGGCGTCGACCACGCCCTCTGCGAGCGCGTCACCCGCGAGCTCGACGACTACCGGCGCGAGTACACGATCGACGTCTCTTCGCCGGGCCTCGAGCGCCCGCTGCGCAAGCCCGCGCATTTCGAGCGCTTCGTCGGCCGCCGGGTCGCGCTCCGCACGGCCGCCGAGATCGCAGGCCGGAAGCGCTTCAAGGGCGAGCTGATCGGGGCGGACGAGCAGGCTGTCCACCTCGCCACCGAGCCGCAGCCAGTGGACATCCCGTACGAGCAGATCGTGCGGGGCAACCTGATCGACGAGGGAAACAAATGAGCAGAGAGATCATCGAGTTCGTCCAGGAGCTCGAACGAGACAAGGGAATCGAGTCCGACACGCTGATCGAGGCGCTGGAGGACGCGCTGCTTGCCGCCTACAAGAAGACGCCGGGCGCGTCGCGCCATGCCGTGGTCGAGCTCGACCGCGAAGAGGGTGACTTCCGCGTTTTCTCGATCGAGCTGCCTCCCGACATCGAGGAGCGGCTGCTCGAGGAGGCGCGCGAGCGCGTGCTGACCGAGCTCGAGCAGGCCGAGGAGGAGACCGGCGAGCGCTCGCACGTGCTCGTCCAGGACGAGGACCTCGAGATCGACTGGTCCGACGTCCCCGAGGAGCAGGTGAAGCGGGCGGATGTGACGCCGGAGAACTTCGGCCGCATCGCGGCGCAGACCGCCAAGCAGGTCATCACCCAGCGGATCCGCGAGGCCGAGCGCCAGATGATGTACGAGGAGTACATCGACCGCGTCTCCGAGGTCGTCACCGGGATTGTCCAGCAGGCGGGCGACCGCAACAACGTGCTCGTCGACCTCGGCAAGGTCGAGGCGCTCCTGCCTCGCTCCGAGCAGGTCGATGGCGAGCGCTACGAGCAGGGCTCGCGCATCAAGGCCGTCATCACCGAGGTTCGCTCCGGTACCAAGGGCCCGCAGGTGATCGTCTCCCGGCGCGATCCCGAGCTGATCAAGACGCTGTTCGAGCTCGAGGTGCCCGAGATCGCCGATGGCCTGGTCGAGATTCGCGGCGTCGCGCGTGAGCCCGGCTACCGCTCGAAGATCGCCGTCGAGTCGCACGCCCAGGGCGTCGATCCGGTCGGCGCCTGCGTCGGCCCGCGCGGCTCGCGTGTTCGCATGGTCGTCTCCGAGCTCCGCGGCGAGAAGATCGACATCATCCCCTGGAATCCCGAGCCCGCGCGCTTCGTCGCCAAGGCGCTCTCGCCGGCGCGAGTTCGCGAGGTCTACCTCGACGACGACGGTAAGGAGGCGACGGTCGTCACTCCCGACGACCAGCTCGCGCTCGCGATCGGCAAGGAGGGCATGAATGCCCGCCTCGCCGCCCGCCTGACCGGCTGGAAGATCGACATCCAGTCCGACAGCGAGTTCGCCCAGGCCGAGGCCGAGGCTGCCTTCGGGGGCGGGGGAGAGGACGAGGAGTTCACCGGCCGCTGCGCCGCGATTCTCTCGAACGGCAAGCGCTGCCCAAACGCGGCGCTGCCCGGTTCGCGCTACTGCGGCGTTCCCGCTCACCAGGAGCTCGCTCAGCGCGAGATCGAATCGCCGGATGTCGAGCCCGTGGTCACCGAGCCAGAGCCGGAGCTCGAGGCGCTGGCCGATGAATTGCCGCCGGACGCCGAAGCTGTCGGCCCGGCCGTGCCTGAGCCTGGCGACGAGCCGCTCGAGTCCGAGGCGCCCGCGGACGTTGCTGCCACACAGGGTCCCCCGGCGACGGCGGTCGCCGACGCCGAAGGAGAGGTCGACCTCGACGTTTCGCACCCGCAGGTCGCGCCGCCGGAGGAGGTTCCGGCCGGCATTCCGGTCGAGTCGGCTTCGCACGACGGCGATGACCAGGCATCTGCGAGCGTCGCGGAGCCGGAGGACGGTTCCAGCGCTGCGTGAGTACACCGTAATGGCGGCACCGTCGCTTGCTCCGTTCGGAGTGGGTACCGACCGATCGGGGTCAGTGGCCACCCGAGTGAATCGGGCGGCCTCTTCAGCGACTTCGCAAGCGAAGTCGCGGCGGACGTGCGCCGGCTGCGGGCGGAAAGCGCCGCAGGCCGAGCTCATACGCTTCGTCGCGCACGAGGCGTCCCTGACCCCTGCCGCAGGAGCGCCTGGCCGCGGCGTCTACACATGCCGCCGGCTGGCCTGCTTCGAGCGCGCGAGGGCGCGAGCCGCGTTCAACCGAGTCCTTCGACAGACCGTGCGGGTCGATCCGGCGCTTGCACGGCTCTACACTGACGCCGATGGCTAACGGTCCGAACAGACCAAACCGCCCGATTCGGCCCCGTCAGGGCGCCGTCACCGGCCGCCGCAAGCGCCGCGTGGTGATCGACAACGCGGCCGCGAGGCCGCGCGAAAGCCCGCGCCAGGCGCGCGAGCGCCAGGAAGCCCGGCCGCCGAAGCAGCCGGTCGCACCGCCGACCGGACCGGTCAGCGTCCCTTCGGGCGTCACGGTCAAGGATCTGTCGGCCGCGATGGGCAAGACCGTTCCGGACATCATCAAGGTGATGATGGGCCTGGGAAAGATGGTCACCATCACCCAGTCCCTCAGCGACGAAGAGGTCGAGTTGATTGCCGCCGAGCTGATCCCCGACCGAGAGCTGCAGATCAAGCACGCGGCCGAGGAGGAGCTCGAGCCCGAGGAGTACGAGGATGCGGCCGAGGACCTCGCCGACCGGCCTCCGGTCGTGACGATCATGGGCCACGTCGACCACGGCAAGACAACGCTGCTCGATGCAATCCGCGAGACGGCGGTTGTCGAGACCGAGGCCGGCGGGATCACGCAGCACATCGGCGCCTACCAGGTCGAGCACAATGGCCGCAAGATCACCTTCCTCGACACGCCCGGCCACGAGGCGTTCACGGCCATGCGCGCCCGTGGGGCGAAGGTGACCGATATCGCGGTGCTCGTCGTTGCAGCCGACGACGGCGTCATGCCGCAGACGCGCGAGTCGATCTCGCACGCGCGCGCGGCCGAGGTACCGATCGTCGTCGCCGTCAACAAGATCGACCTGCCCGACGCCGACCCGAACCGGGTCCGCGGCGACCTCGCGGGTGAAGGCCTGCAGCCGGAGGACTGGGGCGGGGAAGTCCAGTTCGCGGACGTTTCCGCGAAGGCGAAGCAGAACCTCGACGAGCTGCTCGAGAAGGTCCTGCTCGTCGCAGACGCCGAGCTCGAGCTGACCGCGAATCCGAGCGCCGAGGCTTCCGGCCCGATCATCGAGTCCCGGCTCGATGTCGGCCGCGGCCCAGTCGCGACGATGCTCGTCCAGCGCGGCACCCTGCGGGTCGGCGACTCGATCGTCGCGGGGGACGCCTGGGGCCGTGTCCGCGCGCTCTACAACTACCGTGGCGAGAAGGTCGACGGCGCCGGGCCAGGCACGCCTGTCGAGATCCTCGGTTTCGACCATCCGCCGCCCGCCGGCGAGTATTCCCGTGTGGTCGAGAACGAGCGCGCCGCGCGCCAGTTCGCGCAGGTGCGTGGTGAGCGCCTCCGGCGCGAGCAGCTCGCCGGCCAGGCCGGCGGCGCCGTCTCGTTGGAGCGCCTGTTCGCGCAGATGCAGGAGGGTGGCGCCCAGGATCTGAATCTCGTCCTCAAGGGCGATGTCGTCGGCTCCGTCGAGGCCGCGATCAGCGAGCTCCAGAAGATCCAGCACCCCGAGGTGGGCGTGCACGTAATCCACCAGGGCGTCGGCGGGATCACCGAGAACGATGTGAACCTCGCGGTCGCGTCGAACGCGATGGTGGTCGGCTTCAACGTGCGGCCGTCCGCCGAGGCCCGTCAGCTCGCCGAGCGCGAGGGCGTCGAGATCCGCACCTACCGCGTCATCTACCAGCTCACCGACGACATCGAGCAGGCGCTCGTCGGCATGCTCCGCCCGGTCACGACCGAGGAGACGATCGGCGAGGTCGAGGTGCGGGCGCTGTTCCGCGTCTCGCGGCTCGGTACGATCGCCGGTTCCTACGTGACCGAGGGCAACGTCCGCCGCGGCGCGACCGTTCGGGTCGTCCGAGACGGTACCGTCATCCAGGAAACCTCGATCTCGCAGCTGAAGCGCTTCAAAGACGACGTCCGCGAGGTCGCCGAGGGGTTCGAGTGCGGAATTCTGCTCGAGGGCTTCAACGACGTGAAGGAAGGCGACGTCCTCGAGGTCTACGAGACGCGGCAGGTCGAGCGCACCGACTTGTCCGAGGCACCTGGCCCAGCTCCCACCGCCGGCTCAGAAACCAGCCGGGTTTAGACGGCGGCCCGCAAAGCCGCCGCCCCTCTGAACGGCATCGCGAGCGACGCCTCAGCGGAAGCGCCGACGGCTAGCTAGGCCGAAACAGCCAGAGTCCGCCGACCATGTCGGCCGCGGCGACGTACTTCCGAGTGGGGTAGACGCCCCACGTGTACGTGCACGACTTCTGGGCGCAGAACTCGTTCTCGGGATCACGCGACGCCGGCGGCAGGAACTGGGCGAGGAAGCGGGGGTGCCGCGGGTTCGAGATGTCGATGACGAGGATCCCGAGCGCATACCAGGAGAAGTACGCCCGCTTGCCGATGATCTTGGCGTCGTGGACGCCGAGGGTAAAGCCCGACGCGCCTCGCTTCCTCGCGTTCGCGACCAGGCGGGCCGGCGGCTTGAAGACACTGAGCAGGCGCGGCTTGCGAGGATTCGAGATATCCCAAAAGGACGGGCGGCCGCCCGTGGTCTCATGGGTTTCGATCAACACGCTGCCGCTCGGAGTGATTGCCGTCGAGTGCGCGAAGCCCTGGCTGTCGGCCGTGCGTCCGAGGTATCGGGGATGCGCCGGGTTCGAGATGTCGAGAATGACGGTGCCGAGGTCCCAGTACGAGAGGTAGGCGCGGGTGCCGGTCGGGTTGACGCGCACGGAATGCACGAAGACGGCCGTCTTGCCGGCGCGCATCGCTGCGCTCGCGATCCATGAGCCGACCTCGACAGGGTGCCGCGGATCCGTGACGTCGAAGATCCGGAAGCCCGGGCTCGGCGGGTGGCCGGGAAACTCGGCCACCGGAATCGCCGTATAGACGTACGTCCGTCGGCCGACTGCCTGCAGCCAGATCTCGTGCGATCCGCCTGGATCGGTGCGGACGAGCGCGAGCTGTCTGGGCGCCCGGGGATTGCTGACGTCATAGAGGCCGAAGCCGCGGTACGAGTTCGTTCCGGGGCAGTTCTGGAAGCTGACGGCGGCGAGCTCGCCTGTGAAGCTCGGCGTCGACGCATGCTGGACGATCGTCTTCTCCGTCCAGGTGCCTCGAACCGCCAGATCCGAGTTGCCGTCGGCGAAGGTGGAGACGTGCCGTGGGCGGCTCGGCTTGCTCAGGTCGTAGACACGGACGCCCTGTGACGGGCAGCTGAGGCCGTGCCAGCTCGAGAGGTAGGCGAAGCCTTTGTGCACGAAGACATCGCCCGCGTAGCCGCCGCCCGGATTGGCGTGGCCAAGCGGCCGAATCTGGGCAGCCCCGGCCGGCGCGAGAGCGAAGACGACCGCGCCGAGCGCGCCGAGCAGAGACCGCATGCCTAGTTAGACGTCCAAACGCGCGTCTTTGGCTAAGAGGTCGCGCCATTTACTCGCGTGACCGCTAACCCCGGCCGATGGGTCGCCGTCCGGCCGACCGATGGCAGCGTGACGATCCTCCCGGTTCAATACGGCCATGGGCGCCGGCTACGTCGGGATTCTCTCGGTCGAGCTCCATTTCCCGGAGGCGGGTTCGCTGAAGGGCAAGCGGAAGTACGTCAAGTCCGCGAAGGCGCAGTTGCAGCAGCGCTTCGGTGCCTCAGTGGCGGAGGTCGACCACCACGAGCTCTGGCAGCGCTCGCGCCTGACGCTCTCCTGCGTCGCGCGCGATCACCGCGAGCTGCAGCAGCTGCTGGACGGCGCCGAGCGGTACCTGGCCGGCCAGGAGTTCGAGCTCGCTGAAGTCGAGCGGGAGGTCGTCTCGTTCGACGACCGGTAGGGGTCGACAATCATCGGCGCTGCTGAAACCGGCGCCCACGCGCCTTGCGTCCGCGCCCGGGGTGTGCCCGTTTCAGCGCCTCGAGCTCGTTGAGCGACTCGCCGGCTCCAAGCACGACGCAGGTCAGTGGGGACTCCGCGCGAGCGACTTGCAGACCTGTTTCGGAGCGGATTCGAGTGTCGATGCCGCGGAGGAGTGCGCCGCCGCCCGCAAGGATGATTCCCCGGTCGCTGATGTCGGCGGCAAGCTCGGGCGGGGTGCCTTCGAGCGTGTCCTTCACGGCTCTCACGATCCGCTGGACAGGAGCGTCGAGCGCGTGCCGAAGCTCTCCCGACCCGAGCTCGAGCCGGCGCAGCATTCCGGTCTGCAGATCGCGGCCGCCGACGAGGCACTCGAGCTCCTCCTCGAGCTCCCAGGCGGAGCCCGCGTCGAGCTTTGCCTGCTCGGCCGTCTCCTCGCCGATCAGAAGCCCGTACCGCGACTGCACGTGCTTGGCGACTGCCTCGTCCATCTCGTAACCGCCCACCTTGATCGATTGCGAGCTGACGATTCCACCGAGCGAGATCACGGCCACCTCGGTCGTCCCGCCGCCGATGTCGACGATCATGCTGCCGCGCGGCTCGGCGACCGGCAGGCCCGCGCCGATCGCCGCCGCCATCGGCTCCTCGACCAGGTAGACGGCGCGAGCCCCTGCCGCCAACGTCGCCTCTTGGACGGCCTCCCGCTCGACCTTTGTGATCCCGCTCGGGACGCAGAGGACGACCTGCGCGAGTGGCAGCCGGCCGCCGCCGCCTTTGCGGATGAAGTGCCGCAGCATCTGCTCGGTCGTCTCAAAGTCAGCGATCACCCCGTGCCGGAGTGGCCGGATCGCTCGGATCGAGGCGGGCGTGCGCCCGATCATCCGGCTCGCGTCAGCTCCGACTGCCTGCACCTCGCCGGTCCGGTCGTCGACAGCTACGACGGAAGGCTCGAACACGACGATTCCCTCGCCGCGGACGAAAACGAGCGAGTTCGCGGTGCCGAGATCGACCGCGAGCTCCCGCCCGGCGAATGAACGAAGAAACGGCACCTGAGACCCCACAGCACCCTAGCGCCAAGCTCTTGTGCACGACCGGCTAGACCGCAGCCTGCACGAGCGTGATCGTCCCCGCGAGCACCAGCACGAGGCCGACCGCGCGCAGGAGCTGGCGCTCGTCGAGGCGGCCGGTCAGGCGAGCGCCGAGCAGTGCGCCCGGGACTGAGGCGGCGGCCCCGATCGCAAAGACGGTCCAGTCGATCCCGCCGGGGACGTGTCCCACTACCCCGGCGGCGCCGACGAAGACGCCGACGAGCAGGTTCGTCCCGACTGCCCGCACCGGCTCCTCGCCGACGAATCGGAGCAGGGCGGGCATGCGCAAGGAGCCGAGGATGAGGCCGACAACCCCGCCGAGGAAGCCGATCACGGCGCCGCTGACGACAGCAGCCGGGATATCGAGCTCCTCGCGTCGGCGAGTCTGTCGGCGGGGCCGCAGCAGGTCGATTCCGAACGCGAGCAGCAGGATGCCGATCACGACGAGCAGCGCGGTCGCCGGCAGTGCGCCCGACACGAGGCCGCCGAGGATCGCACCGACGACCGACGGCGGCGCCATCCACCAGAAGACTCGCCAGTGGATTCGCCGGGCGCGCACCTGCGTGACAGCCGCCGTGGCTGCCGCGATGCCGGAGACGCCGATGTTCGCCCCGGCGCCCGCGGCCGGACTCGAGGAGATGAGCAGAAGGGCCGGCAGGCGGATGTTCCCAAGCACGAGCCCCACCAGCCCGCCCGCCAGCGCCGTCAGGAAGCACCAGGCCGCGACAGCAGCGAGCGCGAGCGCGTGCAGGGCCACGCCGGGTTGAATACCAGGCATGAGCGGTCGAATGCGACGCGTCAACGAGGCTGTCCGCCAGGTGCTGTCCGAGGCGGTCGGCGAGCTCAAGGACCCCAGGATCGGCTTCGTGACCGTCACGGGGGTCGAGACCTCGCCGGACCTCCGGCACGCGAGGGTCTTTGTCAGCGTCCTCGGCTCCGAGGACGAGCAGCGGGAAAGTCTGGCCGGCCTGGAGGCAGCGCACGGCGTTCTCCAGGGTCGCCTCGCCCGCGAGCTGCGTTTGAAGAGGACACCGCAGCTCGCGTTCGAATACGATCAGACCGTCGAGCGCGGGGTCCGCATGACGCAGCTGATCGATGAACTCGCCCCAAAAGACGAGTGACCTAACGGCGGTCGCGAACGCGATTCGCTCGCACGACCGCTTTCTGCTCGTCACTCACGAGAACCCCGACGGCGACGCACTCGGCTCGATCCTGGCGCTGAAGCTCGCGCTCGACCAGCTCGGCAAGGACAGCGTCATGTACCTATACGGCGAGGCGCCGCTACCCGTCGAGTACTCGTTCATGCCACTTGCCGAGCTCCGGCGTCGCCTGCCGGACGACTGGCGCGAGCGGGTGCTGATCGCCGTCGACTGTGCGAACGAGAGCCGGATCGGGCCCGAGCCGGAGCCGCTTGAGGGCGCACCGCTCGCGCTCGACATCGATCACCATCACGACAACACGCGCTTCGGGCAGCTCAACCTGATCGTTCCGAACGCTTCCTCGACGGGGGAGGTGCTGCGCGACGTCTTCGCCGAGCTCGGTGTCGAGCTGACGCCGGAGATCGCGGAGCCTCTCTACATCGCGCTCGTTACGGACACCGGGCGTTTTCAGTACTCGAATACGACGGCGAAGTCGCTGCGCCTGGCCGCCGAGCTCGTCGAGGCGGGCGCGGACGTCCACCGGATCTTCCGCAGCGTTTACGAGACAGTGCAGTTCGCCAAGCTGAAGCTGCTTGCTCGAGCGCTCGAGCGGGCCCAGATCTACGACGGCGGGAGGTTGGTCGTCTCGTACCTGGTGCGGAGTGATTTCACGGACATCGGCGCGGCCGAGGCCTACTCGGAAGGCATCATCGACTACCTGCGGGCGGTCGAGGGCGCGGACATGGCCGCCCTGATCCGTGAACCGCGGGACGGGCCTGCCCGGCGCATCAGCCTTCGCGCGAGCAACGACGAGCTCGACGTCTCGGCGATCGCACGCAAGTGGGGAGGCGGCGGCCACCGCCAAGCAGCAGGCTTCTCGAGCGACGCGTCCGTCGAGGAGATCACCGAGTTCATCGAGCGCGAGTTCCTCGCGAGTGCCCCCACGCGGACGTAACCCGAGCGGCCTGATCCTGGTCGACAAGCCGGCGGGACCGTCCTCATTCGCGATCGTCGCCGCCGTCCGGCGCCGGACCGGTGCACGGACCGGCCACGCGGGTACGCTCGACCCGTTCGCAACCGGCCTGCTGCTCGTGTTGTCCGGTACGGCAACTAAGCTCGCCTCATGCTTCGTGGGACTCGACAAGCGGTATGTCACGGATGTCGATTTGAGCGCGCGCACTTCGACCGGCGATCCCGAAGGCGAGATCGTGGAGCGTCTGGAGCTGCCCGATGGAGCGGAGCTTGCGCGCCGGCTCGCGGCCCTCCGCGGCGAGATCGAGCTGCCGATTCCGGCCGCGTCCGCGGTCAAGATCGGCGGCGAGCGCGCCTACCGGCTGCACCGGCGCGGGGTCGAGGTGGAGATGCCCATTCGCCGGTCGCGTGTAGACGCGCTCGACGTCATCGCGTATAGAGACGGCGTCGCGCGGCTCGACCTTCGGGTCAGCTCGGGCACGTACGTGAGGGCGATCGCGGAGGCGCTCGGCGGCCACTGCGTCAACCTGCGCCGGACAGAGGTCGGGCCCTTCAGGGTCGAAGAGACCGACCCGAATCGGATCGTGCCGCCGAACGAGGCGCTCGCGCGGATTGGCCTCACCGCGGACGCGAGCCGCGGAGCGGCGCCATGAAAATCGCTCACAGTCCGGGCGAGCTGGAGCCTCGGCCGCGCGCCGTTGCGCTGGGCACCTTCGACGGAGTCCATCTGGGCCACCGGCGGGTCCTCGAGGTGGCGCTTTCCACGGGACCTGCCCTGGCGCCGACGGTGATGACCTTCTGGCCCCACCCGAGGACCGTGCTCGGCAACGAGGTCCGACTCCTGACGACGCTCGAGCGGCGACTCGAGTTGCTCGAGGAGGCCGGTGTCGGCGAGGCGCTCGTGGTCGAGTTCACCGCGGAGCTGGCGCAGATGGAGCCCGAGCTCTTCGTGGACGAGCTGCTGCGACCGATCGGAACCGAGCTCATGGTCGCAGGGGCGGACTTCCGCTTCGGGCGCGCCCGTCGCGGTGACCTCCAGACCTTCGAGGAGCTCGGGCTGCCGGTCCGGCGCGTCCAGCTCGTGCCCGGAATCTCGTCGACGGCGATCCGTGGGCTGCTCGAAGAGGGCAATGTCGAGGAGGCGTCGGTGCTGCTCGGCCGCCCGCCCGAGGTAGAAGGTGTCGTCGTCTCCGGCGATGCCCGCGGGGGGACGCTCGGCTATCCGACGGCCAACCTGCGCGTCGACCCGGATCTGCTCGTCCCTGCGTACGGAATCTACGCGGGCGCGGCGGCCGGGCATCGCGCCGCGGTCTCGATCGGCACGAACCCGCACTACGGTGGCCGCGAGCGGCGCGTCGAGGCGTTCCTGCTCGACTTCGAAGGCGATCTCTACGGAGAACGGCTGATCGTGGAGCTCTGGCGCCGTCTGCGCGAGGAACGTGCGTTCGCAAGCGAGGAGGAGCTCGTCGCCCAGATCACTCACGATGTCGAAGAGACGCGCGCGGCCGAGCGCCCGGACTGAGCAAACCTGCGAGCGCAAGTTTCCGCAAAGAGCGGAATCTTTAGGTGCGTGGGAGACGGAGCGAACGCACAGGAAGCCCCGAAGCTCGAAGTTCTGCACACCGTGCGCTGTCTCAGCTGCGGCGCCGTCTATTCGAAGCCGTCCCGCGGTGGAACAGTGACGGCGAACCCGGGCTGCCCGGATTGCGGTTATCTCGGCTGGCTGACTACCTCGTCGGCGACGGCACTCGCGCTGCGGCACCGCTTCGCCGAGGATCCCCGGCGGCGTCATTCGGCGTAACGAGGCTGACGCCGCCGAAGAAGTGGTGCTGCGCGGGCCACACCCGCACTTCGAAGCCGTTCTGCTCGAGAGCCGCGATCGTCGCGTTGGAGAACCCGGGCTCGAGCTGCACGCGACCGTCGGCCGCGTGCAACCGCGGACGCCCCACCGCTTCGCCGGCCGGCAGCCCTTCGTCGAGCACGCCCGCGGCGACCTCGATCAGCGCGCTCCGGAGACGCGTCCCGCCGGCCGCGCCGATTGCGAGCTCCATGGCGCCGTCGCGCAGGACGACGCTCGGAGCCATCATGCTGTCCATCCGGTCGCCGGGTTCGAGCGCGCCGCGGATCAGATCAGCCTCGCCGAGCATGCTGTTCAAGTGCAGGTCGAGTCCCGGCAGGAAGTCGCCCGAGCCGAGGCCCAGGCTCGTGGTCAGGACGCACGCGTTTCCGTCTCCATCGACGACCGTGATGTTGGTCGTGTCACCGAGGCGATCGCCGCCGCTTCCCTCGAGCAACCTGGCCAGGCGGACGGCGCGCTCGCCCTCCTCGAGTCCGGCCAACGGGGGGACTCGCGGCAGCGTCTCGGGCAGGCCTGAAAGACCACCGCGTGTGTGGAAGCACGCGCCCAGGTAGTCGACCGCGATGGGCTCGCTCCATTCGGCCTCGTACGCCTCGAGATCCGCCGCGGTCACGAGGCCCCCGCGTTCCTCCATCAGCCCCAGCAGTGCTCTGGCGATAGAGCCGGTATACGTGGAGGCTGCACCTTCATCGGCGACGAGCTCGAGAGCGCGTACGAGCCCGGGTTGCTCGAGTCGGCTCCCGGCCGGTAGAAGCGTTCCCTGGGGCGAGTAGATCCGGGCGCCCTCGTTCATCGTCATCACCGGTGCGAGCATCTGCAGGCATGACGCGTGGGCCGGAGTCAGCTCGGCCCCTGAGCCGGCGAGCCGCAGCGCCGGCGCGACGAGGCGCGGCCATTCCAGCCGCCCGTGGCGCCGCCAGAGCTCGTCTAGTCCGGCCGGCACCCCGGGAACGCCACAGGAGGCGATCCCGACCGCGTAATGAATGAGCTCGGCGCCGAAGGGGACGTCGAGCTCGAGCAGCTCCCCCTCTCGCCGCTCGGCCCCGAGCCCCGGCATCACCACGAAGCAATCGAGATTCTCGGCCCGGCCGCTCGCGGCCTCGTAATAGATCGCGTGGCCGCCCCCGAGCAGGCCTGTCATCAGCGTCTCGGCGACGCAGGACGCCAGCGACGCGGCGACGGCCACATCGGCGGCGCTTCCACCAGCTTCCAGGATCTCGACGCCGGCCTCGACGGTGGCGGGGTGGCCCGCTGCGACCGCTGCCGTCACTCGACGCGCGCCGCGAGCATGCCGATGTTGACGAATCCGTTGCGCGGGAAGTCGAACCGCTCTCCCCGCCATTCGCCTTCGGCGATCACGAACTCGTTTTCGCCGATCGGGCGCGAAAGCACGTTCGTCATTGCGAGCGTCGCCGTGAAGGGTTTCGCGATCGAAGCGATCCGGAAGACGGTCTCCGGCAACACTCTCTCGGGGCGGCCGAGCTCGCAGAGACCATCTGCTGCGGTCACGATCTCCCCGTCGCGCAGGACTCCCAATGCAATGCCAGGAACGAGCCAGCGCTCCCGCGCCTCCGCGGCCCTTTCCGCCAGTTCTTGCGCCGAAACCGGCCCCATAAGAGGCTGCTACCCTACTGCGAGACCGCGGCCCCGGCCGTGCGCGTTCCTTGGCGCGCCGTGCGGAGACCGCGGAGACGCATATCTAGGAGGAAACAGTGCCTCTCACCAAGGAAGCAAAACAGGAGATCATCGGCCAGCACGGCCGCAGCGAGGCGGATACCGGCTCGCCCCAGGTGCAGATCGCACTCTTGACACGGCGTGTCAACGAGCTCACGGAGCACCTGAGGGCGCACCCGAAGGACCATTATTCGCGGCGCGGCCTGCTGAAGCTGGTCGGCCGCCGGCGGCGGCTCCTGCAGTACCTGCAAAAGCGCGACCTCGAGGGATACCGCGCCTTGATCCAGGAGCTCGGCCTCAGGAGATAATGGGAGAAATCCGGTGCCAGGCTTCAGCCTGGCTTCGGCGAGAACTACACGCAACCGAGGGTGGAAGTTTGAGCGAGCGCGCGGCGGACGCGCTGACTCAAACCTCCACCTTCAAGAAAGAAGTGGAGGACAGATGAGCATTGCAACCCAGGGCCCGACCACCCTCTCGGTGGAGATCGCGGGCCGTGAAATCACATTCGAGACCGGCAAGCTGGCCAAGCAGGCCGACGGCGCCGTCGTCGTCCGCGAGGGCGACACGATGGTGCTGGCGACCGCCCAGGGGAAGACGGAGGCGCGCGAGGGCGCGGACTTCTTCCCGCTGACTGTCGACGTCGAGGAGCGGATGTACGCCGCGGGGAAGATTCCCGGCGGGTTCTTCAAGCGCGAGGGGCGCCCGACCGAGAGGGCGATTCTGACCGCGCGGATGATCGACCGCCCGATCCGGCCACTGTGGCCGAAGGGCTTCAAGAACGAGGTCCACGTCGTCGCGACGACGCTCTCGGCCGACCTGATCTCTGCGCACGACATCCTGGCGATCAACGGTGCCTCGGCGGCGTTGATGATTTCGCCCCTGCCCTTCATGGGACCCGTCGGCGCCGTCCGCGTGGGCCTGATCGACGGCGAACTCGTCGTCAACCCGACGCTTGCCGAGGTGGAGCAAGGCGAGAGCACGCTCGACCTGATCGTCGTCGGCACGAAGGACGCGCTGACCATGGTCGAGGCCGGCGCCGGCGAGATCCCCGAAGAGCTGCTGCTGGAGGCGCTCGAGCGGGCCCACGAGGAGATCCGCAAGCTCTGCGAGCTCCAGGAAGACCTCCAACGGCAGGTCGGCAGGGCGAAGTGGGTCGACAACGAGCTGACCGAGGAGCTCGAGCGCGAGCACGGCGACAAGATTCGGCAGCGGATCCAGGCCGAGGGCCTGCGTGAGGGCTCGACCGCGGTCGAGCAGATCGTCGAGGAGATCTGTCCGCCGCTGACGATGGAGTCGACCGAGGACGAGATCATCAAGCGGATGCAGGTCCGCGCCAGCTTTGCGCTGATCCTCGAGCGCATCCGGCTCGAGGCGGTCGAGAGCCCAGTTCGCGAGCAGTTCGAGGACGACCTGAAGGCGCTGACCGAGGCCGAGCAGGATCCGAAGGAGCTCAAGTCCGCGAAGCGGCACCTTCTCTTCGGCCGGATCGAGGAGCAGGTCCAGCTGCCGTTCCCGGTCGCACAGGTCGGCGGCGACGGCGACGAGCCGGCCGCGAAGGACTCGATCACTCGCCAGTACATCAAGAAGGCCGGCGAGGCGATCTACAAGGAGCTCGTCCGCCGCAAAATCGCGGTCGAGAAGCGCCGCCCGGACGGCCGCGGCTCAGAGGACATCCGCGAGATCACGTGCGAGGTCGGCGTCGCGCCGCGCCCGCACGGCTCGGCGCTGTTCACGCGGGGCCAGACGCAGATCATGACCCTGCTGACGCTCGGCACGGCCAAGGAGGGACAGCGGATCGACGACCTGTCGCTCGAGACCGACCGGCGGTACATGCACCACTACAACTTCCCGCCCTACTCGGTCGGCGAGACAGGCTTCATGCGCGGGCCGAAGCGCCGCGACATTGGCCACGGCGCACTCGCCCAGCGGGCGCTCGAGCCGGTGATCCCGCCGCCGGAGGAGTTCCCGTACACGATCCGGCTCGTCTCGGAGACGCTCGAGTCGAACGGCTCCTCGTCGATGGGCTCGGTCTGCGGCTCGACTCTCGCGCTGATGGACGCCGGCGTCCCGATCAAAGCGCCGGTCTCGGGCATCGCGATGGGCCTCGTCAAGGAAGGCGACGACTACACGATCCTGACCGACATTCAGGGGGCCGAAGACCACCTCGGCGACATGGACTTCAAGGTCGCCGGCACCCGCGAGGGGATCACGGCGCTTCAGATGGACATCAAGATCACCGGCGTCACGCAGGAGATCCTCCGAAACGCGCTCGAGCAGGCGAAGCGGGCACGCGAGTTCATCCTCGACAAGATGCTCGAGGCGATCCCGGAACCGCGGCACGAGCTCGCGGGCCATGCGCCGCGCATCTCTTCGGTCAAAATCGATCCCGAGAAGATCGGCATGGTGATCGGCAAGGGCGGCGAGACGATCCGCGCGCTCGAGGCCGACTACGACGTCCAGATCGACATCGAGGAGGACGGCAACGTCCTCATCTACGCGACCGAGGGGGACAAGGCCGAGGCTGCAATCAACGCGGTCACGCAGCTGACGAAGTCGCCCGAGGTCGGTGACGAGTACACGGGCAAGGTCGTGAAGACGACCCAATTCGGCGCCTTCGTCGAGCTGACGAAGGGCACCGACGGTCTGCTCCATGTCTCCAATGTCGGCCCCGGCCGGGTTGGCCATATCGAGGACGTGATGACGCGCGGTGACGTCGTGGACGTGATCGTCCAGGAGGTCGACAAGGACCGCGGCCGGATCGGCCTCAAGCTGGTCGCGAAGCACGAAAATGGCACGCTCGTCCAGCCCGAGGAGCTGATCGAGCGGGCCAAGAACGCTCCGCCGCGGCCGCCCGAGGAGGAGCGGCCCCGCGGCGGCCGTGACCGCGGCCGCGGAGGCCGCGGGCGCGACCGCGAACGGCGGTAGGAAGAAGTGAGCGGCAGCGCGTCCGAGCACGCGCTGCCGCTTCTTGCCTCTGACCAGGAGTCGCGGCGTGACACATGACGTGATCGTCCTTCTCGCCGTGCTCGGCGTCGTGGGGCAGGTTCTCGCCGCAGGACTCCTGCTTGTTGCGGCGCTCGCGCTCGCCGGCGTCAGCGCCCCGCTGCGGGGGCTTCGGACCGCCGTCGAGGGCTACGAGCTGTGGGTTGTGTTCGTCGTCGCCGCGATCGCCACCGGCGGCAGCCTCTTCTTCTCCGAGATCGCACACTTCGTTCCATGCGAGCTCTGCTGGTATCAGCGGATCTGCATGTATCCGCTCTCGATCGTGACGCTTCTAGCGGCGCTCTTCGACGACCTGCGTGCGGCGCGTTACCTGCTGCCATTGCCCGTCGCCGGCGCGGGCGTCTCCGTCTACCACCTGCTGGTCGAGAACGGGGTCGTCGGGGAATCGCTCACGTGTCGGATCTCGGCG
>VAWI01000037.1 GCA_005884005.1 Actinomycetota bacterium
CCATCCCCGAGATCCATGGCGGCTGTCCGCCCTCGAAGCGGAAGTAGTACTCCCAGGCGAGCCCGCCGGCGCGGACGACGCTGCGGTCGAGCAGCGACTGCGCGAGTTGCTCTGCCCGCGTGGTGTTCTTCTGCGCGACGAAGTTGTTCAGCTTCCCGAAGTTCTCGAGCGGGTGGAACTGGAAGCCGATTCCGGGAAAGGCCCGGTACCAGATGCCGTCCGAAGAGTCGAACACGTCCTTGCCCGGCTTCTGGTCCCAGTGGCTCGCGAACCAGCGCGTGTTGAACGCGAGCATGGCGAAGAGCGTCCGCCCCCGAGGGGAGTCGTAGCCCTTCCAGAAGCCGGCGACCTGGTGGGCGACCGCCGCGAGATTCCGGTAGCGGCTGCTCGGCAGCTTTGGCAGGACATCAGCGGCAGCGTTCGCGTCGCCGCGATACTCGGCCGCTTCCGTGCCGTCGATTCGGTTGAGCGCGACCGCGCGATCGATCCCTTTGTTGATCAACGCGAGGTCGGTGAGCCATGGCGGCTTCGCGGAAGCCGACCCCGAGAGGAGCATGGCGAGCGCAAGCACGGCGGCCAGACCTGCCGGGCGAAGGACGAGCCGGATTAAGCCGCCGCATCGGCCAACCCGACGCCGCCTTTCAAGCGGCGTCGCAAGCGAGCGCCTCACCCCCATGGATCGTTAGACGATAGAGATCCGCGGGCGTTTGTGCGCTTTGTCGCCTTTAGGCCATCACTTCGACGCGTTGGGACTCTGGCGTGGTGCTGCGCCCCTCGCGCTCGAGCACCTCGCGCAGGGCGCGGATCGAGACCTCGAGCTGCTCGAGCGTCGGCTCACGTGTGGTCAGGCGCTGGAGCCAGAGGCCAGGGGCAAGCAGCGTCATCAGGATCCGGTTGCCCGTGTGCCTGCCGGCGAACCGGATCAGCTCGTAGGCGATCCCGGCGATCACGGGCAGCAGCAGGATGCGCGTCGCGATCAGCCAGTACCAGACCGGCCGGCCGAAGAAGGCGAAGACGAAGATCGCGATCACCATCACCCAGAGGAGGAACGCCGTCCCGCACCGCGGATGAATGAGCGAGAACTTCTGCACCCGCGCGGGCTCCAGCTCCTCGCCGGCTTCATAGGCGTTGATCGCCTTGTGCTCGGCGGCGTGGTACTGGAAGACGCGCCGCAGGTCGGGCAGCAGCGAGATCACCGCCAAATAGAGCACGAAGACGGTGACGCGAATCAGGCCTTCGACGATCACGAACCAGCCCGCCTGGATCCCGATCCAGTCCGTCAGCAATGCCGGCCCGACCTTGAAGAGCAAGACGGCGAATCCGATCGCGATCGCGAAGGCGAAGATCAGCTGGCCGCGTGTCAGCTCGGTCGTGACCTCGCCGTCCTCGCCTTCCTCCTGCGCGGCGTAGTTGGCCGAGATCGCGAGCGCGCGGAAGCCGATCGCGAGCGACTCGCCGAGAGCGACGACACCGCGGACGACGGGCAGGCGCAACGCCCAGTGGCGCGTCATCGGCGAGACGATCGGCTTCGAGACCTGCGCGATCTCACCGTCGGGCTTGCGGACGGCGACCGACCAGTTCGAGGGGCCACGCATCATCACGCCCTCGAGGACGGCCTGTCCTCCGATTAGCGAGCTCATGCTCTTGTGCCTCTCTTGGTCTCGTTACCGTGCCTCTGGCGCGCGAAAAGCCCGCCGCGCAAGGACGCAGGGAGTGTTCGTAGCCGGAGGCTACGGGCGCGACTGAGGACGCGGCGCGGCGGAGCTTTGCAGCCGCCCAGAGGTGCGGTGGACGGGGCCAAGAGTGGCACGTACTAAGTTAAGACGACTTGGCGGCTTGCGCCCGCTCGAGCCGGCGCTGGAAGCGCTCCACCCGGCCGCCGGTATCGACGAGCTTCTGCTTCCCCGTGTAGAACGGGTGACAGTTCGAGCAGATCTCGACGTGTAGCTCCGGCTTCGTGGAGCGGGTCTGGAACTCGTTCCCGCACGCGCAATGCACGGTTGCGAGCACGTACTCGGGGTGGATGCCGGCCTTCATCGCCCGGCCAGGATAGCAGCCGCAGTCTCGGCCGCTACGTTGCCTCCCGAGACGACAACGGCTACCGCACTTGCGCCGCTCAGCGGGACTTTTCCGGCCAGGAGCGCCGCTAGACCGACTGCTCCGGCCGGCTCACAGGCGAGCTTCGCGCGGCCGTAGAGGAAGCGGAAGCCGGCCTCGATCTCAGCCTCGCTGACGAGCACCGATTCGACCCCCCAGGCCAGGCAAACCCCGATGCAGTTCTCGCCGGCAAACGGTGCGCTGAGCCCGTCGGCGATCGAGGTCGGGCTCACGGTCACGGGGCGCCCTGCGCGGAGACCCTCATGGAGCGCGCGGGAGCCCTCGGGCTCGACGGCGACGACACGGGCGTCGGTAGCTGCGGCGATCCCGCTGACGAGGCCGCCGCCCCCGGCCGGAACGACGATCACGTTTGCGTCCGGGGCGTCTTCCTCGAGCTCGAGCGCGATGGTTCCGTGCCCGGCGATCACGTCCGGATCGTCGAATCCGTGGACAAGTGTGCGGCCGGTTTCGGCCACGAGCTGGTGGAGGCGGTCGAACGCGGTTAGCGGGTCGGGTGCCTCGAGATCGACTGTGCCGCCGTAGGCCTTCGTCGCCTCGAGCTTCTGCTCGCTGACGCCCTGCCACATCACGATCAATGCGTCGACGCCTTCGAGAGCGGCGCCGTAGGCGAGCGCCTGGGCATGGTTGCCGGCCGAGATCCCGATCACGCCCCGCGACTTCTCCTCGGCCGTCAGCGAGGCGAGCTTGTTGAGCACTCCGCGTGGCTTGAAGGAGCCGGTGCGCTGAAGGAGCTCGGCCTTCAGGTAAACGGGTACGCCGACCTCGCGCGCCAGAGACGCCGAGGTCAGCGTCGGCGTGCGGTGAACCCGCCCCCCGATCGTCTCGCGGGCGGCCAGCACGTCAGCCCGTCCTACCAGTGGAGCAGTCGGCGTCACGTCGACGAAGTCTTTACCGAAACTACGGTCCGGTCGCGATTGAGAGCCATATCCCTGCGATGAGGCGGGAGGTCGTTCGCCGCTATCTTCGCTGCCGGGCTCTCGCGACTGTCCAAGGTGCAGTGCAAAGGCTGCTCGAGCGAAACACATATGAGAACGACCTCCGCCTCGTGCACGGTCGGCTCGTCATCGAGGAGCCGGTCGGCCCTTGCCCCGAGGCCCTGGGCTCCGCCCATTGCTTCGGCGGTCGTCGAACTCCCCTAGAGAGGTGGAACGGCCATCGGCTCGTTGTCGTCTGGAGTCGCGTTGTGTGTTGCCTAAAGCGGCTTGATCCGGCTAGCAACTGCTCGCGGAACCGCACGACGTCCTCAAACGGCCCTTAAGTGATGCGCTAGGTAGGCCGAGGACAATGACGATATGTCACGTATGGTCGTACTCGTCGCCGCCCTCGGCGCAGTCGCCGCACTCACTTCGACCGCCTCAGCCTCCTCGCGAGCGCAATACGGCGTCCAGGATGACGCCTGGCTCGAGGTCGGGACGACGAAGATGTGGTCGCTCGACGAGCGCTTGGCGATGCTCGACCGGCTCGGCGTCGACGTCGTCCGCTACACCCTTCGCTGGGACCACGTCGCGCCGCTACGGCCACAGTCGCCGGCCAACCCGGACGATCCCGCCTATGACTGGAGCTCGGCCGACGCCCTGCTCGCCGGGCTGCAGGCGCGGGGGATCGACATCGTGCTGACGTTCTGGGGCACGCCTGGTTGGGCGAACGGCTGGCAGAAGCCGAACTGGGCGCCGAAGAGTCCGTCTGCGCTGGCGCTGTTCGCCACCGCCGCGGCGAGGCGCTATCCGTGGGTGCACAAGTGGGAGATCTGGAACGAGCCGAATCAGGTCGGCGGGGTCTACCCGAACTCGCCGAGGCTCTACGTGCAGCGGCTGCTGAATCCCGCCGTCGCCGCACTACATGCGGTCGATCCGCGCAACATCGTCGCCGGCGGGGCGACCTCGCCGCGAGCGACCCGCACGGCGCTCTCCGCAGTCGAGTTCATGCGGGGCATGCGCCGCGCCGGCGCGAGGTTCGACGTCTACTCGCATCACCCGTACCCGCGCTGGTTCGGCCGCGGCCGCCCCGAGACGCCGCTACAAACACTCCCTTGCACGCGCTGGCTGACAATGGCAAGCCTGCAGTGCCTGCTCAGGAACGTGTCGCAGAACTTCGGTCCGAAGCATGTCTGGCTGACCGAATACGCGTACAAGACGAATCCGCCCGACCAGACCCGCGGCGTCTCACCGGCTCTTCAGGCGCGCTATCTCGCTGAGGCGGCCAGACGCGTCTATCAGGCCCCGCGGGTCGACCTGTTGATCAACTTCCTAATCCGCGACGAGCCCATCGTCGGCCGGTGGTCGAGCGGCTTCTTCACCGCGCGCGAGGTGGTCAAGCCCTCATTCTTCTCGTTCATGCTCCCGCTCGCCGAGATCGGCCGCAGCGGCGGACGGCCGACGCTCTGGGGCCAGGTTCGCCCGCGCTCGGGCCCGCAGCCCTACCTGCTCCAGCGCCTTTGGCGAGGCCGCTGGCTGCCGATCGGCCACGTCGCGGTCACCGGCAGCGAGGGCTTCTTCACCCGTCAGGTTTCCGCCGGCCCGGGCTCGAGGTTCCGGATCTGGTCGCTGCTGGACGACACATTCAGCCCGGCGCTCGTGATTGGCTAGCTCTCCTACCCCCGAAGGCGGTTGTAGAGCGACGTCGTACCGCGAACGAACTGCGCCTCGCTGAGACCCCATACGGGCCGCCGACGAACTCTCCGTAGGCGTTGGGGCCAACCGAAAAGAAAATGTAGTACTGCCTGAACGCCGGCCCGTTCGCCGTCTTGACCTTTGCGCCGTTTCTAACACGGATCGCTCGCTCGCATCATCCGCACCGCACGCGCCGGCGGCTACGCGAGCGTGTACTCGGGGCCGGAGCCGCCCTCGGGCGGCGTCAGGCGGCCGCCCTTCGCCGTGATCGCGCCGCACTGAACGCAGTTCGAGGCTGTTACCTCGACGACGCCGTCCTGCGGCTCGTAGACCTGGGCGGGGCACATCCTCGCCCACAGCTCGGCCACCTCCGCCGGTACCTCCGTCTGCACGCGGATGTGATTCGGCGCGTCGTCGCGCGTCTTGTTACCGCTCAGGTAGACCGACGAGAGCTTGTCGAACGTGAGCTTGCCGTCCGGCGCCGGATAGCTCCGCGCCCGATCGGTGCGAAACAGCTCCTGGTCTGCGTCTGGCTCGCTGCGCCTATCCCCGGGCGGGAACTTGCCGCGGCTCGCGGTCATCGCCCCCGCGAGCGCGCCGCCGAGCAAGAAGCCGCGGCCGAAGGCCTGGCGCATGTTCCGGACCTCCTCCAGGTCGCGCCAGACGAAGCTCTGCTTGACCGCCTCGTCGTAGGAGGCAAGAGCCCCGCGGCGGCCGACCGCCTCCCCGCGTTGCAGAGCCGCGAACGCCGCCTCGGCCGCGAGGGCGCCGGTCTCGATCGCGTAGTGGATCCCCTTCAGCGCCGGCACGTTGACGAAGCCGGGGCCGTCGCCGGCGAGCAAGAGGCCCGGCGCGTGCAGTCGTTTCGGCAGGGAGAGGAACCCGCCTTCAGGGATCGTCTTCGCGCCCCAAGCGATCCGCTCCCCACCCTCGAGCAGCCTGCGGACGAGCCGGTGCGTCTTTAGCTCCTGCAGGAGGTCGTGGACGGAGAGCTCGACGTCGCGGTAGTCGAGTCCGACCACCATCCCGAGCGTCAGCATCTCGTCGCCCATTGGATAGATGAACGAGCCGCCGAACTCGCGGTACCTGGCGCCGGCCCGGAGCGGCCAACCCATCGTGTGGATGACGCGCCTCAGCGGCGTGGCGACCCGCCAGACTTCCTTGACGCCGAGCGCCCAGACCTGCGGGTTCTCTCCTTCGAGGCCGAACTGCTCGATCGCGGCGCCGGTCAAGTGGCCTTGCGTCCCCTCAGCGAGGACGGTGAGGCGCGCGACCAGGTCGGACCCGGGCTCGAAGTTCGGCAACTCCTCCCCGTCTCGGCCCCGGCCCTTGTCGCCGGTTCGGATGCCGCGAACACGGCCATGGTCGACCAGCAGCTTCGTTGCAGCGGTCTCTGGCAGGATCATCGCGCCCGCCTCCTCGGCCTGGTCGGCCAGCCAGCGGCCGAGCTGGGCGAGCGATGCGACGCGGTTGCCGTGGTTCTTCATCGTCGGTGGGGTGGGGATCCGGACGGCTCGGTTACGGGTCAGGAAGTAGACGGATTCCTGCTCGACCGGCCCGTAGAAGGGCAAGTCGTCGAGCCGCTTTCGCCCCGCGAAGAGGCGCTGCAACGCGCGTGGGTTGACCACCGCGCCGGAGAGGAGGTGCGAGCCAGGCTGCTTGCCTTTCTCGATCACTGCGACCGGCACCTCGCCGAGGCGCTCGGCGACGGCAGGGGCATCCGCGAGGAGCTGTCCCAGCCTGATCGCGCATGCCAGGCCGGCCGGGCCGGCACCGACGATCGCGACCCCGACCTCGATCCGCTCATCCTCGGGATCGGTCGGAGGCGCTATCGCCTCGGTGAAGCTGAACGGCGGTGGAAAATCCGAGGGCTTCATCTCGTACGAGCGAAGCGATGTACCCAAACTAGTCCCGCGGAAAATGCGCAGCATTTTTCACGTTTACGAGCTCGGTCAGCTTCGGGACGATCTCGTGCAGGTCGCCGACGACGCCGAGGTCGGCGTACTCGAAGATCGGCGCATTCGGGTCCTTGTTGATCGCGACGATCACATTCGATCCCTGCATGCCCACCTTGTGTTGGATCGCGCCGGAGATGCCGACCGCAACGTAAAGCCGGGGCGAGACGGTCTTTCCGGTCTGGCCGACCTGGGTCGAGTAGGGGTACCAGCCGGCGTCGACAACCGCGCGCGTTGCCGCCACCGCGCCGCCGAGCGCCTTCGCGAGCTCCTCGACCAGCGCGAAATTCTCGGGGCCGCCGAGGCCGCGGCCGCCGGCCACGATCACGTCGGCGTCCTCGATTGAGGGGCCCTCGCTCTCCTCGTGCGCCTGCTCGAGCATCGTCGCCAAGGTGGAGAAGTCCTCGAGCTGAACGTCGACCCGCTCAACCTCGGCCTCGCCCCCACTCTCCACGGGCTCGAAGGTGCCGGTCCGGATCAGGGCCAGGCGCGGCTCGCCCTTCCAGCCGACATCGACGTAAACGGTGTCGTCAAGGGCAGGACGCGTGCCGACGAGCTTTCCGTTCTCCTGCATCAGGTCGACGAGATCCCAGTTCAGGCCGGCGTCGAGCCGCGCCGCGAGACCCGCGGCGACATCCGCGGTCAGCACGGTCGCGCCGAAGAGAACGGTGTCGAAGCCATGGCTCCGGACCAGGTCCGCGGCCACGTCCACGCGGGGCTGCGGAAGCGGTGCCTCGAGCGCGCGATCCTCGGCGATAAAAACCTTTGCGGCACCGAACCGGCCCGCCTGCGCCGCCAAACCCTCGACCGCGGAGCCGGCGATCAGCGCCGAGACGTCGCCTTCCAGCTCGGCAGCCTTGCCGAGGACGCCGAGTGAGTCCTTCTGCAGCTCGCGGTCGTGGTGCTCGAGGAAGACGAGGGTCGGCATTAAAGGGCCTTGCGCTCCAGGAGGAACTCGACGATCTTCTCCGCGCCCGAGCCGTCGTCCTCGATCTTCTGAGTCTCACCCCGCGGCGGCGGGTCGCCGACCGCGTAGACCTCGGTGCGCGAACCGCTCTCGCCTGCGCGATCTTCCTCGACGCCGAGGGCGGCGAGAGAGACCGTCTCCTGCGGCTTCTTCTTGGCGCCCATGATCCCCTTCAGGGACGGGTAGCGCGGTTCGTTGATCGCATCCGACACGGCGACGACGGCGGGGAGCGGCGCCTCGATCACGTCGTAGCCGAACTCGGTCTGCCGCTTGCCGCGCAGCGTTCCGCCGGACACCGTCAGCTCGGCGACCTGCGAGATCAGAGGGCGGCGGAGACGGTCTGCGACCGCGGCCCACATGACCGCGCCGTCGGAGTCGTTCGCCTGTTGCCCGAAAAGGACGAGCTCGGACTGCTCGCGTTCGAGCGCCTGCGCAAGCGCGTAGCTCGAGGCGACGAGATCGGAGCCCGCCGCGGCCTCGTCGGAGACGAGGACGACGCGGTCGGCACCCATCGCCAGCGCCTTTCGCAGCGCGTCGAGGGAGCGCTCGGGGCCGAGCGAGACGAGCACGACCTCTGCGCCCGGATCGTCGCCCTTCAGGCGCAGCGCCTCTTCGACAGCGTTGGCGTCGAAGGGGTTCAGCGTCGGCTCGCCGGAGCGGTCGAGGCGCTTGGTCTCCGGATCGATGCGACGCGCCTGCTCGGGGACGACCTTTGCGCAAACGGCGATCTTCATTCCGGCGCCGGACTCTATCCGCCGCTCACCTTGTTAGGGTGCCGCTCTTCGAGCGCGAACCGGAGCTCATGCGACGCCACCGGACGACAGCCCGAGGAGCCCTCTTCCTCTCGCTCGTCGCCGGCCTGCTGGCCGGGACGGCGGCCGCGAGGTCCGGCGGCACGACGAAGCCGATCGTCTTCCCGATCCTCGGCGCGGCGCATTACACTGACGACTTCGGCGACCAGCGTCCGGGCGGCCCACATCAGGGGATCGACATCATGGCCGCGAAGAAATCACTCGCGCTCGCCGCCGAGGCCGGAAAGGTCAAGTTCTGGACGACTTCCGCTTCGGCCGGCTGCATGCTCTACCTCTACGGCGCGAGCGGGACGAACTACTACTACATCCATCTGAACAACGACCTCACGCGCGGCAACGACAACCGCGGCAAGTGCGTCGCCGGTACCGCGTACGCGCCGGGCCTCAAGGACGGCGCCAAGGTCGCGGCGGGCCAGCCGGTCGGCTTCGTCGGCGACTCCGGGGACGCGGACGGAATCCACTCACACCTGCACTTCGAGGTGCACCCCGGGGCGGGCAAGGCTGTCGACGGCTACCCCTATCTCCAGACTTCGCAGCACCTGCTCTTTGCGGCGCCGAAGGGCAAACCGTTCACGCTCGAGCTCGACGGGACGGTCATGAAGCCCGCCGCTCTGACGCTCCAGGTGAAGGTGACCACCCTCTACGCCTGGCCGATGGGGCAGCACCAGACGAAGCTGCACCGAGCGCTGCTGCTGAACGTCCCGGATACAGCGATCGTCCAGTCGACCAGCGGCTCCTCAACGCGTAAGGCGACGATCCTCAGCGCCCGGATTGGCCAGGCGGTCAAGGTTTGGACGATGCCGGCGACCGCGAGCCTGAAGACCGAGCGTGGCGATGACCTCTCGCTCGGCGCGGCGCTCGTCCTGCTCAAGGGTTAGGGCGGCGTGATCTCGCGGACGTTCGACCCGTCCGCGTTCATGACGAACAACCTGCCGCCGTTCTCGAACAAGATACGGCGGCCGTTCGGGGACCAGCGGGCCGTGAACGTCGCATGCCGGCCGAGGTCGCGCAGCCTTTTCGTCTTTAGGTCGAGCACGAGGATTCGCCAGTCCGTATAGCCCTGGCCCTGCCGCGTCGACGCGACGAGGAGGACGCGCCGGCCGTCCGGCGACCAGTCGGTCGAAAGGCTGAGGCGGCCGACTGCGTATCTCGTCCGCCGTCCACGGTACTGGCTGATCACGGCTAGGTAGGGGGTGATGAAGTTGGTATCGGCGGCCGTGGCGACGCCGAATGCAAGCCTCTCGCCGTCCGGCGACCATGTCGGCTCACTCAGCGACTCGCTCTCGCGCGGCAGCGCAGCCGGGACCTTCTTCGACCCGTCCGGCCGCATCACGTAGATCGAGGAATAGAACTCCGCTGCGCCGTTTGCGTACGCGATCCGCCGTCCGCTCGGCGAGAAGTCCGGCTGTGTCCCGCCGTAGCCGGTCAGGCGCCGATGCCGCGTGCCGTCCGGGCTCACCTCCTCGAGGTACGCGTACGACTGGTAGGCGATCCATTTGCCGTTGGGCGACCATGCAAGGCCGGTCTTGCCCGCGTTCGTGTCCGTCAGACGCCGCACGCCGGAGCCGTCGAGGTTCATGACATAGATGTCGAACTGCCCCCTTGCCGGGTCGGCCCGATCGCTGACGAACGCGACGCGCTTCCCGTCGGGCGACCAGGCGGGGCTGGTGTAACGGGCTGGCTGGGTCGCGCCGGAAGCCCCGCCTATTGCTCCGACGAAAGCGGCAAGAATCCCTGCAAGGAGGCATCTTCTCGCCACGAGTCAAGGATAGTGCCGGTCAGCGGCCTTTGAAAGCCGGCTCCCGCTTCTCGACAAACGCGGTCATGCCTTCCTTCGCGTCCTCAGAGGCGAAGAGTTCGCCGAAGCCCTCGGCTTCGGCGGCGAGGTTTCCCCCATGCGCGCCCTGGAGCGCACGATTACAGGCCGTTTTCGCCGCCGCGAGCGCGACCGGGCTCTTCGTCGCGAGCAGCCTCGCCGTTTCCATCGTCTTGTCGATCAGCTCCCCCGGCTCGAAGACCGCGTTGACGAGCCCATGGCGCTCGGCCTCCTCGGCTTCGACGACGCGGCCGGTGAAGATCAGCTCCTTCGCGTAACCCAGGGTGGTCGCCCGCGGGAGGCGCTGGGTTCCGCCCCAGCCCGGAATGATCCCGAGGTTGATCTCGGGCTGGCCGAGCTTCGCGGTCCTGGCCGCGTAGCGAAGATCGCACGCGAGCGCGAGCTCGCAGCCGCCCCCCAGCGCGAAGCCGTTGATCGCCGCGATCGTCGGCTTCGGCATTGTCTCGAGCAGCCGGCCGGCCTCGTGGCCGAGGGCTCCCCACTCCTTCGCCTCGTCGACGCCGAGGCCGCTCATGTACTTGATGTCCGCTCCGGCGGCGAAGGCCTTCTCGCCCGCACCGGTCAGGACGACGACGCGCGCGTCGGCGTCGCCGGCAAGCTCGTGCAGGCGATCGCGCAGCGCGGTCAGGGTGGGAAGGTCCAGCGCATTGAGCGCGTCTTGCCGGTCGATGGTGACGACGACGACGCCGCCGTCTTGAGCGACCACAACGCTCAGGCCGCCACCTCACTCGGCTTCGCCTCGCTCGCGTGGGGGAAACCATGTTTCCCGCACGAGCCCCCTTTTTCTCCTATTTTCGCCTCGAGGCCCGCGCCGTTGAAATTGCCGCGTGTGCCGAGGATTTCTGGAGGCGAAACGTCCCGGTTCCCCGTAAACCCTTCCAGGTCGCCGCTCACGCGGCGACCTTCTCGCGCAGGAAGTCGACGATCTCGCTCGTCGGCGCGCCGGGCGTGAAGACCTCGGCCACTCCCTTCCCTTTCAGCTCGTCGGCGTCCGCGGTCGGAATCGTGCCGCCGAGCACGACAAGCACGTCTTCGGCGCCGTTCTCCTTCAAGCCGTCGAGGATCCGCGGCACGAGCGTCATGTGCGCGCCCGAGAGGATCGAGATGCCTACCGCGTCGGCGTCCTCTTGGATCGCGGTCTCCACGATCTGCTCCGGCGTCTGATGCAGGCCCGTGTAGATCACCTCCATGCCCGCATCCCGTAGCGCGCGTGCGATGATCTTGGCCCCGCGATCGTGTCCGTCAAGACCGGGTTTTGCGATCACGACTCGGATCTTGCGTGCCACGGGCGGCAAGTATATGGCGGTGATGCTGGCTTGAAACTCGTCGTAGCCGGATGTTCCCCGGCGTGGCCGAACCCGGGCGGAGCCCAGTCGGGCTATCTGTTGGAGAGCGGCGGCGGCCGCCTGCTGCTGGACTGCGGGCCGGGGGTGCTCGCCCGCTTGCGGGAGCGCGAGCCCTGGCCCGAGCTCGACTCGATCGCGATCACGCACTGGCACCTCGACCACTGGGGCGATCTCGTTCCCTGGGTCTGGGGCCGGATGTTCGGACCCGGCGAGGCGACGAAGAGACCCGAGCTCTGGATCCCGCCGGGCGGCGCCGAGATGCTCGAGGCGATCGGCGCCCGCCTTGGCCGCCCGGACATGTTCTCGGGCACCTTCGATCTCCACGAGTACGTCGACGGCGAGCCGTTCGAGACCGCCGGCTTCGAGGTCACGCCCGAACGGGTTCTCCACTACGAGCTGCTGGCGTTCGGCTTCCGCGCTTCCTCAAACGGAACGGTGCTCGCATACTCGGGCGACTCCGGCCCGAGCGACGCCCTCCCCCGGCTCGCGCGGGACGCCGACCTCTTCGTCTGCGAGGCGACCCTGCTGCAGCCGAATCCAGAGGGCGGGACGCGCGGCCATCTCGCTTCGGATGAAGCCGTCGAGGCCTTCGAGGCCGCGGGCGCAAAGCGGTTGCTGATCACGCATCGGCCGTCTGAGCGGCCCCTTGACGAGCAACTTGAACAGGCGCACGACGGCATGGAGATCACAGTGAGCAGCGCTCCCGGCAGACGCGCTGCAACGCCGTAGAACGCCTAGCCTAGAGAGGGGGACGGGGAAGCGGCGGCAGCCCGGCTTCGTAATTCCGGCGCGCGCGGCGGTTTCGCCGCCATTCGCGAGCGGCAACCGTCAGCGGGATGGCAATGACCGCGATCAGGATTCCGAGCGGTGCGAACAGCCAGGCGCTGCTGAGCCCGGGCGGCGGTGGCGTCGACCGGTTTGCAGCAACCGGATTCGACGCACCCTGGACGACTTGCGCCGAGCCCGGCGCGGGGATCCACTGGTCGACGAGCCACTTCGAGCGCCCCTTGCGGGTACTCCTGGTCGCCTCCCAGAAGTAGACCATCGGCTTCTGGATCTGCGCGCCCTTTCGCGGAAACACCGCGACCTCGAGCCCGACCGTGCTGCCGTAGTTGTAGTCGATCCGCCAGCGGGCGTGATCGACCGGGAACGGCGCGACCTCGGTGTTCTCGCCACGGTCCCAGTCGGCGCGGGAAGTGTCTCCGCGAAGCGCGGGAGCGGTGATTTCCCAGCCGGCATGCATGTTTCGGCGGTTTACAACCTCCTGGATGAAGCGACGAGCGACCGGCAGCACGGTCTTCGCCTCGGTGTGCGTGAACCGCCGGCTCTTCGGCTGCGGGGCCGGCAGGGTGGGCTTTCCCTTGGTCACAGGGGTCGCCGTCGGTTTCGCCGAGTTGCGGTCGTACGCGATCAGCAGCGAGACGATGACGGCAATCAGAAGTACGACAAGCAGCGCTATCAGGCGCCGACGCCGTCGCGGCGATGAAAGCGACCTGCGCACCCGCCCGACCAACGCCTAGACCTTAGGCACTGGCTCGGGGGTGAGAACGTCCGGCTTCGTGGCAGCTACTAGTTCGCCGGGGCCGGAATTTGGGGCGGACTCTTCGGGGCCCAGTACGTGACCAGCCAACGCTTATGGCCAACGTTTCCGACGCGGGTCAGATCCATGAGGAAGTACTGGGGCTTGATCTTGACGCCCTTGCGCGGTTGCAAGGCAAAGATGAGCTCGACCTCGTTCCGATGCGAGTACGAGACCTGCATCCCGGCGTCCGGCGAGGCCGGGTAGGGAACGACGGCGATGTCGCCGGCAAGCCATTGCTTGTACGTCGTGCCGTCCTTGAGGATGCCGCCGCTGATCTTCCAGGCCTCCGCCAGATTCTTCCGAGCGACGGCCGTCGCGATAAAGCGCGACGCGACTCGACGCACCCCCGGGCTCAGCTTCGTCGTCGGGGGCTCCGGTTTCGGCAACACGGCCGGTTTGTTCGTCGCGCCCGTATCGATGGATTTCGCCGTGTTGGTCCACTTCACGGCAACGAACGTGATTACGCCGGCAGCCAGCACCAGGGCGGCAAGCCACGGAAGCCACTTGTTCAGCGCGCGCGAACTGAAAACGTCTTGAACCAGATTCATCTGACCCTTCCAGAGAATAGACGGGAAAAACCGAATCCGGTTAGAAAACCGGGGTCTCGGTCCAGACGCCCCAAACCTCACGGAGCGCGTCGCACATCTCGCCGAGCGTGACGTATTCCTTGGCCGCCTCGACGAGGGGCGGCATCAGGTTGTCGGCCTCATCGTCGGCAGCCCGCTTGAGCCGCGCGAGCGATGCCTCGACGGCCGCTGAGTCCCGCCGCCCGCGCAGAGCCTTGACACGCTCGATCTGCTTGCCCTCCAACGTCGGGTCGATCCGAAGAATCTCGACCTCGGGCTCGTCCTCGAGCTCGTAGCGGTTGACGCCGACGATGATCCGTTGCTTCTGCTCGACCTCGTGCTGGTACCGGAACGAAGCGTCCGCGATCTCACGCTGGAAGAAGTTTTCCTTGATCGCGGGGATGACCCCGCCGAGCTTCTCGATTCGCGCGAAGTAGTCGTAGGCCTCGGCCTCGAGCCGGTTGGTCAGATCCTCGAGATAGTAGGAGCCCCCAAGCGGGTCGATCGTGTTCACGGCGCCGGTCTCGTGGGCGATCACCTGCTGCGTCCGCAGGGCGATCCGGACCGCGTCCTCGGTCGGGAGCGCCAACGCCTCGTCGAACGAATTCGTGTGCAACGACTGGGTGCCTCCGAGGACGGCAGCCATTGCCTCGAGCGCTGTCCGCACGATGTTCACCTCGGGCTGCTGCGCGGTCAGCGAGACGCCCGCGGTCTGCGTGTGAAACCGCATCAGCCAGGAGCGCGGGTTCTTGGCGCCGTAGCGCTCGCGCAGCTCGCGCGCCCAGATCCGACGTGCGGCGCGGTACTTCGCGATCTCCTCGAAGAAGTCCACATGCGCGTTGAAGAAGAAGGAGAGGCGCGGCGCGAAGTCGTCGATGTCGAGCCCGCGCTCGATCGCCGCGTCGACGTACGCAAAGCCGTCGGCGAGTGTGAACGCCAGCTCCTGAATCGCGTTGGAGCCGGCCTCGCGGATGTGGTAGCCGGAGATCGAGATCGGGTGCCACTTGGGCATCTCCCGCGCGCAGAACTCGACCATGTCCGTAACGAGCCGCATCGACGGCTCGGGCGGGAAGATCCACTCCTTCTGTGCGATGTACTCCTTGAGGATGTCCGTCTGGATCGTGCCGCGCAGGTCAGCCGGCGAGACGCCCTGCTGCTCGCCGACGCAGGCGTAGAACGCGAGCAGCATCGCCGCCGGTGCGTTGATCGTCATCGAGGTCGAGACCTCGGCGAGCGGGATCCCCTCGAACAGGGTTTCGACGTCGGCGAGCGAGTCGATCGCGACCCCTTCGCGGCCGACCTCGCCCAGCGAGCGCGGGTGGTCGGAGTCGTAGCCCATCAGGGTCGGCATGTCGAAAGCGGTCGAGAGCCCGGTTTGTCCGTGGTCGAGCAGGTAGCGGAAGCGCTCGTTCGTCTCCTCGGCGGTGCCGAAGCCGGCGAACTGCCGCATCGTCCAGAGACGGCCGCGGTACATCGACGGATAGACACCGCGCGTGAACGGGTAGACCCCGGGATAGCCGAGCTCGCGGTCGTAGTCGATCTCGACGGTGTCAGGCGTGTAGAGCGGCTCGTTCTCTAGGCCCGAGATCGTCGAGAACAGCTCGCCCTGCCGCTCCGGCGCAGCTTCGTAGAGCTCACGACGCCACTCGTCGGTGCCGGGTTCGACCCCGGGCCGGTCCTCGGTCGTCGCCACGTCTCGAATACTAGGGATAGGCCCGCCGGCGGGCGGCCGGCCATTCTGGGGGCAAAAGCGTTGACTTTTTACCGTCGGCGGGACCTTGCGCCTCACCCAAAGGGGGGATCTTGACTCGCCGATCAACTTTTCGGCCTGTTTTCCCTCAGCCAGACCCCTTTCGCTGCCGATTCGAAGCATGTGGCGAGCCATCCTGGTCAGCTAGGCCGGCCCCCCGGGCTGCCCGAGGCGCGCGAGAACGCGCCCCGGCTCGTACTGCGTTTCGCGCTCTACAGCGGCGCGGTCCTGCTCGCTGCCGGTCTGGCGATCCTCTGGACCATCAATCACGAGATCGCGTCGAGGGCGCAGCGGACAGTCGAGACGCAGGCGCAGACAGTTGCCCAGCAGAACTTGCGTGGGCGCCTGCTTCGGAGCGATTTCGCTGCTCCTGCTCACGGCCCGCGCCTGGCGCAGCTTGACGAGCTGTTCAAGCCGGAGGTCCTGATCCCGGGTGTCGTCGGCACTCGCCTGGTCAACCGCGAAGGGACGATCACCTACGCTGCCCGGCACCCGCTGATCGGGACCAAGGTCCCCTACATGCACGACCTGGCCGCGGTCTTCGCCGGCAGGTCCGAGCGGCGGGTGACGCGGACGGTGAGCTGGCGCGGCGAGAAAAACGTCAAGGTGCTCCAGTCGCTGGTCCCGGTCCGGGAAACCGCGACAACGAAGCCG
>VAWI01000083.1 GCA_005884005.1 Actinomycetota bacterium
TCCCGCCACACGTGGGCCGCAAGACTCTCAAATGACGTGGATCAACAGCTGGGGTCAGGCCACTTTGCTGCTTCATCCCCCACTCCTTGTTCGGAGACCTGTCCGCTCATCTTCCGGGCATAGCAGCGAGTTGTGCAACCGCTGTTGCAGATTCCGTCATAATCGGCCGGTGTCGTCCCGCCGGACATCCTGGGTACTGCTCGCCTACCGGTTGCCGCGCGACCCGTCGACGCCGCGGAGTGCGCTGTGGCGGAAGCTGCGCCGGCTCGGCGCGGTGCAGGTGCTCGACGGCCTCGCGGCACTGCCACTCGACGCACGGAACCGCGAGCAGCTGGAGTGGCTCGCAGACGAAGTCTTGGAGTCCGGCGGCGAGGCGACGATCTGGGTCGGCGAGCTAGCCTCGGCGGCGCAGGAGCGGGAGCTGGCGGCCCGGATGGCGGAGGCAGTCGCGGCCGAATACCGGGTGCTGATCGCCGACGCGAGCGCGGCTCGGTCGGAGCGAGCGGGGCGGCGGCGCCGCACCCTCGCTCGCTTGCGCCGCGAGCTGCGTCGGATCAGGGCGCGCGACTACTTTCCGCCGCCGGAGCGCGAGCTCGCCCAACGTGCGATCGAGGAGCTCGCCGTGCTGGTCGAGGAGCCGGTCGGATGAGGTGGGCGACGCGCCGTCACTGCCACGTCGACCGCGCCGCCTGCGCCTGGCTGATCCGCCGCTTCCTCGATACGGAGGCACAGTTCGTCTTCGTCGACGACCCCGAGGAGGTGCCCGCGGACGCGACCCCGTTCGACATGCGCGGGGTCGAGCTCTCCCACCACGGCGGCGACTGCAGCTTCGAGACCTTCCTGCGCCGCTACGAACTCGGCGATCCGGTGCTGTGGGAGATCGCCAAGGTCGTGCACGAGGCCGACCTCGCCGACGAGCGCTACGACGCACCAGAAGCAGCCGGCCTCGACGTGCTGCTGCGGGGGTTGTCGATGGTGCGCGACGACGAAGAGCTGCTCGCGCTCTCGGGACCGCTCTTCGACGGCCTCTACGAGTACCGCAAGCGCGCGCTGCTGACGGGGCGGGAGCCGGCGTGAGCGGGCTCGCGCGCGCCGAGCGGGCCGAGCTCGAGGCACCGGCGGCGCGGACGATGCGCGGCCTGTTCTTCTATTTCTTGCGGCTCGGCTCGTTCGGGTTCGGCGGGCCGATCGCGCTCGCGGGCTACATGCGCCGCGACCTCGTCGACGAACGGGGCTGGTACTCGGACGATGAGTACCAGCAGGGGCTGGCAATCGCGCAGACGATGCCGGGCCCGCTGGCGGCGCAGCTGGCGATGTGGCTCGGCTACCTCGAGCGCGGCGCCCGCGGGGCGCTATGGGTGGCGCTGCCGTTCGTCGTGCCGCCCTTCCTGCTCGTGACCGCGGTCGCGGCGCTGTACGCCCACTACCAGGGCCTCTCGCAGGTGGAGAGCGTCTTCTTCGGCGTCGGCCCGGCGGTGATGGCGATCATCGCGATCGCCGCCTACAAGCTGGCTCGTTCGACGAACAAGCACGACCTGCTGCTCTGGTCGATCGCCGCGATCGTCTGCGCCTCGACCGTGATCTCCGGCAGCGAGATCGCGTGGCTGTTCCTCGCCGCCGGCCTCTTCGGCGCCCTCTACTACGGCGGCGGGCTCCCGCGGCTGCGCGACTCGGCGGCGAGCCTGGCACCGTTTCCGCTCGCGACGGTCAAGGGCTTTGCCTGGCTCGCCGCCGGAGGCTCGCTTGGAACTCTCGGTCTGTTCTTCGCCAAGGCGAGCGCGCTCACGTTCGGCTCCGGGCTTGCCGTCGTGCCCTTCCTGCACCAGGGTCTCGTCACCGACCACCACTGGTTGACCGAGCGCCAGCTAACCGACGCAGTCGCGATCGGCCTGATCAGCCCCGGTCCCGTGGTGATCATGGGCACCTTCGCCGGCTACCTCGTCGCCGGTGTCGCCGGCGCGGTCGTCGCGACCGTCGCCCTCTTCACACCCACCTACCTGTTCGTCGTCGTCCCGGGTCGGCTGTTCCGCCGCTTCGAGCGACACCCGCGCCTGCAGGGCTTCGTCAAGGGCGCAACAGCCGCCGCGGCCGGCGCGATCGCCGGCGCCGCGATCGTGATCGGCCGCCAGACGATCCACGGCTGGCTCTCGGCCGCGATCGGCGTCGTCGCACTCGCCCTGCTACTGCAGAAACGGATCAAGGCGCCAGAGCCGGCACTCGTCGCCGCGGCCGCGATCGCCGGACTCGCACTCCACTAAGAGGAGAGGAGAACGACCATGAAGTGGGTTACACGCGAACGACCGAAGACCGACCGGATCGCCTGCCCCTGGCTGATCAAGAACTTCATCGACGCCGAGGCGGAGTTCCTCTACGTGCCGACTGAGCAGGTGCTCGAGGTTGCCGAGCGCGAGGGCGCCCACTCCTACGACGCCCCCAACGCCGAATACACACACCGCGACGGGCTCTGCTCGTTCGAGGTGTTACTCGAGGAGTACAAGCTCGACGAGCCGGCGCTGCAGCTTTTGGCGCGGATCGTGCACGGCGCCGATGTCGCCGACGATCGCGACGCGACCCCGCAGTCGCGCGGCCTGCTCGCGGTCGCCGAAGGCTTCCACCTGCTCAACCTCGGCGACCACCGCCAGCTCGAGCTGTCCCTGCCGGTCTACGACGCGCTCTACGCCTGGTGCAAAAACGAGGTCGCAAGCGCCGGCGAAAGCAACTGAGGTGAGTCTCGCCAGGGTCGGCTTCATCGCGATCCCGCCCGGCGCGAAGCCCGGCTTCGACCACGCCGACGTCCACCGCCAACGTCGGCGCATCTACGTCGCCCACACCGGCGCCGACCGGATCGAGGTGCTCGACTGCAACGCCCGTACCTACCTGCGCGCCCTTCCCGCGGCGCTGCCCGGCGTCGCCGGCGTCCTGATCGATGAGCAGCAGGACCTGCTCTTCTCGAGCGACCGCGGCGCCGCGCGTGTCAGCGTCTTTCGCTGCTCCGACGAGCAGCTGCTCGCCCAGGTCGAGGTCGGGCCGCACCCGAACGGGCTCGCCTACGACCGGACGCGGCGCCAGCTCTACAGCTTCAACTTAGGTGATCCGGTGGGCGAGAACTGCACCGCCTCGGTTATCGGGCTCGACTCGATGGGCGTGATCGCCGAGCTGCCGTTGCCGGGTCGGCCGCGCTGGGCGCTCTACGACCCGGAGCGAGACGTCATCTACGCCAACATCCAGCAGCCGGCGCAGATCGTCGTCATCGACTGTGAGCGCATGGTGATCGAGCGCGCGCTCGAGGTACCGAGTGCCGGTCCGCACGGACTCTGGCTCGACTCGGGGCGCCTCTTCTGCGCGGCCGACGGCGGCGAGCTGGCCGTGCTCGAGCGCGACAGCGGCGAAGTGATCGCGAGCCTGCCGCTGCCCGGTGTCCCGGACGTCGTCATGCACGACCCCGAGCTCGAGCGACTGTACGTCGCGATCGGCGACCCGGGGCTTGTCTGCAGCTTCGACACGAAGCGGCTCGAGCAGCTAGAGACGGTCGAAACCGAGCAGGGGGCGCACACCACCTGCTGGGATCCGATCTCCCAGTGCCTGTACGTCTTCTGCCCGGCAAGCGGCGGCGCGGCCGTCTACGAGGAACGCGCCTGAGCGCCGACGCGCGCCGGATCGTCGCCGCGCAGGCGGCACGTGCGCTCGCCTACGGGCTCGGCTCGGTGTTGATCGGCGTCACGCTCGCCCGCCGCGGCCTCTCCGACACGGACGTCGGCGTCGTCCTCGCCGCCCTGCTTGCCGGCACGGCGCTTGTCTCGGTGCTGATCGCCCGCTACGGCGACGGGGTCGGCCGCCGCCGCTGCTACCGGCTCCTGCTCCTCGTGATGGCCGCCGCCGGCACCGTCTTCGCGCTCACGGGGTGGTTGCCGGCGCTGATCCTCGCCGGCCTGACCGGCACCGTCTCGACCGATGTGGTCGAGTCGGGGCCGTTTACCTCGCTCGAGCAGGCGATGCTCCCCCACGCCGGCGGCGAGACCACGCGGCTGTTCGGCACCTACAACACGGTCGCAACGCTCGCCGGCTCGGTTGGCGCCCTGATCGCGCTCCTCGGTTCCTCACCGCGCTGGCTGCTCGCCTACCCGCTCGCAGCAGGCGTGGCGCTGCTCGCGGCCGCCCGGCTCTCGCCGGCGGTCGAGCGCGGCGAGGAACTCGAGGCGGAACCGCTGCCGCCGCTCCACCGCTCGCGCGTGATCGTCACGCGGCTGTCGGCGCTGTTCGCGCTCGACAGCTTCGGCGGCGGCTTCGTCCCGCAAACCTTCATCGCCTACCTCTTCGTGCGCAAGTACGGCGCCTCGCCACACACGCTCGCGATCGTCTTCTTCGCAATCGGCATCCTC
>VAWI01000084.1 GCA_005884005.1 Actinomycetota bacterium
CGCCGAGCCTCGAATGGAGGCTCTGGACGATCAGCGAGTTCTCGGGCGCATAGAGCAGCTTCTGCAGGAGGACGGGTGCGCCCGAATAGGCAAGCCAGCGGCACATGCCAGCCACTGTGAGGCAGCGTGGATGGCCGAGCATCACCCGGATCGGACGACGACGGGCGTTGCCGGACTGGAAATCATCGCCTTGACGACGATAGGAAGGGAGCTTCGAAATGCTGCTGGCGAGCAACTACCCGTTCCTCGACATCATGTGGACGATGTTCATCTTCTTCGCATGGGTGATCTGGATCTGGCTCCTGATCCTGGTCCTTGCGGACAACTTCGGCCGGCGTGACCAGTCTGGCTGGGCAAAGGCAGGGTGGACGCTGTTCGTGATCTTCTTGCCATTGCTCGGCGTCCTCGTCTACATGATCGCGCGGCCGCCCGAAGAGGGCGCGCTGATAAGCCGCGGCGCCGGCTGAGCTGCGAGGACGCGGCGCCGGGCCCCCGCTTCACCCTGTCGGGACGATGCCTCGAGGCGCGACGTTCCGAGAATGTCGGTGGATGGATATGAGCCAGGCTGCCGCCGCGCCTTTGGAGGAGCAGCGCAGGCACCCGCACATGAGGCGCCTCCTCATCGGCGGGCTCGTGATCCTCGTGATCGGCGCAGCCGCCGACCTCCTCGGCTGGGACATCCGGAGCTGGCTCAACCGCCTGTGGGACACGATCAGCGAGATCTCGCTCGGGTACCTCCTTGGCGGCGTCGCGCTGAAGACGCTGCAGACAACGGCTACGGCGTTCGCCTGGTACGGGATCCTTCGCTGCGCGTATCCGACGACGCGCTTCCGGCTCGTGCTCGCCTGCTATGCGGCGTCGGTTGCGCTCAACGGGATCCTGCCGGCGAACCTCGGGACGTTCGCGCTGCTCCTGATGTTCACGACGATCATCGCCGGCGCGACCTTCTCGGGGGTCCTCGGCGCCTACGTCGTCGAGAAGATCTTCTTCACGGTCATCGGGGCCTTTACGTACCTCTACCTGTTCCTGAGCGTCGGTGGCTCGTTCGACATCAAGTTCGACTTCGTACACAAGCACCCGTGGGGCACAGCCATCCTCATCCTCGGGGGCGCCGCTCTGATCTATTCGCTCGCCCGCGCGTTCTGGCCGAAGGTCGTCCAGTGGTGGGACCAGGCGAAGGAAGGTGGGGCCATTCTCGGCGAGCCCAGGAAATACCTTCTCTGGGTGTTCGCTCCGTCGCTGCTCGGGTGGATCGCGAGCCTCGGCGTGATGGGCGTCTTTCTAGCCGCATACGACATCCCTGTCAGCTTCCACACGCTGATGCGGATCTGCGGCGGCAACTCGATCGCGAACGTGACGTCGGCCACACCCGGCGGAGCCGGCGTCAACCAGGCCTTCAACGTAGCCTCGCTGAAAGGCGTAACCGACCCCACGACCGCGACGGCGTACTCGGTCAGCCAGCAGCTCGTTACGACGGCGTGGAACATCATTTTCGGGGTCGTTCTGCTCGTGTGGGCCTTCGGCTGGAGCGGCGGCAAGGAGCTCGTAGAGACCTCGTACACCGGCGCCAAGGAGAAGGCGGCCGAGCAGAGAGAAGCACGCGCGGCGAGGAAAGAGGCGAAGCGGGCCGCCAAACATGCGTAGTCCCCCCACGTGAATTAGGGGCAGTGGGTGGGGTGGATCGAAGCCGAGCTAGCGCTGACCGCGCTCGCGGCGATGTTGTCACCGACGACGCTGACTTTCTCGGTCCTCGTGCTCGTACTCGGCGACCGGCCTCTGAGAACGGGCCTCTGGTTCTACGTCGGCGGGCTGGGGGCAACGCTGGGAATCGGGATCGTCGCGGCATTCGTGCTCGGCGACGCGGCGGCCGACCGCACGCCGAGCACTCCGACGACGGCAGTCGCGATCTTCGACGTCGTCGCCGGGGCTTTTCTGTTCACGTTCGTGGTCCAGGCGCTTCGAAGGCCGCCGAATCCCAAGCGGGCCGCGAGCATGCTCGCCCAGATGCAGAAGGTGGCGTCCTCGCCCGCCGTCGCGATCGTCGGAGCGGGTGCAGCGCTCGCAAACCCCGGCGCATTCATCCCGATCGCGCTCAAGAACATCTCGGAGCTCGACCCGACCGCGACCGACTACATCGTGAACTGGGTCTTTTTCACTGTTGTCTCGCTCCTCCCCCTCGCGGTCGCGATCGTGCTGCTGCTCGTCGCCCGGGAATGGGCCGAGCGTCTGCTCGAAGGCGTCCGCAGGTGGCTCGACGGAAACGCGCGGACCATCGCCGCCGTGATCATCGTGGCGCTCGCCGCATCGCTGATCCGCAACGGAATCGCTGGTCTGACGGCGTGATCGGCGTTGCGCCTCGAGGCGTGAGCGTCAGTTCCCGAGCTTCGCTTCGATCGTCGCGAGCCTCTGCTCGATGCGGCGGAGGGATTCCAGTGCCTCCGCCAGTTGGGCGGTCCGATCTGCGCCAGTGGCTCCAGCAGACTCGGCCTCCTCGGCCGCCACGAAGTACGAGGTGACCGTCGCGATCAGGAACGAGATGAATGTGACCCCGACGATGATCACGACGCTGCCGACCACGCGACCCCACGCCGTGTGCGGCACGACATCGCCGTAGCCGACCGTGCCGAGCGTCACGATCGCCCACCAGACCCCGGTGCCGAAAGTCGGAAAGTCTTTGTGGTCGACCACAGTCACCACGAATCCGGACAGCACACCCAGTCCGGTGGTCGCCAGCAAAAGGAACGGGAAGATGCGCCGGTTGGCCACGGCTCGCTTCGTGCGCTCGTGCCAGCTGAAGCCACGCAGGCGGCGCGGCCGGTCGACATCCATCGACGCCACCGTCGCAGAGGCGCCGGATGACAAATCGGCACACAACTGACGAGATGATGGGCATGACCAGCGAGGTACATCGTCAGCGAGCAGCGCGTATTAGCCGGGCGACGATGGGGGAGCGACTCGGGGGCTTTATCTACGGAACCATCGTCGCCCTTGCGGTCGTCGTCGCCGGCGCCCGCGCCTATCCCCAAGGCGCGGGGCACATCGCGGCCCTTGTGGCAGCCACGAGCGTTGCTTTCTGGCTCGCACACGTCTACTCGCATGCGCTCGCACACAGCGTCGCGAACGATCAGCACCTTTCCTTCGGCGAGGTGCAACGGATCGCTCGGCGGGAAGGCTCGATCATCGAGGCCGCGCTGCCGCCGTTCGCCGCGCTCCTGCTCGGCGCCTTCGGCGTGATCTCGACCCAGGCCGCCGTCTGGGTCGCTTTTGCTCTCGGTCTGGCCGTCCTCGCCGCCCAGGGACTCACGCTTGCGCGCGTCGAGCGTCTCGGGCCGCTCGGGACGCTCGCCGTCGTGGCCGGAAACGTCAGCCTCGGCGTACTACTGGTCGGGCTGAAGCTGATTGTCAGCCACTGACTGACCACCGGTGTCGGAAGGAAGCAGGAGCGCCGCGCCGAGGCCGATGGCTCCGGCCACGGCGAGCGCGATCATCGCCCACACGTACGACCTGTTTCCGGTGGCGACCGCGGAAACGAGGATGGTGCCGGCGATCGCGGTCCCGAGGGAGGAGCCCAGGTTCGAGATGCTGCGCGACAGGCCCGAGATCTCACCCTGCTGCTCCTCGGGGAAGCTCGATTGCACGATGTTCACCGACGGCGTCAGCATGATCCCGAGCGCGGCGCCGATCAGGAAGAGCCCTGGGACGAAGGCGACGACACTCGACCAGGCCAGGACCAGGCCGATCAGGAGCCCGATTCCGGCGATAGCGCCGACGAAGCCCGCCACGATCAAGGTCTTCTGAGCCCGCCTGGTCGCAAACCGCTCTGCGAGGAGCGACGTGACGAGCACGCCCACCGTCGCTGCCGTGAAGATGGCCCCGGTCTTGATCGCGTTGTAACCGCGAACCTCTTGGAGGAAGACGGCGACGACGAACGACGTGCCCAGGAGAATCAGCCACTGGATGTTCTGCGTGACGAGAGCGAGATTCGACGTTCGATTTTTGAACAGGCTGGTCGACAAGAGCGGCTCCCTGCCGGCTCGTTCTCTCCTGCGGATGTAGACGAAGAACCAGAGCAGGAAAACTGCACCGACCGCCGCGAGAATCGCCGCGAGAACGTTGTGCGTCCCGATCTGCAGGATCGCGAACACGAGGCAGAACAAGCCGACGGCCGAGAGAACCGCGCCGACCGTGTCGAAGGGTCGCTCCGGGTCGGGCGGGAGCGGATCGACGACGCCGCGCCGGCTCAGAAGGACGATTCCGCCAACGACGAGGGCCTGGAACACGAACGCAGCGCGCCAGCTGATTCCCGTCGTGATGAGACCTCCGATCAGCGGTCCGGCGGCGGCACCGATACCTCCCATCCCCATGATCGCGCCGAAGGCCTTGGCCCGCGACGTGAGGTCGTCGAAGGCGAGCGTGGTGAGGATGTATACGGGGGGAATCAGCAAGGCCGTCCCCACGCCTTCGAAGACGGAGTTGCCGAGGATCAGCACGCCGAGGCCCGGGGAAACCGCGCTCAGCACGGCGCCGATTCCATACAAGACGAGCCCCATCGTGAAGCACCGCTTCCGCCCCCAACGGTCCGTCAACTTGCTGCCGGGGATCATCAGGACTGCCATGATCAGTAGGAACAAGGTGATTGCCGTCTGGACGCCCTTGACGGTGGTGTTCAGGTCCTCGCTGATGTCATTGATCATCACGTTCATGTTGGAGCCCGCGAAGCTGCAGATGAACTGAGCCAGGGCGAGCGGAAGAAGGAACTTCCGCCGG
>VAWI01000011.1 GCA_005884005.1 Actinomycetota bacterium
CGGCGTTCGCAAAGCCGTAGCGGAACTGCTCGTAGGTGAGCGGCACCGCCCGCCCGTGGTTGGCCGGGTTGGAGAGCACCGGAGCAGCCGACTTCAGAGCCGAGACCGGCAGCGGCAAGACGCCGCGGAAGGGGGCCGGATCGATCGCGACGGTTGCCGCGGCGATGCCCCGCCCGGCGACCATCTGGACGAGCAGTCCGCCGAACGAATGCCCGATCAGAGCCGGCTTCTTGTCGAGCCGACCGATGACCTCGGCGTAGCTGTCAGCGACCTGTCCTACTGACTTATGCGCGAAAACCTCGGGGTGGGCGTTCGCCTCTTCGACGGTGTCGGGATCATCCGGCCAGCCCGGGCTAACCGTCGTGTAACCGGCCTCTTCGAAAACCGTGGCCCAGCGGGTCCAGCTGCTCGGCAGTAGCCACAAACCGTGGATGAAAACGATGGGCGCGAGCCCAGACGCGTTGGCGCGTTCGAGCTGCTCATCGACAGTCGAGGGAGCCGTCGTAACAGACATGCTCACCTCCTCTCTTGGACCCGCTGCGTGTTGCGGATCCTGTAGGAAGTCCTACGGTACTCCTCCGTCGTCTCCGACGCGAACGGCCGTCGCTTTTGAGTCAGAAGGCGACGCCGTGGCGATCCTCTGGTGAGGACGCTGGGCCACGCCGCGGGCACCGCGCGAGACGATCCTTGTCGTTACGCTCCTCGTTCCGCCAGCACGCCCTCAGACCAGGGAGTCATCATTCATGCCTAACACCGTTGCCGAGCCGATCCAGGTCGGGGCTCTCGCAGTCCGCTTTCACGTCGACGCAGACGAGTCCGGAGGCAGTGTGAGCGTCTTCGAATGCGATGTCCCCGCTAATGCCCGCATGCCCGCGCCGCACAGCCACGACGACTTCGATGAAACCGTCTTCGGGCTGGACGGCGTCACGACGTTTACCGTCGGCGGAGGGCGCACCGACCTGAACCCTGGCGAGGCGCTCTTCATCCCTCGGCGCGTGATCCACGGATTCAGTAACGGCGGCGACGTTGACGCCCGGTTCCTCGCAGTCATCAGTCCGGGTCTGCTGGGCTCGGGCTACTTTCGGGATGTCGCCGGCGTCCTCGCTGGCGATGGCCCGCCGGACGTCGAAAAGATCGGCGAAGTCATGCGCCGTCATGGCCTGACCCCCGCACCACCGGCCTGACCGGCCAAACCCGCCTGCAGGCCGGTCGGTCCGGAAAGGCGCCCAAGCGAAGGGGGGAAAGCGAGGGCAACTGGACTAATTCCGCGGCCCAGGCGAACGTTGGCGCCAAGCATCTCGCAGTGGCACCTCTCACTATTCGGTCGTGCTAGAGCCGGCGGAGCCTGATTGGGATGCGTCACTCCCGCCCAATGTTTGCTACCGACACGGACTGTGCGACGGGCTCGCCGCGACTCCCTCCCTTAGGAACCGCGACTGCGGTGGCCGCCGCCGTACTTACGCGACCCGGACAGCGCAGCGTTGGTCGTGTGCCTGCTCTCCAATGGCGCGGATCGAGTGGAGATTGACTGCGGCCCGCAGACTCCGGTCGCCTCGACGCCGAATCGATCTACGAAGCCCTGACCGATCGGGGGTGGAAACGGCGGCCGGCCTGGAAGGTCTGGACGGCCGTGAGCAGTCGCAGGTGGCCCCCCAAGGAGTCCAGTCACTCGGGTGACCATCCCGGACACTGGTCCGGCCGAGGAACTACCGCTCATCCCTTCCGCTGAACGCGCTCTCTTGATTTGCCGAGCAAAGCGAGCAGCCTTGTCTCAACGACGCCGCGCCCCAACAGCCCGTGTGCCATGAGTCCACGGTCGATTCCTTCTTCTAGAGCTAATCATCGCCGTCGTTTTCGAACCCCGGGAACGGGTACGGCGAGGGCGACGCAAGGAGGTGTTCAAATCACGATGGCTTACTACGCACCCACAGCCACGAGATCGCGGCCGGGCTTCAGCCTCATCTTCGTCGTGTATCTCGTCGCCGGGGCGATCGTCGCGGCCACACACCACTACTGGGCCCATCTCCATACGATCAAGCAGATTGGTTCAGCGCTACTCGCAACCGTCCTCTGGCCGCTGATCCTGCTCGGTATCAACTTGCATATCCACTAGTGCCGGCTGCGGGCGCGCCCGAGGGCGCGCCCGCACCTGAATCCTGTCTCCAGGCGAGTGCTTTGCCCGCGCTTTTGCTGCCCGCAATTTGCGGCCAAAGTAACCCGAGCGACGTTACTGCGCGAGGTGAGCGGGAAGCCGAAAAGTGTCCCTCGTGCGAAATGGAGGTTCACCGATGGGGATGACAGAGGTATGGAATTTTCAGGATGAGGCGCTGGCGCGGATCGATCTGCGCGGCTTCGAGGTCCGCGGACGCGACGGCGCTATCGGCGAAGTCGTGCAGGCGATCGAGGGAGCCGGAGGTGGCTACATCGTCGTCGATCCCGGCGTAGCGATGCCGCTTGGGCGGCAGCTCCTTGTGCCTGCCGGGCTGGTGGAGAAGGTTGACATCGACGACGGCCGCGTGTCTGTCCGGGCAGAGCGTGAGCAGATCAGAAATGCCCCCGAGTACATGCCCGGTCGGCCGCTCGACGAGCCGACCCGAAGCGTGTTTGGCGACTATTTCCGCTCGCTGGTGGGGGAGATCACTGGACGCGTGGGTCAGCGCGCGCCTGCTAAGCCGACCCGAAATCCGCGCCGAGCAAGTCCTGCTAAGGGGAGTACGCGCGCGACCCGGACCTCGGCGCGAGCGAGAGGCCGGTCGAGAATGGCCGACGAGCCGACGAAGGACGAGCTGTATCAACAGGCCAAGAAGCTCGACATTGAAGGCCGCTCGAAGATGAACAAGCCTGAGCTCGCCCGGGCGGTCGGCCGACGGCGCGGCCAATCGGCCCGCCGTAGCTCGAGCGGCACGACAGCAAATCCCGTTCAGGTGCAGGCGTTCCTCGAGGGCATCGGTTATCCGACCGAGAAGCGCCGGCTGCTGCGCGAGGCAGAGAGCCAACGGGCAAGCCGCGATGTTCGCGCGACACTCCGGCGGCTGCCCGACAAGCAGTTCAAGTCGCCAACCGAAGTGAGCAAGGCGATCGGCAAGCTCAATTGAGAGGAGGGATCATGGCGAACCCAGTTGCAGCCGGTAGCGACGTCTCCTCAGGGACATATCGCTGCACAAACTGCGGCTACAAGTTGCAGGTCGGGTCGATCAAACACTTGCCCCCTTGCCCGTCTTGCGGCAACGGGGATTACGAGACGGTTCGCGGCGGCGACAGCGTCGACGATCCGTACCCGAATCGCTAACAGACTTCGGTCAAAGGGCCAGAGCAGCTTCATCTGCTCTGGCCCTCCGCGGGCGCCTGGCAGATCAACCGCGCGACATTGACCGGCTCGCCGGACGCCTCCTCGACAGGCACGAAGCCGGTGGTACGGTCCAAAAACCATGCCCCGCGTTCGGCGATTGCGCCGCGAGGCTCCCACGCTCGAGCTTCTTGCCGCAACGCTGCCGGAGCTGCGGCTCGGCCTCTCAGACTCCGGCGCCCGGACCCTCGCCTACGAGGTCTTCGAGAAGCTCGGCTACGGCGCCGTCGCTGTCACTGACACCAACCGCGTGCTGGCCTTCGTCGGCGCCGGGGCCGATCACCACGCAGCGGGTGACGCCCCCATCCGCCCGGTCTTTGAAGCCTTGGCCGAGAACGAGACTCGCGTCGCACCGCTCGCTCTTCGGGTTGCATGCGGGCACCGCGCATGCCCACTCGGCGCGGCGGCGATCGTGCCGCTCCGGCTGAGCGACGGTCCCGTCGGCGCGCTGGTGGCCTTCGCGACCGACGGCGCGCCGCTCGCCGACGACGACGTCGACCTGCTGACCTCACTCGGCGATCAGCTCTCCGCGCAGCTGCAGCTCTCGGAGCTTGCCGGCTCCGCGCGCGCCGCCGCGTCCGCGGAGCTGAAGGCTTTGCAGGCGGAGATCGAGCCGCACTTCCTCTTCAACTGCCTCAACACGATCGCCAGCTTCATCCGCACGGATCCCGACCGTGCACGCGAGCTGATCCTCGCCTTTGCCGACTATTGCCGCTGGACGCTTGCCCGACCCGGTGAGTTCATCACGCTCGCCGAGGAGCTCAGGCATGTCCAGAGCTATCTGGCGCTGGAGCAGGCGCGGTTCGGCCCGCAGCTCGAGGTCGAGGTCGACGCGAAGCCCGATGCGCTCGAGGTGCGCCTGCCGCCGTTCCTCGTTCAGCCGCTCGTGGAGAACGCGGTCAAGCACGGGAAGACCGATCGGCCGTTGCGGCTCGTCATCCGCGCACGTGTCCGCCGCGGCCGCTTGCGCGTGACGGTCCAAGACAACGGCCGCGGGATCGCTCGCGAGGCGCTCGACCGCGTGCTCGAGCCAGGCGTGGGCGACGCCGACGGCGCCGGGCTCGGACTGGCAAACGTCCACGGGCGGCTGACGGCTTTCTACGGCGAGGGCGTACGGTTGAGGTCCGGCGGCTTCGGCACCGTCGTTCGGCTCGACGTTCCCGCTGAATGAGGCGTCGCTTGCGATGCCGATCTGGAGGCCGTGGCGGCTTTGCCGCTGCGGCCGTCCAAACCCGGCTCATGGATTCACTCTGGTGGAGAGTGCGGGAGGAAAGCGCATGAGCATTCGGGCGCTGATCGTGGACGACGAGGCGCCGGCCCGGGGCGAGCTGCGCTACCTCCTTGCGGCGCATCCCGAGGTTGAAGTCGTCGGCGAGGCCGCGACCGCGGCTGAGGCGCTCGCGCTCGCGGAGAAAGTCCGCTACGACGTCGTCTTCCTCGACATCGAGCTGCCGGGGATGACGGGGCTCGAGGTGGCGCGGCTCGTGCTCGACCGCAGCGAGCGGCCCGCGGTCGTCTTCGTCACCGCGCACGACCGCTATGCCGTCGACGCTTTCGCCGTCGAGGCCTTCGACTACCTCGTCAAGCCTGTCGAGCCGGAGCGGCTGGCGCGGGTGGTCGAGCGCCTTACGCAAGCGCGCGAGCGTGAGGTGCCCGCGGTCGAGAAGATCGCGGTCGTCAGCGCGGGTGGCGCGAAGACGCTGCTCGATTACGACGCCGTCTACTGGATCGAGGCGGACGGCGACTACAGCCGTGTGCACGCCTATGACCGCGCTTATCTGTCGACTTCGTCGCTACGGGAGCTGGGCGAAACGCTGCCCGCGGCTCGCTTCGCGCGGATCCACCGCAGCCACCTCGTCAACCTCGGCAAAGTCGCCGCCGTCCGTCGAGGGGGGCCCGACCGGCTCCGGCTCGTGCTCGACGACGAGCAGCGGTCCGAGCTCGATGTCGCGCGCCGGCAGACCCGCGCGCTGCGAGAGCGCCTTCGCCTTTAGAGACGCCGAAGCAGTTCGACCAGCTGGGCCGGGCTCTCGACCACGAGGTCGGCCGCCTCGCGGAGCGCCGGCGGTCCTTCGGCGGACGCGACGGCGATTCGGACGGCGACATCGAGGGCGTCGAGACCGCGGAAGGCGTCCAGGTCGGTGGTGTCGTCGCCCGCGTAGAGCGCCCGTCGGAGCCCGCGTTGCTCGAGCAGCGTTCGCACGGCCGTCCCCTTGTCGGCGGCGACCGGTGGCCGGACCTCGAGCACCTTGCGCCCGAACTGGGCCTGGAGGCCGAGCGCCGTCGCGCGCTGAGCAACGCCGCGCAGCACGGCTAGTGCTGCCTTTTCGTCCTCCGCCTGACGGTAATGGAAGACGATCGCGAGGCCCTTGTCCTCGACGGGCCAGTCGACGCTCTCCGCAAACTCTCGCAGCGGCCCGCGCCACCGTTCGGCCTCCGGCGCGAGCTCGAGGCCGTGCACGCCGACGTAGACAGCACCGGCGACTCCGACGACCCGGGCGGCGTCCTCGCCGGTCCGGCCGCTGATGCAGGCGACAAGGGCGTAGCGGGCGACGAGCCGCTTCAGCTCGGCTCGCGTCTCCTCCGGCACGCTCGCCAGCTCAGGCCGCGCCACGATCGGAGCGAGTGTGCCGTCGACATCGAGCAGGATCGCGGCTTCGCCGGGACTCTCAGTAAGCGACGCGAGCAGGGCCTGCACAGCCACCGCCGTACGATACGAGTCGCCCGGGACTACTCGACTTTGAAGAGCCACTTTCCATCGATCGGATGAAACGGCCGAGCCGGCAAAGCCGCCCCGGCCTCTCAAACGGCGTCGCAAGCGACGCCTCGGTGGTGCGTCTGCTAGCGATCGGCCTCGCCGCCGGCGTCTTCAGCGCGCTCTTCGGCGTCGGCGGCGGAATCGTCATCGTGCCGCTGCTGGTGGCCGTGGTCGGCCTCGACGGCCGGCGCGCGACGGGAACGTCGCTGGCGGCGATCGGCATCACCGCCGCGGCGGGCGCCGTCGCCTACGGGCTCCACGGAGACCTCAAGCCCGGTGCGGCCGCCATCATCGGCGTTCCGGCGGCGTTCGGTGCCGTTGCGGGCGTGACGCTGCAGCAGCGACTCGAGACGCGGACGCTGACGTTCGGCTTCGCGCTCTTCCTGGCGGCGGTCGGGATCCGCCTGCTCCTCTGATGGAGATCCTGGCCGCGCTCGTCGGCCTTCTCGCCGGCGTCCTCGCCGGCCTGTTCGGCGTCGGCGGCGGGATCCTGTTCGTGCCGGCACTCGTGCTCGTGCTCGGTTTGACTCAGGTGCACGCGGAGGCGACGTCGCTGCTCGCGATCTTGCCGACGGTGATCGCCGGCGCCTGGCGCCAACAGCGGTACGGAAACGTCGACTGGCACACGGCCTTGCTGGTGGGCCTGGGCTCGATCGCAGGCGTCGAAGGTGGCGTCCAGCTTGCGAAGGCGCTGCCCGAGGGCGTACTGCGACGGATCTTCGCCGTGTTCATGCTCATCGTCGCCGCCAACCTCGCGTGGCGTGCCTTGCGCATCAAACAGGCCTATTCTTCTAACGGTGACTAAGCCTGAGGAGGTCTGGATCCCGCTTGTCGACGAGCCGATCGGGACGATCGTGGCGCAGATTCAAGCCGATCACGCCGAGATCGGAGTGCTCGTCGACACGCCGCAGCGACTGCTCGCGTTCAGGACCTTCGCTTACATCCGGGTCGGGCTCGTCCTCGGCGAGCTGTTGCTCGAGAACGACATCGAGCCCTACAACGGCTCCGAAACCTGGATCGACCTGCTGCTCGGGAATCCCGAATTCAAGGCGCGGGTGGTTGCGGAGGTTCGGGCGGTCGCCGAGCAGGTAGCCCGTGACGTCGCGAACGACGCTCCACTGGGACCGGATGAGTCGGCGCGCGAGCGCTTCCTCGAGTTCGCGCGGCGCCAGCGCGAGCAGATCTGACCAGCCGCGATCCGTAGGGTGGGCCATAATGCCGCGTAGCCATGCGGCTTCCGCTTGCTCTGGCGCTTGCGTCCGTTTTCCTGTTGGCCGGCTCGGCCGGCGCGTCCTCGCGCGGCTCGCAGGCAGGTGCGACGGCGAGTGCGTATGGAATCAAGGTGGTGGTCCCCGGTCAGGCCGGCGGGGTCTCGGCGTCCGTCTCAGCGCCTCCGGACGCGGTGGGTTTCGCGTCCGGGTTCGCCTACCCGAGCGACGGCTCGATTCTGACGACAGGTGCGCTCTCCGCATCGGTCTCGACCAACGTCGCGGCAAACGCAAGATCGACGGCCTCGAGCTCGGTCAGCTCGTTCTCGCTCTTCAGCGGGGAGGTCACTGCGGCGAGCATCGTCGGGCATGCGACCGCGTCGACAAGCGGGCAGAGCGCGACCGGGAGTCTCGGGGGGGCCGCGGTCACCGGGCTCACGGTCGGCGGCGTCGCGCAGACCGCGAGCTCGAACGGGCGCGTGGCCCTCGGCGATTGGGGCTACGCGATCAGCCTCGAGCAGGCTGAGGTCCGCTCCTCGTCCGGCAAGACGCCGAGCTACCGCGGCTACGTCACCGCTCTCGACATCCATCTGACGGTCGATCACGGCGGACTCCCCGCCGGCAGCGAGATCCTCGTCGGCTATGCCGAGTCCTGGGCGCAGGCCGGGACACCGGAGCCGGTGACCCCGACCGCTCCGGGCAAGGTGACCCCGAAGAAGAAGACGAAGCCGCCCGAAGCCCCGCAGTCGAAGGCCGGCAACCCGCAGGGCCTTGGGCCGGCGTTTCGTATCCCGTTCGGCCTACAACCCGAGCTGACCGCAGGCGGCTACGTCTTCCCGGTTTACGGTCCGCACGACCCGGTCGCTGACACGTTCGGAGCCTTGCGCTCTGACGTACCGGGCAATTGGCACCACGGGGACGACATCTTCGCTCCGCTCGGCGCCCCGGTGCTCGCGTGCGTCGATGGAACCGTCTTCTCTGTCGGTTGGAACAACATCGGCGGCAACCGCCTCTGGCTGCGAGACGGCCAAGGGAACGAGTTCTACTACGCGCATCTCTCCGCCTATTCGCCCGCGGCGAGAAACGGAAACCGCGTCAAGGCGGGAGAGGTCGTCGGCTTCGTCGGCAACACCGGAGACGCCGAGGGAACGCCGTACCACCTTCACTTCGAGGTACACCCGGTCGCCTACCTCGCACTCGGCTACGACGGAGCCGTTGACCCCACGCCGTACCTGCTCGCCTGGCAGCAACAGAAGGACCTCTACCTGGCGCAGGTGGCCGGCTACCTGCCGGGCGTCGTCGGCGTCGCCCCCAAGCCGGGAGCGATCCTGCTCCAGGCCTCGGATATCTCCCAGGCGAACGGCCTCGATCCGGCCTCGCTCCAGCGCGCCTTCTTCGCCCCGCTGAACACAGGCGAAAGCGCCCGCCTCGCGGCGGTCAGCAGCACCAGCCCCGGCGGCTGAAAGGGGCTCTTGCTACGAGCCCGAGTTGCCCTGGTAGCCGAAGTCGTCCTCGTCGCCGAAGACGGTTTCCTTCAGCCACTTGCGCGCGTCCGAGCCGGTCATCGGGTTGAAGAGGAAAATCCCGACCGCGATTCCCGTCACCAGCAGCAGGTTGCGGCTCTTGTGGCTCGGCCCGTGCTGGATCCGGTCGGCTGCGCTACGGAGGTCGTCGATCGCCGAGCGCAGGTTGTCCCGTAGATCCTTGTCCGAGGCGACACGAACCGCTTTGCCGCTGACGCCGCGCGGTCCCATCAGCTCGTCGTAGACGCCGCGGGCGGCGACGAATGCGTTCTTCAGGTTGTCGCGGAACTCCTCGTCCTTGATCGCGCGCTCGACGTACGGCTTCACGTCCGAGACGCGCTCCCTTGTCTTCGCCATTTCAGCGTTCCTTTCGCTCGCTTCGCGGTTCTCTACCCCGCGGAAACTAACGCCTAAACAGGGGACGCCGCTTGGCGCTCGGCCGCGACCGGGGCTGCGCGGGGTGTGAGCGCCACGCCGTCGAAGGCCGCCGAGAGCACATCGTCCAAGGTATCGGCGAGCACGAAGCCGATCTCCTTGCGGGTTTCCTTCGGGAGCTCTTCGAGATCCGGCTCGTTCTCGTGCGGGATGATCACCCGCTTGATTCCGGCGCGCTGAGCCGCCAGCGTCTTCTCGCGAACGCCGCCGATCGGCAGCACCTGGCCCGTCAGCGTGATCTCGCCGGTCATCGCGACCTCGTCGGAGACCGGGATCCCGCGGACGAGCGAGACGATCGCGGTCGCCATCGTGATTCCGGCCGACGGCCCGTCCTTCGGGATCGCTCCCGCGGGGATGTGCAAGTGGACGTCGTGGTCGGCGAACCAGGTGGGATCGAGGCCGAGTTGCACCGCGTGGGAGCGCGCCCATGAGTGCGCGGCCGTAGCGGACTCTTGCATGACGTCGCCGAGTTGCCCGGTGACGGTCAAGCGCCCCTTGCCGGGGTATGCCGTCGCTTCGATGAAGAGGATGTCCCCGCCGACGGCCGTGACGGCGAGCCCGGTCGCGACACCTGGATCGGAGGTGCGCTTGCGCACCTCGCCCGAGAAGCGCCGGGGCCCCAGCCACTTGCGGACTTTCCTCTCGTCGACCCTGATCTTGGTCGTCCTGCCCTCGGCCACCTCGCGCGCGGCTTTCCGGCAGAGGTCGGCGATCCGCCGCTCGAGGTTGCGGACGCCCGCCTCGCGCGTGTACTCGCGCGCGACCAGCTTCAGCGCCTTGTCGGTGATCGAGACCTGCCCGGAGTCGAGCCCGTGCGTCTCGAGCTGCTTCGGGACGAGGTACTTGCGCGCGATCCCGAACTTCTCCTCATCCGTGTAGCCGGAGAGCGAAATCACGTCCATCCGGTCGAGCAGCGGGCTCGGGATCGTCTCCAGCTGGTTCGCGGTGCAGATGAACAGCACCTTCGAGAGGTCGTAAGGAATGTCGAGGTAGTGGTCGCGGAAGGTCTTGTTCTGCTCGGGATCGAGCACCTCGAGCATCGCGCTCGCGGGATCGCCCCGGAAGTCGGCGCCCATCTTGTCGATCTCGTCGATCAGCATCACCGGGTTGCTCGACTCGGCGTCGCGGATCGCGCGGACGATCGTGCCCGGCATCGCGCCGATGTACGTGCGGCGGTGGCCGCGGATCTCGGCCTCGTCGCGGACGCCGCCGACGGAGATGCGCGTGAACTTGCGCTCCAGAGTCCGCGCGATCGAGTGCCCAAGCGAGGTCTTGCCGACGCCCGGCGGGCCGACGAAGCAGAGGATCTGGCCCGAGGCGTCGTTCCGGAGCTTCGAGACCGCGAGGTGCTCGATGATCCGCTCCTTCACCTTCTCCAGGTCGTAGTGGTCCTCGTCGAGGATCTCGCGCGCGCGTTCGAGGTCGAGGTTGTCCTGCGTGGTCTTGTTCCAGGGCAGCGTTGCGATCCAGTCGAGGTAGGTGCGGATGACCCCGTACTCGGCGGCGGCCGACGGCAGCTTCTCGAGCCGGCCGAGCTCGCGGTCGACGGTTTTCCTCACTTCACCGGGCAGCTCGAGCTCGGCGAGCTGGTCGCGCAACTCGTTGACCTCGGCCTGCTCGGCGTCGCCTTCGCCCAGCTCCTCCTGGATCGCCTTCAGCTGCTGGCGCAGGAAGTACTCGCGCTGGCCCTTCTCCATTTCGGACTGCACCTGCGACTGGATCTTCGAGCCGAGCTCGACGACCTCGAGCTCGCGGTTCAGGATCACTGAGATTTCCCGCAGACGCGTCCCCACGTCGGTCAGCTCGAGCAGGTGCTGCTTCTCGTCGGTCTTGATCCGCAGGGTCGAAGCGACGAGGTAGGAGAGCGCGCTCGGGTCGTCGACGTTCGCGGCGGCGATCTCGAGCTCGTCGGGCAGGTACGGGACGGAGGCGATCACGCGGCCGAAGAGCGTCTGCACGTTGCGAACCAGCGCCTCGACCTCGGGCGACTCTTCGACTTCGTCCGGAACCTCGCCGAACCGTCCGATCAGGTAAGGATCGTCCTGGGTCCGCTCTTCCAGGCGGATCCGGCGCACCCCCTGGACGAGAATCCGCAAGGTGCCGTCGGGGACGCGGATCATCTTGTGGATGACGGCGGCGGTGCCGACCTCGTAGAGGTCGTCCCAGCCCGGCTGCTCGGGCTCGTTGTTCTTGGCGGTCACGAGCGCGAGCAGGCGCTCTCCGTCGACGGCATCCTCGACCAGCTTGACCGACCGCTCCTGGCCGATCGCGAGCGGCGTCATCGACTGCGGAAAGACGACCGTCTCCTTGAGCGGCAGGACCGGCAGCTCGGCCGGAACCTCCAGCTCCTCGATGCGCTCCTCGGTCAGGAGCTCGCTCATGGGCTCCTCCCGATCCTGATCGACACCTTCTCGGGAGCGGGCTCGCGCTCGGCGATCGGCAGCGTCACTGCCAGGAGTCCGCGCTTGTACTCAGCGCGAGCGCCGGCGGGATCGACCTGCTCGTCGAACTGAATTCGGCGCTGGAAGGGGCCATGCTCGATCTCCATGTGGAAGTAGCGGCCGCGGTAGGCAGGCGAGCGGGTGCCGGCCACGACGAGCGTCTTGTCGTCGGCAAAGATCCGCAAGGTCTCCGAGTCGACTCCGGCGAGCTCGACCACGACCCTGAACTCGGGTGGGTCCTCGGTCCGGACGACGTCTACCTGCGGCCGAAATCCGCGACGGAGGCCCGAGAAGCGCGGGACCTGCCAGAGGTCGTCGATGAGCTCCTGGATCTCACTCTGCAGGTGGTCGAGGTGATCTTTCTTGTCCGGCACGACCTTAAGGGTAGAACGGGAGCTGGCTCGGCGTGGATTCCCGCTCGACGCAGACCCGGACCTCCTCCAAGCCAGCGACCGCTAGCTTTGTCGGAGGACGGGTGATGGAGCGCTGGACTCGATTCGTGCTGCGGTTTCGCTGGCCGATCCTGGCCGGTTGGCTCGTGGTGCTTCTGGCGGGCGGCTTCGCGTTCCTGCATCTGAGCTCGCTCCTTTCGAACGAGTTCTCCGTGCCCGGCACAGACTCGGAGCGCGCGCGGACGATTCTCGAGCGCCACTTCGGCGATCGGAGCGACGGCGCGTTCACGATCGTCTTTCGCCTGCGCAACGGCGTCGATCGCGCGGCTTACGTGCGGTTGCAGCGCGATGTCGACCGCGCAGCTCGTGTCGTGCCGGACTCGACCCCGCGGCGGCTCGTGCCGGCCGGGCGCCACATCCTCTACGGCGACGTCGTCTCGACGCTGAGTCTCGCGAAGGCAAAGGGCTACACCGACGATCTCGATCGAGCCCTCCCGCACAGCGGCCGAGTCGAGTCCTACGTGACCGGCCAGGCCGCGATCCAGCACGACCTCGACCCGATCTTCTCCAAGGACCTTCGCAAGGGGGAGATGATCGCTCTGCCGATCGCGGTGCTCGTCCTGCTCGCCGTCTTCGGGCTCTCCGTCGCGGTGACGATGCCTTTCATCTTCGCGGCCTGCACGGTGATGGCGACGCTCGGCGGCGTCTACGTCTACGCGCATTTCCTGACGACTGCGACGTACGTCACGAATCTCGTCTTCCTGATCGGGCTCGGAATCGCGATCGACTACTCCCTCCTCGTCATCTACCGCTTCCGGGAGGAGTTGACCCGCCGCGGAGACGTCGAGGCGTCGATCGTGCGGACGATGCAGACCGCCGGCCGCGCCGTGATCTTCTCCGGCGCGACGGTCGCAATCGGGCTCGCGCTGCTCCTGTTCATACCGCTTCCGTTTGTCCGCTCGATCGGCGTCGGCGGCTTCCTGATCCCGCTGACGTCGCTCGCGGCGGCGATGACGCTGCAACCGGCTTTGCTGTCGCTGTACGGACAGCGCGGCGTGGCGCGGATTCCGCTGTTGCCGAAGAGGTTTCGCGCCGAGGACTCCGGCTTCTGGCACCGGCTCGCGGGTGCGATCATGCGCCGTCCGCTCGCGTTCCTGGGCGCGGGTGCGGCGCTGCTCGTGGCGGCCGCGATCCCCGTCTACGGACTGAAGCTGACACCGGGGTCGGCATCCGGGATCCCCCAGTTCCCACAGTCGGTGCGCGGCTTCGACCTGCTCAAGCATTCGATCGGGCCGGGAGCCATCTCGCCGACACAGGTCGTTGTCGACGTCGGGCGGCCTGGAGGCGTGCGCGCGCCTGCCGTGCAGGCGGCGATCGGCCGCCTCGTCGCCCGGATCAAGGCCGATCGGGAGACAGCCTCGCTACGGGTTGCGGCCCGGCCGCCCTTCGTCGACGGGAGCGCCCGCTACGAGGAGCTGATCGTCGCCGGCCACGACGAGTACGGCTCCGAGGCGGCGCAGAGCTTCGTTCACCGGCTGCGCGGGAAACTCGTACCTGCGGCCGGGTTTCCGAGCGGCGTACGTGTGCTCGCCGGCGGCGGCCCGCCGCAGGGCGTGGACTTCCTCGACCAGGCGTATCGCTACTTCCCGTGGCTCGTGGCCGCGGTGCTCGTGCTGACGTACTTCCTGCTGATGCGCGCGTTCCGCTCGGTGCTGTTGCCCTTGAAGGCAGTGTTCCTGAACCTGCTCTCGGTCGCCGCGAGCTACGGAATGCTCGTGGTCGTCTTCAAATGGGGCGTCGGCAGAAGCGTGCTGGGGCTGTATGAGATCGGCCAGATCGAGGGCTGGATCCCGATCTTCTTGTTCGCGATGCTGTTCGGTCTCTCGATGGACTACGAGGTCTTCCTGGTCACTCGCATGCGCGAAGAATGGGATCACGGGCGCGATAACCGAGAGGCAGTCGCCTACGGGCTCGAACGCACCGGCCGGATCGTGACCGCGGCGGCGATCGTGATGGTCGCGGCGTTCTCGGGCTTCGTCGCCGGACGAATCGTCGGCCTGCAGGAGTTCGGCATCGGCCTCGCGGTCGCGATCTTCGTCGACGCCACGCTCGTTCGCGCTGTGCTCGTTCCCTCTTTGATGGCGATCTTCGGCCGCTACAACTGGTGGCTGCCCGCGCCGCTCGCGCGTGTCGTCCGGGTGCCGGAGTCGCCGCTGGAGCAGCGCCGTCGGGCTGCCTTCCGGCCCGCGGCCCGTTAGCCAACTACGATCCCGCGCGATGAAGGGCGTCATCCTCGCCGGGGGCACCGGCTCAAGGCTCCACCCGCTCACGCGGATCACGAACAAGCACCTGCTGCCGATTCACGATCGGCCGATGGTCAACTTCGCGATCGAGGCGCTCGTCAACGCCGGTATCGACGAGCTGATGCTCGTCACCGGCGGGACGCATGCGGGCGAGTTCTTCCGCCTGCTCGGCAACGGCCATGAGCACGGGATCGACCGGCTTTTCTATGCGTACCAGGAGGAGGCGGGCGGGATCGCGGAGGCGCTTGGGTTGGCCGAGCGGTTCGGGGCCGGCGACCGGATCTGCGTGATGCTCGCCGACAACGTGCTCGAGAGCTCGCTTCGACCCGCGGTCGAGAACTTCTCCGCCCAGGAGCGCGGGGCGCGCATCCTGCTCTCGCCGGTCGAGGAGGTCGAGCACCTCCAGCACCTCGGCGTCCCCGAGCTGAACGGCGACGGCCGGGTCATCCGGATCGTCGAGAAGCCCTCCGACCCGCCGAGCAAGTTTGCGGTCACGGGCATCTACTTCTATGACGAGTCCGTTTGGGACGTGATCCCGACGCTGAAGCCTTCGGGCCGCGGCGAGCTCGAGATCACGGACGTCAACAACTGGTACGTCGATCAGGGCGCGATGCAGTACGACGTGCTCGAGGGCTTCTGGGGCGACGCCGGTGAGTCGATCGACGCCTACTACGCGGTCAATGACTTCGTGCGTGCGCACGGGGTGAACAAGCCGTGATCGACGGGGTCGAGGTGTACCCCTTGTCCCGTCGTGAGGATGAGCGCGGTTGGTTCGTGGAACTGATGCGCTTCTCGAATCTGCCACAGCAGGTCAAGCAGTCGAACCTTGTGTTCTCACGCCAGGGGGTTATCCGGGGGCTGCACTATCACGAGCGGGGGCAGAGCGACCTCTTCGCGTGCTTGACCGGAATGGTGCGCATTGTCGTGCTGGACCGCCAGAGTGGCGAGACGTTCACGGTCGACATCGGCGACGACAATCCAGTCACGGTTTTCGTCCCCGGCACCCATGCGCACGGGTACGAGGCGCTCACTGACTCTCTTTTCATCTACCACGTCACAGAGGAGTACGACCCGGCTGATCCCGACGAGCACGAGATTGCTTGGAACGATCCGCGCGTGAAGCATCTCTGGAGCACGCAATCGCCGATCCTGTCCAGCCGGGACGAAGACGCAGCGTCTTAGTTACCGGCGCCGGCGGCCAGCTCGGCCGGGCACTCGTCGAAGCGTTCGCCGGTGACGATGTCGTCGCGCTGACCCACGCCGACTGGGACGTGAGCATCCCCCCGCCGGCAGCGCTCGCGCCCGCCGACCTCGTTCTGCACGCGGCCGCTTGGACCGACGTTGACGGAGCCGAGGACGATCCGCAGGGCGCGGCGGCCGTCAACGTCGGCGGGACGAAGCACGCGGCCGAGCTCGGCCCGCTCGTCTACTACTCGAGCGACTACATCTTCGACGGGCAGAAGCGCTCGCCGTATCTCGAGTCCGACGCGCCCAATCCGCTCTCCGCCTACGGCCGCTCGAAGGCCTACGGCGAAGCTGCGGCGGGCGAGCAGGCGTGGATCGTCCGCTCGTCCTGGCTCTTTGGGCCGACCGGCCACAACTTCGTCCGGACGATGCTGCGGCTCGGCGCCGAGCGCGACGAAGTCTCGGTCGTGGACGACCAGGTCGGCAGCCCCACATACGTGGGCCATCTCGCCGCCGCGACGCGGGAGATCGTCGAGCTGCCGTTCGGGATCTGGCACGTCGCGGCCGACGGCGAGTGCACGTGGGCCGAGTTCGCCCAGGCGATCTTCGAAGAGGCAAAGCTCGAGTGTCGCGTCGTCCCCATCTCGACCGCCGAGCTCGGGCGCCCCGCGCGCCGGCCCGCCTACGCGGTTCTGCGGAGCGAGAAGCCGGAAGCGCCCCAGCTGCCGCAGTGGCGAAGCGGCCTGCGGGAGTGCGTCGCGCGCCTGAGCGAGCGGGCAGACCACTAGGCTTCCGGCCGATGCGAATCCTCGTCACCGGTGGCGCCGGGTTCATCGGCTCGCACTGCGCAAAGCGCCTCGCCGCCGCAGGCGACGAGGTCGTTGTCCTCGACAAGCTCACCTATTCGGGCAACCGCGCGAACCTCGAGGGTGCGGACGTCGAGTTCGTGCAGGGCGACGTCGCCGACCGCAGCGCCGTCACCGCAGCGGCAGAGGGTTGCGAGGCGATCCTCAACTTCGCCGCGGAGACGCACGTCGACCGCTCGATCCTCGGTGCGGCCGAGTTCATCGAGACCGACGTCCTCGGGACATATGTTCTGCTCGATCGCGCTCGCGAACACGGCGCTCGGTTCGTTCAGGTCTCGACCGACGAGGTCTACGGAGATGTGCAGGCAGGCGACTCCTCGAAGGAGGAGGATCCGCTGCGCCCGTCGAGCCCCTACGCGGCGTCGAAGGCGGGCGGAGACCTGCAAGTGCTTGCCGCCGTCCGCACCTACGGCGTCAACGCCTCGATCACCCGCGGCTCGAACACCTTCGGGCCGAACCAGTATCCCGAGAAGATCATCCCGCTCTTCATCACGAACGCGCTCGACGGCGAGCCGCTGCCTGTCTACGGCGACGGCCGTCAGACGCGTGACTGGCTGCACGTCGAAGACCATTGCGCCGGAATCGAGCTGGTCCTGCGCGAAGGGGAGGCCGGCGGGATCTACAACGTCGGTGGTGGCGAGGAGATCGAGAACCGCGACCTCACCGCCCGCATCCTCGAGCTCACCGGCGCCGACGATTCGCTCGTCCGCCACGTCGAGGACCGGCCCGGCCACGACCGGCGTTACTCGCTCGACACGTCCAGGTTGCGCTCCCTCGGCTGGGAGCCGCAGCACACGCTCGCCGACGGCCTCCCCGAGACGGTCGCCTGGTACCGCGACAACCGCGACTGGTGGGAACCGATCAAATCGGGCGAGTACCTCGCGTACTACCGCCGCCAGTACGCGGCCCGGCTTACTTAGTCGTGCAGTGCTTGGCGCGCGCGAGAGCGTCCTTGGGCTCGTGACGCTGCGGCTCGAGCTTCTTCGCCTGCTCCAGATACGGAATCGCTTCGTCGCAACGGCCGAGTTGGAGCAGCGTGTAGCCGAGGTTGTAGTTCGCGTAGGCCTCGTACGGGTAGCCGACCCCGTTCAGCTTCGCGACCGCCTGCTGTAGCAGAGGCAGGGCGCCGGCATAGTCGCCGGCCTGCAGCTTGCGGTAGCCGGCGTCGTTGAGCGCGCTGCCGCTCAAGGAGCTGGAGCCGGGGCTCGTCGTCGGCGGTGGCGGGGGTGACGTCGTCGGCGCGGTGATCGTTGTCTGGATTGTGCTCCCCGGATGCGTGATCGTGACCGTTCTTGGTCGAAGAGGCGCCGAGGCATTCGAGTTGTCGTTCCCGTTCGTGAGCACGATCGCGGCGATCGCGCCGGCGATCGCGAGCAGCGCGACCAGCGCGACCAGCGCCGGCCAGCGACTCCGCCGAGAGCGTCGCCGCGAGACCGGGGTAAGCACCGACACCGGCGCCAGGGCCGACGGCCTGAACGACTGCGTCGCCCCAGCTGCCTCCGCGAGCGCGGCCCGCAGCGCCGCCACGAACTCCGCCGCGGTCTCGAAGCGCTGCGCCGGATCCTTCGCCAGCGCTTGCCGGAAGACTGCGTCGAGCTCGGCAGGAAGGCCCTCGCAGATCTCGGCGATGGACGGCACCGGCGCGTTCACGTGAGCGGTTGCTTCTGCCGTGATCGAATCGCTCTCGAACGGCCGCCGTCCGCTGAGAAGCTCGAAGGCGACGACCGCGAGCGCGTAACGATCGCTCGCGGGTGTCGCACGTTCGCCCTGGGCCTGCTCCGGCGCGAGGTAGCCGGCCGTTCCGAGCACCGTGCCGGTCATCGTCAGCGAGTCCATGCCGGCTGCGCTCGCGATCCCGAAGTCGGCGACGTGGACGGTCCCGTTTCGGTCGAGCATGAGGTTCGCCGGCTTGACGTCACGGTGGACGACGCCGTGGCGATGGGCGGCATCGATCGCCGTCGCCGCCTGCTCGAGCCACTCGAGCGCCTGCCCGATCTCCTGGGCCCCATCCCTTTGGATCCGTTCCTCGAGCGAGCCCCCGCTCAGATATTCCATGACGATGAACGGCCGCCCCGCGTGCTCTCCGACGTCGAACACCGTCACGACGTACGGCTCTCCGGACAGCCTCGCCGCTGCCAGTGCCTCGCGCGTGAAGCGCCCGCGGACGTCGTCGTCGCGCGAGTAGCGCTCGGCGAGCAGCTTCACCGCGACAGCGCGGCCGAGAACCGAATCGGTCGCGCGGTAGACCTCGCCCATGCCTCCGAACGCGATGCGTTTCGGTGAGCGGTAGCGAGGCGGGAGGATGTCCGTATCGACCGTCATGCGAGAAGAATGCCCGCCGCCTTCCCTGCCCGCGTCGGTGAACCGGAAAACGCGTGTTCAGCAGGAGATTAGGAGGCTGTAAAGGATCGACAAGGCCGCTTCGCGAATGCGCTACCCTCGACCCGTCCCGGGGTCCCGCGGCATGTCCATTCGCCCCTTCGCCATAGTCCTCGTCGCCGCCGCCCTCGGCCTGACCGGCGCGGCTCCGAGCAGCTCGAAGACCATACCGCCGACGATCCGTACACAGCCGACCTTCTTCATCAGCGGGCACGGCTGGGGCCACGGCCTGGGAATGAGCCAGTACGGGGCCTATGGCTACGCACAGCACGGCTGGACGTACGACCGGATCCTCAAGCACTACTACACGGGGACGACAATCGGCCAAGCGCCGGTCAGCCGGGTGCGCGTTCTCCTACTCGACTCGAAGAAGGCAACAATCGCGTCGAAGCTCCCGTTCCAGGTCGTTGATGCAACCGGTTCGAAGCACGCGCTCGACGCGGGGAGCTACGCCGTCGGGCCCGGCTTCAAGTACACGGACCCGACGAATTCACAGGCCAAGCCGGCCGCCTTGCCCTACCCGCTCGAGTTCAGGCCGGGCGCGACCGCGCTCTCCCTGAACGGCCGGGGTTATCGCGGCTCGCTGCGCGTGCTCAAGCTCACCCCTGCCAAGGTTCGCATCGTCAACGTCGTCGACCTCGATTTCTACATCCGCGGCGTGGTTCCGTCAGAGATGCCGAAGACCTGGGCGCCCGAGGCGCTCAAGGCCCAGGCCGTCGCCGCGCGCTCGTACGCGCTTTCGCACCTGCACGCGGCCGCCGGCTTCGATCTCTATCCGGACACGCGCGACCAGGTCTATCTCGGTATTCCGCACGAGGCACCGTCGACGAACGCCGCGGTGAACGCGACCGCCGGCCAGGTCGTCCTCTACAAGGGCAAGGTCGCGAGCACGTACTTCTTCTCGACCTCCGGCGGACGAACCGCGTCCGTCCAGGACCTCTACCCGGACTCGCCGCCGGTTCCCTACCTCGTCTCCGTCCCGGACCCCTACGACTCGATCTCTCCGTACCACGATTGGGGCCCGTTCCGGTACACCGCGCGGAAGCTCGCTCGTGGCCTGAAGTCGCCGGGCAAGCTGCTCGACGTCAAGACCGTCGCCGCCTCTTCGGGCCGGGTGCAGAGCGTCGTCGCGACGGGGTCGAAGGGCGAGGCGACGGCCACGGGCAGCGAGGTTCGCTCCGCCCTGGGGCTTCGCTCGACCTGGTTCCAGGTCGGCGTCCTCGCCCTCGGCGCGCCGACGACACCGCTCACGTACGGCACTGCGACCGCCCTCAGCGGGACTGCTCGCGGTGTCAGCTCGGTCGAGCTCCAGCAGCTCGGCTCCGCCGGTGACTGGCAAACCGTCTCGACGCTCACTCCGCGCGGAGGGTCCGTTGCACCGAGGGTGAAGCCGCAACAGTCGAGCCAGTTCCGGCTTGCAGTCGGCAAGATCGCGAGCGACCCGGTCCCGGTCGCGGTTGCGCCGTCTGTGCGGTTGCACGTGCCGGCCCAGCTCACGGGCTTCTGGGGCGCCGTCAAGCCGGCCGCGGCCGGAAGCACGGTCACGGTCCAGCGCCAGGCCGGCGCCGCCTGGCGTGCAGTCGCTCGAGTGAAGACGACCGCTCAGGGTCGCTTCACCGTCCCGCGCGCCGTGGCGCCGGGCACCTACCGGGCGAGGGTGTCGGCGAAAGGCTTTGCGCCCGGCCTCTCCAAGCCGGTCACAGCCTAGCCCTAGGTCTGATTCTCCAGCAGCTCGTCGTCGGGGACTTCGCGGATTTGCCGCGCCGGCGAGCCGACGACGACTGCGCGCGCGGGCACGTCGCGGATGACGATCGCGCCGGCGCCGACGAAGGCCTCCTCGCCGATCTCAATTCCGGGTAGCAGTACCGCGGCGCCGCCGATCCGGGCCCCGCGCCTGATCGTCGGGCCCTTGATCAGATCGCGCCGCTTCTCGGTACGGCCCATGTAGTTGTCGTTCGTCGTCGTCACGCACGGGGCGATGAAGACGTCGTCCTCGAGCGTCGAGTAGGCGGTGATGTAAGCGTGGGCCTGAATCTTGGTCAGCGCCCCGATCGTCGTGTCGTTCTCGACCAGGGAACCACGCCCGATGACGACGTCGGCGCCGATCTCGACCCGCTCGCGGACGCAGGCCTGGTCGCCGACGATCACCCGCTCTCCGAGCTTCGTCCCGGCGAACACAACCGCGCCGGTCGAGACGATCGTCCCGGCACCGAGCTCGAGCGGCGGCAGCTCCTCTTTCTTCGCGGTCGAGCGCGGCGAGAGTGTTGGCTGCTTGCCCACGACGGCGTAATCGAGTATCTGGCAGCCGTCGCCTATCACCGTCCCCGGGTAAATCACGGCGGTCTCCGCGACCTCGTAGCTCAAGCGAGCGTTTGCTCCAGCGAGGCTTGCAGTTGCTCGAGCGCCCGCACTACCGCAACGCCGTCGCGGGCCGCCGCGAGCGGGTCGCCCTCCCCGGTGACAAGGCGCAGAAAGTGCTCGCACTCCAACCGCAGCGGCTCGTCATTCGGGATCTTCGGGCTGTGGATGTCGCCGGTCCTCGTCATCCACTCGCCGTAGGTCTCCGCCCGCTCGACGGGACCCTTGTCGTAGATCGTCAGCTTGCGGTCGAGCTCCATGTCGTCGAAGACGGCCATCTTGTCGCGGCCGACGACGGTGATCCGGCGCATCTTGTGCGGGTCGAGCCAGGAGAGATGCATGTGCGCGACCTTGCCCGAGGGGAAGCGGAGGTAGCAGAAGACGACGTCCTCGACCCCCTCCGTGAGGAACGACTCGCCGCGCGCCCAAGCCTCGGTCGGCTCCTCCTCGAGCAGGTGGAGGATGACCGAAAGATCGTGGACGCCGAGCGACCAGAGCGCGTTCTCGTCCTTGCGGATCTGGCCGAGGTTCTGCCGGTTGCCGTAGACATAGAGGACGTCGCCGAGCTCGCCGGAGCGGATCAGCTCCTTGAGGCGCAAGACGCCCGGGTGGTAGAGCAACAGGTGGCCGGGCATCAGTACGCGGCCATGCTCCTCGGCGGTCGCGACGAGCTCCTCGACCTCGGTGCCGGTCAGCGCGGGTGGCTTCTCCACGAGGACGTGCTTGCCGGCCTCGAGTGCGCGCTTGGCGAGGTCCGCATGCGTGACGACCGGCGTGGCGACGATCACCGCCTCGAGCGAGTCGTCGGCGAGCATCTCGTCGAAATCCGCGGTCAGGCGTGCCTCGGGATAGCGCGAGGCGAACCGCTCCCGCTGCTCGTCAGAGAGGTCGCAGAGCCAGGCGAGCTCGGCGAGCTCGTCGAAGTTCCGCGCGAGGTTCGGGCCCCAGTAGCCGAGGCCCGCGAGGCCGACTTTCGTCACGGGCGCAGGGTAACGAGCACTTCGGCGATCCGCTCGGAGGCTTGGCCGTCCCCATAGAGCTCCGGTCGCTCGTCAGGCATTCGTGCACTCGAGACGGCGCCGGCGATCGCGGTCGGATCGTGACCAACCAAGATGTTGGCGCGCGCACGGACGGTCTCGGTCCATTCGGTCGTGTCGCGAAGGGTCACGCATGGGACGCCATGCCAGTACGCCTCCTTTTGGAGCCCTCCGGAGTCTGTGGCGATCACGCGCGCCTGCGAGGCGAGCGCGGTGAAGTCGAGGTACCCAAGCGGCCTCAGGAGCCTGACGTTCGGTGGGACCTCGAGTCCCGCGTCGTCGAGCGTCTTTCGAGTTCGAGGGTGAATTGGGAAGACCACGGGGTCGTCGACGCGGCTCAAGCCCGCGAGGATTCGCTCGAGCCGCTCCGGGACTGCATTGGCCTCGCGATGCACGGTGGTGGCCACGTAGGCGCGGGGCTCGAGCCCAAGCGCATCGAGGACGTGTGAGCGACGCTTGGCGACGGGGGCGAGCCGGAGGGTTGCGTCGAGCATCACGTCGCCGACGACCTCGCGCCGGCCGGGGACGCCTTCGGCTGCGAGGGTTTGTCCCGCGTGCTCGTCCGGCGCGAACAGGATCGCCGCCATCCGGTCGACCTCGATGCGGTTGCGCTCTTCGGGCATCTCCAGGTCGCCGCTCCGGAGCCCGGCCTCGACGTGAGCCTGGGGGACTCCAGTGTCGTTGGCCGCGAGCGCCCCGGCGAGGGTCGAGTTGGTGTCGCCGAAGACGAGCACGGTGTCCGGGCTCTCGGCCGCGATCGCGCTGCGGATTCCCGCCCGCATCGGCGCCGGCTCCGCGGTGTGGAGATCGAGCCGGTAGCGCGGCTCCGGCAGCCCCAGCTCGTCGAAGAAGACCTGCGACAGCTCGGGGTCGTAGTGCTGGCCCGTATGCAGGACGATCTCTTCGATTCCGTGATCGCGAAGGGCCACGGAGAGCGGGGCCGACTTGACAAACTGAGGGCGGTTTCCGACGACCGAGAGAACCTTCAAGGCGCTGGTACCCTAGGCGCGCTTCGGGCCGTTAGCTCAGTTGGTAGAGCAGGGGACTCTTAATCCCAAGGTCGAAGGTTCGAATCCTTCACGGCCCATTGCCGTTCGAAGTCCGGCTCCGGCTTCGCCGGAGCCATGACGACTTCGGACGGCTTTTGTGTCGATCCGTGCCCGCAGTGGGCCGCGCCCGCCATGTCGGTCGCGGCCGCGGTCTCTCGAGCTCATTCATAAAGCAACGGGGAATCGGTCGGCCGAAAGTCCGCTTCGGATCGATTTCAAATCCGTAGGGTTTTCCGTTCTGGGCGTACGCTCCGCGCATGAGCAACTTGAATGATCCAAGGGAAACGATGGCCGACGGGATCCGGGCTGTCAGAGTCGCTGAGCGCGCCGGCGCCGAGCATCTTGGCGCGAGCTTGTACGAGGTTCAGCCGGGCGAGGAGATGGTCTTCCACTACCACGTCCAGCGCGAGGAGCTGCTGATCGTCCTCGAGGGGCGGCTCAGCCTCCGCAGCGCCGCCGGTTGGGAAGAGCTTTCAGAAGGCGAGGTCGTCGCCTTCCCTCGCGGCGAGCGCGGTGCCCATGGATACCGCAACAACGGTGACGAGTCGGTGCGGGTGTTGATGATGAGCGAGATGGACGGGCCAAACATCAGCGTTTATCCCGACACCAATCAGATCGGGATCTTCGACGCCGGGCACCGTGTCGAGCGGCGATTCGGCGCCCTCTTCAACGTCACTGACGCAGTGGCCGACTACGGCGGCAAGGCGACGATCGTGCCGCCGGCGCCGGGGCCTCGCCAGACAAGCGGGGAGTAGCGGGCGCGGCCTGAGGGAACTACGGAGCTCCTCGCGCTGAGGCCGCACGGACCGGGCCTACGCTCTATGCTCGCGGCGTGCAGAAGACGCGCGCTCGCGCTTCGAGCCAGACGAAGTTCCTCCTCGAGGAATCGCAGCTTCCGCGGCGTTGGTACAACATCCGCTCCGACATGCCCACGGCGCCGCAGCCGGTGCTGCATCCGGGCACTGGGCAGCCCGTTGGGCCGGACGATCTCGCGCCGCTCTTCCCGATGGAGTTGATCGGGCAAGAGGTGAGCGAGGAGGCCGAGATCGCCATCCCCGACGAGGTGCTGGAGATCTACAGCCTCTGGCGGCCGACGCCTCTCTTCCGCGCGCGGCGCCTCGAGGATGCGATCGGGACCCGCTCGCGCATCTTCTACAAGTACGAGGGCGTCAGCCCGCCGGGAAGTCACAAGCCAAACACGGCGGTGGCGCAGGCCTTCTACAACAAGCAGGAAGGACGTACGCGCCTGTCCACGGAGACCGGCGCGGGCCAGTGGGGGAGCGCGCTCGCGTTCGCCTGCAGGCTGATCGGGCTCGAGTGCAAGGTCTATATGGTCAAGATCTCGTACGAGCAAAAGCCGAACCGGCGCTCGCTGATCCAGGCGTGGGGCGCGGAAATCGTGCCGAGCCCTTCCGAAGAGACGCAGTCGGGGCGGGCGATCCTCGAGGAGCATCCGGACTCGCCAGGCAGCCTCGGGATCGCGATCTCCGAGGCGGTCGAGGACGCCGCCGGACGCGAAGACACCGCCTATTCCCTCGGAAGCGTTCTCAACCACGTCCTCCTGCACCAGACCGTGATCGGCCAGGAGGCCCTTGCGCAGATGGAGCTCGCGGGCGCCTTCCCCGATGTCGTCATCGGTTGCGTCGGCGGCGGCTCGAACTTCGCCGGCCTCGCCTTTCCGTTCATGCGCGAGAAGATTGCCGGCCGCGAGATCGACGTGCTCGCTTGTGAGCCCGCGGCCTGCCCGACTCTGACCCGGGGCCTCTTCGCGTACGACTTTGGCGACACGAGCATGCTGACGCCGCTCGTACCGATGCATACGCTCGGGCACGACTTCGTCCCGGCCCCGATCCACGCCGGCGGGTTGCGGTATCACGGGGTCGCGCCGCTGATCTCGCAACTCCTGCGCGACGGGCTGATCCGCGCCGAGGCGTATCTCCAAAACGACGTCTTCGCTTCGGCCGTCCTGTTCGCGGGGAGCGAGGGGATCCTGCCGGCCCCTGAGGCGGCGCACGCGATCCACGGGACCCTTCAGGTGGCGAACGCAGCGGACGAGGCGGGCGAGGAGCGCACGATCCTCCTCAACCTTTCGGGCCATGGTCACTTCGACATGGCCGCCTACGACAACTACTTCGCCGGAAAGCTCAAAGACGTCGCCCTGGACGAAGATGAGATGAGTCGCGCCCTCCACGCGATCGAGGGCCTCCCCAGCCCCGCTTGAAGCAAAAGCAAACGGGACGGCCGAGGCCGTCCCGTTCACAGCTTGACGCTAATGCTCTAGTAGCCCGGGCCTGGAGGCGGGGCTTCGTCGACGTAGCCGCCGCGGCGGCGCGACCAGTAGCCGGGGCCCGCCCAGCTTGACCAGAAGATCATCGAGATCACAAGGCCCACCACTCCGACGATCATCAGGATCCAGCCGATTGCGTCCTCGTTGACGTTGCCGATGTCGCCGCTGACACCCCAGACGAGGATGGCGCCGGCTGCGACTAGCAACAGACTTACTCCGATTCCCATTGAGGTCTCCTTTCAGGGATCTTCTTCGCTTCAGCCCAACGAGCGCCGTTGTACCCGGCTGTTCGGCGCTGAAAACAAGGTCCGTAAACCTTTGCAACGCTTGTTCGCTGGGCCTAATCCTGGGCAGGGACGGCGCGAGCATCGAGGCCGCTTGTAACGCTTGTTCGGAACAGGCGTTTTCTCGGCGGATTCAGTAGGCTCGCGAACGTGCGCAGGGGAGTGCTCGTGCGCTTGGTCGCAGTCGGGCTCGCAGCCGCCGCAGTGGCGTCCGCGGTGGCTTTTTTCGTTCCCTGGCTGCCGACACCGGCGTCGAAGCAGGCTGACCGGATCGACTTCGTCTTCTGGTTCGTGACCGGGATCAGCATCGCCATCTTCGCCCTCGTGGTCGCTGTGATCCTCTACTCCGTCGTCCGCTTTCGCGCCCGTCCGGACGACGACTCGGATGGCGCGCCGATTCACGGCAATACAGGCCTCGAGATCGCCTGGACCGCCTTTCCGGCCGTGCTCGTGACCGCAGTCGCCGTCGTGAGCGCCGTCGCGCTCGCCCAGAACGAAAACCTCCCGAAGAAGCACTTGCAGGTGAACGTGCTGGCCCAGCAGTTCGCCTGGTCATTCAGCTACCCGAAGTACAAGGGTCTGACGGTCTCGGCGTTGCACCTGCCGCTCAACGAAGCGGTCGAGCTGAAGATGCGCAGCAAGGACGTGATCCACTCGTTCTGGGTGCCGCAGTTCGGGCAGAAGCAGGATCTCGTGCCAGGCATTACGACCAAGCTGGTGATTACGCCGAAGCGGCTCGGAACCTATCCCGTCGTCTGCACGGAGCTGTGTGGGGAGGGCCACGCGCTCATGCGCTCGGAGGCGATCGTCATGAAGCCGACGGCGTTCGCGAGCTGGGTGAAAGCGCAAGAGCGGGCAGCCGCAAAGGCGAGCCAAGGACCCTCAGGCGGAGGTCCCGGACTGGCCGTCTTCAACAGCAACGGCTGCTCGGGCTGCCACACCTTCAAGCCTGCCGGATCGACTGCGACGACCGGGCCTGACCTCGATAATCTCCCCGCCGACGCGCGGCGGGCGGGGAAGCCGCTGTCGGCGTTTGTCCGCGAGTCGATCGTCGATCCGAACGCGTACATCGAGAAGGGGTACCAGCCGAACATCATGCCGAGCACGTTCAAGTCGCTGCCAAAGCAGCAACTCGATGCGCTCGTCCAGTTCCTGATCGGGGGCAAGAAGTGACGACCGCGACGACCGCTCACGACGAGCTGCACGCGGGCGCTGCGCCTCCGCCGCACGGCTGGCGCCGTCTGCTGGCGCCCGGCTGGTTGCGCGTTCCGTGGATGAGCGCGCTCTTCTTCGGCATCGGGCTCGGGATCACCCTGCTCGTCCGCTGGGCGGAAGGCTGGCACCCGATCTGGGACGGACAGGTGATCACGACCATCGAGCTGGTCGCCGTCCCGTTCGGCTTCCTGGCCGGGATCGGTGGGTTCGACTACTGGACCCGCTACGCGATCGGCTCGCCGACTCAGCCCGAGGATCACTCGGGCCATGGCGCTTACAGCTGGCGCGACTACTTCCGCATCAACACCGACCACAAGGTGATCGGTGTCCAGTACGTCGTCACGACGATCTTCTTCTTCGTCGCTGCCGGCCTTCTGGCGATGATCATGCGCGCCGAGCTGGCGCGGCCCGGGATGCAGTTCGTCGGCAACCAGGTCTTCAACGAGCTCTTCTCCGTGCACGCGGCGCTGATGATCTTCCTCTTCATCATCCCCGCGTTCGCCGGGCTCGGGAACTACGTCATCCCGCTGATGATCGGGGCGCCGGACATGGCCTTCCCGCGGCTGAACGCGCTCTCGTTCTGGCTACTGCCGGTTGCCGGGCTGCTGATGCTCTCGAGCTTCTTCGTTCCAGGGTTCGGCTGCGGCTGGACCGGCTACGCGCCGCTCTGCTCGACCCACCAGGAGCTCGGGGCTGTCTTCTTCAACATGGGCGTCCAGTGGGCCGGCGCATCCTCGATCATGACCGCGCTCAACTTCCTGGTCACGATCATCACCATGCGCGCGCCGGGGATGACGTTCTGGCGGCTGCCGCTGCTCGTGTGGGCGAACTTCACGACCTCGCTGCTGGTCGTGATCGCGACGCCTTTCATCGCCGGCTCGCAGTTCATGACGATGTTCGACCACATCATGCATACGAACTTCTTCAACTACGAAGCGCACGGCTACGTGCTCGGGTATCAGCACATCTTCTGGTTCTACTCGCACCCGGCCGTCTACATCATGATGTTGCCCGGCTTCGGGATCGCCTCGGAGGTGATCTCGACCTTCGCGAGGAAACCGATCTTCGGCTACCGGCTGATGGCGCTCTCGCTGATGGCGATCCTCGTGCTTGGTTTCTCGGTCTGGGCGCACCACATGTTCGTCTCGGGCATGGCGCCGTGGCTGCGGGTGCCGATGATGGTGACGTCGGTGGTGATCGCCGTCCCGACTGGAATCAAGGTCTTCTCTTGGCTCGCCACCTTATGGGAGGGCAAGCTCAACTTCTCGACGCCGATGCTGTTCGCGCTCGGCTTCGTCTCCATGTTCGTGATCGGCGGCCTCTCCGGGATCTACCTGGCCGCGGTCCCGATCGACATCCACGTCTCCGACACCTACTTCGTCGTCGCGCACATCCACTACGTGCTCTTCGGCGGCTCGCTGTTCACGATCTTCGCCGGCATCTACTACTGGTTCCCGAAGATGACCGGGCGGATGTACGACGAGCGGCTCGGGAAGCTGCACTTCTGGCTGACCTTCATCGGCTTCAACGCGACCTTCTTCCCGATGCATTACCTCGGGATCCAGGGGATGCCGAGGAGGGTCTCGGACTACGCGCCGCGCTTTGCCGACCTCAACTTCTTCATCTCGATCGCGTCGTTCTTCCTCGGCGCCTCGACGCTCGTCTTCCTCTACAACATGATCGTCTCGTGGGCACGCGGGGCGCCGGCACCGGCGAATCCTTGGCGCGCGCACACGCTCGAGTGGCAGGTCTCCTCGCCGCCGCCGGTCTTCAACTTCGACGAGATCCCGCAGGTCGTCGGCGGGCCCTACGAATACGGCGTCCCGGGCGCCCGGCACGCAGTCTTCAACGGCGACCGCGTCATCGAGGAGGAAGAGGTGAACGTGTGATGAGCCACATCCTCGTGATCGCGAACGAGACCGTAGCCAGCAAGCAGCTGCTGGACACGGTCCAGAGCGGAGCCGGTACCGGCGACGACCTCGTCACCGTGCTCGCGCCGGTGAACGCACCCGCCGGCGGCTATGTCGTGTACGAGGACACCCGACGCGCCGCTGCCGGGCGGCGCCTTGACCGCACCCTCGAGGCGTTGCACGAGGCCGGGATCTCCGCGCACGGAATGGTGGTCGAAACCAACCCGGTCGACACGGTTCGCGATGCACTCGCGACGCTCGAGCCGCCGCCCGATCGGATCGTCGTCTCGACCCATCCGGCGGAGAAATCGGGCTGGCTGCGCAAGCACACGGTCGACCGGATTCGTGATGTTGCCGGCTCGACTCCGGTTGAGCACATCGTCGTCGACCTCGAATCGGAGGGCGGTCCCAAGAATGTCCTGGTTGTCGCCAACGAGACGGTCGTCGGCGCGCCGCTGATCGCCCGCATCCGCGAGCGCGCACAGCGCGGTCCAGCCAGCTTTTTGATCATCTCACCTCAGAGCGACCCGACCCTCGCGCATCATCCCGAGGCCGAGCGGCGGCTCCGGCGCGCGCTGACGATCCTGCGCGGTGAGGGGATCGACGCGCACGGCCAGATCGCGCACCCGGATCCGTTCACGGCCGCCACGCAGGCAGTCGAGGACGAGCGGATCGACGAGATCATCGTCTCCACCTTCGCGCCCTCGAAGTCGCCCTGGCTGCGCCGCGACCTGATTCAGCGTTTGCACAAGGCCACGCACCTGCCGGTCGAGCACGTCGTTCTCCAAGAGGAAGCGGCCATCACATGAGCGCTCACGCGGAAACCCAGCACGCAGCTCATCCACCCGTAGCGCATCAGAGCTCGCGCGTCGATGCCCGCACGCTCGGGATGTTCCTGTTCATCGCGTCCGAGGTGATGCTCTTCGGCTCGTTCTTCACGGCCTACTTCTTCATCCGCGTCGTCAATCACCAGCCCTGGCCGCCGCATCCCTTCCACCTGCCGGTGTTCGTCGCGTTCGTCAACACGGCCATTCTGGTGACGTCGAGCTTCACGATGCATTGGTCGCTGCAGTCGATCAAGCGCGGCAATCGCGTAGGCCTGCAGGCGGGCCTGACGCTGACCTTGCTGATGGGTCTCACCTTCCTGCTGACGCAGCTGCTCGAATACGCGCGGATCGGCTTCACCCCGCACGACCAGGCATTCGGAACGATTTTCTTCTCCCTGACCGGTCTGCACGGGGCTCACGTTCTCGTCGGGCTGACGATCCTCGCGGCGATGACCACGCGCGCCTATCGAGGACATTTCTCCCCGGAGGCGCACAACGGGGTCGAGATCGGCGGGATCTACTGGCACTTCGTCGACGTGATGTGGATCATCGTGTTCACCACCGTGTACGTGCTCTAAGGGGGCGGCATGCCGCTGAACCCGTTTCGCAGCGAGGCCGAGGCGTATCGCTTCGTCTGGCTGACGATCGGCTACTTCGGGCTGATCGTCGCGGGAGCCTTGATCAATCGCTGGGTCGGACTCGCGGTCTTCATCGTTCTCAGCGCGATCGTGCTCTTCTTCTACTTCCGCCGCGGAGAACGGCGGGGGGCACGAGTCCTCTCTCCGACCCGGGCGCATACCGCCGAGGACGAGCGGCGGATTCTGGTAGTCGCCAACGAGACGGTCGGCGGCGAGACGCTGCGCGATGCGATTCGCCGCCGCAGCGAGGGCTCGCGCGCCAAGGTGCTGGTCGTCTCGCCGGCGCTGAACACGCCGCTCAAGCACTGGGTCTCGGACGACGACCAGGCGCGGAACGCTGCGCAGGAGCGCCTCGACCGAAGTCTCGCGCGACTGATGGAGGCCGGCATTGAGGCGCGCGGCGAGATCGGCGACGGCGAGCCGCTGCAGGCGATCGAGGACGCGCTCCGCACTTTCGGGGCCGACGAGATCATCATCTCGACCCATCCCGAAGGCCGGTCGAACTGGCTCGAGAAGGGCGTCGTCAGCGGCGCGCGCGAACGCTTTGCAGTCCCGATTACGCACGTAGTTGTGGATCTGCAACGCGAGTAACGCGATCAAGTCCGGCTCGCGCCTTGCGCGAGCCATGACGACTTGATCGCGAACACGTCACCTGCGAGCGTTCCGGTCGCGACGGGCGGAGCCCGCCGCTCCGCGAAGTTCAAGTAACAGAGTGTTACAAGGATATTTCCGCGAGAACGGCTGTCTCAAGCGGTTCGCGTTTCGATAGGCAAGTAACAGTCTGTTACTAACTACTCGAGAGACGCTACGACTCCGCGATTGGTGCGGCGACTACTTCTTGCTCTTGATGAACGCGACCAGGGCCTTCGCCTTTGCCGCGGACACGGAGCCCGGCGCGATGGTGGCGCTCATGATCCCCTTCTTGAACCCTTTCACGATCTGCTTGTCGGGATCGAGGATCGACTCGAGCAGATAGGCGTCGTTGGCGGTGACGGTCTGGCCGTTGGAAAGCTGGACCTTCGAGCCATAGAGTCCTTTGTAGGTCGGCCCGATGCTCTTTGCGCCGGTGAGCGTGTGGCAGCTCGCGCAACCGAGGCTCTGATAGAGCTTGGCGCCGGTTGCGGCCTGGCCGCCTCCTCCGCCTCCGGAAGCCGCGGCCGTCACTGTCGGCGGGGCGCCCTGGCTAGCCGCGCCCGTTCCGGCCACCGACGCGACGTAAGCCGCCACGGAGGCCGCGTCCGCGCCGGTCACGATCTTGGGCGGCATCAGACCGGCGGGAGCGGGATGGTAGATCTGGTCGTAGACGACCTGCTTGATCGTGCTCTGCCGAAAATGCTGTTCCTTCGCGCCGGCGAAGGCACCGTCCAGATCGGGGCCGATCGTCCCGCTCGTTCCCGCGTCCGCAAGACGGTGGCAACTGCCGCATTTGGAGACGAAGAGCGTCTTCCCCTGGGAGACGTCTCCGCCCTTGGCGATCCCCGTTTGCCCGGTCCCGCAGCCTGCCGAGAGCGTCGCGACCCCCAGCAAGAGCAGTCCCGCGGCGAGGAAGCGCACAGACGCTAGGCGGGAGGCTGGCTCGAGATCCCGACCTTCGAGAGCGCTTCGTCGCGCGTCGGGTAGATCGTGAAGACGCGGTCGAGACCGGTGATCTCGAAGATCTTGGTGATGTTTCGGTCGCTGCACACGAGCGAGAGCTGGCCGTCGTTCGTCCTCAGCCGCTTGACGCCGCCGACGAGAACTCCCAGCGTGGTCGAGTCGATGAACGTGGTGTTCGAGAAATCGACGATGACCTCCTTGCCGCCTTTGGCGATCACGTCCAGCAGCTGCTGCTTGAACTCGGGTGCGGTGTAGAGGTCGACCTCGCCCGCGAGGGCGATGACGTACGCACCGTCGACCTGCTCCGTCTTGATGTCGAAGTTCATCCGCTCCCCCGGGTCGTGGACGCCTGAGTCTATCGGTGCTTCGCGGGACTGAGCACGGCGATCCGCTGCCTCGCCTGCTGCGCGCTCGGGTCAGTCGGTGCCAGCTTGATCACCTTCTTGTACGCCGCGATTGCGGAAGTGGTATCGCCGGTCGCATCAGCGAGAGTGGCGTAGTAGTACTGCGTGTTGACGTCGGTCGGCTGCAGCTTCGCAAGTCGCTTGTAGACCTGGGCATCCTTTTGCAAGGCAGCCGTGTACTCGGAATAGGCGGTCTGCGCTTTCTGCGTCAACTGCTGGGCTGTCGGGTCGTTGCCGAGCATCTGACCGATCTGGCTCGAGCTCGAAACGCCGATCACGTTTCCGAACGTAAGCGGCGCCTGCGCCTGGAGATTCTGGGCCTCGGTGTATTTGATCTGCGCCTTGTTCTGGTAGTAGGCCGCGACACTCTGAAGGGCCGTCGTGTCGTTCGGCCGGAGCTTCAGCACGTGCTGGTACGCCTTGTTCGCGTCATCCGTCTTCCCGTCCGTCTGGTACGCGGTCGCGAGGGCGTTCCAAGCGTTCGGGTCCTTCGGATGGTTCTGCGTCTTCTTGAGGGCGCTCTTGACGGCAGAGCTGTTCGTCGAGGTGCCGTTGCTGCCAAAGATGTTGAAGTTGCCACGCAGAAGGTCGCCGAGGCCGGTCGAGCCGGAGCCGACGCCGAAGAAGACGAATCCTCCGGCGAAAACGAAGGCGAGGAGGAGGAAGACCCACTTCGCCTGCCGGCGCAGGCGAGGGAAGAACATCGTCTGCTCGATGGTCGGCGGCCGGCGCGCAGCAGCCTGCTTCCTCCTGCCGGGCTGTGACTTGGCAGCCTTGCGCCGCGCTTGTGCCGCTCCTCGGGCCACGGGCTTAGGGTACCTCGACCCCGGCCACGGGGACGACATCCCAGTCGAAGGCATCGCCGAGCTCCCGCAACTGCGTCCGAGTCACTTCCTCGCAGAGCGCGCCCTCCAGGCCGGCCTCGTAGAAGCTCCGGGGCACGAGGCCGAGCTCGCCGGCTACGGCGTATTCCTCGGAGAGATCGGTCCCGAACATCGCCGGGTCGTCGGTCGAGAGCGAGCAGACCGCGCCCGCGGCGACGAGTTGTGAGAGCGGGTGCTCACTCAGGGAGGGAACCGCGCCCGTGCGAACATTCGAGATCGGGCAGACGTCGAGGACGACGCGCCTGTCGGCCAGCTCCCGGAGCAGCCCCGGATCCTCGATCGCCCTGATCCCGTGCCGGATGCGACGGGCGCCGAGCGCGTCGAGCGCGCCGCGGATCGAGCTCGGCCCCGCGTGCTCGCCGGCATGCGGAACCGAGGCGAGGCCTTCGGAGCGGGCGAGCTCGAACGCGGGTGCATACGGCTCAGGCGGATGCTCGGCCTCGGGCCCGCCGAGCCCCACCCCGACGACGCCTCGGTCGCGGTACTTGATCGCGAACCGGACGACCTGCAGCGCCTCTTCGAGGCTGTAGACGCGCGCGATATCCGGCGTCAGGCGGATCTCGATCCCATACCGCTCGCGCGCCTCGACGGCACCGTCGCAGACGCCGGTGAAGACCACGTCGCTGTCGAGCCCTCGCCAGAGGCCGAGCGAGAAGATCGCCTCCAGATAGACGGCGCCGTGATGGACGGCTTCGGCCGCGTAGTCGACAACGATCTGCCGGAAGTCCTCCTCGTGCTCGAGTGCGCCCGACGTCAGCATGAAGACCTCGATGAAGTGGGCGAAGTCGCGGTACTCGTAGAGCGCGCGGAGGCCTTCGACAGAATCGGCCGGCAAGGCGTAGCCGTTGCGTCGTGCGATTTCGAGCAGCGTCTCCGGACGCACCGTCCCCTCGAGGTGGACGTGGAGCTCGATCTTCGGGTACGTCACTCTGGCAGAGGGGCGGTGCCGGCGTTCGCCCGCCAGCGTGGCTCGAGGAACGAGGCGAGGCCGATCGAGAGCACATAGAGCGAGACCAGCGGTATGACCGAGAGGATGGTCGAGACCGGATCCACGCCCGGAAGCAGCACGCCGATGACGGTCATGGCGAAGACGCCGACGCGCCACGTGCTGCGTAGCTTCGCTGCGGTGAGGATGCGCAACCGGACGAGCGCGAGCACGAAGACCGGGACCTCGAAGGCAAGCGCTACCCCAAGCAGCACGAACGTCGCGAACCTGTAGTAGTCGCGAGCCCGGATGAGGATCGTGTAGTGGGTCGAGTCGTAGTTGGTGAGGAAGTGGATCGCAGGCGGCAGCACGACCCAGTAGCCGAACGCGACGCCGCCGACGCCGAGCGCCGTCGCGAACGCGACGACGAGGGCGATCGAGCGCTGGCGGTGCTCCTCGATCGCCGGAGCGAGGAAGGCCCAGAGCTGCCAGAGCACGACCGGCAGTGCGAGCAGGAAGGAGGCGTACAGGCTGACCCAGATCGAGGTCGTGAACGGCTCGATCGGGCTGAACGTCACCGGCCGCTTGAACTTGTGCGGCAAAGGCCGGTTCAGCCAGTCGAGCAGCTGGCCGTGAAACGCGTACGTGACGGCGAAAGCGACCGCAATCGCCGCCAGAGCAACGATCAGTCTCGCGCGGAGCTCGCCTAGATGCTCGACGAGCGTGGCTTCCTCGCCGTGGCGAAGGCGCCGCGGAAGAAGGCTCATGTCGCTAGGACGAAGAGGGAGGCGATGACGGAGGCGGCGCCTCGTCCCGGGCGGGGGGCGGCAGCTCTGCTTTATCGTCCTGGCCGGTCACGGAGTCCTTGAACTCGCGCATGCCCTTCCCGAGCGAGCGGCCGATCTCCGGCAGCCGCTTCGGCCCGAACACGAGCAAAGCGACGATGAGAATCACGATGAGCCCGGCGATGCCGATCTCTGGCATGAGTCAAGCGTAGCGCGTCCTCGAGTGGGTATGAGCGGGCGATGCCGAAAAAGCCGCTACGCGAGCAGGTGATCGTCGTCACAGGAGCCTCGAGTGGCGTCGGCCGCGCGATCGCACGCGTGGCCGGCGAACGAGGCGCGAGGGTCGTTGTGGCGGCGCGCGGCGAGGACGGCCTCAACGCGGCGGTCGAGGAGATCGAGCGCGCGGGCTCGGAGGCGCTTGCGGTCGCGGGCGACCTCGCCGAGCGAGAGCAGAACGAGGAGCTCGTCCGCCGGTCGCTGGAGCGGTTCGGCCGCATCGACACGTTTGTCGCCAACGCGATCGTCACCGTGTACGCGGAGGTTGAGCAGCTCGAGCCCGACGAGCTGCGCCGCGTGATGGACGTCAACTTCTTTGGTGTTGCGTACGGCTACTGGGCAGCGCTGTCGGCGCTGAAGGAGAGCCACGGCACCTTTCTGCACGTGTCCTCTGCGCTTGCATACCGCGGGATCCCGCTGCAGGCCGCGTACTGTTCCTCGAAGGCGGCCGCGCGAACTTTTCTCGAGTCGGCGCGTGTTGAGCTTCAGAAGCACGGCCATGACGTCGCGATCTCGCTCGTCCTGCCCGGTGCGATCAACACCCCGCAGTTCGACCGGGACCGGCAGAAGCTCGGCAAGCAGCCGCAGCCGGTGCCGCCGATCTACCAGCCCGAGCCCTATGCCGAGGCGGTGCTGCGCTGCGCCGAGAAGCCGATCCGCGAGCTCCCAGTCTCCTGGGGGGCGCAGAAGCTCCTCTGGGGCCAGAAGCTCTCGCCCCGCACCGGCGACTGGATGCTGCGCCGGATCGGCTGGAAAAAGCAACACACGGGCGAGGACAAACCGGTCGATTCGCCCGACAACCTGTTCGAGACGCTGGCCGGCGATCCGGGCGCACACGGCCGCTTCGACGCGCAGGCGAAGAGATCGACCGCGTGGACGAGGCTGCGGCTGCTGATCCCGAAGCGTTAGAGCTAATAAACGAACGCGCGCGCCCGCCCGGCGCTGACCTGGACGAGCCAGGCCGACAAGACGAGGCTCGGGAAGCTCGAGAAGAGCCCGTAGGTCGGGAGCGCCGGAATCGTGTGGCCGCCGAGATCCGGCATTGCCTGGACGAGTGCGAGACTGACGAGGCGTCCGGCCATCAGCGCTCCGGCCGCGAAGGCGAAGGCCACGTTGTACTTCAAGACCCGCAGCACGATCTTGACGGCGACCGCGCCGCAGATGCTGGTCAGGATCGCCCAGGCCTCGACGCTCGTTGAGGGGGCGAGTCCCACGAAGGCTGCGCTGATCCAGGCGCTGATCGCGCCGCCGACGAACACCGCTGTCAGAGCGGTTACAAAGCTGGGCTGTCTGGCGTCGGCCATGTCTTTCCTCCTTCGGCGTGGCCGCCCGCCATGCAGTGGTTCTCAGCGTGGTTCGGCGGGTTTGCAGCGTTCCTGTATCCCTCGTTCGGTGGCCACCACAGACCCGCTAGCATGGATTTGCGGGCCACGCCGTCCGGCACCCGCATCCTGATCATGGCACTCCTAGAACTCAAGAATCTGCATGTCGCGCTGGAGGACGGCACCGAGATCGTCAAGGGTGTCGATCTCGCCGTGAACACGAACGAGACCCATGCAGTCATGGGGCCGAACGGCTCTGGCAAATCGACTCTCGCCTACGCGCTGATGGGTCACCCAGCCTACGAGATCACAGAGGGTGAGCTCCTGCTCGATGGTGAAGACCTGACCCAAATGGAGGCCGACGAGCGGGCGCAGAGGGGCCTCTTCCTCGCGTTCCAGTATCCGCACGCCGTTCCCGGCGTGACGGTGACGAGCTTCATGCGCTCGGCGATCAACTCGGTTCGCAAGGCGAAGGCCGGCGGGGATGACCCGATTCCGATTCCCGAGTTCCGCAAAGAACTGATGGCGGCGATGGAGCAGCTGAAGGTCCCGCGCGAGATGGCGAGCCGCTACTTGAACGAGGGCTTCTCGGGCGGCGAGAAGAAGCGGGTCGAGATCTTGCAGATGGCGATGCTGAAGCCGCGCATCGCCGTGCTCGACGAGACGGACTCCGGACTCGACATCGACGCGCTGAAAATCGTCGCCGGCGGCGTCAAGGACCTCGTTGGCCCTAACATGGGTGCAATCGTGATTACGCACTACCAGCGAATCCTCAACTACATCGATCCCGACTTTGTGCACGTCTTCGTCGGCGGGCGTATCGTCGAGGAAGGTGGCCCAGAGCTCGCGCACAAGCTGGAGGCTGAGGGCTACGAAGCGTTCACACCTGAGGTGGTGAAGTAAATGGCGGCTACACCAGAGACAGAGATCGTCGCCGGAATCGGCAACGACTACAAGTACGGCTTCCACGACGAGGAGAACTACGTCTTCAAGTCCGAGCGGGGTCTTTCGGCAGAGGTGGTCGCCGCGATCTCTGAACGTAAGAACGAGCCGGACTGGATGCGGAAGTTCCGCCTCAAGTCTCTCGAGTACTTCATGGCGCGCCCGCTGCCGGAATGGGGCGGCGACCTGAGCCAGATCGACTTCGACAACATCTACTACTACATCAAGCCGACCGAGGAGCAGGCCAACACCTGGGAAGACCTGCCGGCGGACATCAAGAACACCTGGGACCGCCTCGGGATCCCAGAGGCGGAGCGGAAGTTCCTAGCCGGCGTCGGCGCCCAATACGAGTCCGAGGTCGTCTACCACAAGCTTCAGGAGAAGCTCGAGTCGCAGGGCGTGATCTTCAAGGACATGGACTCCGGCCTGCGGGACCACGAGGAGCTCGTGAAGCAGTACTTCGGGACGATCATCCCTCAGAACGACAACAAGTTCGCAGCCCTGAACTCGGCCGTCTGGTCGGGCGGCTCATTCATCTACGTTCCGCCGGGCGTCTCGATCGAGATGCCGCTCCAGGCCTACTTCCGGATCAACGCCGAGAACATGGGCCAGTTCGAGCGCACGCTGATCATCGTCGACGAGGGCGCTTACGTTCACTACGTCGAGGGCTGCACGGCGCCGATCTACACGACCGACTCGCTGCACTCAGCGGTGGTCGAGATCATCGTCAAGGAAGGCGGCCGTTGCCGCTACACGACGATCCAGAACTGGTCGACCAACGTCTACAACCTGGTCACCAAGCGGGCCGTCGCCTACAAGGACGCGACGATGGAATGGGTCGACGGGAACCTCGGTTCGAAGCTGACGATGAAGTACCCCGCCATCTGGCTGCTCGGCGAGCGGGCGCACGGCGAGGTGCTCTCGATCGCGTTCGCTAACAAAGGCCAGCACCAGGACGCGGGCGGCAAGGCCGTGCACGTGGCGCCGAAGACGACCTCGACGATTACGTCGAAGTCGATCTCGAAGAACGGCGGCCGAGCGTCCTATCGCGGGCTGCTCGAGGTGGCCAAAGGTGCCGAGGGCGCAAAGTCGAAGGTCGTCTGCGACGCGCTGATCCTCGACGAGGACTCGCGTACCGACACGTATCCGTACATCAGCATCGACGAGAACAACGTCGACATCGGCCACGAGGCGACCGTCTCGAAGATCGGCGAGGAGCAGCTCTTCTACCTGATGTCGCGCGGCCTCTCTGAGGCCGAGGCGGCGGCGATGATCGTCTCCGGCTTCGTCGAGCCGATCACGAAGGAGCTGCCGCTCGAGTACGCGGTCGAGATGAACCGGCTGATCCAGTTGCAGATGGAAGGGTCAGTCGGCTAGCTCCGAGATCTCGTTGCAACTCGCGCACGCTCTCGCAACAAACCGCCCCGTTCGGGGTCAGGCCCCGGCCGTGTCCGAAGGCGCTGCCGATGCGCTCTGAGCTGCTCGAGCGCTACCGCGCACTGCCGCTGCCGTCGACGACCGACGAGCCGTGGCGCTTCACCGACCTGAAGGGCTTCGACCCGGACACCTTTGTCTCGAACGGCCATGTCCGGGGTCAGACCCCGGCCGGGGCCGCGGGGAGCATGCTCGACCTCGACGTGGCCGCTCTGGCCACGGTCACTGAGGACGGGATCGAGATCGAGCGCGCGCCGGAAGGCGTCACCTTCGAGCCGCTGCGCGACCACGAAATGCTCGGCACGCTCGTCGGCGCCGACGAGAAGTTCGCGGCCCATAACGCTGCGCTCTGGGAGCACGGCTTGCTCGTCCAGGTTCCGAAGGGAGTCGTCCTCGAAAAGCCTCTCTACGTCCGGATCGCCAACTCGCACGACGACGGCGCGCTCTTCTGGCGCCTGCTCGTTGTCGCCGAGCCGGAGAGTCGTTTCAGCGTCGTCGAGGAGTACGCCTCCGCGCGGCCGGACCTCGCCGGCTACTCGAACGCCGTCTCCGAGCTCTTCGTCGGCCAGGGCGCGAAGGTCGAGTACGTCTCGCTACAGAACCTGTCCGCCGAGACCTGGCACTTCGCCTCGCACCGTGCGCGGGTCGACCGCGACGCTGAGCTCGACTGGGTCGCCGGCGGTTTCGGCTCGAAGAAGGGCAAGACGCGGATCCAGAACGACCTCGCCGGCGCCGGAGCGACCTCGCGCGTCACCGGCGCCTACTTCGCCGACGGCGAGCAGCACCTCGACTACGACACTTTCCAGGAGCACATCGCTCCGAATACGACCTCCGACTTCGCCTTCAAGGGTGCCCTCCGCGACCATGCGACCGCGGTCTGGCGCGGGATGATCAAGGTCGAGAAGGACGCGCAGAAGACAAACGCGTACCAGGAGAACCGCAACCTGATCCTGTCCGAGCAGGCGCACGCCGATTCGATCCCCGGCCTCGAGATCGAGGCCAACGACGTCCGCTGCACGCACGGCGCCACGATCAGCCCGGTCAATCGCGACGAGCTCTTCTATGCGATGGCTCGCGGCATCTCCCGCGGCGAGGCCGAGCGCCTGATCGTGCGTGGCTTCTTCACCGACGTCCTGAACCGGATCGAACTCGAGCCGGTGCGCGAGGCCGTCACCGAGGCCCTCGAGGCCCGGATCCCCCAGGCCTAGAGAAACCGGGTTACTCTCCGCCTCGTCCGGCATTCCCGGCGCCTCCCGACTTCTCGGCCGACGAGGCGGCGATGATTGCCGCGCCGGTCCCCGCCGAGGCGCTCTGGGACGAGGTGGACGTGTTCGGGTCGATCACGCCCGAGGAGCAGGCGATGATCGACGACGCTGCGGCGGCGAGTTAGGCACGAGCGCCGCGGTAGCAGTCTCTGCGGTATGCGGCGGGCACGGCATTGCACCGGGCCCGCCGCGCCGCGGCCTCGTTCGCGAAGCTGCCCAGGATCGTGCCGATCCCGTTGAAGCAGTAAGAGCGCGTCGCGGCGGGTGCGAGCAGGCACATCTTGATCGCGCGGGCCGGGCCGGCGTCGTTCGAGGTCAGGTCGCGGGAGCCGCCGTAGATGCACTCGCGCTCCATCGAGCCCGCAAGGCGGCAGAGCTGGACGATCTTCCGCGGGTTCTGGACGCTGTAGCCCGAGGCGTCGCGGCCGAAGGACTGAAAGCAGGTCCCGACCCAGCCTGTCTCGGCCTTCCGGCACCACGTGGCCGCTTTTCGGAAGTCGTAGTGGACGACCGGCAGGACCCGCGAGGTCACCATCAGGTAGCAGTAGAGCTTGTCTCCCGCCGCGACCTTGTCGCACGGGTAGAGCAGGTCCTTCTTGCTCACCCACTTCGTCGGCGCGATCTGCATCGGCCCCGGCAAGAAGTTCTGCATGAAGACGCCGCCTGTGCACGAGGTGCGGTCCCAGGCAGTCGCGAGGTGGTCGCACACCTTGAGCGAATACGGCAGGTCGTTGAGGCTGTAGATCATCAGCCCGTGTCCGAGGCCATGGACGCACTGGTAGAGGAGGAAGTACGTCTTGTTGATCTCCTTGCCCGTGCAGAGGCTGCGGGCGATCGACGCGACCTTCGAGCGGGGGACGCCGCCGAATGCTCGCTCGATGACGCCGTGGTAGTAGCCCGACCAGCACGTCATCGAGCCGTTCGCGAGCGCCTGGGCGGCGTTGTCGTGGTAGCGGACGTAGCCGGCGTGGCCGATCTCGTGCGCGATCTGGTGGCAGCCGCTGTTGACCATCGGATTGGTCTTCATGTAGCTCGAGAGCTTCGCCAGGGCTGCCTCGGGGTTCTCGTAGTAGGCGATGTTCCCGAACGCCTGCTTGTAGCAGGCGTAGTCGCTGTGACAGTCGGAAAGCTTGACGTGATTCGGTTTGAAGGCTGTCAGCGCTGCCGAGTTGTTCTTGGTCGACGCGGCCACAAAGCTCGCGACGTCGCGGATCTGGCCGGTGCTGAGCTTGCCCGCGAAGGAGGGCATGCCGCCGCCTCCGTTCGAGACTTGGCGGACGACGGAGTCGTAGCTCGGCTTCAGCTGGTCGAGGTTCGGGCCGGTCTGGCCGCTCGACTTCGCGGCCGACAATGCGTGGCACCCGCCGCAGTCTGCTGACGCGAAAACCTTCGCGCCTGCCGCGGTCCGCGCGCTCTTCCCGCTGCCGCATCCTGCCATGAGCACGGCCGCTGCTAGCAGCGCGAATGCCGTCTTGCGCATCTCTCACAGGGTAGGGGCATCGACGGCCGATCGGGCCGTTAGGTTCCGGGCGACGCGACTGCTCACACTGTTCCTGGCCGGAATCGCTTTTGTTCCCGCGGCGGGTGCCGAGGGCGGTGGTTTTCTGACCTTGAAGCAGCTTTCGAACCATGCTGACCCGTCGCTCCTACGAGTGAGCGGCGGTGCCCTCGTCGCCTACGACATCGAGTCCACCGGGTCGGTCGACGTGCTCGACGCCGGCGGAACGACACACACCGTCGTGAGTGGCTGGCCGGCGGTCTCGGACCCCCAGCTCGTGCGCAAGCCGGATGGGACGATCTTTCTCTACTTCGGGGGGTCGACGCCCGACCTGAAGACGCAGGGCGCGCTTCGCTTCGCGTCGATCGACGGCGGCGCCTCTTGGAGCGGCCCTGTCAAGACGAACCCGGCGTCGACGATTGGCGACGTTCAGGCCTCGGCCCTTCGCCGCGACGGAGCGCCGTTGTTCTCCCAGGACGGCACCGGCTTCGTCAATGTCTACCAGGGCGACAACGGCGGCACGCTGCGCAACGACTTCAACCTCTGTTGCGGCTACAACGAGTCGCTGGCGGTCGATACCACGGGCCTTGCTCAGCTTGCGTTCTGGTCGAACGCGACCGGCAAGTCGGGTTACATGTATGAGAAGCTCGATGAGGCAGGTGGCGCGACCGCGGCGCCGGTGAATCTTGCCGCAGGCACAGATGCGCAGGCGTCCCCGTCGATCAATCGTCTGCCTCTTGTCGCGGCCGGTGCAGGCAACACCTTCATGGCTTGGCCCGGAGCGAGGCACGTGACGATCGCCGCGCTAGGCGCCGGGAAGTTGCGGCGCAAGTTCGCGACCGGTACGGCCGGCGCACCGAGACAAGTCGCACTCGCCGTCGAGCCCGACGGCACAAAGCTCTGGGTCGTCTGGACGCAGGGGAAATACCTCTGGGCGACCCGGCTCCGCGATGCCGCTCACGCGGCCACGCCGATCGTCGTACGGACACCGCTGCCGGCCGGGCGGACGCCGTACACGCTCGAGGCGGTCGGCTTGGCCGGTCAGGTCCAGGCTGTCGTGAACGTCAGCGGCACTCCCGGGAACACGCTGTGGCGGACGCAACTGATTCCCGGTCTCGCCGCCAACACGTCGCGCAAGCCGAAGCCGGTCGTCAAGATTCGAGATGACGTCGCGCCGGTCAAGGGAGCGACGCTCCGCGGCGGCGGCAAGATCGCCCACACGAATGCGAAGGGGCTCGCTTCGCTCAAGGGCTTCAAGCGTCATGCCCTCGTCAAGGTGACGAAGGCGGGTTACTTCGGAACGTCCTTCCGCGTCACGTAACCGTGGGCCGGCCCGCCGGGGCTAGGATGGCCCCGTGGCTGTGACGGCTCGTCCAAAGCTCGATGCGCAGAAGCTGCGCGCCGACTTCCCGATCTTCAACGAGCTGATCCACGGAAAGCCGTTGTCGTTTCTCGACTCGGCGGCGAGCTCGCAGAAGCCCCGGCAGGTGCTCGACGCGATGCAGCGCTTCTACGAGACCTCGTACGCGAACGTCCACCGAGGGGTCTACGAATTGGCCGAGCGCGCGACGGCCGGCTACGAAGGTGCGCGCGAGACCGTCGGCCGCTTTCTCAACGCGCCTTCGGCACGCGAGATCGTCTTCACCAGGAACGCAACCGAGGCGATCAACATCGTCGCGTACGCCTGGGGGATGAACAACCTCGGCCCGGGCGATGTCGTGCTTGTGACCGAGCTCGAGCACCACTCGAACTTCGTGCCGTGGCAGTACGTCGCGCACAGGGCCGGCGCCGACTTCCGGATGCTCCCGCTCGACGACGAGGGTGGGCTGCGGCTCGACGCGCTCGACGAGCTCGCGGGTACGGGCCGGGTGAAGGTCGTCGCCGCTGGCATGGTCTCGAACTCGCTCGGCAGCGTGAACCCAGTCGAGAAGCTAGCCGCCTGGGCGCACGATCGCGGCGCGATCATGGTCTGTGACGCGGCGCAGGGCGCTCCGCACCGGGTCGTGGACGTCCAGGCGCTCGGTGCCGACTTTGTCGCCGTCACGGCCCACAAGCTCTGTGGGCCGAGCGGAATCGGGGCGCTCTGGGGCCGGATGGAGCTGCTGCAGGAGATGGAACCCTTCAATCTCGGCGGCCACATGATCAGCCGAGTCACGTTCGAGGACACGAGCTGGGGCGAGGTGCCCGCGAAGTTCGAGGCCGGGACGCAGGCGATCGCCGAGGCCGTCGGCTTCGGCGCGGCGGTCGACTACATCACCGAGATCGGGCTCGACGCGATCGAGCAGCACGAACACGAGCTGGCCGCGTACGGGCTCGAGCGCCTTGCCGAGCTACCGTGGGTCAAGACGTACGGACCCCCGGCCGACCGCCGGGCCGGAATCATCTCTTTCAACGTCGACGGCATCCACCCGCACGACGTGGCGCAGATCCTGGACGGCGAAGGAGTGGCGATTCGCGCCGGCCACCACTGCTGCCAGCCGCTGATGGCCAAGCTGGGCGTGGCCGCCACGAACCGGGCCAGCTTCTACCTCTACACGGTCACCGACGAGATCGACCGGCTCGTCGACGGGCTGCACAAGGTCCGTAAGATCCTTTCTTAACCGCGAAAAGTTCTGCGCTTCGTTAACGGGCGCGCGAGTGAATCGCACGCCCTCTTTGAACGGCATCGCAAGCGATGCCTCGCGCGGGGCTGGTTTCTCCTGTCGCTTCGCTCGGGATAGGTAAGGTCAACAGCAATGAGCGATCAGCTCTATCGCGAAGTCATTCTCGACCATTACAAAAACCCGCGAGGGCACGGAGTGATCGAGGACGCGGACGCGGAGGCCGAGGGATTCAACCCGCTCTGCGGCGACGAGGTCTCGATTTACGTCTCGTTCGCCGACGACGACGAGACGATTGAGGACGTGAAGTTCTCGGGCCGCGGCTGCGCGATCAGCCAGGCGGCGACGTCGATGCTCGTCGACATGGCGAAGGGGCGCAAAGCGACGGAGCTCGCGGAGATGCCGAAGGACGAGCTGCTCGAGGAGATCGGTATCCCGCTGTCGCCGATCCGGCTCAAGTGCGCGTTGCTCGGGCTGGGCGTCCTGAAGATCGCATTGCATCGCGCGAAGGGCACGCCGCTCCCGCAGGAGTGGGCGGGCCTGGACGAGCTGGAATTTAAGTAGACGTGGACGGCGGACCGTCGGCGACCCGGATCGGTGGCCGGTCCAGGTCGTCTAACTAGGACGCGTAGCGTATGGCGAAGCTGGATGTCGGCCCGGTCGAGGAGCTGCCGCCGGGATCGGTCAAGATCGTCGTCGCCGGCTCGATCGCGATCGGCGTCTACAACCTGGACGGAGAGTTCTACGCGATCGAGGATCGCTGCTCGCACGATGACGGCCCGCTCTGCGAAGGGGATTTTGACCCCGAGGAGGGCTACGCGATCTGCCCGAGGCACGGCGCCCACATCGACATCCGCAGCGGCAGGCCGCTGACGCTGCCGGCCGTCTTCCCGGTCGAGACCTTTCCGGTCCACGTCGAGGACGGGATCGTCAAGGTCCAAGTGAGCTAGTGCCCCATCCAGCAATACATGCCGGCTTCTGGCCCGCGATCACGCGGCGCCAGAGTCCACCCTCGCTCTTGCCAAGGCTGCCAGCCTTGGCCGCGAGTGAGTGCGGCCTCTGGCTTGGTGCTCGCGACCCAGAAACTCGGCGGCATTACTGGAAGGGGCACTAGTGCTCGACGACCGCGTGCGCGCTGTGCTCGAGCGGCTCGAGTCAGAGGAGCAGCGCCCGCCCGGAGTCGCGGTCGAGCCGACAACCGGCCGCTTTTTGTTCTCAGTCTGTGCGCCGCAGGCGGACTGCGAGGTACTCGAGATCGGGGGCGGCCACGGCTACTCGACGATTTGGCTCGGGGCGGCGGTTCGCCATCTCGGTGGGCGGGTGTTGTCGCTGGAGCGCGACCACGAGTGCATTGCCGACTGGCGGCGCAACATCGCCGACGCCGGGCTCGAGGAGACAGCCGAGCTCGTGGAAGGCGACGCGCGCGAGACCCTGCCGATGATCGACGACGTCTTCGACGTGGTCTTCCTCGACGCAGCGAACAATCATTACGAGGAGCTCTTCCGTCTGGCCCGCGGGAAGCTCGAGCCGGGCGCAATCGTGATCGCAGACGACGTCACGTTGCACGCGGACACGTTGCGGGCCTATGCGGAGGCGCGGCAGGCCGATGCGACGCTGCTCAGCACGACCGTTCCGCTGGACCGTGGCCTCGAGCTGTCCGTCGTGCTCCGCTGAGCTTGCTACCTGCGGCGGGTGGCGACCACGCACCCGGCTACCTGCGGCGTCGCTTGCGATGCTGCTAAGAGGCCGCGCGGCTTTGCCGGGCGGCCGCTCACCCCGGTCGTTGATCAGGACAGGGTGGCGGCCCACGCACCTGCTACTTTTCGCCTACCGCGGAAAGGAGGTGGTCCGGTAGTGAAATCTTCAAGTACGGGCAGTGGAGGTACCAGCGGGTAGAGGCGTGTCCCCCGGACCTACGGGGAATCGCCTAGCCAGCGTAGGGGACTCGCGCTTCGCGCCGCCGTTGCAATAACGGCAGGAAGCGCCTCTACTACTTCAACGCTGGTAACCGGATCAAGGGGCCGCTTGTAGCGGCCCCTTGTCTTTTTTCATTACGCGGTCGACCGGACGCTCGGGATTAGCGGCCGCCCGGCAAAGCCGCGCGGCCTCTTAAGCGGCATCGCAAGCGATGCCGCGGCGGCCCGTGCCTTTTCAGGCCGGCGCACGCTCGATCTGGATTCGCGGCAGCCAGCCAAGCCAGCTCGGCAGGTACCAGTTCCAGCGGCCGAGCAGGCTCATGGCCGCAGGGAGGATCACCGAGCGGATAACCGTTGCGTCGAGCAGGAGCGCGATTGCGACACCGAAGCCCATCTGCTGGAACTGGACGAGATCGCCCTTCGCGAAGCCCGCGAAGACCGCGACGATGATCAGCGCCGCACCCGTGATGATCCTGGCGGTCGAGCCCACGCCCCATCTGACGGAGGCCGTCGTATCGCCCGTCTCGTCGTAGCGCTCCTTGATCCGGCTGAGCAGAAAGACCTGGTAGTCCATCGAGAGGCCGAAGAGGACGGAGAACAGGAACAGCGGCACCCAGGCTTCGATCGCGTCCACCTGCTGGAAGCCGAAGATGCCGTTCCCGACGCCCTTTTCGAAGACGAGCACGATCAGCCCGTAGGCTGCCCCGACCGAGAGCAGGTTGAGGACGATCGACGTCGCTGCCACGACGATGGAGCGAAAAGCCACGGTCAGGAGCACCAGTGTGAAGCCCAGCACGAAGATGAAGACGTAGGGCGTCGGCTTTGTGACGGAGTCGGCATAGTCGACGTTCTCGGCAGTCCTGCCGCCGACGAGCACGCGCGCGCCGGTGCTCCCGAAGAGATCCGGGATCACGGTTGAGCGAAGGTTGCGGACAGCGGTCAGAGCCTGATCGCCTGCGTCGTCGCCTCGAATCGGGACGTCGAGCGCCGCGACCTGTCCGCCGGGCGCAAAACGAGCTTTGCCGTCACCGAACTCCGGGTCTCCGGCCAGGCGGTCTCGCAGCCGGTTCAGTGCCGAGCGGACTTGCGGATCGGACGCGTGGTCGGCGACGACGATGCGCACGGGGTCTGCGGTCGCGTCGGGGAAGTTCTTCTGCAGCGCGAGATATCCCTGCTTGGAGATGAAACGGTCCGGCAGCGTGCTGACGCCGTTCGTGCCGATCTTGAGCGAGAAGATGGGAATTGCCGCCGCGATCAGGAGGCCGCAGGCGAGTACGAGACTCAGCGTGGGGCGGCTCAACACGTGCCCGACGACTGCGTTCCAGAAACGCCCCTCGGCCGAGCCGCCGAAGAGCGGAATCCGCAGCGAGTTGACGCGGTCACCGAGGAGGCCGAGCAGCGCGGGCAGCAGTGTCAGGGCTGCGGCGAGGGAGGTGACGCCGACCAGGATCGCTCCCGCGGCAAGGCTGCGCATGATCGTGTTCGGCACGATCAGCATGCCGAGCATTGCGATCACAAATGCGGTGCCGCTGAAGAGGACCGCGCGGCTGGCCGTTGCGCCGGCCGCCTCGATCGCGTCTGGCGGCTTCCGGCCGCCGGTGCGCTCCTCGCGATAGCGCGAGATGACAAACAGCGAGTAGTCGATCCCGAGCGCGAGGCCCATGCCGGTGAGCATGTTCACGACGAAGATCGACAGCTCCCAGATCTGAGAGACGACCGCGATGAGCCCGAGGCCACCGACGATCGCCAGGATCGCGAGTAGCAACGGCACCAGGCCTGCGACGACCGAGCCGAACACGAGCACGAGGATGATCAGCGCTGCGGGGAGTCCGAACTCGAGCTCACCGCTCTTGAGGTCGTGCTGGGAGAGCTCGTCGAAGTCGTTGTCGCGAACGTTGTTGCCGGTGATTGCCACCTCGAAGCCCGAGCTGCCGTTTTCCCGCTCCACCAGCTGATTTACCGGCTTGATGTCGCTCGTGTCGAAGACGTTGATCGGGATGATCAGGGCGTGCTTGTCTCGTGAGACGAGCGACGGATCGTGGGTCTGGTAGTAGAGCTGCGCGTCGTGGACGTTCCCGGTCGCCTGCCCCTTCCGCACGAGTTGGCTCACGAAGTTGCGAAAAGCCGGCTCGTCGACGTTGTAGCGGCTGGAGCGCACGAGCACGATGTCGCTGAAGTTCAGGCGCGGGTTATAAGGGAAGGCGCTGAACTCGATCCGTTCGGCCTGCCGGAACTCGGGGTTGCCCGCAGCGCCGCCGTTCGAGGTCAGGTTGCCGGGCAGGAGCAGCCCGATTGCCGCAAGGGCGAGCACGAGCGCCGCGATCCAGGCGCCGATCGTGCGCCAGGGATGGCGGCTGCACGCCCTCGCCAGACGCTCGGTCACATCTACGAGTTTTTCGCGTCAGGCCGAGCGGCGCAACTGCTCGTCCAGTGACACCAGAGGGAGCTGGAACGTCTGGACGGCGTCGTCGTTGGAAACGACGTTGTCGCCATGCTCGAGCATGGTCAGGAGGTCGCGCGTGAGCGGGATGTTTCCCGGCAGCCGCTCGGTCACGAGCGCGTTGACCCTCATCAGGCCGACCGGGACGTGGACGCTCGGACGGCGCCGCATGCCGAGCGCCGCCTTGAGGCGCTGCCAGAACCCGTTCCAGCTGACGATGTCGGGGCCGCCGAGCTCAAAGGTCCGGTTCACCACCGGGTCCTCTCGGGTTACGGCCGCGGCGAAGTACGCGGCCACGTCGTCGACCCAGATGGGCTGAATCTTCTGTTCGCCCGAGCCGATGATCGGGGTAACCGGGGTCAGCTTCGCGAGCTTGCGGAAGGTCGGCAGGATGCCCCCGTCTCGCCCGAAGACGAAGCTCGGTCGGAAGATCACGTGCTCGAGCCCTGAGCCCTCGACCGCCTGCTCCATCTCCCACTTGGCGTGGTAGTAGGGGACGAGGTCCTTCGTCTCCTTGCTTGTTCCGAGGGCGCTCATCAGGACGAAGCGCTTGACGCCCGCGTCCTTCGCGGCCGACACGAGGTCGCGGGTGCCTTGCTCCATCACGCGCTTGAATTCCTCCTCAGGGCCCTGGCGGATCGCGACCAGGTGCACGACCGTGCCCACGCCCTCGACCGCGTGCTGGAGGCTGACGGTATTCGTCATCTCTCCGACCACAGGTTCGCCCGGTAGCTCGCGCGACCGGGTGGAGTCGCGGACGAGCAGCTTCAGGTCGTGGCCGGCGTCCGCTAGGGCCCGCACGACATGCGGCCCGACGAAGCCGGTTCCGCCGGTGACGAGGACTTTCACCGTGACTCCGTCCGAGTGACGTCGAAATTCTGCCAGTAGCGGCTCGGCGTCGGGCCCATCTGACCCTGGTACTTCGAACCGAGGTCGCCGCTGCCGTAGGGCTTGTCGGCCGGCTCGGTCAGCTGCACGAAGGAAATCTGGCCGATCTTCATCCCGTGGTAGATCGTGATCGGAAGGTTGGCGACGTTTGAGAGCTCCAGCGTGACGTGTCCGTCCCAGCCGGGGTCGATGAAACCGGCCGTCGAGTGGATCAACAGGCCGAGGCGGCCCAATGAACTTTTACCTTCCAATCTCGCGACCAAGTCATCGGGTAGCACGATCCGCTCGAGGGTCGAGCCGAGCACGAACTCGCCGGGGTGGAGGATGAACGGGCGCTCGTCGTCGATCTCGACGAGTTCGGTCAGATCCTCCTGCGGCTCCTTCACGTCGATGTAGGGATAGCGCGCGTTGTGGAAGACGCGGAAGAAGCGGTCGACCCGAACGTCGACGCTCGAGGGCTGCAGCAGCGATTCGTCGTATGGCTCGATGACGATGCGCTCTTCCTCGAGCAGCCGAGCGATCGTCCGGTCGGAGAGAACCACGACCCGATTCTTTCAGGGACAGACTCTCGTGGGTGGCCGCAGCGCGATGCTTTGGGCGCGCTTTCGACACCCTTTCGTGACGTTTTGCCCTTGACAAAACCAGGTGTCGGACACCTGGTTTTTGGGAGAGGTACCAGCCGAGCGATCGTCCGGTCGGAGAGAACCATGGCGCGATTCTGCGATTGCGCGTTTCACGGACAGGCACCTATCGGTGCCTGTCCCTACAGCCGGTTGCGGCTAGCGGCCGCCGGCCGCCGCCCCCGCTGGGCGGAGCGGCGCAGCCGGGACGCGCAGCACCCGCGCGACGGGGTGCGGCAGCCACCAGTTCCAACGCCCGAACAGACGGACGAGCGAGGGCACGAGCAGCGTCCTGATCACCGTCGCGTCGAAGATGACCCCGGCGGCGAGCCCGATCCCGAACTGCTTGATGTCGACGCCCGGGCTGCTCGAGAGCACGAAGAACGCGAACATCAACACCAGCGCCGCGCTGGTCACGAGCTTGCCCGTGCGTGCAAGGCCGAGCTCGACCGCCGTCGCGGTATCCCCCGCCTCGTCGTACTCCTCGCGCATCCGCGTGAGCATGAAGACCTCGTAGTCCATCGAGAGCCCGTAGAGGAAGGCGAAGATCATCAACGGTATCCAGGAGATGATCGCGCCGGTCGCCGGCACGCCCCAGATCGCGTCCGAGCCGTGGCCCCACTGGAAGATGAAGACGATGATCCCGTAGGCCGCGCCCAGCGAGACGAGGTTGAGCACGACTGCCTTCAGCGGCAGCAGGATCGAGCGGAAGGCGCGCATCAGTAGCACGAAGGTGAGCAGGATCACGAACGCAAGAACGTACGGGAACTTGCCGTAGACGGCGTGGACGAAGTCGCGGTCCTCCGGGGAGATGCCGCCGAGCGTGGCCGTCGCCGTGAGGGACGGCAGAACGTCGTGCTGCAGCCTGGAGATCGTCGTCGAGGACGAGCTCGAGGCCGAGTCTGTGGTCGGGAAAGCCTCGACAAGAGCGTCGCCGTCGCGGCGCCATTGCGGAGGCGCGACGGCTGCCGCGATTCCCGGAGTGCGCCTGAGGGCGCTGACGACCTCGCGCGTTGCGCCCGGCCCACCGTGCTCGATCAGCACCACGTACGGCTTCATCACCCCCGGGGAGATGTCGGCTCGTGCGAGCGCTGCGCGCCCATTGATCGCGTCGCCCTTGCCCGGGAAGTCCTTGAGCTGAGCCTCGGCGGGATTGATCTGCAGACCCGGCACAAGCAGGATCGCGACGATCGCGATTCCCGCCAAGGCGACCGGAATCGGCCGCTTGACGACGATCTGCGCCCAGCGGTGCCAGAACCCGTGCGTCGGATCCTGCCGCTCGACGATGCGCTTCGGCATCACCCGCAGCCGGTTGATCCGAGGTCCGAGCATCGCGAGGAGCGCCGGCAGCAGCGTGATCGAGGTCAACACCGAAACGGCCGGGATCAGCATGCCGCCGATTCCGATCGACCTGATCACGGGAATGGGCAGGATCACCATCGAGAGCAGGCCGATCGCGACCGTGGAGCCCGAGACGATCACCGAGCGCCCGGCGTGTCGCATCGTTTCGATCAGCGCCGTCTCGGTGTCCTCCCCGTTCGCCAGCTCCTCGCGGAAGCGGAAGATCATCAGCAACGAGTAATCGATCGCGACGCCCAGGCCGACCAACGCCACAAGGAACTGCACGATCAGCGAGACCGATGTGATGTAGGTCAGCAGGTAGATCAGCGTGAAGGTGTTCAGGATCGAGCTGATGGCGATCCCGATCGGTATCAGCACGGCGGGCACGGTCCCGAAGACGAAGAGGAGAATCACGAGCGCGCCGAGCCCGCCGACCACGGCCTCGAGAAACACGCTCGGGCCATTGTTGTTGCCGCCGCTCGATGCCTCCTGCAGCGCGTCGCGGCCGGTCAGGTACGACTGAACACCGGCCGGCGTCGCTCGCTTCAGTGCGGCCCGTGCCTCCTTGATCTTGACCTTCCCGTTGAAGCCCTGGTTGCCGGGTGGATAGAGCTCGGCGAAGGTCGTGTGCCGGTCGCGCGAGACGTAGGCGTCGGCGTCGCTGCCGGTCGAGAAGTACGAGCTGACGCGCGAGCCGGGGTTCTGCTTAGCCGCAGCCGCGATCGCCGGCCTGATCGCCGTGACCTTGGTGATGTCTCCGTTGCTGTGAAAGACCGCCACGAGCGGCGCGTTCTCGCCGGTCCCGAACGTCTTCAGCGCTCGCTGGTTCGCCTCGTAGGCCGAGTAGCCGGGGATCGAGAACTGCTCGAGCCAGCGCTTCGAAACGGCGTTCGCGGAGTAGGCGCCGATGAGTGTCAGCGCGAGCCAGAGGAACACGATCGCGCGGCGGCGTCTGAGAACGAGACGGGCGAGAGCGGTCATAAGCCGCGCACCATACGGATTCGAAACAACCCTGCGCAAGCGGGACAATTCTGGCTGCATGAGTCCTATGCACCTATGCATTCCGCCCGGGCGCTCGTGTATCGTCGGAGCCATGGCAATGACTCGAACGATCGAGCTGAAGACGGCCGTTCCGGGGCCGAAGTCGCGCGAGATCCTGGCCCGCAAGGACCAAGTCGTCGCCGAACCGCTGTCGGTTTTTCTTCCGGTTGTGATCGAGGAAGGCCGCGGCGCCACGCTCACCGATGTCGACGGCAACACCTTCATCGACTTCACCGGCGGCGTCGGCTGTCTGAACGTCGGCCACTCGCACCCTCGCGTCGTCGAGGCGGCGCAGGAGCAGCTGGCGAAGTTCTCGCATACCGACTTCACGATCGTCCCCTACGAGGTCTACGTCACGCTCGCCGAACGCCTGATCGCGGCTTCTCCGTTCCGCTCGCCAGCGAAGGCAGCATTCTTCAACGCCGGCACGGAAGCGGTCGAGAACGCGATCAAGTTCGCGCGCGCCTACACGGGCCGCCCCGCGGTGATCGCGTTCGAGGGCGGCTTCCACGGCCGCACCCTGCTCTCGCTCTCGCTGACGTCGAAGACGCATCCGTACAAGGCGGGGCTGGGACCGTTCGCGCCCGAGGTCTACCGGGTGCCGTTCCCGAACGAGTACCGCGGCCCGAGCGCGGAGGACGCGCTGGCCGCGCTGGAGCGGGCGCTGGTGACGCAGATCGCCGCCGAGACGGTCGCTGCGATCGTGATCGAGCCGGTCCAGGGCGAGGGCGGCTTCGTCGTCGCGCCGAAGATGTTCCTCGAAGGTGTCCGCCGGCTCTGCGACGAGCACGGGATCGTCATGGTCGTCGACGAGGTACAGACCGGATTCGGACGCACCGGCAAGCTCTTTGCGATCGAGCACTACGGGATCGAGCCTGATCTGATCACGGTCGCGAAGTCGATCGCCGCAGGGCTGCCGCTCTCCGGCGTGATCGGCAAGGCAGAAATCATGGACGCCCCCGCCGACTCGGCGGTTGGCGGCACCTACGTCGGCAATCCGGTCGCGCAGGCGGCGGCGCTCGCCGTACTCGACGTGATCGAGGACGAGGGCGTCTGCGACCGCGCGGCTCAGCTCGGCGAGACGATCCGCGCACGCATGGAGTCCTGGCGGGAGCGCTGGCCGCCGATCGGCGACGTCCGAGGCCTCGGCGCGATGCTGGCGATCGAGCTGGTCAGAGATTCGGCCGGCAAGGAGCCGGACGCCGACACGGCAACCGCTGTCGTAGAAGCCGCCGCCGAGCGTGGCCTCTTGCTGCTCAAGTCCGGCATCTACTCGAATTGCATCCGGGTGCTCACACCACTGGTCCTCACGGACGCCGAGCTCGACGAAGCCTTGGCGGTCTGGGAGGAAGCTCTGGAAGCGACGCTCAACCGGTAGGAGAGAAGACGCACACGGCTACGCTGAGGCTCGTGGTCGGGGAACTGATCGCGGGCCGTTATGAGCTCGAGGAGCTCGTCGGCTCGGGCGGCATGTCGAGCGTCTACCGCGCGCACGACCGCCTGCTCGAACGGACGGTCGCGCTGAAGATCCTGCACGAGCAGTTCACGCGGGACGACGACTACGTCGAGCGCTTCCGCCGCGAGGCGCGCGCCGTCGCGCAACTGACTCACCCGAACATCGTCACGGTGATCGACCGGGGCGAGCAGGATGGGCGCCAGTTCATCGTCTTCGAATACGTGGACGGGATGAACCTGAAGGAGCTGATGGCGCAGGAAGGGGCGCTGAGCCCTCGTGAGGCGATCGAGCTGGGGTTGCAGATCGCGCGCGGGCTCGCGTTCGCGCACGACCAGGGGCTCGTCCACCGCGACGTCAAGCCGCAGAACGTCCTGCTCGACGGGGACGGGCGCGCCAAGGTCACGGACTTCGGAATCGCCCACGCCGTCGACGTCGACGGGATGACGATCACCGGCACGATCATGGGCACGAGCAACTACATCGCGCCGGAGCAGGCCCGCGGTCAACCGGTCGACGAGCAGACCGACGTCTACTCGCTCGGCTGCGTTCTTTACGAGCTGCTCGCCGGCGAGGTCCCCTTCGACGGCGACAACTTCGTCGCGGTCGCTATGCGCCACGTGAACGAGCCGGTCCCAAGCGTCCGCGAGGTTCGGCCCGATGTACCCCTTCGCCTCGACTGGGCGATTCAGCAGGCGATGGCGAAGGACCACGGCGAACGGTTCGATTCCATGGCCGACTTCGCCGCCGAGCTCGAGGCCTGCCACGCGGAGCTCGACGGCGACGAGGGGGCGACGATGGTCGTGCCCCGGGCCGCGCGCCGGCCGCGACCTAGAAGCGCGCGGCGCCGCCGGCTGGGCGTTCTTCCCGCCGTCCTACTCGGGGTCGCCTTGGCTGCGCTTGCCGGCGGTTTGCTTGGGGCCTTTGCACTGCGCGACGGCGGCGGGTCGAAGACGTCCGGTTCGGCGGGGTCAGGCGCAATCCGTCTGAGTGGTTTGACCGCGTACGACCCGGAAGGGAGCCCGCCCGGGGAGGAACACAACAGCGAGGCCAAAAATGCGGCGGACGGCAACCAGACGACGTACTGGCAAACCGAGCACTACAACGGGGCGCAGCTGAACAAGAGCGGCGTCGGCGTGATCCTCGACGCCCACCGTTCGGTGTCCCCCAAGACGATCACCGTCACGACCGATACACCAGGTTTCACCGCTGAGATCCAGGCCGGCGACACGCCTTCTTCGTTTCATTCCGTGTCGGGTCCGAAGAGTGTCGATCGCATTACGACGTTCGACCTGAACGGGGGAAGCGGGCGCTACTTCGTCGTCTGGATCACCGACCTCGGCGGGTACTCATCCGCGCACGTGAACGAAGTGAAAGCCCGCTAAAACTCGAGCCGCGAGCGCCGTTCGTGGCGCTCGAGCGCGAGCTCGACCAGCCGGTCGAGCAGCTCCGGATATGGAATCCCGGACGCCTCGAACAGCTTGGCGTAGACGCTCGTCGCGGTGAACCCGGGGATCGTGTTCAGCTCGTTGACGAGCACCTCGCCGTCTTCGCGGACGAAGAAGTCCACGCGCGCCATGCCCTCGCACTCGGCGGCGACGAAGCTCTCGACCGCGAGGCGCTGGACGCGCTCGATCTGCGGCTGCGGGAGGCGCGGCGGCACGATCAGGTCCATGCCGCCCTCGTCGTACTTGGCCGAGTAGTCGTACCAGTCGGGCGCATCGAACCCGTGCGAGACGATCTCGCCCGGAAGAGACGCGATCGGGCTGCGGTTCGAGCCGAGGACGCCGCACTCGACCTCGATGCCCGCGACGAACTCTTCCACGAGCACCTTCTCGTCGTGGCGAAACGCGAGCTCGACCGCCGCCCCGAGCTCTTCCTCCGAGCGCACCTTCGAGATTCCGACCGACGAGCCGAGCCGGGCGGGTTTGACGAAGACCGGATAGCCGAACGGGTTCCGGAGCTCGTCGCCCTCGCGCAGGACGATGTTCCCCGTCACCGGGATCTGTGAGTCGCGCATCACCGCCTTGAACTTGTCCTTGTCCATCGCGAGCGCCGAGCCGAGCACGCCGGCGCCGACGTAGGGCACGTCCGCCAGCTCGAGCAGACCCTGGACGGTTCCGTCCTCGCCGAAGGGCCCGTGGAGGACGGGGATCACGACATCGACGTCGGCCAGGGTCGCGGGGACGCTTTCGGTCGGAACCGGGAGCGTCTCTACTGCCGTGCGGCCTTCGCCCGTGTCCAACTCGCCTGCGGCCCCCGGGTCGAGCGCCCGCGACCCGCCGGACTCGAGCTGCCACTTTCCCTCGCGGTCGATCTCGACTGTCACGGCCTCGTAACGCTCCGGGTCGAGCGACTCCAGCACCGAACGCGCCGATGCCACCGAGATCTCGTGCTCGCTCGAGCGGCCGCCGCTGAGGACCGCGACTCGCACGCGCTGGCTCACGGCACCGCCGTGGTCGTGCCGGTGTAGTTGCCGACGGAGATCGTCACCGTCGACCCGGCCGGAGCGTTCGTGCCTCCGGCTGGCTGCTGGTCGAGGACGATTCCCTGCTCGCCGGGGTCGGTCACCGCTTGCTTGACCACCTTCACCTTGAAGCCGGAGCCCGTCAAGAGGGCTTTCGCCGTCGGCTCGTCCTGGTTGGTCACGTCCGGAACGGGTGTCGTCGCCGTCGAGCCGCGCGAGACGCTGAGCGTCACCGTCGTCCCGGAGCCCACTCTCGTGCCGGCGCCCGGCGACTGGCTGACCACGGTATTGGCGGGCTGGTTCGAGTCGACGAGGCTCTCCGTGACGTTGAGGCCGGCTCCGAGTAGCGTCGAGCGCGCGCTCGCGTAGGGCTGACCGACCACGTTCGGGATCTCGATCTGCTTGGCCCCCTGCGAGACGTTGATCCGCACCTTCGTGTTCCAGAAGACGCGGCTGTTCGCGGGAGGATTCTGGCCGGTGACGGTGTCCGGGCTTTGCGACGAATAGACGTGGAAGACGGACACCTTCAGGTGCGCCGCGGTCAGAGCCGCGACGGCGTCGCTCTGCGCCTTGCCGACGATATCGGGAACCGTCGTCTTCGGTTTCCCGCTCGAGACGGTGAGCCGGACGGTGTTGCCCTTGTCGGTCTTCTCACCGCCGTCGATGCTCTGGCCCATCACCGTTCCGGCCGGATAGATCTCGCTGAAGCCGTGAACGATTTTCGCGCTCAGCCCCTTGTCCTTGATCTTCTTGACCGCCTGCGCCTGCTTCAGCCCGACGACGTACGGCACCGCCACGGGCTTGTTCGCATTCAGCTCGTCCCTGATCTTCCCGTAGCCGTACCAGGCCGCAAAGCCCGCGCCGACGAGCAGCAGCAGCACCAGCAGCCACGGCCAGAGGGAACGAGACCGTCGCGGCGGGCCCTCGTAGCCGTAGTAGCCCGCCGGCGGCGTCGGAGGCGGCGGCTGGGGCGGCGCGACCTGCGTCGCCCTCGGCGCGATGATCGTCGGGGCGCCGGAGATGCCGGCCCCGGCGAGCACCGCGGTCGCCGCGTCCGTGGTCGCGCTCGAGACGGCGAGCCCCTGCTGGATCCGGGCGAGGTCGGCGTTCATCTCCTCCGCGGTCTGGTAGCGGTCCTCGGGATCTTTCGCGAGCGCGCGCAGGACGACCAGGTCGAGGTCGTCGGGGACGTCGGGGCGGAGCTCGGACGGAGGGGACGGCACCTCGGAGAGGTGTTTCATCGCGATCTCGAGTGGCGTGTCGCCGGTAAAGGGAACCTTGCCGGTGAGCATCTCGTAGAGGACGATCCCGACCGAGTAGACGTCCGAGCGCTGGTCGACCGGTGCGCCGCGCGCCTGCTCCGGCGAGAGGTACTGCGCGGTACCGATGATCGATCCGACCTCGGTCATCTGACTCGCGCCCGAGCGGGCGATCCCGAAGTCCGTCACCTTCAGCTGGCCGTCCGCGTCGACGACGACGTTGTGCGGCTTGATGTCGCGGTGGACGATGCCGTGGCGATGTGCGAAGCCGAGCGCGGCGAGCATCTGGCGGGTGTAGTCGATCGCGATCCGGATCGGGGTCGGCCCTCGGCTGACGATCAGCTCCTTCAGTGAGCGTCCGGAGAGGTACTCCATCGCGATGTAGTAGGTGCCCTCGGCCTCACCGCGGTCGTAGATCGAGACGATGTTCGGGTGCGAGAGTCCTGCTGCGTTCTTGGCTTCGCGCCGGAAGCGCTCGATGAACGAGTCGTCGGCAGCGTGGCGGTCGTCGAGGATCTTGATCGCGACGCGGCGGCCGAGCTCCTGGTCCTCGGCGAGGTAGACGTTCGCCATCCCGCCGGCGCCGAGTTTGCGGATGATTCGGTAACGGCCGTCGAAGACGGAGTCGATCAGGGTGTCGCCTGTTACAGCCATAGCCTCACTTCTTCGACCTCGAGCTCAGGCCCGCCTGCATCAGCAGCTTGGCGATTGGCGCCGCGGTCGTGCCGCCGAACCCGGTTTGGTTCTCGAGCGTGACCGCGACCGCGACCTGTGGGTGGTCGGCCGGAGCGAAGCAGATGAACCAGGTCGTGTTGATCCCCGAGCTGCCTGTCTCCGCCGTTCCGGTCTTGCCTGCGACCGAGATTCCCGGGATGGCGGCCGCGCCGCCGGTTCCGTCGTTGACCGCGGCGACCATCATCGAGGTGATCTCGCCCGCAGTCTGGGGCGACATCACGCGCCTTAGCTTCTGGGGCTGGATACGGACGACCGTGTGGCCCCCGGCGTCCACGACGCGGTTCAGCACCTGCGGGTCCATCGCGACGCCGCCGTTGGCGATCGTCGAGGCGACCATCGCCATCTGCAGCGGCGTCACAGCGAGCCGTTCCTGCCCGAACGCAAGCCGGCCGGGGTCGACCTGGGTCGCCGGATGCGACGGGAAGAAGAGCCTGCCGCCGTTGTACAGGCCGCTCGGAACCTTCTCGTTGGCGGGCGTCTCGAGCGGCGGGTCCTTGTAGAAGCCGAACTTCTTCATGTACTCGAGGATCGTTCCGGCACCGAGCGCCTTGCCGACGTTGCAGAAGACCGAGTTGATCGAGTGCTGGAGACCCAACGCGAGCGTGGGGTGGCCGAAGGACTCGACCGGCCCGTCGGGGCTGGCGGCGTTCGATACCTGCTTGCCGTATTCGATGCAGTAGCCGGGGTCGTAGAAGGTCGATTCGGGGGTGAACTTGTGCGAATCCAGAGCCGCCGTCGCGGTGACGACCTTGAACGTCGACCCCGGCGTGAAGAGGCCGTCGGTCGCGCGGTTCAGCAGCGGCGCCGCAGGGTGGCAGGGCGCTCCGGGCGCCTTGATCAGGTTGAAATGGTTCTCGACGAGGTTCGGGTCGTAGGTCGGTTGCGAGGCAAGCGCGTAGACCTTGCCGGTCTTCGGGTTCATCACGACCGCGGCGCCGCACTTCCCCGCGAGCTGCTGGTTAGCAAGCCGCTGGATGCTCGGGCGGACGCTCAGGATCAGGTCGTTCCCGGTGATCGTGACGCCCTTGATCCGGTCGATCGTCTTGTTGAAGATCGTGCTCAGATTCGCGTTCGAGGAGGTCAGATACGCATTCTCGGACTGCTCGACGCCGGCCCGCGACCGGCCCTGGGTCGAATAGCCGACTAGGTCCGCAAACAGGCGCCCGGTCGGATAGCGGCGGAAGTAGAGCGTCTGCCCGCCGACCTTCCGCCGAACGTTCGTCGCCAGGATCGTCCCGTCGGCGGCGCGGATCAGCCCGCGCTTGATCCGGAACTGCGCCACCCGCTGGATTGCGTTGTCCTGTTTTTCCGCAAGGCCCGCAGAGGCCCACGTCTGCCAATACGTCGTGGCCACGATCAACGCCGCGAGCAAGATCAGCGAGGCGACGGCGAGCTTCGTGATCTGGCGGTTCACGCTTCCCTCGGCGCGTTGGCGCGGTTGGAGATCAGCAGCAGGCCGGCGAGCAGGACAAAGTTCGCGACCACGCTCGAGCCGCCGTAGGAGACGAAGGGGAACGTGATTCCCGTCAGCGGGATGATCCGGAGGATTCCGCCGACGATGATGAAGGTCTGCAGCGCGAAGCCGAAGGTCAGGCCGGCGCCGGCGAGCTTCGAGAAGCCGTCATCGGCGAGCAGCGCGATTCGCATTCCTCGCAAGACGAACACCATGAAGAGGAGGATCAAGGCCGAGATCCCGATCAGGCCGAGCCCCTGCGCGAGCGCGGAGTAGATGAAGTCCGTGTTCAGGGACGGGATCAGCGGGTGGCCCTGGGTGGTCTCGATCGTCTCTTTGCCGAGGCCGGTGCCGCCGAAGCCGCCGCTGGCGATCGAATAGAGCGACTTTACGAGTTGGTAGCTGCCGCAGTCCTGGCGCAGCGCCATGTGACCCGTGAGGGCGCAGTAGACCTTTTGGTCGGTCCAGGGGTGCAGCCAGATGGTGACGCGCTCGTGGACGTGGGCGACCTGCGTGTAGACGAAGTACGAGCCGGCGAGGAAGAGCGCGAGGCCGATGCCGGTGAACAGCAGCCGGCCAGTCGCCACGTAGAGCATCGCCAGGAAGATTCCGAAGTAGAGGAGCGCAGAGCCGAGATCGTTCGTCTCCACGAGGACGAGCATCGCGCCGCCCCAGATCAAGAGCAGCGGGCCGAAGTCCTTCAACCGCCCCTGCGCGAGCACCTCCCGCTTCTCGCGCAGGTAGCCGGCGAGGAAGACGATGAGGCAGAGCTTCGCGATCTCGCCCGGCTGGAACTGGAGCGATCCGAAGTGGATCCAGAGCCGGGCGCCGTTGACCGTGGTGCCGATCCCGGGCAGGGCTGGAAGGATGAGCAACCCGATCGCGGTCAGGCCGAAGATGTACTTGTAGCTCTCCAGCCGACGGTAGTCGCGGCGCAGCGCCCAGAGCGTGCCCGCAAAAACGGCGACCGCGATGATGATCCAAACTGCCTGCCGGAACGCGTCTCCTGGCCGGATGCGGTAGATCTCGGTCAGCCCGATCGCGGTCAGCAGGGCCGCCATCGGCAGCAGGTATGGGTCGGCGTAAGGCACGGCGTAGCGAGCGACAAGGTGCGCGACCAGGTAGAGCGCGAAGAAGAACGCCGCGTAGGAGAGCGAGGCGGTCGAGACGACAGACTGGCGGGCGATGTAGACGCTGGCAAAGCCGAGCGCGGTCAGGGCCCCGACGACGACGAGGTTCAGCAGCTCTCGGTTTCGAAGGCTCACCGCTTATCTCCTGTAGAGCGTCCAGAGAACGACCCCGACGACCGCCAGCGCGACGAGGATCAGCAGCAGGGCAGGAATCAGCCGCGCAAGGGCACGACGCTTCGGCGCAACAATTTCCTGGGCCTCCCCGGGCGGTACGACCATCGTGTCGAGCGCCGGCACGCGGTCGAGCTCGTCGAGCGTGTCCTCGTCGAGCTCGCCGTCGCCGTCCGCGGTGAGAGCCGGGTACTGCGCCGTTTCCTCGAGCGGCTCTCCGACATCATCGCCGATCTCGAAGAAGACGACCGTGATGTTGTCCTCGCCGCCGCCCTTATTCGCTGCGCGGATCAACGCCTTCGCGGTCTTCTGCAGGTTGTCGCGATTCTCTTCGATGGTGCTGAGGATCACGTCGTCCTCGACCATCGAGGTGAGTCCGTCCGAGCAGAGCATGAACAGGTCACCGGTTTGCGTCTCGATCGAGAAGGTGTCGACGTCCACGTCGGGGTCGGTGCCGAGAGCGCGCGTGATCACCGAACGCTGGGGATGCGTCCTGGTCTCCTCGGGCGAGAGCTTTCCGCTGCGGACGAGCTCGGCGACGAGCGAGTGGTCCTCGGTCAACTGCTCGAGCCTGCGGTCCCGGATCAGATATGCGCGCGAATCGCCGACGTGGCCGAAGGCGACGGTCCCGTCCCCGACGAGCGCCACGGTCAGCGTCGTTCCCATCCCGGAGGCCGCGGCGTCCTGGCTCGAGCGCTGGTAGACGCGCCGGTTTGCCTCCTGGATCAGCTGAGTGACGCGGCGCTCCCCACTGCCGGCCGTGCCCTCGTCCTCGCGCACGGCGCCGGCGGCGAGGCTCGACGCGAGCTCGCCCGCCTGCGCGCCGCCCATGCCGTCGGCGATCGCGAAGAGTGGCGGCTCGACGACGTAGTCGTCCTCGTTTCGCCGGCGCTTCTTCCCCGTGTCCGTGCCGTGGCCTAGCTGTCTGACCGTGCTCATGACTCGTATCTCAGCTCGGTCTCGCCAACGCGGACGACGTCCCCCGGCGTCAGCTTGCGCGGGCGCGTGAGCTTGATTCCGTTCAGGTAGGTGCCGTTCGTGGAGCCGACATCCTCGACCCAGACGCCGTCGCGGCGGGGCTCGATCCGCGCGTGCTTCGCCGAGGCGTAGTCGTCCCCGTCCAGGGTGACGTCGTTCTGCGGCCCGCGGCCGACCGTGATCGGGGCCGAATCGAGCATCCGCCCTTCGCCCGGCTCGAGCGTCGGGCTGGAGACGACGACGAGCCGCCCCACGTTGCGCGGGCCGACGTCGCGGACTGCACCCAGTTCGTTCGCCTGTGACGGCGCGAGGATGAAGCTCTCCTGCGGCACACGCAGATCCTTGCTGGCCGTGCGGACTATTCGCCAGATGAACAGGTAGAGCAGCACGACAAAGGCGATCTTGAGGACGAGCAGGAGCTCCTCGACCGCGATCGAGGCAAGGGTCATCTCAGCCTCCGGGCTCCCGCCGGAAGACCAGCTCGGTCGACCCCACTGTGATCGTGTCACCTGGGCGCAGTTTGGCGCGCTTCAGCCGCCTGCCGTTGACCTCGGTGCCGTTCGTCGAATCGAGGTCTATGACCCAATGAGCGGCGCCCTCCTGCCGAACTTCTGCGTGACGGCGCGACACGTTCGGGTCCTCGACCTGGATGTCGGCGTCTTTCGAGCGGCCGATCACGACGCGCCGCTTCTCGATCTGGTGTTGCTTGCCGTTCCACGAAAGCGTTGCAATCTCCTGCTCGAGTCCGAGCTCCTGCGGGGAAACGGCCTCCGTGTCGGGCTGTTTCGGCTTGTACACCATCGTCGCGCCGGGTGCGACATCGGGTGCCGGCGCTTCGTCGGGTACCGGATGCGGGCCGCCCTGGGCCATCCGCGTCGCGATTCCGAACTCGCCGACCTCGAGGTCCTCGTCGGTCTCCATCAGGACTTTTGGCGGCGAGAGCATCACGTACTTCTCCCGGCGGGCGTTTTCGGCGAGGTAGTCCTGCAGCTCGGTGAGCAGCGACTCTTCGTAGCTCTCGAATTGGGCGCGGTCCGCGGGAGCGAGATAGACCGTGTACTCGTTCGGGACATAGAGGCGCGAGACCGAGATGACGCGATGATCCTCCATTTCCTTGACCAGCTTGCGGGCGAGCTCGACCGGCTGGACGTTCGTCCTGAAGGCCCGTCCGAAGACGCCTTCGAACAGGGACTCGATCTTGGCTTCGATGTTCCTAAGCACGGTCATTGCAGGGCTTACCCCCCGCTCCCGAGTGTAGTGGCCCGACCGGCAACGTTCGCCGGGCAACGTCACCGGCCAGACCACTAGCCCTGACCGGCCACGTTCGCCGGTCTGGCCACGTCACCGGCCAGACCATTAGCTCTCGGCTTTGGCCGCAAGACCGAGGCTGGTGGCGAGGATCGCGACGACGATTGCAGCGCTCGGCAGGGCCGGGCCCGGAGCGAGCGTGCCCGCCATCAACGCGATCGCGAACGGAGCGATCCCGCGCCTCCTGACGTGCGGGAGGGCCGCCGCCGCGGCGGCGAGCACGATTGCCTCGAAGAGAAGCATCGGACGAGCGCTCAACGTGTGCCAGATCGCGTCGGCGGCTGTGAACGGGCTGCGGGTGCGGTTGAGGTCGAGCGGCGGTGCGAAGCTGCCGGTGAAAGGGAGCTTGCCGCCCCGAACTCCGGCGACAAGCCCGGCGGTGAGCACGGCGGCGAAGACGTGCACAGTCCGAACGACGCCGCCGCGGAGCTTTTGCGCCGCGAGCGGTAGCAGCGCGAGGAGGGAGAACGGCGCCAGCAGTGGCCCCGTCATGAAGAAGAGCCCCGCCCGAGCGTCGCTCCAGGAGAGCGCGAGCCAGCCGAGTGCCAGGACTGCGTAGGCCCAGGCGAGCCCGGCAGACAGGTTTCCGAGTGGCAAGACCGGCACCGAGAGCGCGAGCGCAAGGCCGGCCCGCTCGCGAAACATGGTCGATGCCGCTGCGAACGCCGCGAGGCCGAGCGGCCAGCCGGGGGGATAGAAGGGCAGCGCGGCCGCGCCGAGGCCGGCAAAGAGTCCCGCCGCCGCGGCGGGCGCGAGGCGGCCGGGAACGGGCAGCGAAAGCTGCGGCAGAGTCCGCGCGCGCCGCTCGCGCCTGTGCCGCGTCGCTCGGAGCGCAGTCCCGAGCTTCGCTGCCGACGGCCGCCTGGTGGGGTCGACCGACAGCGCCCGGTCGACGAGCGCGATCAGCGGCCGGGGCAGGTCTGGCCTGGCTGTCGCCAGCGAGACGGCGCCCGACTCGATCCGCCGCGCGGTATCGAGCAGCGACCCCTGCCAGAACGGATGCCAGCCCGCAAGCGCCTCCCAGAGCAGGACGCCGACGGCCCAGACGTCCGCGGGCGCGCCTGATTCCTCGCCCCGGAGGCGCTCAGGGGGAATGTAGGCGAGGGTCCCAGGGACATCGCCGGCGGCGGTCAGGGTCTCTTCGCCATCCATCCGCGCGAGCCCGAAATCGAGCAGCCGGATCGAGATCCCGTCGCTCTCCGCGAGGAGAATGTTCGACGGCTTCACGTCGCGGTGGACGATCCTGTGCGCGTGAGCGTGCGCGAGCGCCTCGCAGATCTGCGCGGCGACCTCGAGCGCGACTACGTCGTCGACCGCTCCTTCCCGCAACGCCTGCCGCAGCGTCCTGCCGGGTATGTACTCGTAGGCGATGTAGACGTGCCGGGCGTCGCGCGCGAGCGCGTAGGCGCGCTGGCAGCCCGGATGACGGAGGCGCGCGGCCGCTGAGGCCTCTCGCTCCGCCCGCGAGGCCGCCTTCCCCTCGCGGGGGACGATTTTGAGCGCGACCTCGGTACCGGTCGGCTCGTCCCGCGCAAGCCAGACCGAGCCGGAGCCGCCGCTGCCGAGCGGTTGCAAAGGGCGATACCGGCCGAGGACGAGCTCGTTCGGGGCGACGGCGAGAGCCGGTTCTGGCACGGGCGCACGTTCGCCGCGGCCGCCCGAAAGCCTTTCGGCAAGACGTGCGACGTCTTTTCCGAGGCGCTCGCTTGCCGACGCCGTCTGGAGGGCGTCCGGGCTCTGCGCGGACGTCCGTCCAAACCCGGCCAGGAGGCCAGGCGGCCCTTGGCGAACCTGCAGCGCTATGGCTCACGCCGCCTCAACGGTTACAGTGGGCGCCGCGACTTTTTCCCTGCACGACGCCATGACCGAGCGCGACACAGACATCGAGTTCGACTTCTTCGAGGAGCCGGAGACGAGAGAAGCCTCCCGGCCGGACCGGCCGCCGGGGGTGAGGACGGGTGGGCCGAGACCGCCGATTCGGACGCCGCAGGGCTTCACCCCGCTCTTGCGCCTCGTCGGGCTGATCGCTTTCGCGATCGTGATCGTTCTGCTGCTCGTTTACGCGATCGAGGGCTGCCAGTCTTCGAGCAAGCATGCGAAGTACGCGAACTACATGTCAAAGGTCTCGCAGATCGCGTCGAACTCGCATTCGATCGGCATACGTCTCACCTCTTTGCTCGGGCAGCCGGGTGTGAAGGCGAGCGACGTACAGAGCAAGCTGGCCGGCCTCGCCCGCGACGAGCAACAAGACGTCGACGCCGCCCGCGCAATCGACCCGCCCGGGCGGCTCCGCGACGAGCACTCGCGCCTGATCGACGCGCTCCAGTACCGCTACAGCGGCATCGTCGGAATCGCCGACTCCTTGCGCCAGGCCCTCAGCAAGAAGAACCTGGCGGCCGCCCAGGCCGGTGCGGTGCTCGAGGCGCCTGCGCAGCGCCTACTCGCGAGCGACGTCGTCTGGGACGACAGTTTCAAGGACCCGTCGAAGCAGGTGCTTCGTGACCAGGGGGTCGGCGACGTCCGAGTCCCCGACTCGAATTTCGTTCAGGATCCGGACTTCTTCACGGTTGCGGGCCTCGGCGCGGTCGTGACCCGCCTTCGCGGCGCCAACGTGTCGCCGACCGCGGGCGGCTTGCACGGAACGAACGTCGTCTCGACGAAGGCGCTACCGAAAGGGATCGAGCTCTCGACTTCCCAGCGGCTGCCGGTCCCCGCGAGCACGAGTCTCGGCTTTGCGGTCACGGTCGAGGACTCCGGCGACTCGGCCGAGGTGAACATTCCGGTCACGCTGACGATCACCAACGGTTCGAAGAACATCGTCAAGCACCAGACGATTGCCTTCATCGACAAGAAGGCGCAGACGACGGTCACCTTCCGCAACATCCAGCTCGACCCGAGCTTCTTCGGCTCTCAATCGACGACGGTGAAGGTGCTGGTCAAGCCCGTTCCGAACGAGAAGACGATCACGAACAACAGCGCCGAGTATCCGGTGATCTTCTCGCTGCAATAGGTTTGCGCGGCTGGTGAGCAACTCGGCGACTGCGGCAATCGCAATCGCGGCTGCGGCCGTGGCGGCGCTCGCGCTGGTGGCCGCGCTGCTCGCGTGGATCCAGCTCAAGCGGGTGCGGAGCTCGCAGCAGGTGATGCTGGGTGGCGGCAAGGACGACCTCGTCGACTTCGCGGTCTCTCTCCAGGGGCGAATCGACGATCTCCACCGCGCGGTCGACGAGATCGCGGCCGGGCTCGCCCGTGTCGACCGCCGCGTCGACGAATCCCTGGCAAAGACCTCGATCGTCCGCTACGACGCCTACGAGGGGACCGGCGGACAACAGTCCGCTTCGGTCGCGTTGCTCGATGGGGCCCGCAGCGGCATCGTCGTCAGCGCGATCCAGGGCCGCGACTACGCCCGCATCTACATGAAGGAGCTCGAGCACGGCCGCGCTTCGATCGCGCTCTCGCCGGAGGAAGAAGAAGCGGTAGAGCGCGCGATGTCGAGGTAGACGAAGCCGTCGCGCTGTTGCAAACCGGGTTTACCCGGACGCCCGGGCCAAGCCCGGACGTCCTCCAGGTCGGCGTCGCAAGCGACGCCTTGGCGCGCGAGGTCGAGGTAGACGAAGCCGTCGCGCTGTTGCAAACCGGGTTTACCCGGACGCCCGGGCCAAGCCCGGACGTCCTCCAGGTCGGCGTCGCAAGCGACGCCTTGGCGCGCGAGGTCGAGGTAGACGAAGCCGGCGCGCTGTTGCAAACCGGGCTTACCCGGACGCCCGGGCCAAGCCCGGACGTCCTCCAGGTCGGCGTCGCAAGCGACGCCTTGGCGGGCGATGTCCAGGTAGTCAACGCAGCCTGCGGTGCTACTTTTTGGCTGTCTTGCAGCAAGTATTGGTGCTGAACGCGAGCTACGAGCCGCTCAATGTGACGACGGTTCGGCGCGCGCACGTGCTCGTGTTCAAGGGCAAGGCCGAGGTGATCGAGGAGCTCGACCAGGCTTTGCGCTCCGCGACGACGACGTTTCCGTGGCCCCATGTGATCAGGCTCGTTCAATACGTGCGGGTGCCGCGGACCGTGCAGCGGAAGATCTCGCGCCGAGCGCTCTTCGCCCGTGACGACTGGCGTTGCGTCTACTGCGGCACCGCCGGTGGGCGGCTGACGCTCGATCACGTCGTGCCGAAGAGCCGTGGTGGCGAGTCGGTCTGGGAGAACGTCGTCACGTCGTGCGCGCCCTGCAACCTGCGTAAGGGGAACCGGTTGCCGCACGAGGTCTCGATGGAGCTGCGCAGAAAGCCAAGAGCCCCCGCGCCCGTGCTCTTCATCCGCCTCGCCGCGCCGAAGATTCCCGACGGCTGGCAGCCGTACCTCAGCGGACTCTCGACCGCCTAAGCACGTTCGACCGGCAGGCCCAGGCCTGCCCACTCGCTCCACGAGCCCGGATAGAGCTTGGCCTCGCGGCCGGCGAGGGCCAGCCGGTGCACGAGCACGGTGGCCGTGATACCCGAGCCGCAATACGCGGCGACCTCGCCGGGCGGGATCTCCGGCAGCGGCTCGTTCCACGGGGTGTTACGGGCCCCGGGAATGTGCCCTGCGACCGGATCGATCGGCTCGACGTCTCCGCGGTAGCGCTCGGGGACGCGTGCATCGAGCACCACGAGCTCGCTGAGGTGCCCCTGCAGCTCGGCGGCCTCGATCGTGTCGCCCGTCAGCGGCCGCGGGTTGAATTCGGCGGGCGCGATCTCCTCTTCTCCGCCGCGGAGTGGCCCCAGCCAGCCCGTGAGGTCAAGCACGGCGCAGTCGCCGTGGCCGAAGTGTCGCAGCAGCCACCAAAGCCGCTCCGCGCCGCCCATCGATCCGTATGCCACGACGAAGACGCCGTCGCCGATCCCTGCCCGGCCGGCTGCTTCGACGAACTGCCCCTCGCCCGGCAACGGGTGGCGTCCGCCAGGTCCCGGCGGCGACGAGAGATCTCGCTCGACGTCGAGGAAGGATGCGCCCGGAACGTGGCCTTCGAGATAGAGGTGGCGGCCCCGACCCGGGTTGCCGAGCTCCCAGCGGCAGTCGACGAACTGATAGCGCACTCATCGACTCTAGTCGGCGGATCGCACCGAAGGCGAAGCCCTCCGGTGCGATCTCGTCGGCTAGATCACGCGACGCCGCGGACCACGGCTGGGCGGAAGCCGATCGCGCGCTTGCAGCGGTCGCAGAAGCTCTCGGATACGCCCTTCTGCTCCGCTCGCTCGCGCAGGATCGGCCGTTCGCACTGGCATTTCGGTTCTTGGTTCATGCGGCCTCCTCGGCGGGTTGGGCGGTGACCGGCACCGCGTCCGGCGTCGCCGCCGGAGGGTGCATGTGCGGGGCGCCGAGATGCCCGTGCGCCTCGGTGCCGTAGCCGCCCGGGACGGGGATGTAGAACTCGGGGTAGCCCCACATTCCGTGCTCGGAGACGTCGAGGCCGGCCGTCTCGACGTGCTCCTCGACGCGGATTCCCCAGAGCCGCTTCAGCGTCCAGAGGCAGCCGAACGAAGCGGTGAAGGTGAAGCCGCCGACCGCGATCAGACCGAGTGCCTGGACTCCGACCTGGTGGAACGAGCCCGTGTAGACGAGCCCGCCGCGGCCGGTGGCGAGGTTCGAGGCCAGCGCCGGTACCGCGAACAGCCCGGTTGCCAGCGTGCCCCAGACGCCCGCGAGACCGTGCACCGCGACGGCTCCGATCGGATCGTCGATTCCGATCCGCTCGACCAGCGGCACCGCGACGACCGCGATCACGGCGGCCAGGAAGCCGATTACGATCGCGGCCCAGGGCGCGACGAAGCCGGACGCAGCCGTGATCGCGACGAGCGCCGCGATGACGCCGTTCAGCATCATCGAGACGTCCGGCTTCTTGAGCACGAGCCAGGCGGTCGCGATCCCGCCGAGTGCACCAGCCGCGGCGGCGACGTTCGTCGTCAGCGCGACGTAGCCGAAGTAGCCGATCTTGTCGCCGGTGATGACGGCGAGCGTCGAGCCGGGGTTGAAGCCGAACCAGCCGAACCACAGGATCAAGGTTCCGAGCACGGCGTAGGGCATGTTGTGGCCTGGAATCGGGTTCGCACGGCCGTCGTGGCCGAACTTGCCGATCCGTGGCCCGAGCAGGATCGCGCCCGCGAGTGCCGCCAGCGCGCCCTGGTAGTGGACGACCGTCGAGCCGGCGAAGTCCTGCATCCCGAGCCCGAACAGCCAACCTCCCGAATGCCAGATCCAGTGCGAGGTGACCGAGTAGATCAGCGTGAAGGCAACCCCGAAGACGAAGTAGACCCAGAGCTTGGCCCGCTCGGCCATCGCCCCCCAGACGATCGCGAGCGAGACTCCGGCGAAGACGACTTCGAACAGGTACGCGCCGGCGCCCGGAATCGTCGTGAAGAAAGAGTACGGCGCCTTTCCGACCGCCAGCATTGCGTCGACGGAGGGGGCGAACCCATGCGTGCCGATGATGCTGTTGCCGTCCCCGAACGCGATCCCAAACCCGACCAGCCAATAGACGAGCGAGCAAATTCCGAAGATGAGAACGTTCTTGCCGGCGATGTGCGCGGCGTTCTTCATCCGGGTCAAGCCAGCCTCGAGGAAGGCGAAGCCTGCCTGCATGAACATGACGAGGACCGCAGCGATCACGACCCAGACGGTGTTGGCGGCGATCAGGAGGTTCGCGTTGCTCATCTCGTCTCGACCCCCTCGAGCGCGCGGCCGGACCGGTTGTGCGTGACGTTGTCGACGCGGCTCGTCCAGACGAGCCCGTCGCCGGACTCGTTGCCCGAGCGCGCCGAGTCTGCGATCGCCTCGACGACAGCGGATGCGATCTCGTCGTCGACGATGAACGTCAGCAGAGCCTTGGGCAGGAAGCGCGATTCGAAGACACGCCCCCGGTACTCGTGCGTAACGCCGCGCTGGCGCCCATGGCCGATTGCCTCGACGACGGTGACGCCGACGTGGCCGGTCTCCTCCTCGACGGCGTCGATCACCGTCTCGACTCGTTCTCGGATGACTACAGCTTCCACTTTGGTCATTCGATTACCTCGCTTCGTCGTTCGAGGAAGACGACGTCACGCCAGACGCCGTCGAGCTGCCCGATTCGTTCGCGGACGCCGACCTCGCGGAAACCGGAGCGCTTAAGCAGCGCTAGGCTCGCCTCGTTCTCCGAAAAGACGCCGGTTTCGAGCGTCCAAATCCCGGTGGCTTCGGTGCCTGCGACCAGCCGCTCGAGCAAGGCGGTCCCGACGCCGCGCCCGCGCGCCGCTTCTGCGACATAGGCGCTGACCTCGGCGACGCCGGCGTAGCAGCAGCGACTGGACACAGGCGCGAGCGCGATCCAGCCGACCACTGCAGCGTTGTCTACTGCGACGAACCGGTGCTCTGCGAGATGGCCGCGGTCCCACTCGGTCCAGCTCGGCACGCCCGTCTCGAAGGTCGCGTTACGGGTCGCGATCCCCTCAGCGTAGATCCGAGAGACGGCAGGCCAGTCGGACGGAACGAGCTCTCTGACCCGTACCCGTTTCAGGGACAGTCCCCGAACGGGGACTGTCCCTACAGCGGCTTCGAACCTCATCAGCAGTCGTAGTAGAGGGCGAACTCGGCCGGGTGCGGCCGCAGCCGCACGATGTCGACCTCGTTCTCTCGCTTGTAGTCGATCCAGGTGCGGATCAGCTCTTCGGTGAAGACGCCGTCGGCGAGCAGGAACTCGTGGTCGGCCTCCAACGCGTCGAGCGCCTCGGTGAGCGAGCCCGGCACCTGCGAGACGCCGCGGTCCTCTTCGAAGAGGTCCCAGTCGGCCGGCTCGCCGGCGTCGAGACCCTTCTCGATCCCGTCCAGACCCGCCATCAGCATCGCCGAGAACGCGAGGTACGGGTTCGCCGCCGCGTCCGGGCAGCGGAACTCGATCCGCTTTGCCTTCGGCGAGTCCGAGTACATCGGGATCCGGATGCAGGCCGACCGGTTCCGCTGCGAGTAGACGAGGTTGACCGGCGCCTCGTAGCCCGGCACGAGCCGCCGGTACGAGTTCGTCGTCGGCGCGCAGAAGGCGAGCAGCGCCGGCGCATGCGCCAGTAGCCCGCCGATGTAAGTCCGGGCGAGCTGCGACAGACCGGCGTAGCCGGACTTGTCGGCCATCAGCGGCGTCCCCTCTTTCCAGAGGGACTGATGGGTGTGCATGCCCGAGCCGTTGTCGCCGAAGAGCGGCTTCGGCATGAACGTGACCGTCTTGCCTGCCGAGCGCGCGACGTTCTTGACGACGTACTTGTAGGTCATGACCTCGTCGGCCATGCGGGTCAACGTCGCGTAGCGGAGGTCGATCTCACACTGGCCGCCCGAAGCGACCTCGTGGTGGTGAAACTCGCAGGGGATCCCCAGCCGTTCCAACGTCAGCACCATCTCGGAGCGGAGGTTGGCCAGCGTGTCGTGCGGGGCCGGCGGGAAGTAACCCTCCTTGGGCCGCACCGTGTAGCCCAGGCCCGGGTTACCCGAGTTCCAATGGCCCTCTTCGGAATCGATCTCGTAGTGCGCCTTGTGGTCGGCGAGCTCGTACGAGACCGTGTCGAGGACGAAGAACTCACACTCGGGTCCGATGAAGGCTGTGTCGGCCACTCCGGTCTCGCGTAGGTGCTCCTCGGCTCGCTTCGCGATCCGGCGGGGATCCTTCGCGTACGGCTGGCGCGTGACCGGGTCGACGATCTCGCAGATCAGCGAGAGCGTCGGCGCGTCGGTGAACGGATCGAGGACGGCGCTCGAGGCATCCGGCATCAACAGCATGTCCGACTCGGAAATGCCCTGCCAGCCGCGGATTGAGGAGCCGTCGAAGCCGAGTCCGTCGTCGAACGCCGACTCGTCGAACGCCGACAGGGGCAGCGTCATGTGCTGCCAGGCGCCGAGCAGGTCGCAAAACTTGAGATCGACCATCCGTGCCTGCGTCTGACCCGCCCATTCCAACGCCTCGCGCGGCTCAGGCTGCTCGCCGCTGCCGTTGACCAGGTAATGCCGTGCCTCTGCCTCCATCTCGTCTCCTTCTGTTGGACCACAAAAAAAGGCCCAGGACTCCGCGAGTCCTGAGGCCTCATTGCCTCCGCAGGCGTCTTCAGCGACGCCTGCTGATCCAGGACGATAGTCGGCAGCCCGGACGTTGGCAAGGGAAATTCGTTGACGCGACGAGTGCGAGGCGGCTAAGGTGAAGCGCATGTTGCTGGCTGGTTGACACTGCGTTTTGCGCGCGCCGCCACGGTCGGTGGTGCGCTGTCTTCGTGTCCCGCCGATTCGTAGGAGAGCAAGGTGACCGCCGTAGAAGTCCACAACCTGCGCAAGGAATTCCTTCGCCGCGACGCCGAGCGCTCCGGCCTTCGCCGGCGCAGGCGGCGCGTGCCTGCGCTCGAGGACGTGACGTTCTCGATGGAACGCGGCGAATGCGTTGCGATCCTGGGGCAGAACGGCTCCGGGAAGTCGACGCTCGTCCGCCTGTTGTCGACCTTGCTCCTCCACGACGGCGGCAGCGCCCATGTCTTCGGGCACGACGTGTTCCGCCAGCCGCGCGCTGTGCAGCGGCTCGTCAACCGCGTCTCGGTCGAGGCGTCGTTCTTCAAGAAGATGTCCTCAACCGAGAATTTGAGCTACGCCGCTCGCTTCTACGGGATGTCCTCACGTGAGACGAAGGAGCGGATCCCCGAGATCCTCGGCCGCGTCGGATTTCCCGAGAAACGGCGCCACGAGTCGATGGAACACCTGTCGCGCGGGATGCAGCAGAAGGTCTCGCTCGCTCGCGCGCTCCTCACCTCGCCGGTGCTCCTGCTCCTGGACGAGCCCACGACGGGCCTTGACCCGCGCTCGAAGCTCGAGGTGCAGGACTTCATCCGCGAGGTCTGGGCCTCGCACGATGCGACGATCCTGCTCTGCACGCATGACCTCGCCGAAGCGGAAGTGCTTGCCGACCGCGTCGGGATCCTCGACCGAGGCCGCCTGCTCTGCCTGGAGCCGGTCGACCAGCTCAAGGAGCGTTTCCGCTCGGAGACGCTCGAGGAGGCGTTCTTCGCCGCCACCGGACGCGAGTTCGAGCAGGAGAACGAAGACGAGGACGCGGAGAGGGGTGTGTTCGCGTGAGCGGACACGCCCCTCTCGGGGGAAGGGCTCCGGGAAACCGGGAGGTTTCCCGTGACGATCTCCGTGGCGTGCGCGGCTGCGCCGCGTACGCCACGGCGTACTTAGAAGAAGAAGGGGGCTCGTGGTGGAAACCTGGTTTCCCCCACGGGAGCGAGGCGAAGCCGAGTGACGAGAGGGGTGTGTTCGCGTGAGAGGCGCCGCCGCAACCCTCCGGCACGAGCTGATCGGCCTCTCCGGCGTGCTGGAGCGGAATGCCTACCTCGTCAAGCGCTACGTGTGGTGGGAACTGGCGTTCTTTGTCTGGTCGCTGGCGAACACGCTGACGATCGTCTTCATCGCCAAGGGCATTCACGCCGCGGGCGGCAAGCTCGACGTCGATCGTGCGACCACGACGCTCTTGATCGGCGCCGTGATCTGGTCGTACCTCGGCGTCGTCTTCGAGATCTTGACCGAGACCGTCGCTTGGGAGCGCTGGGAAGGGACGATCGAGTACACGTTCATGGCACCGCTCGCCCGTCCGATCCACTTGATCGGGATGGGCTTCTTCGCGGTCATCTACGGCGTCCTTCGCACCGCGGTCCTGTTCGCCGTGATCGCGAGCTTCTTCTCGCTCAGCCTTGGCGGGGCGAACTTCGTCGCTGCGCTGATCGTGCTGGCCGTCGCGTCCGTCTCGTTCATCGGGATCGGGATGATGACCGCCGTCTTGCCCCTGATCTCGCCCGAGAAGGGGATGCAGATGGGCTTCATCGCGCAGGGGATCCTGCTCGTGATCTCGGGCGTGTACTACTCCGTCAGCGTGCTGCCGCAGTGGATGCAATGGCTCTCGACGATCTCGCCGGCGACCTACGCCCTGCGCGGAATCCGGCACGCGATCCTCGACGGTTATGGCGTCGGCGCGGTCTGGAGCGACATCTGGCCGCTGATCGTGATCGGCGCGGTCTCGATCCCGGCCGGGCTCTGGATCTTCGGCGTCGGCGAGCGACATGCGAAGCGCCACGGGAAGCTGAAGCGGTCGGGATGATCGCGGTCAGGCGGGCCGATTCGGATTCTGACTTTGCCGGCGACGCATCGTCTGGAATCGCGAAGCCGTATAGACTGACCCGCGACCGAGGCGATGTGGCCTCAGGCGCCCGGCGCCTGGGGCTTTTGTCTTTTCAAGGAGGTTTTCGCATGGCGCAGGTCGAGAGCAGGGCGAGGGCGACGAGCGACCCGGAGGCGAGGCGCGAGGCCCTGAAACGGTTGCAGGACGAGAACGTCGACTTCTTGCTGCTTTGGTTCACCGATATCGAGGGACACCTCAAAAGTTTCGCCGTCACACCGAGCGAGGTCGAAGAGGCGCTCAACGACGGGATGGGCTTCGACGGCTCGTCGATCACAGGATTCAACGCGATCGAGGAGTCCGACATGGTCGCAATCCCGGACCCGGCCACCTTCCAGCTCATGCCCGCTCGCGAGGGCGAGATGAAGATGGCGCGGATGATCTGCGACATCGTCACGCCCGACGGCAAGCCCTACGAGGGGGATCCGCGCTACGTCCTGCGGCGCGCGCTCGAGCGGATGCGCTCGCTCGGTTTCGACACCTTCAACGTCGGCCCCGAGCTCGAGTACTTCCTGTTCGAGAACGACAAGGGCACGGAGACGCTCGACGAGGGGGGCTACTTCGCGATGACGACGCTCGACGCCGCTTCGGGTCTTCGCCAGGAGACCGTCCACGCGCTCGAGTCGATGGGGATTCCGATCGAGTATGTCCACCATGAGGTCGGCCCATCGCAGCACGAGATCGACATGCGCTTCGCGCCCGCGCTCGAGATGGCGGATCACACGGTCACCTACCGGCTGATCGTCAAGGAGATCGCGAAGAAGGCCGGCTACCACGCGACGTTCATGCCGAAGCCAATCTTCGGCGAGAACGGCTCGGGTATGCATACGCACCAGTCGCTCTTCAGCGACGGCCGCAACGCCTTCTTCGACGCCGAGGACAAGTGGCACCTCTCGGCCGCCGGCAAGGCGTTCATCGCGGGCCAGCTACGCCACGCGCGCGAGATCGCTGGCATCTTCGCTCAGTGGGTCAACTCGTACAAGCGCCTCGTGCCCGGCTACGAAGCGCCGGTCTATGTGGCCTGGTCGCAGCGGAACCGCTCGGCCCTAATTCGGATCCCCCTCTACAAGCCAGGCTCTGAGCAGGCGACGCGCGCGGAAATCCGCTGTCCCGATCCCGCTTGCAACCCGTACCTGACGTTTGCAGCGCTCCTGCACGCGGGCCTCGACGGGATCGAGCAGGGCTACGAGTTGCCGGAACCGATGGAGACGAACCTCTACCACCTGACTCCGGAGCAGCGCCGTGAGCGCGGGATCGTCTCATTGCCGGAAACGCTCGGGGAGGCGATCGACGCGCTGGGGGAGTCCGAGCTCGCCCGTAAGGCGCTCGGGCCGCACATCTTCGAACGCTACATCGAGCTCAAGCGCAAGGAATGGGACGAGTATCGCGTCCAGCTGACTGGTTGGGAACTCGAGCGATATCTCTCGGTCCTCTAGCAACCAACGCCGAAAAGAGGGAAGATTGCAGGCGCTTCGCCGCTGCGGCTGGCGAAGCCAACTGACGGCCGATCGCGAGGTGCTTATTTGCACCTCGCGGTCGTTTAGGGGACGGTGATCGGGAAGTCCTGCGGCGTTTGCGGAACGCCCTTCGGGCTCTGCGGAACGAAGTGGACGAAGTATCGGCCGGACGTGACGCCGAGTCGATGGACGTAGCTTTCGCGGCCGGCGCTGCCGAAGCGAACGAGGGACAACCACCGCACGACGCGGCCCGAGCAGCGGAGCGAGTTGAGCCACTGCTGCAGATCGCACCCGCGGCCGAGGCCAATGTGCACGCGGCCCGGCCCGCTCAGGCCGAGAACGAGCCGCAGTGTTCTCACAGGCCGGTACGTCTTCAGCCCGGTGTAGTCGAACCGCAGCGTCCGTGCGAGGCTGACGCCGAGCAGAAGCCGGTTCCTTGAAGGTGCGAGCAACGACCCGGAGACCCATGTCGCCCTCGGTTGCCACGACGGAAGGACGCTCGCTGTCCTCTGGTCGAGCGCGGCGACGCCGTTGCGCCTGACGCCGTTGACCCGGTCGAAGTCGCCCGTCAGGTAGACGCGCCCGCCAGTGACGGCGATTGCGGCTGCCGAGGTCGCGCCGTAGAAGCCGGTGATGGCCGAGATACGCGCCCGCCAGCGACGGTTGGGCTCGCCAGTCCGGCGGCTGAAGCCGACGACCTGATAGGGCCACGAACCGCCGTTGATGCTTGCGAACACGCGGTCCGGACCGACGGCGGCGGCCATCAGCGTGCACCACAGACACTTCGCCGTCGCATGCGGCGTCCAGCTTCGCGCGAGTTCGCCGGTCTCTGGGTCGAGCTCGCCGACAGCGACGCGGTCGAGCGGCCGGCCGAAGAGGCCGTGGATCAAGACAGCTCGGCCGTTGCTCGCCAGCATGTAGACGCCGTCCCCGGAGAGCTTCGCCCGGTCGACATGCGGCTTCCAGGTTGTGTCCACTGCTCCGGATCGTGCGTCGAGCGCGAGCGCTGCCGAGCCGGCCTCGGAGCAGCAGGACGTGCCGCCCACGATCAGGCGCCGGCCGGCAGCGAAGAGAGTGGCATACGAATACCAGGCGCTCCGAGAAGGCCGCCACTTCTCGAGCCGACCACTCTCCAGATCGAGCGCTCCGAGTTGGAACCGCGGTTCGTGCTGGAGCTTCGCGAAGTCCCCTGCGACGTAGAGCCGCGAGCCGTGGCGAGCAAGCGACGTGACGGACACGCCGTTGCCGTTGGCAGCCGGTTGCCAGTCGGGATCGAGCCGGCCGTTGGCATCGATGTGTGCGAGTCGCTTGCGGAGGACGCCGTTGACGTGGATGAAGCCACCGCCGATGTACCAGCCGCCCTTACCGTCGGGAATCGCCGCGCGAATCGGGTTGTTCACTCGGAAGGCGGCGAGCGCACGGCCTGTCTTTGCGTCGAGGATGACGCCGAAGTTCGCCTGGTCCGCGGTGAGGTGCCTCAAGACGGCGAGCGACCCGCGATCCGGCGCGGCGTGCCGCGTGCCCGAGCAACCGGCGAAAGCCAAGGACAGTGCTACCAGCGAGACGCAAGCTCGCACACGCGAAGATACGGCCCAACGCCCAAAGGGCGTCCCGGCTTAGAGGAAGCTCTTCAGGGAGTCGCGCCCGACACGAAGGCCGATCACGCCGGTTGCGTCGTCGATGTCCTTGATTGTGTCTGCCGGCACAACGCGGCGTCGGCGTGCGAGGAAACCCGAGCGTACTGCGAGGGCATCCGGCACGTCGGGCGCGGTGCCATACATCGGGCACTCGACTCGGCCGACGACTCGACCCTCGTGATCCGCGACGAGAAACCCGTTCAGCCAGCGAAGGTCGGTAGCAGCGACGGCCATGCGTGACCCAACCTATCCCCGTCCTTTAAAGGGAAGCTGTGACGGCTGTAAGTATTTTGTTAACGACAGGAGACTTGTAAGTGGCTTGGTTTGAATCGGGGTCGCTCTAACTTTCGCGCACGAACGCCTTCGCAACATCAGTCCTGAGAGCTTCTGAGCTCGCCGACTCTAGGAACCTGGCTTCGCGGACATCGCGAACCAAGCGATCCCGAGTGCGACGAGCAAGATCGAGGCGAGCCAGGGGACGGCGACCGCGCCTCGGAAGTGCGGGCGACGAGCCGCGAGCAAGGAGAGGACCACCATCACGATCACCAGGAGCGCTCCGGGCTCGGTGACGATGAAGCCGACGCCGACCCAGCCCGGCTCGTGGTGTCCGCCCGGGTACTCTTTATCCACGATCCAGAGCGCTGCGCCGCGCATCATGATGAAGGCCGGGACGAGCACCGTAAAGCCGACCCAGAAGGCCAGGCCTCGGAGCCAACCGGCGCGGTCGGGATCGCCTCGCAGGCCGGCGAAGCCGAGGAGCGCCACCGTGGCCGTGGCTCCGAACGTGAGGGTCGCGCCGAGCACGTGGAAGAAGAGCGGGAGGTTCCAGGACTCGGGGCGGACGAGCGCGAGCATCAGACTCCCGGCTTCCAGATCATGATCCCCAGGACGGCGAACGCCATCAGGCCGCTTCCGTAGCTGATCGCGAGGGCGCTGGGGTTCCGGAGGCGCGCCCGCAGCTCCGAGCTGGGTGCATCGCCTTCGGCCGCCAGGCGCCGCGCGAGCTCGCCGGTCTGGCGCTGGTATTTGCCGTCGATATTGCCGAGCGCGCTGGCCAGTACCCAGAGCGCGATCGCGGTCACGATCCAGGTCTCGCCGTAGCCATAGCCGACCTCGTTCACCAGCCAAAGCCCGATCGCGAGCGTCAGCAAGAGACCGGCTCCGATCAGCGGGACCGCAAAACGAATCAACCCGTACAGCGCGGCGATCTCGCTGGGCCGTCGGTCCTTCGCGATCGCGGCGATGTTCAGGATTCCCGCGATCACGATGCCTCCGATCAGGAAGAACGCGCCCGTGACGTGGAAGAAGAGCAGCCACTGATACAGGCTCATCGGATCAGGACCCTAAACGACTTCGATCCTGGAATTGTGCAAGCCGAGCTTGGACGACTCCTACAATCGATGCAATGGACGCTCCCGCGCGGCACCTGCGTCTGCTGACGGAAACGATCGCTGCGGTCAACTCCACGCTCGATCTCGAGGAGGTGCTCGGCCTCGTTGCGCGCAAGGTGGCCGAGGCGCTCGAAGCCGACGCGTGCTTCGTCTATCTCTACGACGAGCGGACCGACGAGCTTGTCCTGCGGGCCACGCACGGGACCCGGGTCGAGGAGATGACGCGTCGGCCGAAGATGCGCCCGGGAGAAGGGATCACCGGCAGCGCGGCGGCCGACCGCTCGCCGATCGCGATCGCAGCCGAGGCGCATCTCGACCCGCGGTTCAAGGGGTTCTCGAACTTGCCCGAGGACGAGTACGAGTCGATCCTGGCGGTGCCGATCCTTGCCCGCGAGAAGCTGGCCGGTGCATTGAACGTCCGGACGCGTCGGCCGCGCGAGTTCACCGAGGCGGAGGCGGAGCTCCTCGTCGCGATCGCCGCGCAGGTCGCGCAGACGATCGAGCACGCCCAGTTGTATGCAGACGCGCAGCGCCGCGTGGGGGAGCTCGAGGCGCTTGCTCGGATCTCGGAGGCGGTCTCCGAGTCGCTGTATCTCGAGGAGTCGCTCGAGGCGATCGTCAAGGCGACGATGGATGCCGTGGGCGCCTCTGGCGCAGCGCTCGTGCTCGAGGACGGCGGCATCGCGAGGCCTGAGGGGCGGCCAGGCACGTTCGCCGTCCGGATTCCGCTGCGCTGGAAGGGGCGGCAGATCGGGGAGCTCGTCTGCGACCGGGACACCGACTTCACTGCCGAAGAGCGCGCTCTGCTCGCGTCGATCGCCCACCACGCCGCGGTCGCGCTCGAGCACGGACGCGCGGTGATGCGCGGGGTCCTTGCCCAAGAGATCCATCATCGCGTCAAGAACAACCTGCAGACCGTCGCCTCGTTACTCCGCTTGCAGGCCCGCGCCGACGATGGAGTCGACCCGCGCAAGGCACTCGATGACTCGGTCAACCGGATCCTGGCGATCGCGGCCGTGCACGAGGTCCTCACCGAGCAACGCGAGGAGGAGGTCGATCTCGGGGAGCTGCTCGACCGGCTGCGGGCGATGCTCGTGCAGGGGATAGGCGCGGGGAAGCGCGTCGAAGCAGACCTTGAGCCGGTCTCGCTGGCGGGGAGCCGCGCGACCGCGCTAGCACTCGTCTTCAGTGAGCTCTTCCAAAACGCGCTGGAGCACGGTGGCGAGGAGGTGCGGATCGAGCTCGCGAGCCGGAACGGAAGCGCTTTGCTTGCCATCTCGGATGACGGTGGTGGAATCGCAGAGGCGAAGAGCGGCACCGGTCTCTCGATCGTCCGCGCGCTTGTCCGCGAAGAGTTGAACGGGACGCTCGAACTGCGGGACGGGGAGGGGACGACGGCAGAGGTGGTCTTTCCGGTCTAGCCTGCAGCCGAGAAGCTGCGCAGGAAGCCCTTTCTCACTCAGAAGTAGGTTGACGCGCGCGAAGCGGGAGCCCCTGACCCCGCCCACCTGGCCGTCAGGCTAGAGGCGAAAGCGTGGCGTGTCCGCGCCGAGCCGGCGCCGAATCCGTGACACTTCGACCGTGCGGATCTTGGTCGCCGAAGACGAGACGATCATCAGGCTCGACCTGGTCGAGATGCTCAAACGAGCCGGACTCGAGGTCTGCGCGGAGGCGCGTGACGGTGAGGAGGCGGTCGAGCTCGCGCGCGAGCACGAGCCCGATCTCGCGATCATGGACGTGAAGATGCCGCGCCTCGACGGGATCGAGGCGGCCCGCCGGATCCTTGGCGATCGGCCGATCCCGATCGTGATGCTGACCGCCTACGGGCAGGACGAGCTTGTCTCTCGGGCGGTCGAGGCAGGTGTCTTCGGCTACCTCGTCAAGCCATTCCGCGAGCAGGACCTCCTCCCGGCGATCCGCGCGGCGCGCGCCAGGCATGAGGAGCTGCTCGAGCTGCGCGAGGAGGCCGAGTCGCTCGCGGACGCTCTCGCCTCGCGGAAGGCGATCGAACGAGCCAAGGGCCTGCTGATGGAGAAAGAGGGTTTGTCGGAACGGGACGCGTTTGCGCGCTTGCGCAAAGCCTCCCAAGTCTCGGGGCGGCCGTTGAAGGTCGTTGCCGAGGCGCTGATCGCGACGTTCGCTGAGGAGGGCTGAGGTGGAGTATCAGCTGCGCGACTATCGGGTGAGACCGGGCGAGCTGGACGAATGGCTCGAGGAATGGCGCGAGCAGGTCTATCCGCTGCGTCTAGCCAACGGGTTCGAGGTCGTCGGCGCCTGGATCGCGCGCGAGGAGAGCCGCTTCGTTTGGATCATCGGCCATGACGATTTCCGGTCGGCAAACGACGTCTACTACGCATCGCCAGAACGTGCCGGGATGGATCCCGATCCTGCGCGGCACCTCGCGCGGGTCAGCGAGACGCAGCTCGAGCGGATCGTCTAGACCTTCGCCTGCTCGAACAGCTGCTCCCAGCGCGCCAGCAGCGCTTGCAGCTCATCGCGGGCCGTTCGATGGGCAGCGACCGCTTCCGAGTCGGACCAGTCGTCGGCGAGCCGTTCCTCGAGCTCCACGACGGCGCGCTCGTGAGCTGCAATCTCGGCCTCGATGCGGTCGAGCTCGCTTGGCGCGGTCTGCTTCGGAGCCGGCGGCTTCGTCTTCGTCTTCGGCTTCGGGTCGGACACCTCAGCGGCCGGCGCCGCAACCTCGTCTCGCCGCCGCACGTAGTCCGCCCAGCCGCCGTCGTAGGAACGGATCGTCCCGTCCTCGACAGCGAGCGTCCTCTGCGCGACCGCGTCGAGGAGCGCCCGGTCGTGCGAGACAAGCAGCATCGTGCCAGGGAAGGCCTCGAGCGCCAGCTCGAGCGCCTCTCGGCTCTCCAAGTCAAGGTGGTTCGTCGGCTCGTCGAGGAGGAGGAAGTTTGCGCCCGAGGCGACGACCAGCGCCAGAGCAAGGCGCCGCCGCTCGCCGCCGGAGAGCTTGACGACCGCCTTGTCCTGCTCCTCCCAGCCGGAGAAGAGGAAGCGGCCGAGCAGGTTCTGCGCCTGCGGGCGCTTGAGGCCGGTCGCCTTCTGTGCACAGTCGAGGACGCTGCCGGTTTCGTCCAGCTCGACTTCGTGCTGCGAGAAGTAGGCGGGGACGACGCCGTGGCCGAGCCGGGCGGTGCCGGCGACCGGCTCGCGCAACGCAAGGAGCGTCTCGAGCAGCGTTGTCTTGCCGGACCCGTTCGGTCCGACGAGCGCCACGTGCTCCCCGCGCTCGAGCGCGAAGCCGACGTCGTGCAGGAGCTCCTTTGTGCCAGCCGCGACCTCGAGGCTCTTTGTCTCGATCACGGTTCGGCCGCTTCGCGGCGGGTCGAGGAAGTCGAAGCCGAGCCGCTTCTGGCGAAGCGTCAACGACTCGAGCTCGCTGCTCGCCTGCCGGCGCTCCCGCTCGAGGCGGCCGATCTGCGTCAGCTTCGCCTGAGCCTGCTTCGCCTTGTTCTTCTTGTAGCGAAACCGTTCCACGAAGCGCTCGAGCCGCTCGATGTCGACGCCGAGGCGGTCGGCCGTCTTTCCGGCCGCCGACGCCCGCGCCGCCTTCTCGATTCGCCAGGAATGCCAGGGACCGGCGAACGAGATCGAGCGGCCACCGCCGAGCTCGAGGACGCCGTTCGTGACTGCCTCTAGGAACCAGCGGTCGTGCGCGACGAGGATGATCCCGGCATCGAGCGACTGCAGCTCCTGCTCGAGCCACTCGAGGCTGGCGACGTCGAGATGGTTCGTGGGCTCGTCGAGCAGCAGCAGATCAGGGTCGCCGCCGAGGGCGCGAGCGAGCGACGCCCGTGTCAGCTCTCCGCCGGAGAAGGTCTCCAGCGGCCGGTCGAGATCCGGCTCCGCGAAGCCGAGGCCGCGCACGACCGAAGCGGCGCGGTCGCGCCAGGCGTAGCCGCCTGCGTGCTCGAGTCGCGCCTGGGCCTCGGCGTAGCGGCGGAGCGTTGTCTGGTCGTGCTGCCCGCCTTCCATCTTGTGCTCCAGATCTCGAAGCTCCCGCTCGGTCGCGACGAGGTCAGCGGCGCCCGAGAGCACGTACTCGCGCAGCGTCAGACCCTGATCCAGCGGGGGCCGCTGGTCGTGCAGCGCGACCCTCGTTCCCTTGGAGTAGACGAGCTCCCCGCCCTGGTAGTCGGTCTCGCCGTTGAGAATTCGGAGCAGGGTCGTCTTGCCGGCGCCGTTCGGGCCGGAAAGCGCGATCCGGTCCCGGCGCTCGACCTTGAACGAGACGCCGTCGAAGAGCTGCCAGCCGGAAAGCTCCTTGCGGAGCTGCGATGCGATCACGAGTGCCACAGCTACAGCGTAGGGACTCTCCCTCAGACCGATTCGATCCTTCGACCTGTCCGGCCGACAAGCGGTTCTAGGGAAGTCCCCTCAGGGGACTGTCCCTGAAAGCGGCCGAACCGCGCGGCGCTAAGCGGACACGGCCGCGCCGACGAGCCGACGCGCGGCGTCGGCGATGTGCTCGGCGTCGATGCCGGCCTCGGCGAGCAGCTCGGCCGGCTTGCCGGAGTGCGGCATCTCGCGGACGGCGAGCAGCTCGAGGCGTGGCCGCTCCTCCGCATCGGCGAGGGCCGCGAGCACGGCCTCGCCTAGCCCGCCCTCGGCCCAATGGTCCTCGACCGTGACGATCGGCATTGCCAGCGAGCGGATCGTCTCCTCGTCGAGCGGCTTGATCGAATAGAGGTCGATCACCCGGGCCTCGACGCCCTCCGCGGCGAGAGCCTCGGCTGCCTTCAGTGCCTCGTGCACGGTCACGCCCGCGGCGATCAGTGCGACGTCGTCGCCCTCGCGGGGCGTGCGCGAGCCGCCGATCTCGAACTCGTCGTCGGCGTCGTAGATCACGGGCGTGTTCGGCCGCAGGGTCCGCACGTAGACGATTCCGTCGCGGTCGGCCATTTTCGCGACCAGCTTCGCCGTCTGGTTCGCGTCGCAGGGGTGGAGAACGGTCGAGCCGTGCACGGCCCGCAAAGCCGCAATGTCCTCGAGCGCCATCTGCGAAGGGCCGTCCTCGCCGATCGAGACTCCCGCGTGCGAGCCCGAGAGGCAATAGTTCGCGCGGCTGATCGCCGACATACGGACGAAGTCGTAGGCGCGTGTGATGAAGGCCGCGAACGTCGAGGCGAACGGCCGCCAGCCGGTGACCTGCATGCCGACAGCGGTCGCGACCAGCTGCTCCTCGGCGATGTACATCTCGAAGTACCGCTCGGGGACGGCGTCTCTGAAGATCTCGGCAAAGGTCGAGTTCGAGACTTCGCCGTCCATGGCGACCACGTCCCCGCGGGCTTTGCCCAGCGCGGCGAGTGCCTCGCCGTAGGCCTTGCGCGTCGCGACCTCGTCGCCGAGCTCGTAGAGCGGGAGCTCGAGCTCGCCGTGCTCGATCTCGGTCGTGCGGCCGCTCGTCTCCGGTTTGGCGACCTGGACGGTGATGTTTCGGATGCCGCCGAGCTCCTCGATCGCCTCCTCGGGGTTGTCGAGCGCCTTGCCGTGCCACCCCGGCTTGTCCTCGACCGCCTTGACGCCCTTCCCCTTGATCGTGCGGGCGACAATGGCCACCGGCCTATCGCTCGCGATCGCTTCTCCGTACGCCTGGTCGATCTCCTCGACGTTGTGGCCATCGATCTCGATGGCATGCCAGCCGAAAGCGCGAGCGCGGTTGGCGTAGGAATCGAGGTCCCAACCGTGCATGGTCTCGCCGCGCTGCCCGAGCCGGTTGATGTCCAGGATCGCGACGATGTTGTCGAGCTCGTAATAGGCGGCATGCTCGAACGCCTCCCACTGCGAGCCCTCGGCCATCTCGCTGTCGCCGACGAGCACCCAGGCCCGCATCGGCGTCCGGTCGAGCCGCTTGCCGGCGATCGCCATGCCGACGCCGTACGGCAGGCCCTGTCCGAGCGAACCGGTGGCGACGTCGACCCACGGGATGCGCGGCGTCGGGTGCCCCTCGAAGATGCTCGAGAACTGTCGGTACGTCAGCAGCTCGTCGTCCGAGATCGCGCCCGCTGCCCGGTACATCGCGTAGAGCAGCGTCGACGCGTGCCCCTTCGAGAAGACGAGCCGGTCGTTGGCGGGATCCTTCGGACTGTCGAAGTCGTATCGCAGATACCCGGCTAGGAGCACCGCCATCAGGTCGGCGGCGGACATGCCGGAGGTCGGGTGGCCGGACTTCGCGGCGGCCGCGCAGCGGACGGAATCGACGCGGAGTTGCTGGCCTAGCTCACGCCAGAGTTCAGGACCCTCCATCGGGGGTAACGTAACGGTTCTATGAGAGTTGCAGTCGCGTTCGACCACCGCGGCGTACGTCTGCGCGACGCCGTCCTATCGGAGCTCGACGCGCTTGGCCACGAGACGTTCGACCTCGGCGTCGACACCGCGGCGGTGCGGATCGACTATCCCGACAAGGCGCAAGAGCTCGGGCAGCTGCTCCAGAACGGCGACGCCGAGCGCGGAATCCTCGTCTGTGGCTCCGGTGTCGGCGCTTCTGTCGCGGTCTGCAAGCTCGACGGGATCCGGGGCGCTATGTGCCACGACGTCTACTCGGCGCACCAGGGAGTCGAGCACGACGACATGAACGTCCTCTGCCTGGGCTCGGAGGTCGTCGGCCCGGCGCTGACGGTCGACCTGATGCGCGCCTTCTTGCACGCGCGCTTCGACGGCGGTGAGCCGTACGCAACCAGGCTCCGGAAGATCGAGGAAATCGAGAAGGGAAATACAGCAAATGTCTAAATCACGACTCCACCAATTGTCCGAGCTCGGTCAGAGCGTCTGGATCGACTACCTGTCCCGGGAAATGCTTCGGACCGGCGAGCTCGAGCGGCTGATGCGCGACGACGCAGTCGTCGGCATCACCTCGAACCCGACCATCTTTCAGAAGGCGATTTCGCAGGGTGAGCGCTACGACGAGCAGATTCGCGCCTGCCTCGGCGAAACGGACGACCCGAAGGAGATCTTCTGGCGTCTGGCCGAGAAGGACGTCGGCGACGCGTGCGACGTGCTCCGTCCCGTCTGGGATGCCGGCCAAGGCCGGGACGGCTACGTCTCGATCGAGGTCGACCCCAACCTCGCAGGTGACACGGACAGGACGATCGCCGAAGCGCGGCGCCTCCACGCCGAGATCGACCGGCCGAACCTGTTCGTGAAGATTCCCGCGACGAAAGCAGGCCTGCCCGCGATCGAGGAGATGATCGCGAGCGGCAAGAACATCAACGTCACCCTGATCTTCTCGCTCGAGCGCTACGCCGAGGTCGCCGAGGCCTACATCCGCGGGCTCGAGCGGCTGGTCGAGTCCGGCGGCGACCCCTCGCAGGTCGCCTCGGTCGCGAGCTTCTTCGTCTCGCGGGTGGACACGGAGACCGATAAGCGTCTCGACGAGCTCGGCGGCCACGACGACCTGAAGGGCAAACTGGCGATCGCGAACGCAAAGCTCGCCTACCAGCGCTACAAGGAGCTTTTCTCCGGCGACCGGTGGGCGCCGCTCGGGGCGAAGGGCGCGACGACTCAGCGCTGCCTCTGGGCCTCCACCTCGACGAAGAACCCGGACTACCGCGACGTGATGTACGTGGAGGAGCTGATCGGTCCCGAGACCGTGAACACGATGCCCGAGGAGACGATCCGGGCCTTCCAGGACCACGGCGAGGTCGCGCTGACGCTCGAGCACGGCCTCGAGGAGGCGAAGCGCCTCTTCGAGCAGCTCGCGGAGGCGGGCATCGACTACGGCGACGTCGTCCGCGTGCTGGAGGAGGAAGGCGTCCAGAAGTTCGCCGACTCGTTCGCCGAGCTGCTCGACGGCATCCGCGCGAAGCGCGGCGAGCTCGCGGCGGCGTGATCGCAAGCAAAGAAGATCAGCTTCATCGGGAGGTCGTCGGCGAGGGCCCGCCGGTTGTGCTCGTGCACGCCGGGATCTGCGACAGCCGCATGTGGGATCCGCAATGGGAGAGCTTCCGGCGGGCGCACCGGGTCGTTCGCTACGACCTGCGCGGGTTCGGGCGCTCTCCGCTGGTGCCGGGACGCTACTCGCCTCCTGGAGAGCTGATCGCGCTACTGGACGAGCTCGCGCTCGGACCCGCCGCGCTCGTCGGCGCTTCGATGGGAGGCGGCATTTCTCTTCAGGTCGCGGTCGCGCGGCCTGACCTCGTCTCGGCGCTCGTCCTCGTCGGCTCCGGCGTGCGCGGGCACGGCTGGTCCGACTACGTGACCCGCTCATGGGCCGCGGAGGAAGCCGCTTTCGAGCGCGGGGACCTGGATGCGGCGGTCGAGGTGAACCTGGAGACGTGGGTGGACGGGCCGGATCGCTCGCCCGACGAGGTCGATCCCGAGGTCCGCAGCAGGGTGGCCGAGATGCAGCGGAACGCCTTCGAGCTTGCGCTCGACTGCCCGGACGCGCAGGAGGAGGTGCTCGTGCTGGACATCGGCGACCGCCTCGACGAGATCTCTGTACCGACGCTCGCGGTCGTCGGCGAGTACGACGTCCCGGACGTACACATGATTGCCGAGCGTCTGGAGCGAGAAATCGGCGCCACTCGAGTGACGATCGACGGCGCCGCTCACCTGCCGAACCTGGAGCAGCCCCGCGAGTTCGACGACCTCGTGCTCGCGTTCCTCGCAGGGCTCGAGGCCGAATAACCGTGCCCGTCGCGACGGAACAGCTCGTCGAGCGGATCTGGGAACGCGACCCGACGGTCTGGACCGGCTCGGGCGAGGAGAAATGGCTCGGCTGGCTCGACGAGCCCCAGCGGATGCGGGAGCGGATCGGCGACCTGCAGCGCTTCGCGGACGAGGTCGGCTCCCCGGGGGTGATCGACACCTTCGTCCTGCTCGGCATGGGTGGCTCGAGCCTGGCGCCGATCGTGCTCAAGCGAAGCTTCGGCGAGCGCTCGCTGCACGTGCTCGACACGACGCACCCGGCCATGATCCGGCACTCGCTCGAGATGCTCGATCTCGACCGGACGCTCTTCATCGCCTCGTCAAAGTCGGGGACGACCCTGGAGACGCGCTCCCACCTCGACTTCTTCTGGGAGCGAAACGGCGGCCGCGGCGAGTTCTTCGTGGCGATCACCGACCCGGGCTCCGAGCTCGAGAGTCTTGCTCGCGAGCGCGACTTCCTCGAGGTCTTCGCCGGCGAGCCGACGATCGGCGGGCGCTACTCGGCGCTGTCGCCGTTCGGGATGGTGCCGGCGGCGCTGCTTGGGATCGATCTCGAGCGCCTGCTCGAGCGCACCGCGGAGATGGCCGAGGCGTGCCGCTTCGCCGAGGGCAATCCGGGCCTCGAACTCGGCCAGCAGCTCGGGGAGGGCTGGCGCCAGGGCCGCGACAAGGTTTGCATCGACGAGACCGAGGGCGGCTTCGGCCTCTGGGCCGAGCAGCTGATCGCCGAATCGACCGGCAAGAACGGCAGGGGCCTCGTCCCCGCGCCGGGAGAGTCTCCGGATGGGCCGGACCGCCAGCGCGGCGAGGTGCGGCTCGAGGATCCGTACGAGCTCGGCCAGGAGTTCTTCCGCTGGGAGTTCGCGGTCGCCGTCGCCGGCTCATACCTCGAGATCAACCCCTTCGACCAGCCGAATGTTCAAGCGGCCAAGGACAAGACGAACGAGGTGCTACAGGGTGGCGACGTCGAGCTGGAGCCGGAATCCTCGCCCGAGGAGCTGTTCGCGCAGGCCAACCAAGGCGACTATGTCGCGGTCCAGGCCTTCATCGACCCGAGGCAGGAGGCGAAGCTGCAGCCGCTGGTCGAGCGGGCCCGTCAGGAGACGGGTTGCGTCGTCACGCACGGGCTCGGCCCGCGCTATCTGCACTCGACCGGCCAGTTGCACAAGGGCGGCCCCAATACAGGTCTCTTCCTGCAGGTCGTCGACGACCAGGGCGAGGAGCTCCCGATTCCCGGCAAGCCCTTCGGGTTCGCGCGGCTGATCCGCGCACAGGCGGCAGGCGACTTCGAATCCCTCAAGGAGCGCGGCCGCCGCGTCGCGCGCATTCGACTGGAGGACATCTGATGCAGCTCGGAATGATCGGCCTCGGCCGGATGGGAAACGGGATGACGGAGCGTCTCCGCGGGGGCGGGCACGAGATCCAGACGTACGATCCGAAGGTCGACTCGACCGCGGGCTCACTCGAAGAGCTGGCGCAGCAGCTCGAGAAGCCGCGCGCCGTCTGGATGATGATCCCGGCCGGGAAGATCACGGAGGACACGTTCCAGCAGCTACTCGGAATCCTCGACGAAGGCGACACGATCGTCGACGGCGGCAACTCGAACTTCCACGACTCGAAGCGCCGCTATGACCAAGCGCAGCAGAAGGGCATCAACTTCATTGATGTCGGCGTGTCCGGCGGGATCTGGGGGCTCGAAGTCGGTTTCTGCCTGATGGCGGGTGGTGACGACGAGCCGGTCGAGCGCCTGGAGCCGATCTTGGAGACGCTCGCACCCGAGGACGGCTACGCGCACGTCGGCCCGAGCGGCGCGGGGCACTTCGTGAAGATGGTCCACAACGGGATCGAGTACGGGCTGATGCAGTCCTACGCGGAAGGCTTCGAGATCATGGACCACTCGGAGTACGAGTTCGACCTGCACCAGATCTCCGGCATCTGGCGCTATGGCTCGGTTGTACGCAGCTGGCTGCTCGAGCTGCTTCACTCGGCCTTCGAGCAGCACGGCTCGCAGCTCGATGATATCGCGCCCTACGTGGAGGACTCGGGCGAGGGCCGCTGGACGCTGGACGAGGCGATCAAGATGAGCGTGCCGGCGCCGGTGCTTGCCGCCTCGCTCTTCGCTCGCTTTGCCTCGCGCGACGAGATCAAGTTCTCGGCCAAGGTCGCCGCGGCGCTGCGAAATCAGTTCGGCGGCCACGCGATTCGCGCGGTCGAGAAGGCGAAGGCCGGCCCCGACCCCCGCTGATGGCGCTCGCGGAGGATCAGCGGATCGAAAACCCGTTGCTGGAGGGGCTCCAGCTCTCGCGCCGGCCTGAGCCCTGCGCAATGGTGATCTTCGGCGCTTCGGGCGACCTGACGAAACGCAAGCTCTTTCCGGCGCTCTACTCGCTCGCGTACAGACAGCTTCTGCCCGAGAAGTTCGGCATCGTCGGCGTCGCCCGGACCGAGGAGAGCGACGACGAGTTCCGGGAGCGGATGAAGGCCGCCGTGCAGGAGTTCGGACGCGACGACTTCCGCGACGACGTCTGGGAGTGGCTGGCCGACGGGATGCACTACGTCGCCGGCACGGCCGAGGACGGGGACGACGTGTTCGTCCACATCGACGAAACGCTGACGGACTTCGACCGGGACCGCGGCACCAGCGGCAACCGTGTCCACTACCTGGCCGTCCCGCCGCCGGCCTTCGAGACGATCGTCAAGGGAATCGGCAAGCACCGCTCGAAGCAGGGCTGGACGCGGCTGATCGTCGAGAAGCCGTTCGGTCATGACCTGCAGTCGGCGCAGGAGCTGAACACGCTTCTGCACAAGCACTTCGATGAGAACGAGATCTTCCGGATCGACCACTACCTCGGCAAGGAGACCGTCCAGAACATGCTGGCGCTCCGGTTCGCGAACGGGATCTTCGAGCCGATCTGGAACCGCCAGTTCGTCGATCACATCCAGATCACGGTCGCGGAGACGATCGGGATCGAAGGGCGGGCCGACTACTACGAGCACGCGGGCGCGATCCGCGACATCTTCCAGAACCACTTGCTGCAGCTGATCGCGCTGACCGCGATGGAGCCGCCGATCGACTTCGCCGCCGATTCGGTCCGGAACGAGAAGGTCAAGGTGCTGAAGTCGATGCACACCCCCGGACCGAAGCACGTCGTGCGCGGGCAGTACGGCCTCGGCTACATCGAGGGCCAGGAGGTGCCGGGTTACCGCGAGGAGCAGGGTGTCGACCCGAGCTCGATGACGGAGACGTTCATCGCGGCGAAGCTGTTCATCGACAACTGGCGGTGGGCCGACACCCCGATCTACATCCGCGCCGGCAAGCGGCTGGCGCGCCGCGAGACGACGATCGCGATCCAGTTCAAGGGCGCGCCGCACCCGCCGTTCGAGGAGGCGGCGGCGGAAGGGCTACGCCCGAACGTGCTGTTGATCCACATCCAGCCCGACGAAGGTGTCTCTCTCGCGATCGGGGCGAAGGTTCCCGGCCAGGGGCTACAGATCCGGACCGTGCACATGGACTTCCTGTACGGCGGCGCGTTCCGCACCGACCTGCCTGAGGCGTACGAGCGGCTGCTGATCGATTGTATGCGCGGCGACGCGTCGCTCTTCACGCGCGAGGACGAGGTGATCGAGCAGTGGCAGCTCGTTGACGCGATCGTCGCCTTCTGGCGGCGCGACCGGCCGTCGTTTCCGAACTACGCGGCCGGAACCTGGGGGCCGCCGAGCTCCGACGAGCTACTGCGCCGCGACGGACGCTCATGGCGTCGGCATTGATCACTCACACGGATTCGGCTGATTCGCGGTGCCGATCCCAGGCGGACCCTCAGTGGCGACGGCACTAGACACGGTCTCGGCGATCGAGCGCAAGCTCGCGGCGCTCCGCCTCGCCGATGAGGGCTCCCGCCTGCGCACGAACGTGATGACGCACATCGCTTGGGTGCCTGAGGAATGGGTCGAGGCGGCCGAGGACGTCCTCGCCGGGCTTGCGGAGCGCCATCCGTCGCGCACGATCGTGCTCTTTCCCCAGTCGGCCGGCGCAGGTCTCGAGGGGAAAGTGGAGTCCGAATCCTTTCCGATGAGCGAGGGCTTGACCATCTGCACGGACACGATCCGCATCCGCCTGCACGGCACGAGCGCCGAGCACCCGGCAAGCGTCGTCGAGCCGCTCCTCGTCCCCGATCTGCCCGTCTTCCTGCGCTGGCGGGGCGTGCCGCCGTTCGGTGAGTCCGCGTTCGACGAGCTCATCGGCGTCGCAGACCGGCTGATCGTGGACAGCACCGAGTGGCCGGGCCTGCCGAAGCCTTACGCGCGGATGGCGGAGATCTTCGACCGCCTCGCCGTCTCCGACATTGCCTGGGCGCGGACGAGCCGGTGGCGGCCGATGCTCGCCTCGCTCTGGCCGGCGATCGCCAAGGTCGAGCGAATCAAGGTCACGGGGACAGAAGCGCAGGCGCAGCTGCTCGCGGGCTGGCTTCGCTCGCGCCTGGACCGGTCGATCGGGCTCGAGCACGAGCCCTCCAACAAGCTGGTCGGCGTCGAGCTCGACGGCGAGCCCGCGCCGTTTCCGCCCGGCGATCCGCCGATCCCGGCGGACCTGCTCTCGGACGAGCTCGACAAGCTTTCCCGCGACCCGGTCTACGAGGCCGCGGTCATCGCCGCCGTCTGACCCGCGTTACGTTCTCCCTCCGTGGACGAGTTAAAGGTCGTGAACGACCTCGCGGACGACGCGTTTCGTCGCCACTACGCCGAGATCTACCGGTTCCTTCGGCGAAGGACGAGCGATCACCACTCTGCGGAGGAACTCGCTCAGCAGGTGTTCGCCGACGCTGCGGCGAGGCTCCGAGCCGACGGACGGCCGCCCTTGCCCTGGCTCTACGCCGTAGCGAGGAGACGGTTCGCAGATGCGGTTCGGCGCAGCGTCCGGGATCCCATAGCCCTCGCCGCTCCCGCCGAGGCTGAATACGGGGCGAGGCTCCTAGAGACTCTTCGCTCGGCGCTCGACAGGCTTCCGGCACGACAGCGCGAGGTCGTCGTGCTGAAGCTCTGGCGCGGTGTGCCGTTCGCCGAGATCGCCCGACTGGTCGGAACGTCTGAGGAAGCGGCGCGAATGCGGTTCTCGCGTGGCCTCGCAACCCTGCGCGCCGTGCTCACTGAGGAGGGAATCGACCCATGACCGCAATGCTCGATCACGAAGTCCTCGAGTTGCTCGCGGACGACCCGGAATTGCTCGCGCTCGCCGACGCAGTCGCCGCTGCGCGGGAGCCAGTCAAGGTCAGGCGCCGCGTGTCGCGGACGGTGCTCGCAGGAGCCGTCGTTCTCGCTGCAGCGCTTGTGATTGCGCTGGTCGCTCCTTGGAACGGCGGCCATCGGACGCTCGTGGATCGCGCGATGGCGGCGATCGGGGACGAGCCCGTGCTGCACGCGATCACGCGCGAGACGAGCTCAGCCGGCTTGACGGTCGTCGACCTGGCGACAGGGAAGCGGGCGCCGCTGCAATCGGTGGTCGAGCAGGAGATCTGGTACGACCAGGCGCGCGGGCTCGCGCACACGATTACGCGTCGGGACGGCCGCCTCAGCGATGACGTGCTCGAGACGCCGGCCGGGGGCTTCTCGATCGACGGTCCGGTGATCACGTGCGCCTGGATTGCCCGCCACCCGGTCGAAGCGACGAAAGAGCGTGTCAGCTGCCGATTCGACGGCAAGAACGGGACGACGCCGCGAGACGTGCCAGAGCAGCCGCCGTCGGTTGACCCGGCTCTCGGCGGCTTCCTCACCCAGTACCGCGACGCGCTGGCCGGCGGCCAGGTGCACAAGACGGGTGAGGGTGAGGTCGATGGAACGCCGGTCTATTGGCTGTCGATTCCTATCGAGGTGCCGACCGACCCGACCGCGCCGCCCAGCCCATCGATCGACGAGCGGGAGGTCGTGGCCGTCGATCGCGACAGTTACCGGCCCGTGCTGGTGAAGACGCTCTTCAACGGCTCCGAGGCCCGCGCGTACCACGTCATCGAAATCGGCAGCGTGAGCCGAGCGGAGGCGGACTTCTCGAAACCCGAGCTTCGTCCGGCACGCGAGCGGGTCACGGCGGGCGGGGTGAAGTCGCAGGCCGAGATCAAGGCCTCTCAGGCTGCGAGCGTTCTCGGCCGGCCCGCGCTCTGGCTCGGCAAGGAATTCGACAACCTGACGCTGTCGTCGGTCGAGCGCCAGACGATCACGACGGGTTACCTGCGCTCGACCGGCCTGCCGCCGCGGATCGACGACGCCGTCCGTTTCACCTATACGGACACGCAGGGAAACCACTTTCGCCTGGAAGAGTCCTTACGGCCGGAGTTTGGCTTTGGCTGGGGCTTCGTCTCGAACTGGATGCCCGAAGGGCCCGCCCCCGGCGAACTCGTCCTCGACGGCGGTTTCGAAGGCTTCATGGTTCGCGACGGCCTCTACATCGCGATTCAATCATTCGGCGTTCTCGAAATCGACCAAACGATCGCGGCTGCGCAAGCCCTGGTGCCTGTCGGCTGAGATGTGACAACGCCGGCCCGCTGCGGCGTAATAAGACCGTGAACGCGGAGCAACAGAGCTTCGCCGTCATCGCCGAGCGACACCTCGACGACGTTCTTGCCTATCTCATGTACCTGACCGCTGACCACGCCCTCGCCGAAGACCTCACGGTCGACACGTTCGAGCGCGCACTTCGCCGTTGGAATCGCTTCGATGCCCGTCGGGGTGGAGTACGTACCTGGCTCTGCCAGCTTGCGCGCTCGGCGGCGCTCGACCATTTTCGCTCGGAGGCGCGGCGGCTGCGCCGCGAGGATCGGTACGCAGTGCGCGAGTTGCGGGAGGTGCCGGCGCCGAGCTTCGGCGAAGGCCTCTCCGCCGAGCTCGAGCATGCGCTTGCAGAGCTGTCCCGGGCAGAACGCGAAGTCGTCGCGCTGCGGGTCGTGCTCGAGCTCGACGGTGACACGGCGGCCCGGATGCTCGGGATCAGTCCGAGCGCGTGCTCGACGCGGTTGAGCCGCGCGCTCCAGAAGCTGGAAGGGATGGTGAGCGCCGATGCTGTCGCCTGAGCTGGCGAGCGAACTACGTGCGGCCCGGCCTGTCGCTTCGCCTGAGTTGCGGGACCGCGTCCTGGCAGTTGCCGCACGCAAGGAGCCGCAGCAGCGACCCCGGTTCTCGTTTCCTCCTCTCCGTCGGATGGCTCTCGTTGGGGTTGCCGCGGCCTTGGCACTTGCGGTCGGCGGCGCTCTCGTGCACGGGATTACGAATTCGGGCTCTCCGGCGAAGCGAGTTTCGGGCGCGAGTTCGGGAGCTCCGCGTGTCGGTGGCTCGCTATCAGGCCAGCAGCTTTCGCAGAAGGAGCGAGCGCGCGTGCCCCAAGTTCTGCCAAAGGTCTTCACAGGGAGCGTTCCGAACACCTCGAGCCGCCTGCAGCGCTACGGCGCTTCTCTGCGAGTGCAAGTCAAGAACCTCGATGCGCTGTCGGACGCGACGAAGCGCGCAATGAGGTTCGCCCGTCTGCTCGGGGGCTACGTCGCGTCGGTCGAGTACGGCGCGCCGAAGAACGGACGCGGCGGCGCCTCGATCGTCGTGCGGGTGCCGGTCGACCGGGTTCAGGACGCGGTCGAGGAGTACTCCGGACTCGGCACGATCCTGGCCCAGCACGTCTCGATCGTCGACGTGACGAAGGCGGTCCAGGAGGAAGCGAAGGAAATCGCGCGGCTTCAGGCCGACATCGCACGGATCGAGGCCGGCGGCGTTACCCCGGCCGAGCGGGCGCGGTTGAGCGCCGAGAAGGCCCGGCTCGACTACTTGACGAAATTGAAGGCCACGACCGTCCGGCGGGCCGAGCTTGCGCGCGTCAAGCTCGTGTTGACGACGAAGCCGACGCAAGCCGCAGCTTCCGCGGGCCGGTTCGACCGGACGATGAGCGACGCGGGCGGGGTACTCCTTCGCGAGGCCGAGATCCTGTTCTACGTGCTGATCGTCGCCGGCCCCCTGTTGCTGCTCGGTGCGGGCGCCGCGCTGCTTGCCCGTGCTCAGCGACGGCGGTTCGAACGCCGCCTACTCGAGCCTTCTTAGAACGCGATCCAGGCGGGGAGCTTTCCGCGGCGGTCCACGGCCGCGTAGCCGACCTGGTAGGCGACGCCTTTCAGGTGGCCGCTCGTCACGATCAGCATGATCCGCTTCCGTTCGGCGGCGTTGCGGAACAGCGTCGAGAGGATCATTCCCTGGCCCGGACGGAACCGCTTGCCAATGACCTTCCGACCCTTCGGTCCCCCGACGACGAGAGTGACCTGCGGCCGAGGCCCGTCCCCGTAGGGCACTGCGATCACCACGCCGCGCGAGGTGGACGGGACGTGGACCGGCACGTATTGGGCCGAGAGGCCGTAAACGCTGTGGATCGAAGTAGCCCGGGGAGTTGTCGACGATTTGAGTGAGTACGCCCCACCGAGCGGCAGCCCCCTGCGGTACAAGTTGAGCGAGAAGGCCGTGAAGACGTCATTGAGGGGGCCGACATGGCTCCCTCTGAGTGCGGCGTCGAGCTGAGTTACACCGAGGGTGGCCGGCTTCCCCTGCCGGTCGTCAGCCTCGAGCAGCGCGAAGTAGCGCGGCAGGATGCCGGAGTTCAGGTGGGCCAGGTACAGCCACCACCACGCGCCGCCGTAGCAATGTGCGCAGCCGAAGCGCTCGTCGTAGAGGGGGAGCCACGGCTGGAACAGCCAGCCATAGAGAAAGTTCGCCATCGACAGGTCCTCAACCTTTGGGAAGACGAGCATCGAGAGCGCGGTGGCGCTGCCCTCGGCGGCCCATGTCGGCAGCCTCCCGCTCACGACGTACGAAAACTGAATCACGTGGAAGAGTTCGTGCGCCACCGTGATCGGAAGGCTCCCCAGCGTCTTCTGCCTGGAATCGAGTCGGGGAGAAGCGAGGACGAACGATCCGCCCTCGGCTGTCTCCGGGAACGTCAGTCCGAACACACCGGCCGGCAGATCGTCGATGTAGACGTCCGGCTTGGTGTCCGGTCCGGCGGTATCCGCGAGAGGCAGCTTGAACCCGTGACGCCCGTAGTAGAGGAGAGCGGTATCGGCCGCGACGCTGACCTGCTCGACGTAGTCGGGGTAGCCGTTGCCGTTGTCGTCGTTGAGTGGGGGCGCGTCGGGACCCGTCGTGACGTAGTGGACGACGGCGCGGGCGCCAACGTAAGGCGCTGCCTCCGGCGTCGAGTACGCGTATTCCCCACCGGTTGTCGGCCGCGGGAACTTCGTGGAGCCTGCAGCCGACGCGGAATGCGCTCCCAAGGCGAGCGCGAACACTCCGGCGACTGCGAAGGCAAGGAGGCGGGCCACCACAGACATGCGTTCAGAGATGTCGGCACCCCGTGCCGCGGAGGCCTCCCTCGAAGGAGTGACCCCGGTGTGGCCTAGGCCACCTGCAGCGCCCGCTCCAGCGCCGCCGCGGCCGCGAGAACGAGCGAATCGAGCCCGGGCGGGGCGGCGAGCTGAATCGACGCCGGCAGGCCGTCCTCGCCGGGGCCGCACGGCAGAGCCAGCGCCGGCCAGCCGGTCAGATTGAAGAGCGCCGTGAGCTTGGTCAGCACGGTCCGGGACCCCTGACCTATCGGCGGAGCGACACACGGAAGCGTCGGTGTCACCAGCAGATCGAGGTCCTCGAGCGCCTCAGGGACCTCGTCGCGCAGTCGCTCTCGCAGTCGCCGGGCGGCCACGACCTCCGAGTCCGTCAGCTCCGAGGCGGCCTCGAGTGAGCGGCGCACGTCGTCGCCGTAGTCCTCGGCGCGCTCAGGGTAGAGCCCGGCGTGCGATTCGACGACCTCGCGCCGGAAGGCCGCACCCCACTCCTCCCGGTCGGGGACGCTCAGGGCGAGCTCGCGCCGGCTCGGGAAATTCGCCGCCGCTTCCTGGACACGGGCGCGGACGAGCGGGTCGGCCTGGTCGAGCCAGGCGACGCCGACCCGAAGGTCGGACAGCTGGGCCTCGACCGGCTCGAAGCCCGGAACGAGCGCTTCTATCATCCGGACGCACTCCGCCACGTCTCTTGCCATCGGCCCCGCATGGTCGAAGCTCGGTGCAAGCGGGAAGCAACCATCGATCGGAACGAGTCCGAAGCTCGGCTTGAAGCCGACGATGCCGCAGCAGGCCGCCGGGATCCGAATCGAGCCTGCGGAGTCGGAGCCAAGGGCCGCCTCCGCCAGGCCGGCGGCGAGCGCCGCTGCGGAGCCGCCGCTCGAGCCGCCGGCGATCCGCCCCTCGGCGAGCGGGTTCGGCACTCGCCCGTAGTGAGGGTTCTCTGACGTGACGCCGTAGGCGAACTCGTGCAGGTTGGCCTTGCCGACGTTCGCGTACCCGGCCGCCTCGAGCAGGCGCACCGCTTCGGCCGTCCGGGCCGGAATGTGGTCGGCAAAGATCGCCGACCCATAGGTTGTCCGCAGGCCCGCGGTGTCGAACAGGTCCTTGACGGCCAGGCGGCGCCCGGGCGGTGGCGACTCCACCCGGGTGATGAAGATCGCGTCAGTCGAGGGCGAACCGGGTCCGCTCCCGTTGCTGCTCTTCACTCGGGATTAGACGGACGCCCGGGCGAAGCCCGCACGTCCTCTAGCCGGCGTCGCAAGCGACGCCTCAGTCGAGGGCGAGATAGACGTACGCGACGAGGATCGTGGCCCCATAGAGAAGCAGGACGAAGCCGAAGAGCGCCAGGCCGAAGATCACGTTTCTCCGGGCGAGCTCGGCTTCGGGGTCAGCCGGCTCGTGCATCGTCTGGGGAGGCATGGGCTCAGGGAGGCGCTCCGTCATAGCGCGGCGTCCACGGCCATTGCGGCGAAGAGCAGGGCCAGGTAGAGGAGCGAGAAGTGGAAGAGAAGCGCGGCGCGGCGGGGGGTCGGATCGCGCCGCAGTCCGAGCGCAAGGGCGAAGAACGCGGCGCCGAGGACGAGTGCAGCGACGAGGTAGGGCAGGCCGAGCGTGCCCCAGAGGAACGGGGACGCCGTCACGGCGACGAGGGCGCCTGAGTAGAGGACGATCTGCTTCGTCGTCTCCCGCTCACCGCGCACGACCGGCAGCATCGGCACGCCGGCTGCCTCGTAGTCCCGGCGGATTAGTAGGGCGAGCGCCCAGAAATGGGGTGGCGTCCAGAAGAAGATGATCGCGAACAGCAGTAGCGCCGGCACGGTGACGTTTCCGGTGGCCGCCGCCCAGCCCACGAGCGGCGGGATCGCGCCGGCTGCGCCGCCGATGACGATGTTCTGCGGCGTCGAGCGCTTGAGCCAGCGGGTGTAGACGAACACGTAGAAGAGGTTGCCGGCCAGGGCGAGCACGGCGGTCAGCACGTTGACGAGGCTCGCAAGCACCACGAACGAGAGCGCTGAGAGCGCGAGCCCGAACTCGAGCGCCCGGCTCGGCACAACGCGGTCGGCCGCGACAGGCCGCCGGTCGGTGCGGCGCATATGCCGGTCGATGTCTCGGTCGAGCACGTGGTTGAGCGCACTCGCGCCGCCGCAGGCTAGGGCGAGGCCGGTCATCGCGACGGCAAAGAGCCATGCGGAGGGGAAGCCGCGGGCGCCGACGATCATCCCGGACGCCCCGGTGATCAGCAGCAGGCTCATGATCCGCGGCTTGGTCAGCGTGACGTAGTCGCGCAGCGAGGCCGCGGGCACCGGCTCGCCGCGTAGGGTCGCGGCCGTCGCGACGAGCGCCGCCGCCAGGGCCAGTGCGGCGAATGCGATGTGCAACGGCCGCCCGACGACGAGCGCGGCGGCGACGAACAGGCTGAGCGCCGCGACGGAGGGCCCGAGCAGCCGCCGGTGCGCGACCCACGCCGCCGCGACCAGCGCTGCCAGTGCTGGCACCGCCAGCGCGGCGAGCGCCCGGTGTGCGGTGTGGAGCGACAGCGCACCCGAGACAACCGCGAGTGCGGCCGCCGCCGAGGCGCCGACCGCGATCAGCCGCAGCCAGGGGCCGGGGCGCACGTCAGGCATGGACGCTACCTTCCTGCAGGCGGCGGCGCAGGTCTCGGAGAGGGCGAGCACTCGTCACGTAGGGAACTTTGTCGAAGTTGTATGCCGGGGGCGGCGAGGTCGTATACCACTCGAGCGTGTCCGCGACCCAAGGGTCATGGCCGGCGCGCCGGCCGACCCGGGTCGTCCGGACGACGTTGATCAGGAAAACGAGGGTCCCGAAAGCCATCACGAACGCACCGATTGTCGAGACGAGGTTCCACGCGGCCCACCAGCCGTGGTGGTTGTACGTCCACACGCGCCGCGGCATCCCGAGCAACCCGAGGAAGTGCTGCGGGAAGAAGGTCAGATTGATGCCGATGAAGTAGAGCCAGAAGTTCACCTTTCCCAGCCGCTCATCGAGGAACCGCCCGAACATTTTCGGCCACCAGTAATAGAAGGCTGCGAAGAGCGCAAAGGCGGAGCCGCCGAAGAGCACGTAGTGCATGTGCGCGACGACGAAGTACGTGTCTGTGACCTGCCAGTCGAACGGGAAAGCGGCGAGGAAGATCCCCGAGAGGCCGCCGATCGTGAAGACACCGACGGCGCCGAGTGCGAACAGCATCGCCGTATCGAGGATCACGTTGCCGCGCCAGGTGGTCGCGATCCAGTTGAAGATCTTGATCCCGGTCGGCACCGCGATCGTCATCGACGAGAGCATGAAGAAGATGTTGAGCCCGGTCGGGAGTCCGACGGAGAACATGTGATGCGCCCAGACCAGCATCGAGTAGAAGCCGATCGCGACCGTGGAGAAGGCGATCGCCTTGTAGCCGAAGATCGGCTTGCGCGAGAAGACGGGGATCACCTCCGAGAGGATCCCGAACGCGGGCAGCACCATGATGTACACCTCGGGGTGCCCGAAGAACCAGAACATGTGCTGGTAGAGAACGGCGCTGCCGCCTTTGCTCGGTAAGAAGAAGTGCGTTCCCGCCTTCCGGTCCAGGAGCAGCAGCGTGAGGGCGCCGGCGAGCTCGGTCAGCGCGATCAGGATCAGGACCGAATAGACGTAGATCGACCAGACGAACAGCGGCAGGCGCATCCAGCTCATGCCCGGCGCGCGCAGGTTGTGGATCGTGACGATGAAGTTGATCGCGCCGAGGATCGACGAGATCGTCGTCAGGTGGATTGCCAGGATCCAGAGGTCCTGGCCCTTGCCCGGCTCGAACGCGTGCTCGGAGAGGGGTGGATACGAGTACCAGCCGGCGCGCGCCGCGCCGCCGCCCGAGAACCAGCTTGCGTAAAGGACGATCCCGCCCAGCAGGTAGAACCAATAGGAGAGCGCGTTCAGGCGAGGGAAGGCCATGTCGCGCGCGCCGATCATCAACGGCACGAGGTAGTTCGCGAGCCCGGCGAAGACCGGCACGACGACGAGGAAGATCATCGTCGTCCCGTGCATCGTGAACATCTGGTCGTAGGTGTCGCGCGTGAACACGTGCTCGTTCGGACGCGCGAGCTGCGAGCGCATCAGCAGCGCGATGATCCCGCCGGCCACGAAGAAGAACAGGCTCGTGAGGATGTACATGATCCCGATCCGCTTGTGGTCGACCGTGGCGAGCCAGCTGGAGAATCGGCCGCGCGAGACGATCGTCGAGGCGGGATCGGGAGCGACCCTAACCGCCACCGCTGCTCCCGGCGAAGCGCTTGACGTAGGCAAGCAGGGCATTCATCTGGCGGCTGCTCCAGCCTTTCCCGACCGCGGGCATCTTGTTACGGCCGTTCTGTAGCAGCGTCTTGATCGCGGCCGGCTGCTGCAGGATCGGATTGCCGCGCAGGTCCGGCCCGAACGCTCCCTGCGCGTGAAAGCCGTGGCAGGTCGCGCATGCACCGTCGAAGGTCATCTTCCCGAGGTCGGAGGTCCCGCTTGCCTGCGCGCGGGCCTCCCTGTCGTACCAGGACTGGAAGTCGCTGCTCGGGACCGCCTGGACGGCGGCGACCATGTGCGGATGCTCGTAGCCGCAGAACTCACCGCACTGGCCCTCGAACGTCCCCCTCCGGTCGGCGCGGAACCAGAGGTGGTTCGTCTTGCCGGGAATCGCGTCGAACTTGCCCTGCAGCGCCGGGATCCACCAGCTGTGGTCGACGTCTTCTGAGTTGATCAATAGCTTGACGTCGCGGTTGGCCGGAACCCGCATCCGCTCGACCTGGATGACGCCGTTCGGGTAAAGGAAGTTCCAGTAGAACTGGCGGCCCTCGACCTTGACGATCAATGGCGGGCCGGCGGCCTTGGCCGAATCCGCGCTGTTGATCCCGGGCAGCTTTACCAGCACGAAGGCGACGATCGCCGCGAGGATCACGACCGGAATTGCAGTCCAGATCAGCTCGAGCCGGGTCGCGCCGTGGATCTCCGGCCCTTCCAGCGTCCGTGAGCGGCCGCGGTTGCGGAAGCGAAAGACGAACAGGATCAGCGCACCCTCGACGAGGACGAAGATCCCGCCGGTGATCGCGATCAGCAGCCAATAGATGCCTTCGATCTTGGCCGCCTGCGGGGAGTCCGGGCCGCGAGGCGAAAGGCCGGCCGGATCGCCGGCGAGCGCTACGTGCGCGAGGACGAGCCCGAGCAGGGCGACGAAGACGAGGGCTCCGGTTCTCCGCACGATTTTCCCGGGCGTCGCGTTCCGCCGCCGAGGCGCGAGCCGGGCTAGGCCCTGATGTCCCACCAGCTACCTTGGACGAGCTCGACCGCCAACGCGACGGCATTCTATGGAGGGTGAGCGAACGAACGCGCGTGCAACTTCCGGCTGGTGTCGGGTCGCACTTTCGGGTCTTCCTCAACGGCGTCCCGCAGCAGGAGGGTCGTGATTTTCGGCGCTTGGGGAACGAGCTCGTCTTCGAGGCGCGCCTCGCCCGGGAGGGGCGACTCGGCTTCTGGCGGTGGCTCTCGCTTTTCCTTGGCGTCGCTGGGACGTACCGGCAGAACGACAGCGTCGACGTGGTCTACGAGGCCGGCGGGCGCCGTGTGGTCGCGTCGGGTCTGCCTTTGATCCCGGAGTAACGCGTCCGAACCGGGCGTGGCCCCGTGCCCAGGCACCAGGCACGGGCTTTTCGGCCGGGCAGCAAAGGTGTGGCGTCTGGAGGCCGTCTCGCGCGCCCCGATCCTTGACTTCCGACGCGCCGTCTCGTTTGATCGTCCTGCAATACACGGGGAAGCGGGTTTGCCCAAGGACACACTCGAAACCAGTGCGGCGCTTGCGCCCGAAGTGCGCGAACCTACGGCAGGCGTTCCCGTCGTTCGCGCCGACGCGATCCGCAAGAGCTTCGGCGACAACGTCGTCCTCGACGACGTCGATCTGACTGTCGATGCGGGCGAGGTGCTCGTAGTCATCGGGCCCAGCGGGAGCGGCAAGAGCACGCTGCTTCGCTGCATCAACCTGCTCGAGCCGGTCGACAGCGGCAGGATCTTCTTCGAGGGACGCGAGATCACGGCAAGCGGGGTCAAGGTCAACCAGGTCCGCCAGCAGATCGGAATCGTCTTCCAGCAGTTCAATCTCTTCCCGCACCTGAATGTGATCGACAACCTGACGGTGGCGGCCAGGCGCGTCCGCAAGATCCCGCGGGCCACGGCGGAAGTACGGGCGCTCGAGCTGCTCCGGCGCGTCGGTCTCGAGGAGAAGGCCCGCCAATACCCGCACCAGCTCTCGGGCGGCCAGCAGCAGCGAGTGGCGATCGCCCGCGCGCTGATGATGGAGCCGCATGTGATGCTTTTCGATGAGGTCACGTCGGCGCTCGATCCCGAGCTCGTGGGCGAGGTCCTGATCGTCATGCGCGACCTGGCCCGGAGCGGGATGACGATGATCATCGTCACGCACGAGATGCAGTTCGCGCGAGACGTGGGGGACATTCTGATCTTCATTGACGAGGGCAGGATCGTCGAGCAGGGGAAGCCGGTCGACGTGCTCGACCAGCCGAAGCAGGAGCGAACCCGCCGCTTCCTGCGGCGCTCGCTTCAGCTGGCCGAATCGCTGCAGGAGCTCACCGTTGAGGAAGTCGAAAGCGACGAAGAAGGAGGCAAGGAATGAAGAAGCTGCTACCTGCGGTCGGGGTCGCCACCCTGATCGCCGCTGCGAGCGCAGCGTGGACGCTGGCCGCCCCGGCAGGCAATGGCGGGGCGAAAGCAGAGGTCTCCAGTTACGCGAAGCTGCCGCCGCTACCCGCTGCGGTGAAGAGCCGCGGCAGGTGGTTGATCGGCGTCAAGTGCGACTTCCCGCCGTTCGGCTACATCACCGCGAGCGGGAAGCACGCCGGCTACGACGTCGAGGTCGCGAAGGCGTTCGCGCGGATCGCGTTCGGCCACGGAAACCGGGTCAGCTATACGTGCGTGACGACGCCGAGCCGCATCCCGACGCTGCAGTCGAAGCGGGTCGACATCATCATCTCGACGCTGACGTACACGAAGGCGCGCGCCGAGGTGATCGACTACTCGCTCCCGTACTACGGGGCGACGGGGCGGCTGCTCGTCCCCAACAACTCGAATATTACGAGGCTGAGCGACATGTCGGGCAAGACGATCTCAACGACCCGGGGCTCGATCTACGACCGCTGGCTGCACAACTGTTACAAGAGCACGAATGTGATCCTGACCGACACGACGAGCTCGTCGCTGCTCGCGGTGCAGGACAAGCGGGCGGCCGGATTCATGTTCGACGACGCCTTCCTGGTCGGCGTCGCAGCGAATGACCCGAACACGAAGCTCCTGAGCAGCAGATTCCTGGACATCCCGTGGGGGATCGGGATCCGCAAGGGCGAGAGCGACATGCGGGCCTGGGTGAACTCGCGCATCAAGCTGATGAAGGCGCGAGATCAGTTCTGGCTGATCATGCGCCACACCATCCCTCGCCGGTTCTACGCGACTTTCAAGAACAACGTGCCGCGCCCCACCAACACGCTCAAGTATCCGACGGGGCCGGATCCCGAGACGATCTGTCGCTAAACGGGTGACTGACGGAGCGGCCGCCGTTTGCGCGGCCGGTCCGTCCTAACGACCCGAGCCTTCAATGCGCCTTCTCGCAAGCTTCGAGTGGTCCTTCATCTGGGAGAACCGCGGCGTCTTCCTCGACGGCCTCTGGAAGACGCTTCAGGTGTCACTGATCGGGATTGCTGGCGCGCTCGGTCTCGGTGTTGTGCTGGGGGCAGCGCGCGCGCACCGCATTCCGGTCGTGAGCCAGGTCGCCGCGATCTACGTCGAGGTGATCCGGAACACCCCGATTCTGGTTCAGGTGTTCTTCGTCTACTTCGGGCTCAGCGAGCCGCCGTTCAACATCAGGCTCCCGGCGTTCACGGCTGCCTGGCTGATGCTCGTTATCTGGGGCGGCGCCTTCAACACGGAGAACTTCCGCGCGGGCTTCGAGGCGGTGCCCGGTCGCTACCGCGAGGCGGGAAGTGCTTTGGGGTTTAGCCGCCTCGCGACCTTCCTCAACGTGACGCTGCCGATCGGAGGACGAATCGCCATCCCCTCCTCCATCAACACCTCCATCTCCGTGCTCAAGAACAGCGCCCTGATCGGGCCGGCGATCAGCCTGCCCGAGCTCACGTACCAGGCGTACAGCCTCGAGAGCGTGAGCTTCCGGGCCACCGAGATCTACTTCACGCTTGCCCTCGTCTATCTCGCTGTCGTCTGGGCGCTCTCGGTCCTGATCCGGGCGCTCGAGGCCCGGCTTGCCCTGCCTGAAGCTCGGCGGGTCCGGACTCGCCGCCAGCAACGGTTGCAAGAGGCCGCGTAGATGCCGGATTGGGCGGGACCGGTCTTCAGGTACGTCGTCGAGCATGGGCTGCCCTTTACGCTCAAGATCGCCGGGGCCTCAGTCCTCGGCAGCGCCGTGATCGGCATCGTCCTCGGCACCCTGCTCACGATCCGTTTCTTGCCGCTGCGAGCCCTGATCCGGCTCTACATCGAAGTCTGGCGAGGTCTGCCGCTGATCGTGACACTGTTTCTGATCGTCTACGCGCTGCCGCAGACGCCCTTCCACCTCACCTTCCGTCCTTGGGTCGGCGCCGCCATCGGCCTGACGCTCTGGGGAAGCGCCCAGGTGGCGGAGGCGACGCGCGGTGCGGTCGAGTCGATCCCACGCGAGCAGCACGAGGCCGCGTCGGCGCTGGGCTTCGGC
>VAWI01000038.1 GCA_005884005.1 Actinomycetota bacterium
ACGAGGACGATCCGGCTTTCGAGCGGCCGACAAAGCCGGTCGGGCCTTTCTACGCCGAGGAGCAGGCACGCGCGCTCGAGTCCGAGCGCGGCTGGACGGTCGCCCACGACGCCGGCCGGGGCTGGCGGCGCGTCGTCCCCTCACCGGAGCCGCTCGAGATCGTCGAGCTGGAGGCCGTTCGAACGCTGGTCGCAGCCGGCACGATCGCCATCGCCTGCGGCGGCGGCGGGATTCCCGTTTCTTCGCGGAACGGCCGCCTCTCGGGCGTCGACGCGGTGATCGACAAGGATCGTGCCTCGTCCGTGCTCGCGCTCGCGCTTGGGGCGAAAAGGCTCGTCATTCTCACTGACGTGGATGCCGTCAGCCGCGGCTGGGGCACGCCGGCGCAGGAGGATGTGCGCGACCTCGATGCGGCCGGGGCCGAGGCGCTCCTCCCCGAACTCGCGACCGGCTCGATGCGCCCGAAGCTCGAGGCGTCGCTCGCGTTCGCGCGGGCAACCGGCCATGAGGCGCTGATCACCTCCGCCGCGTCCCTGGGCGAGGCGTTGGCTGGGCGCGCCGGCACACGGGTCAGACCGTAGCTACGGCGTTTTGCATGCTTTGTGCCCACAATGACCGTGGGTCTTCAGCACGGTCTCGAGCGTGTCATTGAGGGTGTGGCCATACAAGTTTTGGACGGTTGTGCTGAACTCGGTTAGCGCGGCTATCGCTACGACAGAAACCAGCGCGAGCGCGAGGGTGTATTCAACGAGCGCTTGCCCTCGTTCCGAGCGCGCTGCAGAACCTACGTACGTCTTCCACACCCACAGATATCCCATCTCAACTTACGCTGGCAGCACCACAGGCTGCGCGTAACCGCCGAACGACGGGATGCTTCCTAGCCGAACGACTTGGACCCAGGCCTTCGACGATGTCCCGGATGTCCGTCCGCCCACGGCAGCCAACCTCTCGCCTAGCCGAACGGCGGAGGGAGACTAGCCCCAGGGGGGTGGTGCGCCCTGCCCCCGCCGGGACGAAATGACGAAGGTCGCATCAATCGAAAAGAAAGGCCGTAACGTGACCTACGTCATTCTCATCGTCGTCGCCGCGCTCCTGCTTGGCGGGCTTTGGTTCGTCCGCGGACGCAAGGTGTAGCGCGCAAACGAAGATCTAAACCGTTCTTCGAGCGGTCGACGGAGGCGGCGGCCGGAAGCATGGCTATCGTCGGCGCGTTGACCCTAGGCGCCCCAGCACTCCGCGCCCGCGTCGCGGCCGGTTCGGCGCGCGTGGGACCGCTCGAGGTCGTTGTCGCTCTCGGAACGGCAGTCGCCGCAGTCGCTGGGACGATCGGAGCCGACACTCGCTGGTTACCGGCGCTCGGTCGGATCATCGTCAACCGAGGCGAGATTCCCGACGGCATCCCCTACGCCACCGCGCCGTCGGCAGGGTGGCACAACGTCCCTGTTCTCGCGGAGCTGATCCTGCGCGGACTGACGAGCGCGGCCGGCGACCGCGGATTGCTGTTGGCTCAGGTCGTCGCGGTCGCCGCAGCTCTGGCAATTCTTGCTTGGGATCTTCGGCGTTCAGGCGCGGACGACCTCGGCGGTGCACTGGTCATCATCGTGGTCGTGGTTGGGGCCTTGCCCGTGCTGATAATCGCGCGCTCGCAGCTATTTTCGCTGTTGCTCTTCCCGGTGCTCATCGCCCTGCTCAGGGCGGAGGCGCGCTCGCCCAGCCTGCGGGTGTGGCTACTCCCGCCTTTGCTCGCGCTCTGGTCGAACCTGCATGGAGCGGTGCTCATCGGCCTGGCCGTTGCGGCGGCCTACCTGATTTTCGGGCGCGGGCGGCGGCAGCCGTACATGGCCGGCGCGGTACTCATCACGTCGGCCCTTGCTGTCTGCACCACGCCGGCGCTCCAGCACACGCCTGACTACTACCGCGGTCTTGTCGGAAACGAAGCAGCCCGCCGCGGCGAGGGACTCTGGGCGCCGCTCTCGCTCACTTCCGGCTTCGACCTGCTTCTCCTGGCGGCCGCGATCGTCCTCCTTGCCCTCGCATTTCGAGCCCACCCTCGGCTTTGGGAGGCGATCGCCCTGGCTGGACTCGCAGTGCTGACTGTCAAGACCGCTCGTAGTGGTGTCTGGCTGCTCTTCTTCGCGGTGACTCCGGCCGCCAGAAGCCTGCACCCCGAGCCAGGCCGCGAGCGGCGCCTGGCCGGCCCTCTGCTGGCGGCCGCTGTCGCGCTCGCGCTGTTCGGCCTCGTGCGCGGCCCGCAGCCATCGGGAGCAGGCAAGCCACTACTCGACGAGGCGCTTCGTATTGCCGGCGGGACGCCGATTCTGGCCGAGGGCATACCAGCAGAACAAGTTGCGCTGGCCGGCGGGCAGGTCTGGATGAGCAATCCGATCGACGCCTTCGACCGTCGCGATCAACGCATCTACTTGGACTGGCTCGCGGGCAGGGGGGCGGGCGAGGCCGCCCTTCGACACGTAGAGGTCATCCTCGTGATCCGGGGAAGCCGTCCGGCGAAGAGGCTCAGGGGCTTAGGCGCGTTTCGGCCGGCCGCGCATGACGCGAACGCAATGCTCTACGTGCGCCGGCATTGACGTCCCGACCCCCGCGATCAGGCCAAAGGTCGAGCGAGTCCTCGACCTCTCGCAGTAGCGAGCCGAGCTCGCGTGAGAATAGAACCAGTCCTGTGGACGTGCACGCCCTCGCGGTCCCTCGGGTGCTGCAGAGGGAGCGCAGCGCGCGAATCGCCTCGCCCTGGGTCGTAGCGGCAATCGTGGCGTTGTTCTACTCGCTGCTGATGCTTCCTGGACTGGCTTCCAATCCGTACCAGTTCATCAACATCGGGCGGCAGTACCACACGAAGGGAAGCTCGAGTGCCGCGATCAAGAACGCTCGGCCGATCGACGACAAGATCGGCTACGACGGCCAATTTTACTACTTCCTGGCTGTTGACCCGAAGCACGGGCGCGATTACATGGACACGCCGGGCGTCATCTACTCACGGATCGGGTACCCGATGACGGCGCGCGCGCTGAGCGGCGGAAACGCCTCGGTGATCCCGTACATGATGGTGCTCGTCAACATCCTCGCGGCAGTGGGGGGAACGCTTGCGATTGCGTTCTTCATGAAGCGCCGCGGATTGCCACCCGCCTTGGCACTGCTTTACGGTTTCTTCCCGGGCCTCGCACTCGGTGTGCTCCGAGATCTCACCGAGCCGCTGGCCTTCGGGCTGGCGGCCGCCGCCCTGCTCGTGTTCGACCCGCGCTCGAAGCTGCGCCTCTTCGCCTCCGCCTCCCTGTTCGGGATGGCGATGCTAACGCGCGAGACAGTCGCGCTCTTCCCGGCAATCCTGGCGCTCGGGCTGCTGATAGGGGTGGGAACCGCGGCTGAGTGGCGCGGACGGTTCCGGTGGGCCAATCTCGGTCGCGCGATCGCATTCGCCGAAATCGCTTTCGCGCCCCTCTACATCTGGAGACACCTGCTGACAACGGTTGTGCTCCCCCACGCGCCGACTCAGGAGGCCTTCGTCGGTAGCGAGCACCACGTCGTAAACGGCACAGCCGGCGCGGTTTTGGCCGCACTCGTGCCGTTCCACGCGATGGCGGGCCAATGGCCATGGAATGGAGAGGACGTAACGAACTTGCTCACGACAATGCTGCCCGCCCTGCTCTGGGCAGCGATTGCGATTGCACTGCTACGACGCAAGTTGACGCTCGAGCCGTGGTTCGTTCTCGCCAACGTGGCCGTCTTCGTAGTCTTCCTACCGACTCCGATCGCCGTCGATTACGGATCGCTGGGTAGAGCGTCGACCGGAGTCCTGCTCGCGGTATTGGTGACACTTCCTCAAGTCTCTGCGTCATTCGGAGAAAGAGCGCGTCTCGTTCGGAGCACGCTCGTGCTCTGGTCGCTGCCGTTTTACCTCGTGCTCGCAATCCTTCTCAACGCCCTCGGTCCGAAGTACGTCTGGTAGCCAGGCTCGGGTCGAGCCTCGCAAAACCACGCAGCTAGCGGATTTTCGCCGAAGGGATGGGCGACACCAGCCTTTCGCGGGTGTCAAGCACTGCCTGTAACCGCGTAGACAAGAACGTAAGAAAGGCAAGTCACCTTCGAGGGGAGAAAGGAGAACCAAGTGACTCAGCTTCTAGCGGCGAGGATTCAGCTGGCGAAGATGCGGGCCGAGGAAGGCCAGGCGCTCGTCGAGTACGCGCTGATCGTTTCGCTGATCGCGGTCGTCGCCATCGCGGCGCTGACCCTGACCGGGCACAACATCAGGGACATGCTGACCGGGATCGCCAACGACGTCTAGGAACCACAAGCAACCGATCGGCGCCGGCTGCGTCGCGGATGCTCGCCCGCCTCGAGGCGACCGAGATCGTTAGCGGTCCGCCACTCAGGGGGCGACCCCGTTGCCGCCGGCGCCGTCGCACTTCGGTCTGACGTAGACGATGGACATCACCTTCGATCAAGAGAGGAAAGCCAAATGATTCAGCTTCTGACGGCGAGGATTCAGCTGGCGAAGATGCGGGCCGAGGAAGGCCAGGCGCTCGTCGAGTACGCGCTGATCGTCTCGCTGATCGCGGTCGTCGCAATCGCAGCGCTGACCCTGACCGGACACAACATCAGGGACATTCTGAACAGCATCGCCAACGACGTCTAAGGACGCGTGGACAAGCGAATCGGCGTCGACGGCACTGCGGTGCTCCGCCGGCCCTTGAAAGCGACCCGGAGGCCTCGGGGTCGCCACGGGCCGGCGGAGCAGCTCCTGTCGGCGCCTTCGCGCTCGGGTCTGGCGCTCGCGGCCGAGCGATTCGCTCTCGCCTTCCTGCCACCGTTTCTCGTGATCGGGTTGATCGTTGCCCGGTACGCGGTTGGCAAGCACCTCGGGTTCGACTACAAGCCGCTGTGGGAGGCATCGCGCCAGGTCTTTCACGGCACGTCGCCGTACCCGCCTCCCCACGCGTGGGCGCTGCATGATGAGCAGCAGTTCGTCTATCCGCCGATCGCAGCCGTGCTGGCGGCCCCTCTGGCCGTGTTCCCATTCGGCGCTGCGGCGGCTTTACTGGCTGCCATAGAGCTTGTCGCCACGGGCCTAACTCTGCGCGTCCTCAACGTCCGCGACTGGCGTTGCTACGGCGTCGCACTTCTCTGGTATCCGGTGATCCAGAACCTGCTCGTCGGTTCGATCACCAGCCTGCTCGCCCTGGGACTGGCGGTCGCATGGCGCTACCGCGACGACCAGCGAATAACCACGCCGATCGCCGCCGCCGCGATTACGGCGAAAATCTTCCTCTGGCCCGTGCTCTTCTGGCTCGCCGCGACGCGTCGAGGACTCGCCGCCGCACGAGCGCTGGGGCTTGCGCTCGCGGCGGTCGCGCTATCGTGGGCGTTGATCGGCTTCGCCGGACTGACGTCCTATCCACGGCTCCTCGATCAGCTGTCGCGCCTCGAGCAGTCGAAGAGCTATTCGGTGGCTGCCCTCGGCGTCATGCTCGGCCTCTCGTCGGGAGAAGCGAGGGCTTTGGCAATCGCCGCCGGCGCGATCGCGATCCTCGGCGTCATCGCCATCGGACGGCGTCACACGCAAGATCCGAACGCCGATCGGCACGCCTTCATCCTGGCGATCGCGGGCGCCTTCCTCTTTTCACCGATCGTCTGGACGCATTACCTCGCGCTCCTTGTCGTTCCGATCGCGATCACGAGGCGCACCCTCACTGCGCTCTGGTTCGTACCGCTCGCGATGTGGGCGACCCCAGGACAGAGTGACGGCCACGCCTGGCGAATCGTTCTGGGTCTGTCGGTTTGGGTTGTCGTCCTGGCGGCGAGTTGGCGGCCCAGCTGGCCGGTGCCCGCCTTGCGCCGCCGCCCCGAGGCGGTGCCGACGTCGTAGCCACAGGAGGCGCCCGCCGAAGGGGTGGGTGGGCCAAGCCTTTCGCGGGTTGGCAAAAACCCCCTCACGCGTGAGAATCAGCGTCGTGACCAAATCACACCTTTTCGCATGGATATCTCTTGCGAGGAAAGCTCGAAGTCGCAGGTCCGATTCGGTGCGCGCGCGCCTCAGCGCAGCAGAAGGCCAGGCGCTCGTCGAGTACGCCCTCACGGTCTCGCTGCTGGCGATCGTCTGCATCTCGGCGTTGACCGTGACCGGCAGAAGCCTTTCCGGAATCCTGATTTCCATTGCCGGCCAGGTGTAGTCTCGACGACGATGGGCCGGGGAACTGCGCGATGGAAGATGCTCCAATCTCGGCGTCCTTCGTTGGGGAACCAGCGGGGCGTCGCGCTGATCGAGTTCGCTCTCGTCCTACCGATGATCCTCTTGCTGCTGCTCGGAACGATCGACGTCGGCAAGGCGGTCAACTACTGGAACGACGAGACGCACCTCGCGAACGAGGCCGCCCGCTACGCGGCCGTGAACAAGAGCCCGGTGACGGGAGAGACGATCAACCAGGCCGTTCACGACGAGGCCGATTCCGCCGAGCTGAGGAACGGCGGCACCGGCTCTGTCTCGTCTCCCGGCGTGCAGATTTGCATCTGGTTTCCTCAAAACCTCAATACTGCGGACGACCCGGTCCGGGACCACAACATTGGCAATCCGGTGCAGGTGGTCGTGCATGCGCAGTACAACTGGCTTGCCTACTTGGTAGGCAAGGGCCTGCCGATCCATTCGGATCTCACGGGAACCTCGACGATGCGCATCGAGCAGACGTACAGAGCCAACGGGTCAGATGCCTACACGACGGGCCCGGCCTCAGCACCCAAACAAGACGCGTCAGGAACGTGCTGATGCAGCCATTGAAAGAGACAGGAGGAGAGCAAACGTGGAGAACCTAGCGCCAAGCCGTCTACTGAAGACCCGTCAGGGGACGATCGTGATCGGGGTCGCAGCGGCCGTCTTGGCGGCGATCCTGCTGCTCGTCTACCTGAGCAATTACCGGAACAGCGTCAAGGGCTCGACCGAGCCGGTGACGGTGCTCGTCGCGAAACGATTGATCCCAAGGGGAACGACCGGCGCGGCGCTCGCCAACAAGAATCTCTACGTCGTGACGACGATCCCGAAGGGGCAACTCAAGCTCGGCGCGATCAGCGATCCGGCCGCGCTGACCGGCAGGGTGGCGGCAGCCGACATCAATCCGCGCCAGCAGCTGACGACGGCCGACTTCACGGCGGCGACGGTCGGGGCGCTGGCCTCTCAGCTCTCCGGCGCGTGGCGAGCCGTCGCGCTGCCGACACTAGATCCCGCCCACGGCCTGGCACCCGATGTCCAGCCGGGCGACCACGTCGATGTCTACGCGCAGCTCAAGGGCGTGATGGGCTTGGTCTTGCCGGACGTGCTCGTCCTGGCTACGCCGACCCTGGCCACCCCTGGTAGCACGGCGCCGGTGTCCGGGAATTACATCCTGCGCGTATCGTCCGTAAAAGCCCCGAAATTCGCCTACATTGGCGAGAACGGCACGTTCTGGCTCGTCCTACGCCCTGCAACTGGGGCCAAGGCGACCCCGTCGTTCTTCGTGACGGACTCGAATGTGTACGCGTCGCGCGGAGGACACTAGGTTGCAGCACCCAACGCGGACCCTTGTCTCACTCGACGCCGGTATCGACGAGGAGACCGTGCGGGCAGCTCTGCCCGCGACCACCGACATCCAGATCGTCGGCGTCGTCAGGGGCGTCGACGAGAGTTGGACGACACTCCAGGAGACTCCGGCCGAGCTCCTTCTGATCGCCTGCACGGGTTACTCGGAGCGAGCACTCTTCCTGATCGCCAGCACGGTGCGCGAACGTCCAGGCATACCGGTGGTGGTGCTTGCGCACGCTTCGCCGGACGGTTTTCTCCGCCGCGTCTTCGAGGTCGGAGCCGACGACGTCGTGCGCTTGCCCGAGTCGCCCGAGCAGGTGAATTTCGCGCTTCAAAAGGTTCTTGCGCGCAAGCGTGCCGCGAGCTCGTTGGGCGACAACGGGAATGCACCGATGATCTGCGTGCTCGGACCCAAGGGCGGAACGGGCAAGACCGTCACCACGTCCAACCTGGCGGTCGCGCTCGCGCAGGCGGGAAGGTCCGTGTCGGCCGTCGACCTCGATCTCCAGTTCGGCGACCTCGCGCTCGCCATGGGCGTCCGGCCGGAGAAAACGATGTATGACCTCGTTCAATCGGGCGGCTCGCTCGACTCCGACAAGCTCAACGCATACACCATGCCTCACGAGAGCGGTGTCCGCGTGCTCGTGGCCCCCACTCGCCCTGATCAGGCGAGCTCGATCGGGCCCGAATTCTTGCGCGAGGTGTATCCGCTCCTTCGCGCAACAAGCGACTTCGTCGTCCTCGACAGCTCACCGGGCTTCACGCCCGAGGTCATCTCCGCCATCGACGCGTCCACCTACGTGTGCATGATCGGAACGCTCGACACCCTTTCGCTCAAGAACACCCGTCTGGGGCTCGAGACGCTCGAGCTGATGGGCTACGACCCCGATCGGATTCTCCTCGCCCTCAACCGCGCGGACAGCCGCGTCGGAATCGGCGACGAGGACGTCCTCGCCGTCGTCGGCCGTCGTCCGGACGTGAGGATCCCGAGCGATGTTGAGGTTCCGCGCGCGGTGAACGAGGGGACCCCGATCGTGCTCGCCAAGCCGGACTCCTCGGCAGCGAAGGCATTTCGCGCGCTCGCCGGCGAATTTCTTCAACGCGAAGGCCACGAGCCCGGCCCCGCAAAGCCCGGTGAGACCCGGCGGAGCGGATCGGCCTCGGGTCGCGGGTTGATTGGTTCCCGCCGCTCCAGAGATGACAACGGTACGAACCCAGAGACCGCTCAGGGCGACGCCCGCAAGGGGCTACGCCTGGGCTCGAGGAGGCGCTGATGGAACTGCACGAGCGACTGACCACCGCGCGACAAGCATCGCCGCCCGGCCGCGACGACCCGTTCGCGGAGATCAAGAACCGCGTCCACATGGCGGTGATCGGAGACCTGGGAACGCAGCTGTTCAACGTCAGCATGGACCCACTGGCGCTTCGCGACCGCGTGCTCATCGACATCCGGCGCCACCTGTCCGACGAGCAAGGAATCTCACGAGACGACCGTGAGCGGCTCGCCTCCGCGATCGCAGACGACGCGCTCGGCCATGGCCCCCTCGAGCGCCTGCTTGCCGACGACAGCATCTCCGAGATCATGGTCAACGGCCCGTACGACATCTGGATCGAGCGCCACGGCCGCCTCTTCGACACCAACGTCCGCTTCGACGACGAGTCACACATGCGGCGGATCATCAACAAGATCGTCGCCGAGGTCGGGAGGCGGGTGGACGAGTCCTCGCCGATGGTGGATGCGCGCCTGCCCGACGGCAGCCGCGTCCATATCATCATCCCGCCGCTAAGCCTGAGCGGACCGCTGATCACGATTCGTAAGTTCAGCAAGAAGCGGCTGACCCTGGACGAGCTGATCAAGCTCGGATCGCTCAACTCCGAGTCTGTCGATTTCCTCCAGCGCTGTGTTCACGCCGAGCTGAACATCCTCATCTCAGGCGGCACCGGTTCAGGCAAGACGACCCTCTTGAATGCGCTGTCGGCCGCTATCCCGGACGAGGACCGGATCATCACGATCGAGGACGCGGCGGAGCTCCAGCTGAACCAACGCCACGTGCTCCGGCTCGAGTCGCGCCCCAAGAACATCGAGGGGGAGGGCGAGGTGCCGATCCGCGAACTCGTACGCAACTCGCTGCGCATGCGCCCCGATCGCATCGTGGTCGGCGAGGTCCGTGGCGCCGAAGCCCTTGACATGCTCCAGGCCATGAACACCGGCCACGACGGCTCCCTGTCGACCGTCCACGCCAACTCACCGCGCGATGCACTCGCCAGGGTGGAGACAATGGTCCTGATGGCCGGCTACGACCTGCCGGTGCGGGCGATTCGGCAACAGGTCTGCTCCGCTCTCGACTTGATCGTTCACCTCGAACGGTTGGAGGACGGCTCGCGGCGGGTGACGGCGATCACCGAAGTCCAACGGATGGAGGCCGAGGTCGTCACCCTGCAGGATCTCTTCAAGTTCAGGTTCGAGGACGTGCCAAACGACGGGAAGATCGTCGGCGGGCTCCGCTGCACCGGGCTGCGGCCGGCGTCGATGCAGAAGTTCGAGAAACGCGGTATTTCCCTGCCGCTGACCATGTTCCAGGGAGGGCCTTTGCATGGCAACGGGGCCGGGGAGCTGCCCACGTCGTGAAGCGCCGAGTCGCCATCGCCGTTGCCACGGCATTGACCGCCGCTGCCGCGACCGTCCAAACGGCCGCGGCAGCGGCGCCCGCCGTCCAGCTGACCCCGACCGGCAGGGCCGTCTGGCCGGATCGGGAGCTCGTCGTTTCGCTACGCGCGGGTCAGCGGATCCAACCTTCTCAGTTCAAGGTCCTCGAGAACGGAAAGCCTGTGCTGGGGGCGAAGGTCGTGCCCGCGAGCGTTCAGGGAACCTTCGGTGCCATCCTCGTAATCGATACGAGCAACAGCATGCACGGAGCTCCGATCAGGGGTGCGGTCGACGCCGCGCGCGCCTTCGCGGCGCGCCGAAACGTGAACCAACGCATCGCGGTGCTCGCGTTCAACTCCTCCAACGAGCTCGTGCTCCCGTTCACGAGCTCCGAAGACAGGATCCGCGGAGCGCTCTCGCACACGCCGCCCCTCGCCCAGGGCACCCATATCTACGACGCAGTTGGCCAGGCGATCTCGCTCGTTCAAGCGGCAAGGCTCGAAACGGGGACCGTCGTTCTCCTCTCGGATGGCGCGGATACTGACAGCGTCCTCGGCCTCACCGACGTCACGAGGCTCGCGCACGACGCGCACGTCCGCGTCTTCACCGTCGGCCTGCGCTCGAGCAGCTTTCAGCCTGCCGCGCTGCAACAACTGGCGACTGCAACCGGGGGCTCGTTCTCGCAGGCGGCCAATCCAGCCGAGCTGGCAAGGATCTACGACCAACTCGGGCTGAAGCTGGCGAATCAGTACGTCGTGACCTACCGGTCGCTGATCGTTCCCGGTCAGCACGTTCGCGTCAGCGTCGCCGTCAACGGATTTGGGCGCGCGAGGACCGCATACGCCGCACCGGAGCCGGCTTCGGTTTCCCTCCAGCAGCCGCTCGGGACCCGGATCTGGCGGTCGTCGGTGACCATGCTGCTCGTCTGCCTGCTGGTTGCGGCACTGGTCGGTGTCGGGCTGTTTGTGGCGCTGCGCCCAGGCGGCAGCACGGTCCGCAGGCGAATTTCCGACTTCGTCACGACGGCGGGGACTACAGAGAAGAAGGGTCGCACCCCCCTCGCCAGTCGCCTTTTTGCGGGCACCGAACAGTCCCTCGAGCAGACGAAGTGGTGGCAAGGGCTGAAGGAGGCGCTAGAGCTCGCCGACATCAAGATTCCCCCGGTACAGCTGATGGTCGGCACGCTCGTCCTGACGCTCTTCTTCATGTGGCTCCTGGCCACGCTCGTCGCGGGCGTCATCGGCCTGCTCGGCCTGGCGGTGCCATTCGTCGTACGCGGCCTCGTCCTCCACAGGATCGAGAAGAAACGCAGGTTGTTCGGCGACCAGCTCCCGGACAATCTCGACGTCGTGGCATCGGGCTTGCGGGCCGGGCACAGCCTCGTCGGTGGACTCTCGTTGGTGGTCAACGACGCAGCGGAGCCCTCGAAGTCCGAGTTCCAGCGCGTCGTGGCCGATGAGCAGCTGGGCGTGCCGCTCGAGGACGCGCTCAACGTCGTCGCGCGGCGGATGAAGAGCCGCGATGTCGAGCAGGTCGCGCTGGTCTCCTCGCTTCAACGGGAGACCGGGAGCAACTCCGCCGAGGTCCTCGACCGCGTAATCGAGAACATCCGCGAGCGGGCGGGGCTCCGTCGGCTGGTCCGCAGCCTAACGGCACAGGGGCGCCTTTCCCGGTGGGTGGTCTCGTTTCTACCGGTCGGCCTGCTCTTGGCGATCTCGGCGATCAACCCGACCTACATGAAGCCGCTGTTCACGCACACCTCAGGACGAGTCGTGCTCGCGATCGGCGCGATCATGATCGTGTCCGGATCACTCCTGATCAAGAAGATCGTGGACATCAAGGTCTGAGGCGCCGCAGTGATACTCATCCTCATCTTGGGTCTCCTACTGCTGGCAGGGGCGGTGGCGCTTCTCGTCCAAGGATGGCGGTTCTCCCAGGGGCACACAAACGAGACGATCAACCAGATCTCCGCCTACGGCTTCTCCGCGGAGCGGCCCGTCCAAGCAGGGTCGGGACCACAACCGACCGGAACCGTCGCGCGAATTGCGGACCGGGTCGGTGGTTTCGCTCCCACCCCCCTGCTCGGCGGTGAGCGCAGCACGACGCGCGAGCAGTTGATCGCGGCCGGTCTCTACAACACCAGCCCCCGGATGGTCGTCGGCTACCGCATCCTGCTCGGCGTCGGCCTGCCACTCGCTTGGCTCTGGTTGGCTGCGGCCACAGGCTTCTCGTTCGGTTTCATCGTGTTCGGCGTCATCTTCCTTGCGATCGTCGGCTGGCTCGTGCCGATGCTCATCCTGAACCGGCGGGCCCGCGAGCGGACGGACGCAATCGACTACGAGCTACCGGAGCTGATCGACTTGCTGGTCGTCACGCTAGAAGCGGGCGTCAGCTTCATCGCTTCGCTCCAGATGGCGGCCGAGCGCCTCGACGGCCCCCTCGGAGTGGAGCTGCGCATCACGCTGCAGGAGCAGCGCATGGGCCTGACGACGAACCAGGCGCTCAAGGGGATGCTCGGTCGAGCGGATACGCCTGGGATGAGAACCTTCGTCCGCTCTGTCCTCCAGGGTGAGACGCTGGGTACTTCGACGGGACAAATCATGCGCAACCTCGCGATCGAGATGCGTAAGCGCCGGCGCTCGGCAGCCGAGGAACGGGCGCAGAAAGCGCCGATCAAGATTCTCTTCCCGCTCGTCCTCCTCATCTTTCCCGCGATGTTCATCGTCCTGCTCGGCCCGGTCGCCTACTCGATCGGCAAGATTTTCGGAGCAACCGGATAAGTGGCCGGCGCCCCCGGAGCCCTTGTTCTTCGCCGCGAGGACGACGGTCGGGTCGTCTGCGAGCGCGTCGTCGTCGCGGACACGACCTTCAGGCGCTTGCGCGGCCTCTTGGGCAAGCGCGAGCTCAATCCGGGAGACGGGGTCGTCCTGCGCCCAGGTTGGTCGATCCACACCGCGTTCATGTTCTTCCCAATCGACGTCGTCTACGTGAGCGCGGATCAGGTGGTGATCAAGGTCGTCCGCAACCTCAAGCCCTGGCGGGCATCCACCTGCAGGGGCGCCCGCGACGTGGTCGAGCTCGCTGCCGGCGAAGCTGCCCGTCGCGGGCTGGAACCGGGAGACCGTGTCGCCTGGGCAGCGCGCCCACTGAATGGCCGGGTCACGACAGCGCCACAGGCGCCGCCGCCTGACACCCGCGCGAGCGACGGCGACGCGCCAACGCGCCCGATCCGCGTCCTTCTCGGCTCGCGCGACGACCGGTTTCTGAGACTCGCACGTTTCCTCCTGACGAGAAGCGACTTCGCGGTCGAATCCACTAAAAGAGTGCCGAGTGCCGTGGACTTGGTCGAGCGGCACGGCAGTGATTTCGTCATTCTCGACGCGAGCGACTCTCTCAGCGAGGCGGCGCGGACCGTGGCGGCGATCGAGGCCCTCAATCCGCAAGTAGGGGTGCTCCTCGTCTGTGACGCGGACCGGCCCCGACCCACCACCGGACTGAACGTCGTCGAGAAGTGGCACGCGCTCGAGACGCTGGCGGACGAGATCAAGCTCTCGCATGCGGGCTCGAGAGCGTGGAGCTGAGTCCGCCAACCGAGCAGAAGCCGGCCGTCGCCGAGGCCGGCCCCTGGGCGCTCGAGCTCATCCGAGCCCTGCCCCGCGGACAGCAGCTCGCAATCGCTGCCGCGAGCATCGTGCTCACGGTCCTCTGTTTCCTCCGCTTCGGCCTGAGCGGCCGCGCGGTCGTCGAGTCCCTGTTCGCCTCGGTGCTCGTACTGCTCACGGCGATCGACCTCGACCGGCGCTTGATCCCGAACCTCATCGTCCTCCCTACGCTGGTCGTCGTTCTGCTCGCCCAGATCGCGCTGGCGCCGGATCGAACTCTCGAGTGGATGATTGCCTCGGTTTGCGCAGGACTCTTTTTCCTCGTTCCGCTGCTCATCTATCCGGCCGGCATGGGCCTGGGTGACGTCAAGCTGGCCGCGCTGCTCGGCGCGGCCCTCGGCAAGGCCGTGGTCAGCGCGCTGATCGCTGGTCTGTTGGCCGCCGCCGTATTCGGCCTGTATGTCCTGCTCCGCGACGGGATCTCCGCCGGTCGCAAGACGGCAATCGCCTACGCGCCGTTCCTCGCTTTTGGCGGGTTGGTCGCCGTTTTCTTCGGCGCGCGCTGACGCGACTTACGCCGGTCTGACTGGCGCCGGCCTTCCTTCCCCTCCCTTAGCTACTCGCCCAGCCCGATGTCGGTCCCGATCGTGGTCGCAATAGTGGTGCCGGGATCCGTTGTGCCGGGCTGGATGATCGTCTGGGTCGTACCTGCGTCGGTCGTGACATGAGTGGCGCCGGGAATGACGATGCTTGCGCCCGTTCCTGAGTAAGTCCCGGTGTTACCGGAGAGGGACAGGTTCCACGACTCGATGAAGCCTTGACCGGCGCTGAGACCGCCGCCCGACACCTTAACGAGGCCACCCGTTTGCGTCAGGGTGGGAACTGGTGGAAATGCGTCGGGCTTCGGCGCAAAAATGTCTCCGGTTATGTTTCCGTTTTGCCCCTGCAAGCAGATGGCACAACTCCCGTCGCTGCTTGAATTTGTCGAGTAGAACAAGGTCTCCGGATCGTAGTTACTGATCGTCCGACCGAAGCACACATACGATGCAGGGCGAGTAGTAGTAGGCCTTGGGTCGTCGCAGCCCGACGGCCAGTAGAACTTCAGCTTGAGGTCTTTTCCGCTCGTGGCTATCTTCGCGCCGTCAAGCGCGAAGAACGTATAGCCGTCCCCAGCCGTCAGGTCCGTTCCGTTGCTACTGAATTGGAGAGTCGTGTTCGCTCCGCTAACGCAGTAGATCCCGGGGGGATGTTTGAGCGAGCCATTGGGATTCTTGTCAGTAGCCCAGGTCGCGCCAATATTCGCGCCCGGATCAGCACACTTCGATGGATAGTCCGTGGACGGCTTGAAGGTTGCTCCTGAGGCTAGCGGCGTAGGAGGCGTCGGGGGCGTCAACGGCCAGGTGATCGGCAGAGTGCCGTTCTTGTTCAGGTTGACGAGAGTTTGGACACAGAGGTTGGTCGAGTCGGTCCCGGTCCCGGGGGGGGTCCCCCAAGCCCTCGCCTTACACTGGTTCGTCCCGCTCGGTGGGCTGGCTGGATTATTTCCACAGCGGGTTTGATCGAAGCCGAGCCAGGTCATCTTCTTTGGCGCATTCCCGCTGAAATCGACGCCGCCGTTGGTGGCGAACGCACCCAGCACTGAAGTAGAACCTGGCAGCCTGGCCGCAATAGCGTCGTCCCAGGTTCCGGATCCGGCCCCCGTATAGCTGATCGCGTTGCACATGCGGCTCATCGTGAATGCGATCCCGGTGCCGCCGGAGACCTCTGAGGCGTCCGTGGTTGTGTGTGTGCCTCCGGGAATGACAACGGTCGTCGCGCTGCCCGTGACCGTCTGCCCCGTGATGGTGGACGCACCAAGGATGGGGTTGCTCCCCGCAACCGCGCGGGCCGAGACATTGAACAGGCTCTTTAAGCCAACCGCCTTCGTAAAGAGCGTCGGCGTAGATACGTTCAGCCG
>VAWI01000039.1 GCA_005884005.1 Actinomycetota bacterium
GCTGGAGTGCGATCGGATGATCTGCGATCACGACCGCCGCGTCCTTCAAGCGCTCGGAGGCCTGGAACTCGCCTTCGGCGTTGATCACCTTTGCCCGTCGCTCGCGCTCGGCCTCGGCCTGCCGAGCCATCGCGCGCTGCATCCCGGACGGGATCTCGACGTCCTTGACCTCGACGATCGAGACCTTGATGCCCCAAGGCGAGGTCGCCTCGTCGATGATCCCCTGCAGGATCGCGTTGATCTTCTCGCGCTCGGCGAGCAACTCGTCGA
>VAWI01000040.1 GCA_005884005.1 Actinomycetota bacterium
TCGGGATCAGGATGAAGAGGCCGGGCCCCTTCGGCGCTGGCAGCAGCCGGCCGAGCCGGAAGATGATGCCACGTTCGTATTCCCGCGCGACCTTGATCGCCGAGATCAGGAAGAGGATCAGCAGGAAGGCGAGAACGACGACGATGATCAGCACGGCGGCCATTGAGGTCCTTTCGGGTGGAGGATTACGATCCTAGGCGTTCGCTTGCGATGCCGACGTGGAGGATGTCCTAAGAGACTGTCGCTTGCTCGGCCGAGTCGAGGGGCTCGACGTCGAGGACGAGACCTGGCTCGATGCCGTCGACGCGCACCTTTTGGCCCCGTCTGAGGGACAGACCTTCGGGCGCCTTCGCGCGCCAGAGCTCACCATGGACGAAGACCTGGCCGTCGCCGCGGAACTCGCCGATCTCTCCGACGATCGTCTGAGGGCCGACCGAGACCGGGCTCCTCCGCACCTGGATCGCCTTCGTCATCGCGAACGCCCAGGCCGCGCCGAGCACGGCGGCGATCGAGACGATCAGCCAGGCGTTCGCGTGGTAGGGCGCCGGAGCGTTTCGGAACAGCATCAACGCGCCGATCACGAAAGCGATCAGGCCTGAGACGGTGAGCGCGCCGTGGCTCGTCACGTGAGCGTCGATCACGAGCAGCGCGAGGCCGAGCACCAGCAGGGCGAGCCCGGCCCAGCTGATTGGAAGCACCGAAAAACCGAAGAGCGCGGTCACGAGCGCGACGGCGCCGAGCGCTCCCGGTAAGACAACGCCTGGATGGAAGACCTCGTAGCCGATCCCGATCAGGCCGGCAAGGAACAGCAGCGTGATCAGGTTGGGGTCGATCAGCGTGTTCAGCACGCGGGTGAAGAAGGTCGGCGCGACGTAGGTGATCTGCGCGTTCGCCGTGTGCAGCTTGTAGTGGTTCGGAATCGTCACCCGTCCGTCGATCTTGTTGAGCAGCGTCGGCAGGTCGGGAGCGAGCACGTCGATCACGTTCATCCGCAGCGCCTCCTGCTCGGTCAGGTTCGAAGCCTTGCGAACGGCCTTGTCCGCCCAATTGCCGTTCCGGCCGTGATTCTCCGCGAGCGAGCGCAGCTTCGCGGCGAAGTGGTTGATCACCTTGCGCCGCAGGTCGGAGCCGAGGTTGCCGCCGCTCTGGTCGATCGGGGTCGAGGAGCCGATGTTCGTGTCGGGCGCCATCGCCAGCACGTCTGCAGCTTCGGAGACGAAGACGCCGGCCGAGGCGGCCGCCGCGCCTTTGGGCGCGATGTAGACGATCACCGGGATCTTCGAGGCGAGCTCTTTCTTGTAGATCGACTCCATTGAGCTCGAGAGGCCGCCGGGCGTGTCGAGCAGGATCACGGCGGCGTCGTAGTGATCCTTCTGCGCGCGGTCGAGCTGATGGTTGACGTAGTCCTGCGTGACCGGGTTGATCTCGAGTGAGAATCGGATCGCCAGTACGCGGGGCCTCGAGGCTGCGTTAGCCGAGGCAGCGAGCGTGAGAGCCACGGCCAGCGAGCCGAAAAGTGCCCGCAGAACATGCCCTTTCACGACTGTTAAAACTGTATCAAGACGCCTAGGTTCGGCTTGCGTCTCGGCCGGGGCTCTGCGACTCTCGGAGGCGGGTCGCCTGCCGCATGAAGCTGTTTCGCGCCGTACTCGTGCTCTTCTTTGCCGCGCCGGCGGTCGCGGTGGCGTCGCCGAACCTGGTCGCTCGCGACTTGCCTGCGCGCAGCGACGTTGTCGCGCGGGCGCCGAACACCTTCGATCTCGTCGGTCTGCACTGGAAGGGATCGGGAGCCGTTCGCTTCCGGACACAGCGCGCGGACGGGACCTGGAGCAGGTGGCGCCTTTCGGCGCCGGAGTCCGACGACCTCCCCGACCGGAACACCGCCGAGGCGAGACGAAGCCGCGGCTGGCATCTCGGCAACCCGTTCTGGGTCGGGCGCTCCGAGCAGATCCAGTACCGGCTCGCCGGCCGAGTGAAGCGGCTGCGCGCGTTCTTCGTCCGGAGCCCACTGCTTGGCGGAACGCCGCAGCGCGTGAAGCTGTTCGCGGCCAACGCGCCGACGCTCATCACCCGGGCGGAGTGGGGCGCGAACGAGGCGATCCGCCGGAACAGGAAGAAGGGTCCCAAGATCGCCGACAGCGTCCACCTCGCGATCGTCCACCACACGGCGGGCACGAACAACTACTCGCGCTCGCAGTCCGCCGCGATCGTCCGTGGAATCGAGACCTACCACGTGCTCGGAAACGGCTGGGACGACATCGGCTACAACTTTCTCGTCGACAAGTACGGCCAGGTCTTCGAAGGCCGATACGGCGGGATGGAGAAGGCTGTCGTCGGCGCCCACGCCATGGGGTTCAACTTCGGCGCGGTCGGTGTGGCGTTACTCGGGAACTACAACGGCGCGGGCCTGACAGCCGCTGAACGGACGTCGCTGGTGAAGCTCCTGGCCTGGCGCCTCGACCTCGTCCACCTCGATCCGCTCTCACACGTGACGCGGGTCTCGGCGGGAAACCCTGAATACGCCCAGGGGGCGTCCGTCTACCTGCGAGCGATCTCGGGCCACCGCGACACGTACCAGACGAGCTGTCCCGGCAACAGCGTCTATGCCCAGCTCCCTTCGATCACGCGGCAGGTTGTGGCGACCGGGACGCCGAAGATCTACTCGCCCGTCCTGGTCGGCGCCGTCGGCGGCAGCGTGCGTTTCACGGCACGGCTCTCCTCAGCCGTCCCGTGGACAGTGACCCTCGTCGACTCGCTCGGGAAAGTCGTCGCCTCCGGGACGGGGACGAGCGTCGCCGTCGACTGGACCTGGGATGCGAGTCTCACCCCGAGCGGTCTTTACAGATACACGATCTCTGCCGGCGGCGCGGGAACGGCGGCCGCGCGCCCCGTGACCGGTGCGGTCGGAGAATCGCTGCCGGCCCTGACCGTGACACAGTTTCGCGTTGACCCCGCGGTCGTCAGTCCGAACGGAGACGGTTTCGGAGACACGGCGCGGATCAACTACTTCCTCAGCGTCTCCGCTCCGATCACCCTCACGCTCGCCGATGCGGCCGGGCATCAGCTCGCGTCGCTGTTCAGCGGGATCGTCAGTCAGGGCTCGCACTCCTTCGCCTGGAACCAGGTCGGCGTTCCGGACGGCCGCTACTCGATCACGATCTCAGCCGGCTCCGCCACCGGCAAGCACGTGACCGTCAAGACGACGTTCTACGTCGATCGAACGCTGGCGCAGCCGAAGCTGTCCGCGGCGGCGTTGTCGCCGAACGGCGACGGGTTGTTCGACAGCACCACCCTTTCGTTCCGGCTCAACGCCGCTGCATCCGTCCGCGTCGAGCTGTGGCGCGCGAAGACACTGGTCGCGACCCTCTTCGACCAGGCGCTCGCTATCGGACCGGGGCAGGTGCCTTGGAACGGCCGCGTGGGCGCCAAGCAGGTTGCCGACGGCAGCTACGACCTGGTTCTCAAGGTCAAAGACACGGTGACGACGGTGACGCAGAAGCTGCCGGTCGTGGTCGACACGAAGCCGCCGCGTCTGCGGCTCGTCTCGAGGTCCCGGCTGCAGTTCTGGACGAATGAGCCCGCGGCGGTGACGGTGAGCTGGGGCACGCGGCGACTGACGAAGCACGTCCGCGCCGGCTACTTCGGCCTGCCGTTCCTGCGCGGCGCGCGGCACTTCACGCTGACCGCGACGGACGCGGTCGGCAACAAGACGCCGCCCCTGCGCGGCTAGCCGCCGAGAGTAAGTAACAGTCTGTTACAAGGATTTCGGTCCGAACTGAGGAGCGCGAACGGCTTGTCTGGGCGGTCCCGTCCAGCGGACATTCGCAGGGCCTGCTCGGTTCGGACCCGTCTTTCTTTGCAACAGACTGTTACTTGGCCTCGAGCCACCCCTCGTAACGACGTTCGAGGGCTGCCAGCAGCTCGACCAGCAGCTCGATCCGATCGACCGGCTCGCCGGTCTCGGCCACCAGCGAAGTCGCGGGGATCCGGACATCGACGGGAAGCTCTTCCGCGGGGACGTTGACGTTGATGCCGGTCCCGAGCACGACGCGGCCGTCGCTCGCTTCGCCGAGGACCCCCGCCACCTTTCGGCCACGGATCAGGACGTCGTTCGGGTGCTTCAGCGCCGGCTCGAGCCCTGTCACGGTACGGATGGCCTCGGCGCAGGCCTCGGCGCCGACCACCGTCAACTCCGGAAAGTGGGTCGCGCCGACCGCCGGCCGCAGCTGCACGGAGCAGAGGACGCTCGTGCCCGCAGCCGCCTCCCAGCGCCGGCCGAGCCGGCCACGGCCTTCGGTCTGCTCGTCTGCGACGGCGACGGCCCCCTCGGGCGCGTCCGGCGGCAAGAGACGCTGCGTTGAGGCGCAACTCTCGACGTACGTGTATTCGCGTCCGAAGCGGCTTCGCAGGCGCGGAACGACCGCCTCGCGCGTCGGCGTGTCCTCCACCGGCAACTAGACTAACGCCGCCGTGCAACCCTCCCTGCGCAAGCGCCGTCAGATTCCGCAGACAACGCGGTCCGAGAGGCCGCTCGTCTACGAGAAGCTGAGCGATGCGATCCTGGTCAAACGAGCAAAAGACGGTGACAAGCGAGCGCTCGAGGCGCTTTGCGAGCGCCACGCGGCGAAGGTCGAGCGCCTCGCCGGTCATTTGCTCGCCGATCCCGAGGACGCCCGCGACGCTGCTCAGGAGTCACTCGCCAAGCTCTGCGTGCGGATCGGCCAGTTCCGCGGCGAATCGCAGTTCTCGACCTGGCTCCACCGGCTCGTCGTCAACACCTGCCGGGACGTCGCCGCGCGCCAGCGCGTGCGCCGCTGCGAGCCCCTCCACGAGGACGAGCGCGTCGCCGACGACGCCGATCCCGCGCGCGAGGCGGATCTCGCCGAGCTCCGGTCGGAGCTCAATGCGGGTCTCGCCGGAATCTCCTCCGACCAGGCCAAGGTCGTCGTGCTGAAGGACGCGCTCGATTTTTCGTTCGCGGAGATCGCCGAGGCCGTCGACATGCCGGTCGGGACGGCGAAGTGCTACGCGCATCGCGCGCGTGCGGGCTTGCGTACACGGTTGAAGCGCGACGTGGCGTGACGATCGCACTACCCCTCGACCGCGCCGCCATCGAGACGATCCTGCCGCACCGTGAGCCCTTCCTGATGATCGACGAGGTGCTCGAGCTGGAGCCGGGCGAGCGCGTGGTCGCCCGCAAGCTGGTGCGCGCGGACGAGTGGTATCTCCGCGGCCACTTTCCGGGCCGGCCCGTCATGCCCGGCGTCCTGATCGTCGAGGCGATGGCCCAGACGGGCGCGGTAGCCGTTCTCTCCGAGGAGGAGAACCGAGGCCGGATCGCACTCTTCGCCGGCATCGACGACACCCGCTTCAAGCGGATCGTCGAGCCGGGTGACGAGCTCGAGCTCGAATGCAGGCTCGAACAGGTGCGGGGCCCAATCGGCAAGGGAAGGGCGCGGGCGACGGTCGACGGTCAGCTCGCCGCCCGCGGAACACTGACCTTCGCGGTGGAGCAGTCGTGATCGGAAAGGCGAACGGCGCGATCTCGATCACGGGCATCGGCGCCTACGCGCCCGAGCACGTGATCACGAACGACGAGCTCTCGCAGATGATGGACACGTCCGACGAGTGGATCGTCGAGCGCACAGGAATCCGTGAGCGGCGGGTCGCCGCGGACGATCAGGCGCTCTCCGACTTGGCGCTGCCCGCCGCACGTGATGCGCTGGAGCAGGCGGGTCTTGACGCCGGAACGGTCGACCTCGTCATCGTCGCAACGGTGACGCCTGACATGGCGTTTCCCTCCGCGGGGGCGATCATTGCGGACGAGCTAGGCGCTCCGGATGCCGCGGCCTACGACCTCTCTGCGGGCTGCACCGGCTTCATGTACGCCGTCGCCCAGGGTTACGGGATGGTCGCTGCCGGGCTGTCGCGGCACGCACTTGTCGTCGGGGGAGACGTCCTCTCGCGGATCCTTGACTGGAGCGACCGGGGCACCGCCGTTCTGTTCGGCGACGGCGCAGGCGCGGTCGTGCTCGAGCGGGTCTCCGAAGGCGGCTTCTTGGGTTTCGAGCTCGGCGCGGACGGGTCGGGCGGGCCGCAGCTCTACCTGCCGGCCGGCGGCTCGCGAACGCCCGCTTCCGCCGAGTCAGTCGCCGAGCGGAAGCACTACGTGCAAATGAACGGGCGGGAAGTCTTCAAGTTTGCGACCCGCGTGCTCGTCACCTCGGCGGAGAAGGTGCTCGCCGAGTGCGGCAAGAGTATCGACGACGTCGACGTCTACATCCCGCACCAGGCGAACGTCCGGATCATCGACCACGCGGCCGAGAAGCTGGGGATCCCGAAGGAGAAAATCGTGGTCAATGTCGAACGTTACGGAAACACGTCCTCCGGCTCGATTCCGCTAGCGCTGGCGGACGCGCAGGTGGAGGGACGTCTTCAGGAGGGCTCGCTCGTGCTCATGACCGGTATGGGCGCGGGCCTCACGTGGGGCTCTGGTTTGATCGAATGGACGACGAACGGGAGGAAATGAGATGAGAGGCCCGATAGCCTTTTGTTTCCCCGGGCAAGGCTCCCTCGAAGCCGGCATGGGCCGCGAGATCGCCGAGGCGTTCCCGGAAGCGATGGAGGTCTTCCGCATCGGCAGTGAGGCTTCCGGCCTCGATCTTCAGCGCCTCTGCTTCGAGGGGCACGAGGACGAGCTCGTCGATACCGCCGTGCAGCAACCGGCGCTCGTCGCGACCAGTCTCGCTGTGCTCGCGGCGCTGAAGGCGCGCGGGATCGAACCGGACTACGTCGTTGGGCATTCTGTTGGGGAGTTTGCGGCGCTCGCGGCTGCGAACGCGCTCTCGACCGAAGAGGCGCTGGCGCTCGTCCGCGAGCGCGGGCTCGCGATGGCGGAGGCTGCTCGTGAGCGTCCCGGCTCGATGGCGGCGATCCTCGGCCTGGAAGACCCGGTCGTCGAGAAGCTTTGTCGCCAGATCATCGGGGTTTGGCCGGCCAACTACAACTGCCCAGGCCAGGTCGTGGTCTCGGGCGAAAATCCGGCCGTTGACGAGTGCTGTGATCAGGCGGTGGACGAAGGCGCGCGGCGTGCCGTCAAGCTGCGGGTCTCCGGCGCCTTCCACAGCCCGCTCGTCGCACACGCTGCCGAACGCCTGAAGCCGGCGGTCGACCGGGTCAAGTTCAACGATCCGACGGCGCCGTTCATGTCGACCGTGACGGCCAAGATCGAGCCCGCTCACCGCATGGCCGGCCTGCTCGTCGAGCAGCTGACCGCGCCGGTCAAGTTCACGCAGGCCGCAAGCGAGCTCGCGCGGGAGGGAGTGAGGACGTTCGTCGAGGTAGGGCCTGGCAACGTGCTCTCCGGTTTACTGCGCCGGATCGACAACACCGCGAAGGCGATCCCGGTCAACAACCTGGCCGGCCTGAAGAAGCTCGAGGACGAGCTCGCCACGACGTAAGTGGCGGAGTTCGCATCGCTAGAAGGCAAGAACGCGCTCGTCACCGGGGGGTCGCGAGGGATCGGCCGCGCGATCGCGCTCGAGCTGGCCAATGCGGGCGCGTCGATCGTCGTCGGCTACCGCTCCGGCAAGGACGAGGCCGAGACGGTCGCGGAGGAGGCGGGCGGCCGGGCGGTTCAGGCCGACGTCTCGAACGCCGAAGAAGCAGCTCGCCTGGTCGAAGATGCGGGAGAGCTCGACATCCTCGTCAACAACGCGGGCCTCACGCGCGACGGGCTGCTCGCCCGGATGCCGGACGAGGACTGGCGCGACGTGATTGAGACGAACCTCTCGTCGGTGTTCTATACCTGCCGGGCGGCAGCGCGGCCGATGATGAAGCGGCGTGCCGGTGCGATCGTCAACGTCTCGAGCGTTGTCGGGCTGCACGGCAACCCCGGCCAGACGAACTACGCGGCGTCGAAGGCCGGGATCATCGGCTTCACGAAGGCGCTCGCGCGTGAGCTCGGGAGCCGCGGCGTGCGTGCGAACGTCGTCGCTCCGGGGTACATCACGTCGAGGCTCACCGACGAGATCTCGGAGGATATGCGCGGTCTGATGCTGCAGAACACGCCGCTTGGCCGGCTCGGCGACCCGGAGAATGTGGCCGGCGCAGTACGCTTCCTCTGCTCCGACGCGGCCGCTTTCATCACAGGGGAGGTGCTGCTCGTCGACGGCGGGCTAGGAATGTGAGTACCGACTTTTCGCTCAACGGGCGCCGGCGTGTGGTGATCACGGGCCTTGGCCTGGTCTCACCGCTCGGGAACGACGTCGAGTCGTCCTGGCAAGCCCTCGTCGACGGGGAGTCCGGCGCCGCTGAGATCACGGCGTTCGACCATACGGACTACGGCGTGCACTTCGCCTGCGAGCTCAAGGACTTCGATCCGACCACCTGGATCGACCGAAAGCGGGCGCGGCGGATGGACCGTTTCGCGCAGATGATCCTCGCGAGCGCGCGCCAGGCCGAGCAGGACTCGGGCGTGACGATCGCAGGCGAGGAGGAGCGCATCGGCGCGTCGATCGCGACCGGCATCGGCGGGTTGAAGTCGTTCCAGGACTGCTACGACGTCTTGAAGGAGCGCGGCCCCGATCGGGTCAATCCGTTCTCGATCCCCTCGATCATCCCGAACATGGGCGCCGGCTGGGTCTCGATCGAGCTTGGGACGAAGGGGCCTTTGATGTCGGAGTGCACGGCCTGCGCGGCCTCGAACATGGCAATCGGTGACGCGGCCGATGCGATCCAACTCGGCCGGGCGGATGTGATGTTCGCGGGCGGGACCGAGGCGCCGATCACGCCGGTCGGGATCGCGGGGTTCGACGCGATGCGGGCCCTGTCGCGGCGGAACGACGATCCTCAGGCGGCATCCCGCCCGTTCGACGCGGCGCGCGACGGCCTCGTGATGGGCGAGGCGGCCGCGGTGCTCGTGCTCGAAGAGCTCGAGCGCGCGCGCGAGCGGGGCGCGAAGATCTACGGCGAGCTGGTGGGCTATGGGGTCTCCTCCGACGCTGCCCATATGACGGAGCCCGACCCGACCGGCGAAAACCCGGCACGCGCGATGCGGATGGCGCTGGCGGACGCCGGGGTCGACCCGAGCGAGGTCGGCTATGTGAACGCGCATGCGACTTCGACGCCGCTCGGTGACGCCAGCGAGACGCTGGTCATCAAGAAGGCTTTGGGCGAGGAGAACGCTGCCAAGGTCGGCGTTTCCTCGACGAAGGGCGCGACCGGGCACTGCTTCGGCGCCGCCGGCGCGGTCGAGGCGGTCTTCACAGTGCTCGCCGTCGAGCGCGGCATGCTGCCGCCGACGATCAACTACGAGCAGCAGGATCCCGAGTGCGACCTCGACTACATCCCGAATGAGGCGCGGCAGGCCGAGATCACCGTCGGGGTCTCGAACTCGTTCGGCTTCGGCGGGCACAACGCCTGCATCGTGGTGCGCAAGTTCGAGGACTAACAAGTCTCTTTTCGCAATGGCCGGGGTCTGACCCCGGCCGTGCCCCTTGCGGACGCCGAAGGGTGTCTCAAACCGCCTCGCCTGGGGTCAGACCCCGGCCCTGGCTGGTGAGGGACGAGCGATGCGGCGGCGCCCGGATCCCCATTCGCAGGTTCGCGGCCTGAACGTGTCCGGGCCGGATCTGTCGGGGTCAGACCCCGGCCATGGTTGTTACCGACGCCGGAGAGTGTCGCAAACCGCCACGTTCGGGGTCAGACCCCGGACGTGGCTTAACGCGACGATTCGGTGCCGCGCGTGTGTCAATCTCCGCGCGCGGCGTGGGGGCGGCGCTCGTAGGTGCCTACCGTGGACTAATGCCACGGCCCCCACGCATTCAGGCGAGTGGTGCCACCTACCACGTGAGCGCGAACTCCACGTTCGGCCGCATGCTCTTCGCCGAGAACGACGACCGTCGCTGGTTCGAGTACAGGCTCGATGACGTCGTACGACGATGCGACTGGTCATGTCTCTCGCACTGCCTGCTGGGGACGCATTACCACCTCGTCGTGACGACTCCAGAGCCGAACCTCGCCGCGGGAATGCAGCGGCTCAACAGCATGCATGCGCAGGCCTTCAACGACTCGCACGGACAGTTTGGCGGCCTCATGCGGAACCGCTACCACACCAAGCTCGTCGAGACGGAGGCGCATCTTCTCGAGGTGATTCGGTACGTCGCTCTCAATCCGGTACGCGCAGGCCTTTGCGTGCGTCCGGCGGACTGGCGGTGGAGTAGCTACGCCGGCTCGATCGGCTGGGCCTCGCCGGCGCCCTTCCTCGATCTCGAACGATTGCTCAAGCTGTTCAGCTCCGACCCGGCTGTGGCCCGCTCGAGGTTGCGGGCTTTCGTCGAGGACGGGCTTCCGCCGTCCGTTTCGCCCATGTCCGGGGTCTGACCCCAGCCATGGCCGGGTGGTATGGCCCCTGATTGACAATCTTTCGATATCTCAAATAGCGTTCGTTTGCCGCCGCATACTGCGGCGGTTCCTGTGAGAAGGGGAAGAGGAGGGCTTATCCATGAAGCGAAAGCTGCTCATCGCGAGCATGCTCGCTCTTGTACTCGCGAGTCTCGCTTTGCTCGCCGGGGCTTTGACGAGATCGGGAGGCGCGCAGGTCGCCTATCCGGTCCCGCATCCGACCGTGAGCGACTATGAACAGGTCTCGAAGTCCGAGACGCCGCCGACGCAGGCGCAATGCGCCTCGGCCGGTCGGCGCTGCTTCGCGCCCCAAGCCATCCGGGTGTCGTACAACCTGCTGCCGCTGTACGCGGGTGGAAAGGACGGCACGGGCCGCACGATCGCGATCGTCGACTCGTACGGCAGCGACACGATGGCCCACGACCTGCACGTGTTCAACCAGCAGTTCGGGCTCGCGCCGATGTGCGGCGAAGAGGGCGTGACGTGTACGCCAGGCATGCCGAAGTTCAGCGAGCTGACGCTGCAGGGCTCGCCGGCGACGAAGGCCCCGCCGTCCAACAGCAACGGCACCGGCCAGGAGGACAAGAGCGCGTGGGCGCTCGAGGTCGCGCTCGACGTCGAGACCTCGCACGCGATTGCCCCGGGGGCGAACATCCTGCTTGTCCACACGCCGACGGCCGAGACGCTCGGCGTCCAGGGCTTCCCGCAGATGATGGCGGCCGAGAAGTATGTCGTCGACAACCACCTGGCGGACGTGATCTCGCAGAGTTTCGCCTCGGCCGAGGACGCGTTCGGCAGCACGCAGTCGCTCGAGAACCTGCGCTACGCCTTCAAGGCCGCGGCCGCCAACGGCGTGAGCGTGCTGGGCTCCTCGGGTGACACCGGGACGGCCAACGACCGCAAGTCGCCCGTTGGCAAGGGCGGCTCGACGATCCCCACACCGACGGTCGAGTGGCCGGCCTCCGATCCGCTCGTCACGGGCGTCGGCGGCACGTCGCTGTGCACCGATCCGAACAACACGACCACGCGCACCGTCGACAGCGTCTCCCCGCCGGTGCAATGCCAGGGCGCGTTTGCCGGCCAGGCGGAGGTGGTCTGGTCCAGGCCTGCAGCCGGCGTCGCCACAGGCGGCGGCTTCAGCCATGTGTTCTCGCGGCCCGACTATCAGAACCTGCTGCCCGCCGGTAGCACCGCGATCCCGTCGACCGCGCGTGGCGTGCCGGACATCGGCCTGCAGGCCAACTCGCGCACCGGCGCGCTGGTCTATATCACGCTGCCGCCCGACGGCAACAGCGGTCTGTTCTGCGGCACCGCGCCATGCAGCACAGGCTGGTACGACATCGGCGGAACGTCACTGTCCGCGCCGCAGTGGGCGGGGCTCGTGGCAATCGCCGCCCAGATCGCGGGCCACGGCCTGGGTCTGATCAATCCGCTGCTGTACGACCTGGCCTTCGATCCGGCCATCTACGCCGACGACTTCTTCGACGTCACCGTCGGCGACAACCACGTGGAGGGCGACAGCGGCTTCTACAGCGCGTCGCCCGGGTGGGATCCGACGACGGGCCTCGGGACGCCGAACGCGGCGAACCTGCTGCCCGACCTCGCCGCTGCGGCGAATAGCTAGGCCGCGTTTGTAGTTGAGCCAGCGCGCAGGGCGCCTTCGGGCGCCCTGCGCGTCGGACACGTGCTCTCCGGTTGCACCAGGTCCCGGCGCCCAGGAACTGAACGGCCAGGATCACGAAGAGGACCGCAGCGCCGGCGCTGCTCGGCCGCGGAGTCCGCGCACCGATGACCCGAGGTGCCGCAAGCTTGGGGACGTGTAACCGCGGCCGAAGGTCACAGGTCTAAACTCAAGCGCTTATGGCGGCCCGTATAGACGTCTCAATCGAGCACAAGCACGCGCCGCCGCAAACCGACGGGAGGCCACATCCCAACACGTGCCCGGGCTGCGGCTCGCACTACCGGGACGACGAGCTCGAGCAGCACCTGAACGTCTGCCCGCAGTGCAGCCACCACTTCCCGATGCGGGCCCGCGCGCGCATAGCGCTCCTCGCAGACGAAGGCAGCTTCGCCGAGGAAGCAGCCGACCTCCGCTCCGACGACCCGCTTGGCTTCTTCGATCTGCGCCCGTACACCGAGCGCTTGGCCGAGGCGGAGGTCGCGACGGGCCTGGGCGACGCGATGGTGATCGGACAGGCGACCCTCGACGACTCACCGGTCGAGCTCGCCGTGATGGACTTCGCCTTCATGGGCGGCTCGATGGGCCGGGTGGTCGGAGAGAAGTTCGCGCGCGCGTGCGAGGCAGCGGCTGATCATCAGGTGCCACTCGTCTCCGTCACCGCTTCGGGCGGCGCGCGCATGCAGGAGGGAATCCTCTCGCTGATGCAACTGCCGAAGACGGTCTGCGCCGTCGAGGATCTGCACGACGCGGGCGGCGCGATGATCAGCATCATGGCCCACCCGACGACGGCCGGCGTGCTCGCGAGCTTCGCGAGTCTCGGCGACGTGATCGTGGCCGAGCCCGGCGCGCTGCTCTCGTTCACAGGGCCGCGGGTGGTTCAGCAGACGACCAGAGAAAAGCTGCCGGACGACTTCGGGCTCGCCGAGTCCAACTACCGCTTCGGGCACCTCGATGCGATCGTCCCGCGCCCCGAGCTCAAGGACTACGTCGCGCGGCTGCTGCGGCTCTTCGGCAATGCCGGGTGAGGCCGAGGTCCAGCTCCGCGAGCGGCTGAACAGGCTCCGCAGCCTGCCGCTCCTGCGCGGCGCGCGCCTCTCTGGCGAGCTCGAGCGCCTTCAGCGGCAGCTCGACCGGATCGTCGCCGAGCCGAGCGACGAGCAGATCTGGCGCTCGGTCGAGCTTGCCCGTCATCCCGACCGGCCGTACACGCTCGACTACGTCGAACGGATGTTGGAGGACTTCGTCGAGCTTCACGGCGACCGTGGCCGCGCCGATGACGCGGCGCTGGTCACCGGCCTCGGCCGCTTCGACGGCCGTACGGTCGCGCTGATCGGACACCAGAAGGGACGCGACATCCAGGAGCGGTCGAAGCGGAACTTCGGCATGGCCTATCCGGAGGGCTACCGGAAGGCGATGCGTGTGATGGAGCTGGCCGATCGGCACGGCTTCCCGTTGATCACGCTCGTCGACACGCCTGGCGCCTACCCAGGCGTAGCCGCCGAGCAGCACGGGCAGGGCGGCATGATCGCCCGTTCGCAGGCGGTGATGACGCGGCTGCGCTCGCCGATCGTCTCCTGCATCATCGGCGAGGGTGGCTCAGGCGGAGCGATCGCGATCGCTGTCGCCGACCGCGTGCTGATGCAGCAGAACGCGATCTACTCCGTGATCTCACCGGAGGGGTGCGCTGCGATCCTCTGGCGCGACGCGGGCGAGGCGCAGAAGGCCGCAGCCGCCTTCAAGCCGGATGCCGGCCACTGCCTGGAACTCGGTGTGATCGATGCGATCGTGCCCGAGCCGAGCGAGGGAGCGCACACGGATCCCGATGCCTCCGCGACCCTTCTGAAGGATTCGATCGGCGAGTCGCTCGACGAGCTGGTCGGCCTCTCGAGCGACGATCTCCGGCGCAGACGGCGCGACCGCTTCCGGTCGCTTGGGACGCTTGAAATTGTGAAAGCCCCGTAAATCCACAGAATCCACAGAGTTATCCCCGGACTGACCACAGGCCGAAAAACGAGGCAGAAAGGGTGTTTGCGCCTACTAACCCGACTAGCAAGTGATATGCGGCTCGTTCTCGCCCCACAAAACTGCCCCCACAAAACTGCCGTGAAGTGACCCAGGCCATGCCGGCTGAAAAATTGAAGCAATACCGGCGCAAGCGCGACCCGAAGAAGACTGCGGAGCCCTTCGGCAAGACCAAGAAACGAGGCAAGCAGCCGATCTTCGTCGTCCAGCGCCACGACGCGCGCCGGCTCCACTACGACTTCCGCCTCGAGCGGGACGGCGCGCTCGCGAGCTGGGCAGTGCCGAAGGGCGTGCCGCTCGAGCCGGGCCAGCGGGCCCTCGCCGTCCACGTCGAGGACCACCCGCTCGACTACGCGGGCTTCGAGGGCGAGATCCCGAAGGGCCAGTACGGCGCCGGCACGGTCGAGATCTGGGACAGCGGAACCTACGAGCTCGTGGAGGAGAAGAGAGACGGCGGTCTGACCGTCCGCCTGCACGGCAAGCGGCTCGACGGAACCTGGACGCTCGTGCCGGCGAAGCTCGACGGCGATCCGAAGAACTGGCTGCTGCTCAAGAAGCGCGAGGACGCTGCCGAACAGGCGCGGCCCGCGCGCGAGTACAGCCCGATGCTGGCGACGCTCGAGCAGCAGGTGCCGAAGGGGCCGGGCTGGCTCTTCGAGGTCAAGTGGGACGGCTTTCGCGCCGTCGCGCGCGTGTCACAAGGGGAGGCGAAGCTGATGAGCCGGCAGGGCAACGACCTGACGCAGCGCTTCGCGCAAGTGGCCAAGGAGATCCCCAAGGCGGTCAAGACGCCGGACTGCGTGCTCGACGGCGAAGTCTGCGCGCTCGACGAGCAGGGCCGGTCGAGCTTCTCGGCGAT
>VAWI01000023.1 GCA_005884005.1 Actinomycetota bacterium
CGCGAAGAGCTCGGTCTTGAGCCGGCCGGGCAGGTCGAGCTTCTCCGACTCGCCGATCAGCAGCTCGACGGCAGGCGCGAGCGCGAGCGTCCCGGCGTCGAGGATCATCACCTCCTCCTCAACCCCGATGGAAAAAGGCGGACTCTCGCCAAAACGCTGCTCGATCAAGAGCCGAAGGCTAAACGCCGCCCGAACGCGGCCGAACGAGCCGTCCCTAACTACGAGTTCGACGCGGGACCCGGTGCGTGAAGGCCTCGCCGCCGCAGGCGGCGAGGGTCTGCGCGCGGCCAAATTCCCTCCAGTCTTTTCTGCTGCGCAGAAAAGACTGGAGGGCCCGGGCAGGCATCGGGCCCTCCAGTAAGCGCTCCCGCACGCCGTGCTGGCAACGGCTGGTGGCGCGGGAGCGCGGCCCCAGGGGTCAGGGGCCTTTCTGGGCGATCAGCCCGAAGATGGCTGCCGCCCGAGCTTGACGTTGAGGGTGAGCTTTTGGGTGCCGCGGTAGACGACGAGTGAGATTGATTGGCCGGGACGCTTCGCCGCGATCAGGTCGCGAAGCTGGTCGACCGAGCTCAGCGGGACGCCGTCCGCAGAGACGATCAGGTCACCGCCGATCGGCCAGCTTTCGCCGGAGACGACCGCGGTGTCGGTGCCCGCGTGGAGCCCGGCAGTAGCCGCGCCGCTGCCGGGGTGCACGGTGGCGACCAAGAGGCCGCTCTCTGCAGGGAGCCTGAACAGGTGGGCGATCTCCGCCGTGACCGGCTTCGCCGTGATGCCGATGAAGGCGTGGTCGACCTTGCCCTTCGTGATCAGCTGCGCGACGACCGTGCGCACGGTGTTGATCGGAATCGCGAAGCCGATGCCGATGTTGCCGTCGCTGCCGGTGTTACCGGTGGCGATCTGGGCGTTGACGCCGACCACCTCGCCGCTGGAGTTGATCAGTGGTCCGCCGGAATTGCCGTGGTTGATCGGCGCGTCCGTCTGGATCACGTGGTCGATCGGGAACTGGTTCGGAGCGCTGATCGCCCGCTGGACCGCGCTCACGATCCCGGCGGTCACGGAGCGGTCATAGCCGAGCGGATTGCCGATCGCGACGACGGAATCGCCGACGCGCACGCGGTCCGAATTGCCGAATGCGAGCGGGGTCAGAGCTCGGGAGCGGGCATCGATCTGCAGGACGGCCAGATCGGTCGACGGATCGGAGCCGACGATTCGGGCCTTCATGTTGTCGCTGTTCGAGAAGCTGACCTCGACCGACCTCGCGCCGGCGACGACGTGGTAGTTCGTGACGATGTGGCCGGCCTTGTCCATCACGAAGCCGGAGCCGAGGGCCTTCTGGCTCTGCGTCTGAGGCAAGCCGAAGCCGAACGGATCGGTGTTCGTGGTGATCACCTGCGTGGAGGTCACCTGCACGACACCGGGCGCGTCCCGGCGGAAGATCTGGTTGATCGTCATCGCCCTGCCGGGCCTCGCGGTCTCGAAGGAGGTCGGCGAGCTGCCGCCGACAGCGGGCTGGACCTGGCGCACGGTCGTCGTCGTGCCGCCGATGCCAAAGGCCGACGCGCCGACCAGCGACACCACGCCTCCGAGCACACTCGCCGCGCCAAGCGCAGCCCCCGGCAGCAGTTGCCCGCGCGAGCTCATCGCCCGGTTATAACTCGGCCCCGTTGCAGGCCCGTTAAGCGCGCTTTGCGCCTGTGTTAAGCATTGGTCGATGAAGGCGCCCGTTACCGTCGCGTGCGTTCAGGCTGAGCCCGTCATCCTGGACCGGGACGCGACGATCGAGAAGCTCGGGCGCCTCGCCGCCGAGGCCGCCGGTAACGGCGCGAAGCTGCTCGTCTTTCCGGAGGCCTTCATCCCTGCGTATCCGTCATCCGCCTGGGCGCGCGCGCTCGCCGGCTGGGCCGAGCCGGGCGCGAAGGAGGCCTTCGCCCTCCTTGCCCGCGAATCGCTCGAGATTCCGAGCGAAGCCGCAGACCGGCTCGGAGAGATCGCGCGCGAGAACGAGGTCTGGCTCGTCACCGGCGTCACGGAGCGCGACCCTGAGCGGCCGGGAACGCTCTACAACACGCTGCTCTACCACGCTCCCGACGGCTCGCTCGCCTTGAAGCACCGCAAGCTCGTACCGACGAACCACGAGCGGCTCGTCTGGGGCCAGGGCGACGGCGAGGGCCTGCGGGCGATCGGGACCGGAATCGGCAGGATCGGCGGCCTGATCTGCTGGGAGAACTACATGCCGCTCGCACGCTTCGCGCTCTACGAGTCCGGCGTCGAGATCTACATCGCGTCGACTGCCGACGACGGCGACAGCTGGCAGCCGACGCTGATCCACATCGCCCGCGAGGCTCGGGCGTTCGTCGTCAGCCCGAGCCACTTCCAGCGGGCGTCCTCTTACCCGGAAGACTTTCCGCTCGCGAAGCTGCTCGATGGGATCGAGCTCGTAGGCCGCGGCGGCAGCGCGATTCTCGCCCCCGACGGCTCCTACCTCGCGGGTCCTCTCTACGGCGAGGAGGGAATCCTCTATGCAGCGCTCAGCCCGGAACGCCTCGACGAGGAACGCCAGCGCTTCGACCCGGCGGGCCACTACCACCGCCCCGATGTGCTCGGCCTCCGCGTTTCGCCAAACGAGCCTCGGGGACAAACGTCGTAGTACGAAGATTCTCCTCGAAGGCTACGGGCAAGAACCAGCCGGGCAAGCGAGGCGCAGGCGAAAGGAAGGAAACGACATGGCCGAACTGGTCGCTGACTACGTCCTCGAGCGGCTGACCGAGTGGGGCGTCCACCGGATCTACGGCTACCCCGGCGACGGGATCAACGCCTTCCTGGGCGCCTTCGACCGCGCGGGCGGCAATCCCGAGTTCATTCAGGTCCGTCACGAGGAGATGGCCGCGTTCATGGCCTGCGGCCACGCGAAGTTCAGCGGCGAGGTCGGAGTTTGCATCGCCACCTCCGGGCCGGGAGCGATTCATCTTCTGAACGGCCTCTACGACGCGAAGCTCGACCATCAGCCCGTCGTCGCGATCGTCGGCCAACAAGCGATGACGGCGCTCGGAGGCGACTATCAGCAGGAGGTCGACCTGACAACGCTGTTCAAGGACGTCGCGCACGAGTACGTGCACATGGCGACCGACCCGGCCCAGATTCGGCATCTCGTCGACCGAGCCGTGCGCATCGCCCTCGACCAGCGCACTGTCACCTGCATCGTCGTCCCGAACGACCTCGCCGGAGAAAAAGCGGTCGAGTCGCCGCCGCACCAACACGGCACCGTCCACTCCGGAATCGGCTACTCGCGACCGAAGGTGGTGCCCGAGGACGGCGACCTCGAGCGCGCGGCCGCCGTGCTGAACGAGAGCGAGAAGGTAGCGATGCTGATCGGCCAGGGCGCGATGCATGCGGCCGACGAGGTCGTCGAGACCGCAGAGACGCTCGGTGCCGGCGTCGCCAAGGCGCTGCTCGGCAAAGCTGCTCTGCCAGACGACCTGCCGTTCGTGACCGGATCGATCGGCCTGCTCGGGACGAAGCCGAGCTGGGACCTGATGATGGGCTGCGACGCCTTCCTGATGGTCGGCTCGAGCTTCCCCTACTCGGAGTTCCTGCCGAAGGAGGGCAAAGCCCGGGGCGTCCAGATCGACCTCGACGGCCGGATGGTGGGAATCCGCTATCCGATGGAGGTCAACCTCATCGGCGACGCCAAGGAAACGCTCAAAGCCTTGCTCCCGAAGCTCGAGCGCAAGCAGGACCGCTCCTGGCGGGAGGAGATCGAGGAGGGCGTCCGCGACTGGTGGACCTTGATGGAGAAGCGCGCGATGCTCGACGCCGATCCGGTCAACCCGCAGCGTGTCTTCTACGAACTGTCGGAGCGCCTGCCGGACGGGGCGATCCTGACCGCCGACTCCGGCTCGGCCGCGAACTGGTACGCACGGGACATCAAGCTCCGCAAAGGAATGATGGGGTCACTCTCGGGGACGCTTGCGACGATGGGACCCGGGGTCCCCTACGCAGTTGCGGCGAAGTTCGCGCATCCGGACCGCCCCGTGATCGCGCTGATCGGCGACGGCGCCTTTCAGATGAACGGGATGAACGAGCTGATCACGATCGCGAAGTACTGGCAGCGCTGGAGCGACCCGCGGCTGATCGTGCTGGTTCTCAACAACCGCGATCTCAACCAGGTCACCTGGGAGCAGCGTGCGCTCGAGGGCGACCCGAAGTACCAGGCCTCGCAGGTGCTCCCCGATTTTCCCTACGCGCGTTACGCGGAGCTGCTCGGCTTCACCGGCATCCGCGTCGACGACCCCGACCAGGTCGGGACCGCATGGGACGAGGCGCTCACCGCCGACCGTCCGGTCCTCTACGAGGCTGTGACCGATCCGGAGGTGCCGCCCCTGCCCCCGCACATCAGTTTCGAGCAGGCACGCCACTATCTGACGGCCATGGCGGGCGACCCGGATCGGGGCGCGATGCTGAAGGAGTCCCTGAAGCAGAAGCTCGAAGAGCTCATTCCAGGACGATGAGCACGGCCACAGTCCGGCAGGGCAGCACCGTGAAGGTGGAAAGTTTCGGCATCTCCGCATACAGGGTCCCCACCGACGAGCCCGAGTCCGACGGCACCGCCGAATGGGACTCGACCACGATCGTCGTCGTCGAGCTGCACGCCGGCGGGATGACGGGACTCGGATATACGTACGCACCCGCAGCCGCGGGGAAGCTCGTCGAGGAGAAGCTGGCCGGCCTCGTCAAGGAACGGGATGCCTTGGCAATCGGAGAGCTGTGGGAGGTGATGGGCGCAGCCCTGCGAAACGCCGGCCGCCCGGGAATCGGCTTCTGCGCGCTCTCGGCTGTCGACCTGGCGCTCTGGGACCTGAAGGCACGGCTACTCGAGCTCCCGCTCGTCGATCTTGTCGGTCGCGCCCGCGACCGAGCGCCGATCTACGGGAGCGGCGGCTTCACCTCCTACTCGCTCGACCGGATCCGCGAGCAGCTCTCGGGCTGGGTCGACCGAGGGGTCCCCCGCGTGAAGATGAAAGTCTCGCGCGAGCCCCAACGCGATCCAGAGCGGCTCGACGCGGCTCGGCAGGCGATCGGCGACGAGACCGAGCTCTATGTCGACTCGAACGGAGCGCTGTCCCGGAAACAGGCGCTCCGCTGGGCCGAGCGCTTCGCGCGCGAGTGGGGCGTGACCTGGTACGAGGAGCCGGTCAGCTCGGCCGATTTCGAGGGCCTGCGCATGTTGCGCGACCGTGGCCCGGGCGGACTGGAGATCGCTGCGGGCGAGTACGCGTACGTTCCCGCCGACTTCCGCAATCTCGTCGTCAACGGCTGCGTGGACTGTTTGCAGGCCGACGTGACGCGGTGCGGCGGCATCACGGGCTTCCTGCGCGCGGGCGCGCTCGCCGCCGCGTTCGGACTCGACCTATCCGCTCACTGCGCGCCTAGTGCCAGCGTCGCCGCCTGCTGCGCGGTACCGAACTTCCGCCATCTCGAGTACTTCCACGACCACGTCCGGCTCGAGCCCACCCTCTTCGACGGCGTGCTCGAACCGAAGGACGGCGCGCTAGAGCCCGACCGCTCGCGCCCCGGTAACGGGCTGGAGCTCAAGCGGGCCGACGCCGAGCGGTACGCAGCCTGATGCGGGTCCCGGCCCACCCCGACCGCCGCTTCGCCTCACCGCCGACGGCATTCGAGGACGTCGACGTCCGCGGCCTCGAGCACGATCTCGGCAGCGCAGTCGAGGGAGAGGTCCGCTTCCGGCCCGGCGACCGCGCGCTCTACACGACCGGCGGCTCGAACTACCGGCAGCTGCCGATCGGCGTCGTCATCCCTCGGACGACGAACGAAGTCGTCGAGACCATGCGCGTCTGCCGCGAGTACCGCGCGCCGGTTCTCGCCCATGGCGGCGGCACAAGTCTCGCCGGCCAATGCTGCAACGTCGCCGTGGTCGTCGACTTCTCCAAGTACCTGAACGAGATCGTCGAGATCGACCCCGAGCGGCGGCTCGCGCGCGTCCAACCGGGCCTGATCCTCGACCACCTGCGCAAACCCGCCGAGGCCGAGTACGAGCTCACCTTCGGCCCCGACCCCTCCACGCACGACCACTGCACGTTCGGCGGCATGATCGGCAACAACTCCTGCGGAGTCCGCTCGATCATGGCGCAGTTCTACGGCCCGGGCCCGCGGATGTCGGACAACGTTCACGAACTCGACGTCCTCCTCTACGACGGCACCCGGCTGAAGGTCGGCAAGACCAGCGACGAGGAGCTGGCGCAGATCGTCGGCGAGGGCGGCCGCCGCGGCGAGATCTACGCGAGGCTGCGCGACCTGCGCGACCGCTATGCAGACGAGATCCGCGCGCGCTATCCGGACATCCCGCGCCGCGTCTCCGGCTACAACCTCGACGATCTGCTGCCTGAGAGGGGCTTCGATGTCGGCGCCGCCCTGACGGGAACCGAGGGCACCTGCGCGATGGTGCTCGAGGCGACCGTCAACCTCGTTCATGCGCCTCCGCACCGCTCGCTGCTCGTACTCGGCTATGGGGACGAGTACGAGGCAGCCGACCATGTGTGCGAAGTCCTCGACGCGAAGCCGCTTGGCTGCGAGGGCGTCGATGCCGTCCTGCTCGAGGACATGAAGGTGGTCGGCATCCACGACGAGTACCTCTCGATGCTTCCGGACGGCCACGGCTTCCTGCTCGTCGAGTTCGGCGGCGAGACCAAGGACGAGGCCGAGGAGAAGGCGCGCAAGCTGATGTCGCAGCTCAAGAAGGGCGCGGGCGCGCCAAAGGACATGAAGCTCTACGACGACAAAGAGCAGGCCGCGCACGTGTGGGAGGTCCGCGAGGCGGGCCTCGGCGCCACCGCCTTCATCCCCGGGAAGCCGGACACCTATGAGGGCTGGGAGGACTCGGCCGTGCCCCCCGAGCGGCTCGGCAGCTACCTGCGCAAGCTCCGAAAGCTGGCCGCGAAGTACGGCTACGAGAGCGCGCTCTACGGCCACTACGGCAACGGCTGCGTGCACGCGCGCTGGAACTTCGACCTGATGAGCGATCCCGGGATCAAGGCCTTCCGGTCCTTCCTGGACGAGGCCGCGGACCTGGTCCTCGGCCACGGCGGCTCGATCTCCGGCGAGCACGGCGACGGCCAGTCGAAGGCGGAGCTGTTGCCGAAGATGTTCGGGCCCGAGCTGATCGAGGGCTTCCGCGAGTTCAAGTCGATCTGGGACCCGGACTGGAAGCTGAACCCGGGCAAGGTCGTCGATCCTTATCCGATCACCTCGAATCTGCGGCTCGGGACGGACTACAGCCCGCCGAAGGTGAAGACGCACTTCGCCTTCCCCAACGATCACGGCTCGTTCACGCATGCGACCACGCGCTGCGTCGGTATCGGCAAATGCCGCCGCACCGACAGCGGAGTCATGTGCCCGAGCTTCATGGTCACGCGTGAGGAGAAGCACACGACCCGCGGTCGGGCGCGAACGCTCTGGGAGATGCTGAACGGCGAGGAGCTCGAGGGCTTCCGGTCAAAGGAGGTCAAGGAGGCGCTCGACCTCTGCCTTTCCTGCAAGGGCTGCACGAACGACTGTCCGGTCTCGGTCGACATGCCGACCTTGAAAGCGGAGTTCCTCTCGCACCACTACGCCGGCCGGCTGCGGCCGCGGCCCGCATACGCGTTCGGGCTGATCGACCAGGCCGCGCGACTCGCCTCGAAGCTGCCCGCCGTCGCGAACTTCTTCACACAGACACCGCCCTTCGATCGAGCGTTCAAGCTCGCTGCGGATATTCATCCGAAGCGGAAGATTCCGCCGTTCGCCCCGGTGACACTGAAGGCGTGGTTCGCCTCGCGCCCCTCGCCGGACGGCGGCGGCAAGCGGGTGATCCTCTGGGCCGACACATTCACGAACTACCTCGAGCCCGAGGTCGGGATTGCCGCGGTCGAGGCGCTCGAGGAGGCCGGCTTTCACGTGATCATCCCGAGCGAGCACCTCTGCTGCGGTCGGCCGCTCTACGACTACGGGATGCTCGACCTGGCCGAGGCCTACCTCCGTAACGTGCTCGACCGGCTCCGCGACGACATTCGCGCCGGTACGCCCGTGGTAGGCGTCGAGCCGAGCTGCGTGGCCGTCTTCAAGGACGAGCTCGTGCAGCTCTGGCCGAACGACGAGGACGCGCAGCGGCTCTGCAAGCAGACACACCACTTCAGCGAGTTCATGTCCCAGCACGCCGGCGGCTGGGAACCCCCCACGCTCCGGCGCAAGGCGCTCCTCCACGGCCATTGCCACCACCAGGCCACCGGCGGCATCGATCGGGAGAAGGAGCTGCTGGAGAAGATGGGCGTCGAGGTCGAGGAGCTCGACGCGGGCTGCTGCGGCATGGCCGGCGGGTGGGGCTACGAGACCGGCCACTACGACGTCTCGATCGCCTGCGGCGAGCGTGTCCTGCTGCCGAAGGTGCGCGAGGTCCCGGCCGAGACCCTCGTCGTCGCCGACGGATTTTCCTGCCGCAGCCAGATCGAACAGACGGGCACCGGCCGGCGGGCGCTGCACGCCGCACAGGTGCTCGCGCTCGCACGAGAGTTCGGACCGGCGGGGCCGCCTGGCTCGCACCCGGAGCGCACCGCGCCGGAACGACCGCGGCCGGGCCGACTACGCACCGCGGCGCGCGCCGCGGTAGCGGTCGGCGCCGCCGCGGCGGTCGCCGGCGCAGCCGGTTTCACGTACTCGCGCTTGCGATAGGAAAGGCTTGGTGGAGGTCGGCAAGCTCATCGCCCGCTGGCCCGTCTTGAGACAAGCCGCGGAGCGCGACCCGCTGGGGCGGGGCAAGGCGGTTCAGTCGCGGCGAACCGAGCGGCTTCGCCCGCGCACCGACGGCGCGCAGCACGTCGTCAAGTCGGTCTGTCCCTACTGCGCGGTCGGCTGTGGCCAACTCGTCTATATCCGCGACGGCAAGGTCGACCAGATCGAGGGCGACCCGGACAGCCCGATCTCGCGCGGCCGCCTCTGCCCCAAGGGCGCGGCTTCGAAGAGCCTCGTCACGAGCCCGCTGCGACTCGACAAGGTCAAGTACCGGCGCCCGTACGGGACCGGGTGGGAGGAGCTGCCGCTCGAGGATGCGATGGAGATGATCGCCGACCGCGTGATCGAGACCCGGCGCTCGACCTGGGAGGACGCGGACGAGCAAGGCAACCGGCTTGCCCGGACGATGGGCATCGCCATGCTCGGCGGCGCCACCTTGGACAACGAAGAGAACTACCTGATCAAGAAGCTGGCCATGGGTCTCGGCATCGTCCAGGTCGAGAACCAGGCCCGCATATGACACAGCTCCACGGTCCCCGGTCTGGGGACCTCGTTCGGACGAGGCGGCGCCACGGACTTCCAGCAAGACCTGGCCAACTCGGACTGCATCCTGATCATGGGCTCGAATATGGCCGAGAACCATCCGGTCGGATTCCAGTGGGTGATGGAGGCGCGGTTGAAGGGTGCAAGGGTGATCCACGTCGATCCGCGGTTCACGCGCACAAGTGCAGCGGCAAACCTCTTCGTGTCGATCCGCGCCGGGACCGACATCGCCTTCCTCGGCGGTGTCGTCAACTACATCCTCGAAAACGAGCGCTGGTTCGACGAGTACGTCAAGCACTACACGAACGCGCCGGTGATCATCGACGAGCGCTTCAAGGACACAGAGGACCTCGACGGCTTCTTCTCCGGGTTCGACCCCGAGGCACGTGTCTATGACACCTCGACTTGGCATTACTCCGGCCTCCCGGTCCAGGAGACCGCGGGTGAGCGCTCGAAGGGCGGCACGAAGGGCGAGCAGTCAGGGCACGGCGCGCAGGCCGGCCAGTTCGTCCACGGCGAGCCGCCGGAGGAGGACCCGACCCTCCAGCACCCACGCTGCGTCTTCCAGCTCCTGAGGAAGCACTTCCGCCGTTACACGCCCGAGCTCGTCTCCCGCGTCTGCGGGTGCACGAAGGAGCAGTTCCTCGAGGTTGCCGAGGCCCTCTGCGAGAACTCGGGCCGGGAAAGGACGAGCGCGATCGTCTACTCGGTCGGTTGGACCCAGCACACGGTCGGCGTCCAGTACATCCGAACCGCGGCGATCGTCCAGCTTCTACTCGGGAACATCGGCCGCCCGGGCGGCGGCATCGTCGCCCTTCGCGGCCACGCCTCGATCCAGGGCTCGACCGACATGGCGACCCTCTACAACATCCTCCCCGGCTACATGCCGATGCCGCACGCCAAGCAAGACACGGACCTCGCGACCTACATCGACAACCACAGCAGCACGATTGGGTGGTGGGGTCACCTCGACGCCTTCTTCACCAGCCAGCTGAAGGCGTTCTGGGGCGAACACGCGACCAAGGAGAACGACTTCTGCTTCGACTACCTGCCGAGGATCAACGCCGACCACTCCACCTATCAGACCGCGTTCGACATGCTCGACGGCAAGGTCACGGGCTTCTTCCTGCTCGGTGAGAATCCGGGCGTTGGCTCTTCTCACGCGAAGCTGCAGCGGCTCGCGCTCGCGAGCCTGGACTGGCTCGTCGTCCGCGACCTCTACGAGATCGAGAGCGCCTCTTTCTGGAAGGACGCGCCGGAGCTCGAGACCGGCGAGCTCGAGACGGAAAAGATCGGCACGGAGGTCTTCCTGATGCCGGCTGCCGCACACGTCGAGAAGGACGGCGCCTTCACGAACACCCAGCGCCTCCTCCAGTGGCACTTCAAGGCGCTCGAGCCGGAAGGCGACCGGCGCTCCGAACTCTGGTTCATGTACCACCTCGGGCGAAAGCTGCGCGAGAAGCTAGCGGACTCGGACGACCCGCGCGACAAGCCTCTGCTCGAGTTGGCCTGGCAGTACGCGACGAGCGGCCCATACGAGGACCCGAGCGCGGATCAGGTGCTACGGGAGATCAACGGCGTCGGCCCTGACGGCTCGGCGCTCGGAACCTACGCCGACCTGAAGAGCGACGGCTCGACGGCGTCGGGCTGCTGGCTCTACGTCGGCTCCTACGCGGACGAGGAGAACAAGCCCGCGCGCAAGGTGCCCGGCCAAGAGCAGGACTGGATCGCGAAGAAGTGGGGCTGGGCCTGGCCGCTGAACCGCCGGATTCTCTACAACCGCGCCTCGGCGGATCCCGAGGGCAAGCCGTGGTCGGAGCGCAAGAAGCTGGTCTGGTGGGACACGGCGCAGAAGAAATGGGTGGGGGCCGACAACCCTGACTTCCAGGAGGAGAAGCCCCCCACGTACGTTCCGCCGAACGGCGCCAGAGCCGAGAACGCGATCGCCGGCGACCACCCCTTCATCCTCCAGTCCGACGGACGCGGTTGGCTGTTCGCTGCGGCGGGGCTGATGGACGGGCCGATGCCGACGCACTACGAGCCGCACGAGTCGCCTTTCTCCAACCCCCTCTATTCGCAGCGCTCGAACCCGACGCGCCAGCTCTTCGCCCGCAGGGAAAATCCCTACAACCCCGCCGAGAGCGACGCCTATCCCTACGTCGTCTGGACCTACCGGCTGACCGAGCACCACACGGCGGGCGGGATGACCCGGACGCTTCCCTACCTCGCCGAGCTGCAGCCCGAGTTCTTCTGCGAGGTCTCGCCCGAGCTGGCGGACGAGCGCGAGCTCGAACACGGCGGCTGGGCGACGATCGTGACCGCGCGGACGGCGATCGAGGCCCGCGTGCTGGTCACCGAGCGGATGAAGCCGCTCGTGGTCGACGGCAGGAAGGTCCACCATGTCGGCGTCCCCTACCACTGGGGAACACGCGGCCTGACGACCGGCGACTCCGGCAACGATCTCTTTCCGGTGGCACTCGACCCGAACGTCCACATCCAGGAGGTCAAGGCCGCCACCTGCGACATCCGGCCGGGGCGCCGGCCTCGCGGAAAGGCCCTGACGGAGCTCGTCGCGAGCTATCCACGAACGGTCGGAGACGAGGCGTGAAGCCGGGCGACGGCGTCGAGACCTACGAGGCAGAGGCGCAGCCGCGGCTCGGCTTCTTCACCGACACGTCGGTCTGCATCGGCTGCAAAGCCTGCGAGGTCGCCTGCAAGGAGTGGAACCTCGTTCCCGAGGACGGACTCGCCTGGACCGGGCACTCCTACGACAACACCGGCGAACTGAACGCGAACACCTGGCGCCACGTCGCCTTCATCGAGCAGCAGGCGCCTGACCCGATCAAGCAGGGCAAGCAGGACTTCCGCTGGCTGATGGAGTCCGACGTGTGCAAGCACTGCACCCACGCCGGCTGCCTCGACGTCTGCCCGACGGGGGCGATCTTCCGCACCGAGTTCGGCACTGTCGTGATCCAGGACGACGTCTGCAACGGCTGCGGCTACTGCGTCACGGCATGCCCCTTCGGGGTGATCGGCAAGCGGGAACGAGCCGCCGCGTCTTCTCCAGCCGGGGCCGGACGGACGTCCGGGCAAAGCCCGGACGTCCTCCAAACGGCCGTCGCAAGCGACGGCCTGGGCGCGATCACGAAGCGCGAGCTCGGCGGCGACGGGGGCATGCACAAGTGCACGCTTTGCTACGACCGGCTCCAAAACGGGATGGAGCCCGCCTGCGCGAAGGCTTGCCCCACGGACTCGATCCAGTTCGGCCCTTTGGACGAGCTGGTCGAGCGCGCCCGGGAGCGCTGCGGCGACCTCGTCGAGGCGGGCGTCTCCGAGGCGCGCCTCTACCTCGCGGACGAGAACGACGGGATCGGCGGCGCCGGTGCCTTCTTTCTGCTGCTTGACGAGCCGGAGGTCTACGGGCTTCCGCCGCAGCCGATCGTGCCGACCAAGAACCTGGGCACGATCTGGGGCGCGGCCGCGGTCGCCGCCGGCGCGCTGGCCGTCGGGGTCGCGGCCGCGTTCCTCCGAGGTGAGGAATGAGCGCCACCTCGCCCACCGACGCGCTCTCCTACTACGGCCGGCCGATCATCAAGGAGCCGGTCTGGGAAACCGACATCCCGCTCTACTTCTTCACCGGCGGTCTCGCGGGCGCATCCGACCTGCTCGCGCTGGGCGCGCAGCTTTCCGGCAACCACCGGCTCAGGGTTTCGGCGCTCGCGGCGGCGGCTGCCGGCGCTGCGATCAGTCCCTACTTCCTGATCAAGGACCTCGGCAGGCCGCTGCGCTTCCTGAACATGCTCCGCGTCTTCAAGGTCACGTCGCCAATGAGCGTGGGCACCTGGATCTTCTCCGCGGAGTCGGCGACGACCGCGGTCGCCGCAGCGTGCGAGCTGTTCAGCGTCATGCCACGGCTGCGCGTGACCGCACAGTTCTTCGCCGGGCTGATCGGTCCCGCCCAGGCGACGTACACAGGCGCGCTGGTCGCGCAGTCGGTCGTGCCGGCGTGGCATGAAGCCCGACGAGAGCTGCCCGTCCTGTTCGCCTCGAGCGCCTCCGCCAGTGCAGGGGGCGCTGCGGCGATTCTGACGCCGGCCGAGCACGCCGGGCCGGCCCGCCGCCTTGGCATCATCGGCGGCGTTGCCGAGCTCGCAGCTTCCAAGCTGATGGAGTGGCGGCTCGGCAAGCTGGTCGGCTCGGTCTATCACGAAGGCGAGGCAGGCAAGTACACGCGGCTCGCGACCGCGAGCACGCTTGCGGGCACAGCTCTGATGGCGCTTGCCGGGCGGCGCCGCGAGGGCGCCGCGGCCGCCGGCACGCTGCTCTTGACCGGCTCGCTCTGCAAGCGCTTCGCCGTCTATCACGCCGGCAAGCAGTCGGCGCGCGATCCGCACCACACGTCCATCCCACAGAAGGAGCGCGGCGGCCGCGCGGTGACTCAGCCGAGCAGCCGAACCGGCAACGGCTCCTCGCCGTCCCCGACGACGCGGTAGGCGCCGGCGCCCTCGCGCACGCTCACTGCTTCGATCAGCCCGGTTCCGACGTAGTGCAGGCCGACGCCGTCGTCGGCGGCAACGCCGGGTGGGAACCCTTCGGCGACGAGCCTCGTATAGACCGGCCGCCGTAGCTCCTCGCCGTCGTAGTGCGGACAAGCGCTGCCGCCGAGGAAGCCGAGCCCGTCGCGCATGCCCTCGAGCTGCGGGCCGAACGAGTCGGTGATTCCCGCCTCGAACCAACAGATCATCCCGGCGCTCCAGCCGGTTAGCACGATTCCGCTCTCCCACGCCTCCCGCAGAATCCGGTCGAAGCCGTGCGCGCGCCAGATCGCTAGGGCGTTCGCGGTGTTGCCGCCGCCGACGAAGATCACGTCCTGGTCGAGCGCGAACCCGCGCAGGTCGTCCGGCGGCCAGGGGAAGAACGGCAGGTAGGAGGGTCGCGCATCCTCCGGTAGCTGGCCGAAGAGACGCAGCACAGGGCCGGCATCGTCCCCCACAGCCGTTGGGACGACACAGACCTTCGGCGAGGACTTGCCGGCGAGCCCGACAACGTGGGCGAGCAACCGCCGCGTCTCCTCCTCGGTCGACCCCCCGCCGCCGAGCCCGAGGATTTGCCGCTCCGCCATCGGAAACCGAGTCTAGGCCGGTTCGGACAGGAGGTGCGCCCCGGTGCGCGAAGGACTTCTTCGGTGTCGCTGCGAGGAGGGTTGCGGTTTTTCCAAGGACGAGCCAACCTCTGAGTACCGACGCCGACCCGTCGTGAGCTCCGGACCCGAACCGACCGCCGTCAAGACGGTCCTCATTTGCGAGGACGATTCGAACCTGCGCACGCTCGTGCGGCTGGCGCTCGGTGACGGCTATCGGTTCTTCGAGGCTCCAGACGGCCCGAGCGGGCTCGCGCTCGCCCACAGAACGCAGCCGGATTTGATCGTGCTCGATCTGATGCTGCCAGGCCAAAGCGGCCTCGAGGTGCTTGCGGAGCTACGGCGCGCAGACGATCTCGCGGGGACTCCGGTGATCGTGATCAGCGCCTGGTCCCACTCGGACGAGACGGCGATCGAGGCCGGTGCGGACCGCTTCGTTGCAAAGCCGTTCGACCCCAACGAGCTCCGTGACGCCGCCGTCGCCTTGCTCGAGGACGATGGCGTTCTGGACTGACCGTCGCTCTGCGTCGCTCTCGGCCCGCTTGATGGCCGGGAGCGCCCTGCTCGCATTACTCGTCGCGGCTGCCTTCGGGATCCTGGTCTACGCCGTCACGACCCTCGATGACGCAACGAAGCGCGAGCGCCACGCGAAGGCGGTCACCGCGCAGACTCTCCAGCTCGAGAAGCTCATGCTCGACCTCGACACGGGCCTACGCGGCTTCGTGCTCACCGGCAAGAACGACCTGCTCAGACCGTGGACGAGCGCCCGCGCCGCGCTTCCCGGACGGCTCGACGCCTTCCGGCGGCTCGCCTCGACAACCGCCGACGAGCGGCGCAGGGCCGAAAGCCTCATCACCGCAATCAATCAGTACGTGAACGATTACGCGGAGCCCGTGGTCGAGATCGCGCGCACGACTCCCGCCGCCTCTCGAACCGTGATCGTCAGGGTCGAAGGGGCAGAGGAGCTCGCCGGCATCCGTAGCCGCTTCGGGAATTTCCTCTCAACCGAGAACGCCCTTTCGGCCGCCCGGACGTCCGCCGCACAGCGTCGCTCCGACGAGGCGATCGCTGCGGCGGTGGCCGGCCTGATCGCTTCGGCCTTGCTGATCACCGGGTTCGGTTTCTATCTCGCCCGGTCGATCGCGCGCCCGGTGCGGGAGGTCGCGGAAGGCGCCGCGCGCCTCGCGGGCGGCGACCTGGCGACGCGTCTCAAGCCCCAGGGTTCCGGCGAGGTCGAGGAGCTGACGGACGCGTTCAACAGAATGGCCGAGCGGCTCGAGGCGAGCCGGCGCGAGCTCGAGGCGCAGAACGAACGGCTGCGGGAGAGCGAGAAGGCCAAATCTGAGCTCGTCAGCGTCGTGGCGCACGAGTTGAGGACGCCCCTCGCAAGCGTTCTCGGCTTTACGTCCGTCTTGCGTCAGCGGGAAGTCACCGACGAGCAGCGACGCGAGTATCTCGGCATCATCGAAGCGCAGGCCAGGAGACTTGCCGCCCTCGTCAACGACTTTCTTGACGTCCAGCGCCTCGAGGAGGGGGAGTTGTCGATCGCGAAAGAGCTTGTGGACGTCGGCTCCGTCGTTCGGGAGCAGGCGGAGGTCTTTGCGGGGCAGAGCCCGAAACACCTGCTCGACGTGTCGCTGCCGGCGACCCCGCTTGCGGTGCGCGGCGACTCGAATCGCCTCGCGCAGGTGGTCGCGAACCTGCTCTCGAACGCAATCAAATATTCGCCCCAGGGTGGCGTCGTCCGCGTCACCGGAGAACGAGAAGACAGCATCGTCCGGGTCAGCATTCAGGACGAAGGCGTCGGAATCCCCGCGGAGCTCCAGCGCGAGATCTTCGGCAAGTTCGTCCGCGGACAGGCAACCGCAGAGGGAATCGAGGGAAGTGGTCTCGGCCTTGCGATTTCTCGCTCCCTCGTCGAGGCGCACGGCGGCAGCATCAACTTCGAGAGCACGAAAGGCAGGGGCTCGACCTTCTGGTTCGAGATCCCCACGGCCTCACCTGAATGAGAAGACAAGGAAAGGAAGGAGACACCATGTCCAGCACCTCAAGGCTGCTCACCGTAGTCGCGCTCCTCGCAGGGCTCGTGGTGTACGCCAGCCTCGAGTCGAGCGCAGCCACCGGTCCGGGATTCATCCGCATCACGGATCGGCAGTTCCGCTACACACGCGTCGACGTCGGCCCTCGGGGCCGGAGCCCCGGCGATCAGGAGATCATCTCCGACCTGCTCTTCAACAAGAAGATCACGAGCAAGCCGATCGGCTCCGCCCGCTTTCTCTGCACGTTCATGGCTGGGATCACGAGGACGTGCATCGCAACGATCAGCCTCCCGAGGGGCGAGCTCGTTGCAAGCGGGACGGTCCGCTACCGCCAGTTCTACGACCTCGCGATTGTCGGCGGCACTCGCCTTTACGATGATGCGCGCGGGACGCTGACGATCATTCGGGGGACGCGCCGTACCACGCGGGAGCTGCTGTATTTCCGCCTCACCGGCTGAGGCGGCCCTAACCTAGTCGGCATCGCAAGCGACGCTTCCGTCTATTCGGGCTGTGGCATCTCCCCCCGAGCCTCCGCCTCGGCCTGTTTGCGAATCCGCCCGAGGCGCTCCGACTCCTGCAGGGCGAGACAGAGACGCCGGGTCGCGAACAGGGCCACGACCGGAAGAATGACGACCAGGACGCGATAGACCCAGATCTGCCCTACGTAGGAGACTCCGAACGAGACGAAGACGCGGTCGGACGCCCCGGCGAGGAAGACGACGAAGACCCAGGTGAAGAGCGCCGCCCCAAGCGCCGTCCGCCAGGGCGCGTCGCGTGGCCGGTCGAGCAGGTGGCGGAAGCCGTACTCACCGGTGAGCCGGCGTTCGAGCCAGGGCGACAGATAGAGAATCAGGAAGACGAGCAGCGGGAACAGGGCGCCGCCCCAGAACGGGTTTGGAACCAGCGTGTAGTGGCCGATCGTGACGTCGAAGCTGGGCACGAGCCGCAGCGCTCCGATCAACCAGCCGAGATACCAGTCCGGCTGAGCGCCGTTGGTCCCCTGAGCGACATGGTACGGGCCCCAGAGCCAGATCGGGTTGATCTGAATGAGCCCACCGAGCAGGAAGAGCACGGCCGCAACGGCGAAGAACAGCCCCAGCGAGCGGGGCGCCTGTCCGGGGAAGGTCGGTATACCGATGACCTTCTTCTCCGTCGTCCGCCGGCTCTCGCGGAACTGCGTGTGGTGCCGCGCCGCGACGAGGAACAGGTGCAGCCCGAGCAGCGTGGCGATCAGGATCGGCAAGAGGAAGACGTGGGCCACGTACATCCGCGACTCGAAGTCGGGCTTACCGGGGAATGGGGCGCCCCAGAGCAGCAGAGCGAGATTCCCGCCGACGAAGGGGATCGACATCAGCACTGAGTAGCCGATCGCGAGCCCCATCCCGGAGAGGAGGTCGTCGACGAGCGAGTAACCGAGGTAGCCCTCGAGCAGGGCGACGATCAGCATCGTCAGGCCGAGGTAGTAGGTCAGGTCGCGCGGCTTTCGGAAAGCCCCGGTGAAGAAGATGCGCAGCATGTGCAGAACGATCGAGGCGACGAAGACGTCGGCGGCCCAGTGGTGCGTCTGCCGCATCAGCAAGCCGGCGCGCACCTTGAACGAGAGGTCGACCGCGGAGCGGTAGGCCACGCTCATCTCGTGCCCCCGCAGGGGTAGGTAGTGCCCGGTGTAGTAGGTGGTGGCGGTGCTCGGCTCGAAGAAGAGCGTCAAGTAGATCCCGGTCCCGACGAGGATCACGAATGTGTAGAGGGCGACCTCGCCGAGCAGAAACGACCAGTGGTCCGGGAAGACGTAGCGCAGCGCCTTCTTTAGGAACGGCGCCGTGCCGCTGCGCTCGTCCAGGTAGCGAACGACGGCGCGGATCATGATGCGTTCCGCGGGGCCTTCGAGCGCACGCCCGACCAGGACGGGCCGACCGGACCGGAGAAGTTGCCGGCGGCGCGCAGGACGCCGCTCGAGTCCACGGCGAGCGGCAGCTGCGGCAGCGGCCTTCCCGCGGGGCCGAAGATCACCTTCGCGCCGCGGGTGGGGTCGAAGGTCGAGTAGTGGCAGGGGCAGATCAACGCCGGGCCCGGCTCGACGACCGGGAAGGTCGGCTTGCGGAAGAGCGCGACTGCACAACCGGCGTGGGTGCAGATCTTCGAGTACGCAACGACGCCGCCCGGCGCCCAGTCGCGGCGCTTAGGGGGCAGGTGCAACTGCGAGGGCTCGAAGCGGACGACGACGAGCGGCGAGCCGAGCAGCTCCTTGTCTGCCCGCTGCGCGTAGGCGGTGTAGAAGGTCCCGTCCTCGATCTCGTCGAGCAGCAGCAGTTTCCCGTGCTCATCGACGAGTCGCACCCCTCGTCGCCAGGGCGTCTCGTAGAACCCGCCGGTGTCGAGCAGCGGACCGAGCGAGAGCGCGGGCACGACGAGCGCGGCACCGATCGCTCCTGCCGCTGCCCCGGCACCTGTCAGCAGCAGGCGCTTGCGCGTCAAGCGATCGCCGCTCTCCTCGACGAGCTGCTCGAGCTCCTCCTGCGTCGTCGGATGCGGCAGCGGGTAGTCCTCCTCGAGCTCCTCGGTCACGACCAGCCGCTTGGCGACGAGGATCAGCGCCGCAGCGACGCAAGCAAAGGCAAGCCCCAGCGCGAGTCCGAGGTACTGCGTCTGGTGCGCCAGATGGTTGAACGAATAGACCACGATGAAGCCGACCGCCGCCGCGGCGGCGAAGAGCAGAAGCACGAGCACGAGCCATTCCGCGCGCGGATCGGCATCGCCCGGCGGCACGATCCGCGGCCGATCCGCGAAACGCGGCTGACGCTTTTTTCGCCCGAGTAGGAGGACTCCGAGGGCGATCGCCCAGCGGCGGAGCGCGCTCACCGCTGGAACCTTCTCCCAATCACGAGACAGCAGCCCACGAGCGCGGTCGCGGCGATCAGCCAGGCGACCAGTCCCTCAGGCACTGGGCCGATCCGACCGATGCTCCAACCGCCCCGGTCGTCCGGATGCTTCGCCCACTGGACGTAGGCGATGATCGAGTTCAGCTGCGAATCGCTGATCTGGCTGGCCGGGAACGTCGGCATCAGGTAGGGGCCGATCCGAACAGCTTCCGCGATCTGCACCGGCGTCGCCTGGTGCAGCGGCGGCGCGACCGCATTGGTGACATAGCCACCCTCGGCGACGACCTGGTGGCAGCCGGCGCAGTGCTCGGTGAAGAGGGACAACCCGCGCGAGATGTCGCCCCGCTGCGGCTGCGGATGCGGGACTCCCGCTCCCTTGCCCAGGGAGGCGACGTAGGCGACAAGTGCCGCGATCTCGCGGTCGTCGAAGGGCGACTTCGTGTGCCGCGGCTGTTCATGCGGATCGGCGAGCGGCATGTAGCCGATCGTGAGGTAGAAGTCGGCCGCGAGCGCGCCGACGCCTTTGAGCGGCGGCCCCAGCCCGTGCACGTCCAGCACGCCCGGCGGGTGAGAGGTCGAGGTGACTCCGCTCCCGTCGACGCCGTGGCAGCTGAGGCAATACGCGGCATAGAGGCCTTTTCCGGTCTTGGCCTTGACGCCGACCCCGGGCTGCGCTCCCGCCGCTGCGGGCAAGGCAAGGACGACGATGACTGTTGCGAGCGCGCGTCTCACGACTGCATGCATGGCTCGTGCACGATCGCGCCGGTGCCGCTGAGGATGATGATCACGATGAAGAGCACGTTTCCGATCGACGCGGCGAGCGCGAAGAAGTGACGTCGTCCCTCGGGCGGCGGCCCGCCGTAATCGCCGTTACGCGTCTGCCAGAGGATGCTCAGCGCGGCGCTCTCCGCCAGCAGTGCGAGCGCGACTCCGGTCGCCATCAGCCCGAGCTCCCAGGCCTTGACGTCCACGCCCAGGACGGCGTTCGCCGGCCCGCATCTCGCGATGGTGACGCCGAAGCCGATCACGAGCTGGAGCGTCCAGGTCAGGGCCGCACCGAACAGGCCGAACCACTGCAGGAACTCCGGATCGAGGCGTCGCGCCGACAGCCTCATGCGAGCGGGGAAAGCTGCGATCCCACGACGCAGAGGGCGAGGACATTGATGAAGTGCCAGTAGAAGGCGGTCGCGCGGAGCCCGTTCATCCGGTAGCTCGTCAGTCCGGTCGCCGTGCGAAGCAGGATCCAGAGGATCAAGAGCATCCCGAGGAACACGTGCAGGTGGTGGGCGCCGAGCATCGTGAAGTAGATCGACGAGTACGCGCTGCCACTCGGCGGGAACTCGTGAACGTCATGCACGAAGAGGTGCACCTGCATGCCGAGGTAGCCCGCTTGGACGACGACCGCGAGCAGCAGTGCGGCGCGGGCGCGCGGGAGCTTTCCGCGCGAGGCTGCGTTGACGGCTAGCTGCATGGGCACGCTGGTCGAGACGAGCAGCCCGGTCAGGACGAGCGGCAGCGTCAGCTTGGGCTCAGGCACTCCCGGGGGCGGCCAGTGGAGGTTGTTGAAGCGCAGGTAGTAGTAGGTGCCGATGATCGTCCCGAACAGCGTCGCCTCGGTGGCGACGAAGATCGCCATCCCCCACCAGCCGTTCGGCCTCGCCAGGCGGGCGCGCTCGACGCGAGCGACTGCAGCCGGCGTCGCGCTCACGTCTCCTGCGGCTCCTTCGAGTGCCAGGCCGCGACGGCCAGCAGTGCGAAGCCGGCGAAGACGCCCGCGACCGCGTAGTGGCGTGTCAGCAGCATGATGAAAAGAAGCGAAGTGCAGACAGCGACGGCGAGCGGCCACGGCGACTCCCCCGGCATCTCGAGAACCTCGTCCGGAACGGCGTCGACCACGGTCGATGCGGGCGTCTCGTGGCCCCCGTCGAGCACGAGCTCGCCGCGCTCGAGCCGCGCCACGTCAGCCCGGCGGTCTTCGGCATCCCAGTTCGGATACGCGCTCCGCACCGTCGGGATGACCGGGAAGTTGTACGGAGGAGGCGGCGAGGTCGTCGCCCATTCGAGCGTGCCGCCGAAGAAGGGATCCGGACCGGCCGGCGCGCCCCGGAACCGGCTGTAGACCAGATTCCAGAAAATCAGCAGCAGGCCGGCGGTGAGAATGAAGGCGCCGATCGTCTCGGAGAGGTTGTACGCCCCCCAGCCGAGCGAGGACGGGTAGGTGTAGACGCGGCGCGGCATCCCGAGCAGGCCGATGATGTGCATCGGGAAAAACGTCAGCGCGGTGCCCACGAACGTAAGCCAGAAGGAGAGCTTTGCCAGGCCCTCGTGGTAGAGGCGGCCCGTGACCTTTGGGAACCAGTAGTACATCCCGCCCAGGATCGGGAAGACCGCAGCGCCGAAGATGATGAAATGGAAGTGGGCGACCACGAAGTACGTGTCTGTCGCAGCCTGGTCGAACGGGATCGCAGCAAACATGATCCCAGTCAGGCCGCCGAGCACGAAGAAGACGATGAAGCCGCCGATAAACATCAGCGGCGCCCTGAACTCGGGCCGGCCGAGCGCAACGGTCACGGTCCAGGCGAAGACCTGGATCGTGCTCGGGATCACCACCATCATGCTCGCGGCCGCGAAGAAGACGAGCGTGATCGTCGGCAGTCCGGTCGCGAACATGTGGTGCGCCCAGACGCCGAAGCCGATGAACGCGACCAGCAGCTCGGCGAGCGCCACCAGCGGGAAGGCGATCATCTTCCGCTTCGAGAAGGTCGGGATGATCGAGGTCGCGATCCCGAATGCGGGCAGGATGATGATGTAGACCTCGGGGTGGCCGAAGAGCCAGAACAGGTGTTGCCAGAGCAGCGGATCGCCCCCGTGCGCGACGTCGAAGAAGTGGAACCCGAGGTTGCGCTGAAGCTCGAGGTAGACGAGGTCGATCGTCAGCGACGGCAGCGCGAAGATCAGCGACAGCGAGACCGCCAGCATCGCGAAGCAGAAGAGCGGCATCCGGTTCATCGACATCCCCGGCGCGCGCAGCTTGAAGATCGTGACGATGAAGTTGATCGCCGCGGCCGTCGAGGAGATGCCGTTGAAGATCAGCCCGAGCGCGTAGAAATCGATGTTGCGCCCGGGGTCGTACTGCTTCAGCGCCAATGGCACGTAGTCGAACCAGCCGGCGTTCGGCGCCGCGTGCAGGAAGACGCTCGCGTACATGAACAGCCCCGAGGCGAGGAAGAGCCAGTAGCTGAGCGCGTTCATCCGCGGGAAGGCCATGTCCCGCGCGCCGATCATCAGGGGAATGAGGTAGTTGCCGAACGCCCCGAGCGACATCGGGATGACGAAGAGGAAGATCATCGTCACCCCGTGCATCGTCATCAGCTGGTCGTAGGTCTCCGGCGAGAGCACTTTCGCGTTCGGCTCGGCGAGCTGCGTCCGGATCAGCAGCGCCTCGATCCCGCCGGCGCCGAAGAAGGCGAGCGTGGTGAAGAAGTAGAGGAGCCCGATCCGCTTGTGATCCGTGGTCGTCAGCCAGCCCAGGACGCCGCGCGGCTCGACCCAGATCCGCTCCAGCCGCTCGACCCGCTTTAGCCCGGGCTCGGTGACCGTGGTGGCCACTACTTAAGGCCGTCCAAGTAGGCGACGAGCGCGTCGCGCTGGCTACTCGTCAGCGAGAAGCCCGGCATCTTGCTGCCCGGCTTGTAGCGCTGCGGATCCTCGATCCAGTGTGTGAGGTCAGGCGGCTTGTTAGGGAGGGTCAGCGCGGCCAGTGTCGTCCGGGTCGCGAGGTGCGTCAGGTCGGGGCCGATCGTCCCGTCGGCGCTCGTGCCGCGGATCATGTGGCAGCCCGAGCACGGCAGGTTGAGGAAGAGCCGCTCGCCCTCCCGGGCCTGCGGGGTCGCCGGCTTGCGCGCGGGCCGCGCCTCGTTGGCCAGCCACCTGCGGAAGACATTTGGCGGGTCAGCGAAGACGTACATCGCCATATGCGCGTGCTGCTGGCCACAGAACTCCGCACACTGCCCCCGGTACTCGCCGGGACGATTGGCGTCCAGCAGGAGCCTGTTCACCCGACCTGGAATCAGGTCGGCCTTACGGTTCAGCGCCGGCACCCAGAAGCTGTGGATCACGTCCGCGCTCGTGCCGAGCATGTCGACGCGCGTCCGCACCGGGATGTGGATCTCGTTGGCGGTCACCGCCCGGGTGCCTGGATACCGGATCTCCCACCACCAGTCGTGTCCGATCACCTTCACGGACATCGGTGTCGAGTTTGCGGCCGGCGCCTCGGTCGTCTTGATCACGTAGAGGTCCGACCAGACAAAGAGCAGCGAGAGGATCACGATCGGGACGAAGACACCGAGCCCGATCACGATCGCCGTCCCGGCCCGATCGCGGCCGCCGAAGGGGAGATAGTCGCGGTTCCGACGGACCCAGCCGAGGAAGAGCAGGATCACGATCACGCCGAAGCCGATCGAGCAGCCGACGAGCATCACCCACCAGAGCACCGAGATCGAATGCTCCTGCTTGCTCGCCGGGTGGAGGGCGTTCTGGTTGTCACCGGCCCAGGCCCCGACCGGCAAGGTCAAGGGGACAGCCGCCACGATTACGATCCTTGCCGCCCGCCCCAGGCTCCGGTGCAATCCTTCCCTCTCTCCCGGTTCGAACACGCTTCGGCTTCGACGGAATCTCTTTCCGTAGGACGCGCATCTAAACGGGCGGGCGCGGGAGCAGGAGGAGCGCGAATCGACTAGTGTCTATGCAATGCCTAGGCAGCGCACCTACTCCGCCTCGGAGGCGGCGGCAGCGTTAGGGATCAGCGTCGACACCCTGCGCCGCTGGGACCGTGACGGCCGGATCCGCACGCGCCGGGACGCCGCAAACCGCCGCACCGTCACGGCGGGGGAGATCGCACGCCTCCGCGGGAGCGAGCCGCGTGAGCTCTCTGCCCGGAACCGCTTCCGCGGCACGGTCCGAGAGATCAAGACCGAAGGACTCCTATCCCAGGTCGAGCTCGATGCCGGCCCGTTTCGCGTCGTCGCGGTCGTCACGCGCGAGGCGGTCGAGGAGCTCGGCCTGGAGCCGGGCGCGCCGGCGACCGCGATCGTCAAGGCGACCTCCGTGATGCTCGAGCGATGAGGCGAATTGTCCTCGCGCTCGCGGCGATCGTCGCCTTTGCGGTGCCGGCGGGAAGCGCCCCGGCGACGCGGATCACCGTCTACGCGGCCGCGTCGTTGACCGCGGTGTTCCCTCAGATCGACAAAGCCCCCCGGTACAGCTTCGCCGGCTCAGACACGCTGGCGGCACAGATCGCCCAGGGTGCCCCGGCGGACGTTTTCGCTTCGGCGAGCCCGAAGCAGACGGAGCTCCTCTACCACGACGGCGCGCTCCGCCGGCCGGTGGTCTTCGCCACGAACAAGCTGATCGTGATCGTGCCGAGCTCGAATCCGGCCCACATCGGGTCCGTCTACGACCTACGCCGGAGCGGCATCAAGGTGATCGTCGGGACGCCGACAGTTCCGGTCGGCGCGTATACGCGCCAGATCCTCGACACGCTCGGCATCACTTCGCCCGTGATGAGAAACGTCGTCGACCAGGAGCCGGACGTGAAGGGCATCGTGACAAAGATCGCGCTGGGCGAGGGCGACGCAGGCTTCGTCTACAAGACCGACGCGAAACCCGCAGGAAAGAAGGTGAAAGCGCTCCTGATTCCGGCCTGGGCGCAACCGGCTATTCGCTACGAGATCGGCATCGTCCGCAAGAGCTCGCATCGCGCCGCCGGGGCGGCGTTCATCAAGCGTCTGACATCCCTCCGCGGGCGAAGGCTGCTCGTGACTGCCGGCTTCGGACTCCCCAAGCGCCCGCGATGAAGCACGCTTTTACCGCGGCCGCCGTCGTCGCAGCGGCGTTCGCGCTGGCCTTTCTCGTTCTGCCGGTTCTGGCGCTCTTCCTGCGCGTGCCGCCCGGCGACCTCGTTCACGCACTCGGCACATCGGCGGCGCGGGACGCGCTCGTCGTCAGCATCAAGACCAGCGCGATCGCCCATGCGGCGGTGTTGCTGGTCGGAACCCCGGCGGCGTACGTGATCGGCAGAGGCCGCTTCCGCGGGCGAACGCTGCTGCTATCGCTGATCGAGCTGCCCCTTGTGCTGCCGCCCGCCGTGGCGGGAATCGCCCTGCTCGTCACCTTCGGAAGGCTCGGTCTCCTCGGCGGCGCCCTCGACGCGGTCGGAGTCCGCCTCTCGTTCACCCAGGCCGCAGTCATCCTCGCCGTCGCCTTTGTCGAGAGCCCTCTTTACCTCCGGGGGGCAATCGCCAGCTTCGAGAGCGTCGACGGCGCGCTGCTGGATGCCGCCCGCACACTCAGGGCCAGGCCCTTTCGGGTGTTCGCCCGGGTCGCGCTGCCCCTCGCGGCAGGCGGCCTCGGGGCCGCATCGGCGCTCGCGCTCGCCAGGGGGTTCGGCGAGTTCGGAGCGACGCTGCTCTTCGCCGGCAGCCTGCAAGGCGTCACCCAGACTCTCCCCCTCGCCGTCTACGCCCAGTTCGAGGTCAACCTCGACACCGCCCTCGCGATCGGCGCGGTGTTCGTCTGCTTCGGCATCGTCGTCCTGCTCGCGCTCAAACTCATTCCCGGATGGACCCGCTCCGTCTCTCTCTGGACGTTCCGCTCCGCGAGTTCGCCCTCCGCGTAGAGCTGGCCGTCGGCCGCGAGGTCGTCGCGCTCGTGGGGCCATCCGGCGCGGGCAAGACGACGCTCCTGCGGGCGATCGCCGGGCTCCAGCCCGCCCGCGGCCGGATCTCGGTCGACGGAGACTCCTGGCTCGACTCGGCACAGGGACTGGAGCTGCCGGCCGAGGAGCGGTCGGTGGGCCTCGTGTTCCAGGACTATGCGCTCTTCCCGCACCTGAGCGTGCGCAAGAACGTCGAGTTCGGCCGCAAGGGGCACGCCGGACTGCTCGACCGCTTCCGCCTGGCGGCGCTCGCGGACGCGAAGCCGCGCGAGCTCTCCGGCGGAGAGCGCCAAAGGGTCGCACTGGCGCGGGCCCTGGCGCCCGATCCGGCGGTGCTGCTGCTCGACGAGCCGCTCGCCGCGCTCGACGCTCACACCCGCGGCGAGGTCAGAACCGAGCTGCAGCGATTGCTTCGCGACGCCCACCGGCCGACGCTCGTCGTCACGCACGACTTTGAGGACGCAGCGACCCTGGCGACGCGGGTCGGAGTGCTCGTCGAAGGCCGCCTGCGGCAGCTGGGAAGCCCTGCCGAGCTCGTCGCTTCCCCTTCCGATCCCTTCGTCGCAAGCCTCACCGGCGCCAACGTCCTGCGGGGACGCGCGCGTCCGGCGAAAGAACTGACCGAGCTCGCACTGCCCACCGGCGAGCTGATCCGCTCGACCGATCTCGCCGAGGGAGATGCAGTCGCGATCGTGTATCCATGGGAGGTGACATTGTCCCGGAGCCTTCCGGACGACTCGGCGCAGAATCACATCGCCGGGGTCGTGGAGAGCCTGGTTCCGGTCGGCAACCGTGTCCGCGCCCGCGTTGGGCCGCTGACCGCCGAGGTCACCGCCGACTCGGCCGAGCGTCTCGACCTCCGCGTCGGCGGCCGCGCGGTGGCGAGCTTCAAAGCCACCGCGACGAAGCTATTGAGCCAGGGTCCCTAGCTTGTAGCCCTTCCTCTTCATGTCGTTGGTGGCGTCGCGCACGTTCACGAGCGCATCCGAGTTCCGCAGCTCGGCGAGCGTCTTCTGCACGAGTTGCGGGTCCCTCTTCTCCGCGGCCTTCCGAAAGGACTCGACCTCGTCGGCGAACTTGCGGAGGCCTTTCACGAGCGTCTTGTTGTCCTTCTCGATGTCCTTCGGCGGGTTGACCCGGTCGAGATCGTTTGCGGCGTTGTGGAGCTGCGCCTCGCCGAGCTTGAGTTCGCTGACAAGCTCCTCCAGCGAGCTCGGCAGCGTGATGAGCGGCTTGATCGCCTTGCTGATCGCCTGGCTGTCAGAGCCGAAATGCTGCTCGTATTGCGACTTGGAGAGACGGCCGCCTCCACCGCAACCGGCGGCGGCGAGCGCAAGCGCCAAGGCAGCTAGAGTGGCGGCGCCGCGGTGCCTTGCTTCGGTGGGGCTGAGAGAAAACGCGTTGAACCTGCTCTGGGTCATGCCAGCGAAGGGAGCTTATTGATCACCGACAAGACGCCGAGCTGGGGCATCGAGCCGGTCCCGGAGCGCCTGCGCGTACTCGGACTCGTCGACACCATGCTGCTCTGGGGCAACCTCTCGGTCAGCCTGCTTGTGATCGTGCTCGGCGCCGTGCTCGTCCCGGCCCTCTCCTTGCGGGACGCGCTGATCGCGATCGTCGTGGGCGCAATTGCGGGAAACGTGTTACTCGGGCTCGCCGGCCTGATCGGCGCCGACGGACGCGTCCCCGGGATGGTGCTCTTGCGCGCGCCGCTCGGCCGTCGCGGCTCGTACGCGCCAACGGCAGTCAACGTGGCGCAGAATCTCGGTTGGTCGACCTTCGAGTTGATCGTGATCTCGACAGCGGCGGCGGCCCTTTCGAAGAAGGTCTTCGGCTTCGAGGGGCGCTGGCTCTGGGCCTTGCTGTTCGGGCTGATCTCCGTCGGGCTCGCCCTGCTCGGGCCGATTGGCTTCGTCCGGCGCTACGTCCGCAAGTTCGCGGTCTGGGCCGTGCTCGCGTCGCTGCTGTATCTGACCTGGTGGGTCCTGGACAAGTCGAACCTGCACCAGTTCTGGCATGCGCGCGGCCAGGGCGGCCTCTCGATCGGCTCTGGCATCGACGTTGTGATCGGAAGCATCATCTCCTGGACGCCGCTCGCTGCCGACTACACCCGCTTCTCACGCGACCGCCACAGCGCCTTCTGGGGAGCCGGAGTGGGCTACTTCGTGCCGACGCTGTGGTGCTTCGGACTCGGCGTGCTGCTCGTGCTCTCTCGGAACGTCACCGATGCCGCGGACGTGCCCGCCGCGGTCGCGGCCGGCGGTGCGATCAGCGCCTTCGCGCTGCTCGCTCTGACAGTGGACGAGTCGGACGAGGCGTTCGCCGACATCTACTCGACGGCCGTGTCGATTCAGAACGTGGTGCCTCGCGTCTCACAGCGCCTCCTGATCGTCCTCGTGTCCGGGGTCGCGACCCTCGGCGCGATCGTGATCAACCTGCGCTCATACCAGTCCTTTCTCCTCCTGCTCGGCTCGGTCTTCGTGCCCCTTTTCGGCGTGCTGCTGGCCGATTGGCTGCTCGCCGGCGCGCACTACCGCGAACGCGACTTCTTCTCGGGGCCTGCTGTGCGGCCGGCCCAGCTCGCGGCCTGGGTCGCCGGCTTCGTGCTTTACCAGTGGCTCTCCCCGCAGGGGCCTTCCTGGTGGACGGCTCTCGTTGCACACCTACACCCCGGTCACGCGAGCTGGACCGCGTCTCTGCCGAGCTTCGCGGCCGCCTTCGTGCTCGCCACGGCCGCAGGCCTGCTCCTGCCGCGCGAAGATGACGGTCGTGCGCGTCGCGGTAGTGGGGAACCTCTCGCTCGACCTCGTTGACGGAGGGCCGCCCCGCGTCGGCGGGCCGCCGTTCTACGCCGCACGGGCGCTGGCAGCGCTGGGCACACCGGCGCTCGTGCGGGCGAAGTGCGCCGACGCCGACCGGCCGCGACTGCTGCCACCGTTGGAGGAGCTCGGTCTGCACGTCGAGTGGAGGCCCGGCGCGAATACGGCGACCTACGCGTTCTCCTACGACGGCGATCGACGGGCGATGGAGGTACGGGAGCTCGGTTCGCCCTGGTCGGCAGAGGACGTGGCGGGCCTCGAGGCCGAATGGGTCCACGTCGGGGCGCTCTTTCGCGGCGAGTTCCCCGCCGAGACGCTCGCCGCCCTCACAGACTCGGGGGCGCGGCTCTCGTTCGACGGCCAAGGGCTCGTCCGGCCTGCGCGGCCCGGAGCGCTCATTCTCGAGCCAGAACCCGAGTGCTCGTTTCTTCGCCACGTCTCGGTGCTGAAGCTGTCCGAGGAGGAGGCACTGGCGCTCGTCGGCAGGCTCGACGAGCGGCTCCTCTCCGGAATCGGCGTCCCGGAGGTGATCGTCACGCTCGGGTCGCGGGGCTGCTTGCTCGTCGCGCAGGGGCGGCTCGTCCATGTTCCGGCCGATCCTCTCGACGTCGACCCGACCGGCGCCGGCGACGCCTTCGCGGCGGTCTACCTCGTCGGGCGAAGCCGCGGCCAGGCTCCACTGCCGGCGGCCGAGAGGGCGACGCAGGTCGTCCACGACCTGCTTGCGAGCCGGCGATGAACATCGCGGTCGAGACGGGCGAAGGCGTCTACACGATCGACGCCGAGACCGAGCAGGTCGTCGACTTCGTCGCCGGAGCCGAGCTGTCCGAGACGCCGCAGCCGCGGGTCGAGCTGCCGCTCCTCGTCTCGGCCGCGGCCGAAGGGTCGACGGTGGTCGCCGTTCTCGACCGCCGCCCTCCGCTCGCCGTCTCGAACGACGCGGGCAGCAGCTGGCGCGAGGCGGGCGGCGGCCTACCTCCGGGCCGTGCGATCGCGATCGCCGAAAACGACCCTGACCGGATGCTGTACGCCGCCGAGCACCGCGTCTACATCTCGCAAGACGGGGGACGGTTCTGGCGGGCGCTCGAGCCCGAGCTGCCCGAGATCAAGCGTGTCGGCTGGCTGGAAGCCTGAACTCGCCGCGTGCGACCGTCACCGCCGAGCCGCCGACCTCTACGCGCTCGACGCGATCCGGCGTGCCGTCGACGCGTGCGAAGAGCGTCGACGGCCGACCGATCTCCGTGCCCTGGGAGATCTCGATCTCGTCGCCGAAGGCGATCCTGCCGTGACGCGCGAGATGCAAGGCCAGCGGGCCGGCGGCCGAGCCCGTGGCCGGATCCTCCGCGATTCCACCGCCCGGCGCGAACATCCGCGTCTTCCAGCGAGTACCGGAACCCGCGAAGCAGTTGATCCCGAGATCCGGCGGAAGCTCGAGTCGCGCCAGGTCGGGACACAACTGCGCGACCTCCTCCTCCGACCGAAGCGACACGTAGACGTGCCGCATGCCGTTGTCGTAGAGCTCGACCGGCAGCTCCGAGCCCGTGACCCCAAGCGCGGCGAGCAGCTCCTCCTCCGCTTCATAGGAGTGGATAGACGGAATCGGCTGCTCCATTCGCCCGAAGACAAGCCGGCCTTCCTCACGTTCCAGTCGCACCGAAACGATCCCTCTGCCCGTCTCCAGACGGAGCTCCGGCGTCTGCAACGGCCCCGCAAGGACGAACGCCGTCCCGAGCGTCGGATGACCGCCGAACGGGATCTCGGCCAACGGTGTGAAGATGCGGATCCGCGCGTGCCCCCCACTCTCGGCAGGCAATACGAACGTCGACTCCGAAAAGTTGATCTCGCGCGCGAGCGCCTGCATGGTCTCGGCGTCGAGGCCGCGCGCGTCCGTGAAGACGGCGAGCTGGTTGCCGGCGAGCGGCCGGTCGGTGAAGACGTCGCAGACGACGTAGCTGAACCGTGCCATTGCCGCGATCGTCGCAGAAGCGCGGGCGGGCGGGAAACAGACGGGAACGGAGCCAGCGCTCGCTCTGGCTCCGTCTCATCTTTAATCGCTCCATGCGCCTGTACATGGTTCGTCATGCCGAGGCGGAACCGGGCGACCCGGACGACCTCAGACAGCTGACGCCGGAAGGTAGAGCGCAGGCGCGGGCGCTCGGTAAGCGGCTCGCTGCCGACGGCGTCCGCGCGGATGCCGTTCTGACCAGCCCGCTCCTGCGAGCCCGTCAGACCGGCGAGGCGCTGGCGGACGCTCTCAGCTGCGCGAGCGAGCCGAGCGACGCTCTCGCACCCGGCGCGACGGCCGAAGCGGTCCGATCGGCGGTCGAGGGACGCGGCGAGACCGTGATCGTCGTCGGCCACCAGCCGGACTGCGGGCGGATCGCGGCCGAGCTCGGCGACGGCGACGAGCCGCCTTTCCCGCCCGCCGGGATCGCCGTGATTCGACTGCCCGCCTCGGGCACCAGCTAGATTCGGCCACGTGACCCCGGTCATCAGCGTTCGCGGACTGACGAAGTCGTACGGGGACTTCGAAGCGCTGAAGGGCATCGATTTCGAGCTCTGCGCCGGCGAGGTCTTTGGGCTACTCGGGCCGAACGGCGCCGGCAAGACGACGACGATCGAGATACTCGAGGGCTACCGCAGACGCGACGCCGGGGAGGTCGAGGTGCTCGGCGCCGACCCGGCGACCGCCGGTCTCGATTGGCGGGGGCGGATCGGGGTCGTCCTCCAGTCGTCGGCCATGTACGAGAACCTCACCGTCGCCGAGCAGCTGGCCCAGTTTGCGGGTTATTACGAGCACCCGCGACCCGTCGACGAGGTGATCGGTCTGATCGGCCTCGAGGAGAAGCGCGATACCCGCGCCCGGCGGCTCTCCGGGGGCCAGCGGCGCCGCCTCGATCTCGGCCTCGCGCTCGTCGGTGACCCCGAGCTGATCTTCCTCGACGAGCCGACGACGGGCTTCGATCCCGGCGCGCGGCGACGCGCTTGGGAGACGATCCGGTCGCTCAGCGGCCTCGGCAAGACGATCCTTCTGACCACGCACTACCTCGACGAAGTCGAGCAGCTCGCCGACCGGGTGGCGGTCCTGCGCGAGGGGCGGATCGTCGCCTCCGGCACCGTGCAGGAGCTGGTCGGCGGGGCTCTCGCGACCGAGATCCGCTATCGCCGGAACGGCGAGTTCGTCGTCCTCGAGACCGACGAGCCGACACGCGTTCTGCACGAGCTGACGACGGCCGCGATCGAGCGCGGTGAGGAGCTCGACGGGCTCGAGGTCCGGAGGCCGAGTCTCGAAGAGGTCTATCTCTCGCTCACCCAGGCGGAGCCGGAATGAGGCTCTTCCGCCACGAGCTTCGCAGCCAGCTGCGGCTTTACGGGCGAAGCCGCGAGCTCGCCTTCTTCACCTTCGCGCTGCCCCTGATCATGTTCTTCCTGCTCGGCTCGGTGTACGGAAACGACCGGATCAAGGCGGAGGGCAACGTCCGCGCCGCCGACTACCTGCTCGCGGGGATGCTCGGCTACGGCGCGATCGCGACCGGGTTCGCCGGCCTGTCGATCATGCTCGTGATTCGGCGCGAGTCCGGCATCCTGAAGCGGGTGCGGGCGACGCCGCTGCCGGCCTGGGCCTACGTCGTCGCGCTGCTCTGCACCACGCTGATCGCCTTCGCTCTCGAGGCGGTCTGCATGAGCGCGATCGGGCGGATCTTCTTCCATACCCACGTCCACAATCTCTTTTCGCTCGCGCTGGCGCTGCTGCTCGGCGCGGCGGCCTTCACGACCCTGGGGCTGGCGCTGACGGTTCTCATAAAATCTGCGGAGGGCTCGTCGGCCGTCGTCAACGCCATCTACCTGCCTGTCTCGTTCCTGTCGGGCGCCTTCTTCTCGCCCCATTCGTTTCCGGCAGCGCTGAAAGCGATCGCGAACGCACTTCCCCTCGTCTACGTGATCCGGCTCGTGCGGGACATCGCGGTTCACAACCAGCAGATCTGGGATCGGCCCGGCGACGTGGCCGTGATCGCGGCCTGGGGACTGGCCGGAGCGATCATCGCGGCCCGCCGTTTTCGCTGGGAACCGCAAGAAGGTTAGGTTTCGCGAGCCTGGGCAATTATGGGTTTTCGATGGGTACAGAGCCTCAGCTCGCGTTCTATCACCGCCTGCCTGAACCTCCCGGGCTCGAGGTCCGTGTCAACTTCGGGATCTTCGCCGGTCGGGCCGCGACGGCGGCGGAGATCGACGAGCTGGCGCAGGCTCTGCTGACCAAGGTCGGCGAGATCTCGATCGTGGCCGAGGACCGGCACGAGATCGGCGAGGACTCCGAGGCGTTGTTACACCAGGTGAGGATCGACGTCGACCCCGAGTACATCCCCGCGGACGAGCACGAAGCCGATGTGCTCGCGGGCCGGATCGTCGAGGCGGCCGAGTCCTGGGCGCGCGACTGCGTCGCAGAGCGGCACGCCGAGATCAGCGAGCCTTAACCGCGAAAAATGCTCCGCATTTTCCGCGGGGCCGGTTTCTCGCCTCGCTTCGCTCGCGATGGAACATTTGCGCGTGCGGCCCTAATGGCGAAGCGAACCATCGCCCGGGGTAGCTTCTCCGCCCGGGCCAGAGTTGCCTCCAGCGCCTCGACGAACCAGTCGACGTCGTTCTCGGAGAGAACGAGCGGCGGCAGGATCTTGATCACGTTCGAGTCGTGGCCGGACACCTGACTCAGGATCTTGTGGTCGCTGAACAGCGGCACGACGACGAGCTGCGCGAAGAGACCGGTCTGGACGCGCTCGAGCATGCGCCAGGAGCGGCTCCCACCGGCGGGCTCTTCGAACTCGATCGCCCAGATCAGCCCGAGACCGCGAACGCCCTTGACGACCTCGTAGCGCTCGACGAGCGGGAGCGTTCGTTCGAGTAGCAGCTCACCCATCCGCGCGGCCCGCTCGGATAGGTGCTGGGCATCGAGCTCATCGAGCGTCGCGAGCCCGGCCGCCATCGCGAGGTCGTTCGGCGCGAAGGTCGATCCGTGTGAAACCGAATGCTCCAAGGAGTCGAACACGGCGTCGTAGACCGTCGTCGACATCAGCAAGGCGCCGACCGGGACGTAGCCGCCCGAGAGCGACTTCGCCACCGTGAGGAGATCGGGCTCCAGGCCCCAATGGTCGAGCGCGAACATGCGGCCCGTCCGCCCGAAACCGGTTTGCACTTCGTCCACGCAGAAGAGCGTCCCGTAACGGCGGCAGAGCTCCTGCGCGCCGGCCAGGTAGTGATCGTGTGGGAACTGCGGCCCATGCCCCTGCACGGGCTCGACGATGAAGACCGCCACGTCCTCCCCGCGAAGGGCCTCCTCGAGCGCGTCGAGATCGTCAAACGGCACCCGAGAGAACCCCGGCAGCAGCGGCCCGAAGCGCGCGCTGAACGCCGCATCGCCGGCCGCGGAGAGCGAGCCGAGCGTCAGCCCGTGGAACCCGTGCTCGCAGGAGACGACCTTCGATCGCCCCGTTGCCGCGCGGCCGAGCTTCAGTGCCGCCTCGACGGCCTCGGTACCCGAGCTCGTGAACAGCACACGGCCAAGCGACGACGGCGCCCGTTCCAGCAACGCGCTCGCCAGCAGGCCCGGTAGCGGCGAGATACCGAGCTGAACCTTCCCAGGGGTCTCGAGTTCGAGCGCTTCGACCAGTGCCGCCCGGACCCGGGGATTGTTGCGGCCGACGTTGTACATCCCGAAGCCGCCGAGTAGGTCGAGAAAGCGCGTGCCGTCTGCGTCGTAGAGGTACGCCCCTTCGGCCCGCGCCCAGCGGCGGTCGAAACCGATCGTCCGCAGCAGGCGCACAAACTGCGGGTTGATCGTCCGCGCGTAGAGGTCGAGCTCCTCGCCCCGGTGTTCGTCGAGCAGCTCGCGCAGGGGCACTAGCTACGCGTGAATCCGCTCGCTCGAAGCGCGCAGGCGCCCGCCCTCGCGGCCCGCCCGCACGGCGAGGATCTCGCCGAGGATCGAGACCGCGGTCTCGGCCGGCGTCCCGGCCCCCAGGTCGAGCCCCGCAGGCCCGCAGAGCCGCTCGAGCTGCTTCTCCGAAACGCCCGTCTCGAGCAGCTGCTCCCGCCGCCGCTCCTGGGTGCGGCGCGAGCCGAGCGCACCGATGTAGAAGGCGTTGCTCGCGAGCGCGCCCGCCAGGGCCGGGACGTCCCAGCGATCCTCGTGGGTCAGCACGACCACGGCGGTGCGGTCGTCGGGCTCGAACTGCTGCAGCACCTCCTCGGGCCATGCGACCACGAGCTCGTCCGCGCTCGGGATTCGCTCCGCCGTGGCGAACCGCGCGCGTGCGTCAGCGACGACCGTGCGCCAGCCGAGCCCCTTCGCTGCCCGGCACAGTTCCTCGGCCAGATCGACCGCGCCGAAGACGAGCAGCCGCGGCGGCGGGCCAAGCACCTCGGCGAAAACCCGTTCGCCCTCGCGCTCGACCAGCTGCGTCCGCGTCACCTCCCCGTCGTCCGACACCCACCGCTCACCGGCGCGGTCGCCGTCGACGACCGTAAAGATCACCTGCGGCTGCTCGGGGTCCGGCAGCTCGCCCTCGACCCGTTCGACGAAGACGTCGATCTCGCCTCCGCATGGGAGCCCGACCTCCCAGGCGTCCTCGTCGGGGATCCCGTAGGAGAGCAGCTTCGGCAGGCCGCTCTCGAGTACCTCGCGCGCGTGAACAGCCACGTCGCTCTCGACGCAGCCGCCGGAGACGGAGCCGGCGAGCTCACCGGTTTCCGAGACGGCCAGCTTCGACCCGAGCGGCCGGGGGGCCGAGCGCCGGGTTGCGACGACGGTCGCGAGCGCAACGGCCTGTCCGCCGTCGCGCCACCGCTTGATCGCAGAGAGCGCTTCGCCCACGCCTTCAGCGTACCGTCCGTCGTTTCGAGAACGGCGCGGGCTTCTACTGGCTCGCAACGTCGCGTCGCAAGAACACGAGGTACGCGGCGGCGACCGGGATCGAGATGTAAAGCGCGCAAACCCAGAACGCCCGGATCACCGGCACCCAGTCCGCGGGAGTGCGCAGGAAGCCGTGCCATGCCTCGAATTGCGTTCCGAGCAGGTACGGCCGGATGCTCTCGGTTCCCGGCAGCACGCCGAGCAGCTGCATCAGCAGCGCGAACATCAGCGAGCCGACGACGGAAGCCGCGCTGTTCCGAGTGACCGTCGAAAGCATCAGCCCGAAGGCCGCGATCCCGGCGAGCGGCAGGAAGTAGACAGCCAGGCTGGCGACGAGCAGCCCGAACCCGTGTCCTGGGGAGACTTTCGTCCCCGAGAGCGAGGTCAACGGGTGAAAGCCCCAGGCGATCGTGCCGGCGACGAGCCCGACCAGACCCATCGCGAAGACGACGACGAACGTATAGGTGAGCACGGCAAGCACCTTGCCGGCGAAGACCTGGCCGCGGTCACGCGAACGCGTCAGGATCGTCTTCAGTGTGTCGTTGTGGCTCTCCGCGGCGACGATGTCTCCCGCAACGAGCGCGGTGATCAGCGGCAGGCCCCAGATCGACATGAAGAAGAGGACGACGAACGGAGCCGCGAGTCCCGTGTCTCGGATGTACCGGCCAAGCGGAACGTCATTCGGGCCGCCCGTCTGGAGCACGAGGACGACCACGAAGACGATCGGAACCAAGATTGCGGAGATCAGGCCGAGGTACGTCCGCTTCTGCGCCAGCAGCTTGGCGATCTCCCACTCGTAGACCTTGCCGACCGCGGCGATCACGCGACCGCCTCCTCGACGCCCTTCTGCTCGCCCTCGGTCATGCCGAGGAAGAGCTCCTCGAGGCTTGCGGTCTCCGGCACGAGCGCGGTGACGCCGATCCTCGCCTGGCCGAGCGCGATCGAGAACGCAGCCACGGCCTCCTCGTCGGCCTGGAACCGCAATGAGCCGTCGACGGAGGTCACCTCGCCGATCCCGGGCTGGGCGAGCAGGAGCGCCTTTGCGCGGTCGGGCTCCGGCGAGCGGAGCCGGAAGCCGGTCGCCGCCGTCGCCAGCAGGTCATGGAGCTGGCCCTCGTAGACGATCCGTCCCTTGCGGATGATCGCGACTCGGTTGCAGAGCTCCTCAACTTCAGTCAGGAGATGGCTCGAGAGCAGCACGGTGATCCCCTCGCCGGCCAGGCGGCGAACGAGGTCGCGCATGTCGCGCATGCCGGCCGGGTCAAGCCCGGTGGTCGGCTCGTCGAGGAGGAGCAGCTTCGGCTCGCGCAGGAGCGCCGCGGCGATCCCGAGCCGCTGGCGCATCCCGTGCGAGTAGCCGCCGACCTTGTCGTCGCCGCGATCGTCGAGCTCGACCAACTCCAGCAGCTCCTCGATTCGCGAGCGCGAGTCGCCGTCGTCGTAGGCGGCGAGGAGGCGCAGGTTCCGTCGCGCCGTGAGGTACGGGTAGAAGGTCGGGCCCTCGACGAAGCCGGCGACGCCGGTCAACGCCTTCGCGCCGGCGACCTGCGGATCGCGGCCGAAAAGCTCGATCGACCCCTCGGTCGGCCGGATCAGCCCAAGCAGCATCCGCAGCGAGGTCGTCTTGCCGGCGCCGTTCGGTCCGAGATAGCCGAAGACGTCTCCCTTCTCGACCGTCAGGTCGACGTGGTCGACGGCGACGAGCTCGCCGTAGAGCTTGACGAGGCCGCGCGCGCTGACCGGGAGCGCGTCGTTCATCCCAGAGCGCGCGCGGCCGCCTCCGCCGCCGCGGGCGGCACCGATCCGGCGAGGACGTAGGTCACCTCGCCCCGCTTCCAGGTCAGTGCCGTTCCCAGCTGCGTCGCGAGCTCGTGGGCCGTGACGCCGTTCAGCGAGACCTGGGGCAGGCTTCCCATCGCGCCGGAGTTGCCGGCGGCTCCGGCCCGTTCGACGACGACGATCGCGCCGAGCCCGTGGCCGTACACGACGAGGGCAGCCTTGGAATCGCTCTTGCCGACGAGCCGCACGTCCTGGCGCGGCAGACCGACGAGCCTGTCCGGCGCGACGACCGGGAAGGTCGCCGCGGCCTGAACCGGCTTGAGTCCGCTGGCGTGCACCTGACCCGCGGTGTCCTTGCCGTTTCTCGTCAGCGACCCGAGGTCGACGGACTTGGCGCCGGCGGGCGGCGCGACGTTGACGTCACTCGCCGGAACGGGCCCGTACGAAATATGGCTGGCGGCCAGCTCGAGCACGGGCGTTGACGCGCCCTGGGCGTAGATCCCGAGCCGCAGCGGCACGCCCCGCGTCGCGTCGAACGCGAGCTCGGCCGCGCCGAGGAGGCCGCCGTCGTGCTTCGGGGAGATCCTTACGGTGTAGGCCTCCTGACCGGCGACGTTGCTGGGCTCCGCGCTCGAGAGGGAAGCATGCTCGCCGAGCTTGGCGAGGAAGTTGCTGATCTTCGCGACCGAGGGGATGCCGCCTTGGTCGGCCGAGCTCTTGGCCGAGCTCTTTCCGTCCGCGGGGGGTTTCGCCCGGTAGACCGTGTTCGAAGAAGCGTCGTAAACCGTCACCTCGGTGTCATTCCACACGACCTGGACGTCACCCGCGTTTGACTGAAGCTCGAGACGACCGCGCCCGTCGTTCGTCGCCCAGAGGCGTCCGGAGGCCCCGGACATCAGGGCCGAGCCGACTTGGCCGGTGATCGCCCCCGATGGAAAGAGCTTGTTCGTGAACTTGATCCGTGCGGTCACACCCTTGGGCGAGGGGCCCGAGAGCGAGTCGTGCACCGCCTGGGCGAGCGGCTTCGGCGGCGGAGTCGGGCCGCTGCCGCCGCTTGCAGCGACGGCGATCGCGGCGACGCCGGCGACAAGCACGGCGACGGCAATGATCAGCAGAACGAGGCGAGATGTCGAAAGTGTGCGGAGGAGCTTCAAAGCGATCCTTTCCCGGACGATTGCTCCTCCGTTCTATGCCCAAAAACTGAGAGATCTCTGAGAGACCGTTTCACAAGACTCAACCGTGGCGGCGTTGCTAACCGGGAGTAAACGGCCGCCCCGGCGAAGCCGGGACGTCCTCCAGGTCGGCGTCGCAAGCGAGCGCCTCGAGAGCGGGCAACTCAATCGTGAAGCGCGAGCCCTTCGCGAAGGCGCGACCGCCGTGGCGCTCGGCCGTCGCGCGGACGATCGCGAGCCCCAGACCCGAGCCGGGCTTCCCGGCGGCTCCGCGCCAGAAGCGTCCGAACGCCTGCTCGGCCTCCCCCGGCGCGAGCCCCGCCCCTTCGTCGGCGACGCTCAGCCGCGCGACCCCGTTCTTCTGCTCCGCAGCGACCGTGATCCGGCCGCCTTCCGGCCCATAGAGCTCAGCGTTCCGGACGAGGTTCGCAAGCGCCCGCTCGAGGGCGGCCCGATCCCCCCTGACGGCCACGGGCTCCATTGTGCCGGGCCCGACCCGCGACCCCGAAGCGGCGCGGGCAAGCTCGTCGAGCCTGATCACTTCCGTCGGCTCACCGGCGGATTCCTCACGCGAGAGCGCCAGCAGGTCGTCGGCCAGCCTCGCGAGCCGCTCGGCGTCGGCCTCGAGCTCGGCGACGAGCTCAGGCGTCGCCCCGTGGCGCGCCAGGTAGTCGACATTTCCGCGCAGCGCCGTCAGCGGAGTCCGCAGCTCGTGCGATGCGTCCGCGAGGAAGCGCCGCTCATTGTCGCGCGCCCGCTCGAGGCTCGCCAGCATCTCGTTCAACGTCGCCGCGAGCGTCCCGACCTCGTCGCGCGCAGCGGGCTGCGGCAGACGGCGGCGCGGATCGCCGGTGCGCTCGATGTCTGCCGCAGACTCCGCCAGCTCTCCGAGCGGCCGCAGGGCGCGCGTCATCAGGATCGCCACCGCGATCGCACCGAGGGCAGACGCGGCCAGACCGGCGACGAGGACGAAGAGGTGCAGGCTGGCGAGCGTCTCGCGGAGGTCGTGCGTCGAGCCGGCGACGATCACCGCTCCTCCGGCAGCCGGGCCACCCACCTCGGCGAGCGGCGCTGTGTAGGCGCGCAGATCCTCGTTGCCGGCCTCGAGGCCCGCGTAGCTCGAGCGACCGTGCGCGATCGCCTGCTCCAGCAGCCGCTTCGCCGGCAGGACCCCGCCGCCGAGCGAAAGCGAGCGCGCGACGATGCGGCCGCGCCGGTCGACCACCTCGACCGAGAGCTGGGTGCCCCCAAGCGGCGAGTCCAGCGCGCCGGGCGCGGTCAAAACGGCCGGCGCCGAAGCGGCCAGCTGCGCCACCTCAACGGCGCGCTCGTGCAGCGTGTGATCGAACGAACGGTGGAGATGACGCGAGACGAGGACGTCCACGCCCGCGCCGACCACAACGACCGCGAGCAGGATCCCGAGCGTCGCCGCCGCGACCGAGCGGAGCCGGAGCGATACCCGGCTCATCGCAACATGAAGCCGGTACCGCGGACGGTCTCGATCAGCGGCGGCTCGCCGAGCTTCGTGCGGAGATACGAGACGTACTGGTCGACGACATTCAGGCTCGCGGCGGCGGGCCCACCCCAAATCCGCTCGAGGGCAAGCTGACGGGTGACGATCCGACGACGATTGAGAAGCAGCAGCTCGAGCAGATCGGCTTCCCGCGCGCTCAACGAGAGGTCGCGCCCGCTCCGCGCGGCGCTGCGGGCGCGTGCGTCGAACACGAGGTCGCCGGATGCGAGCAGCTCGTCGGGCTCACTGCCGCGTCGCAGAAGAGCGCGGACCCGCGCGAGCAACTCGTCGGCCGCGAACGGCTTCACGAGGTAATCGTCGGCGCCGGCGTCGAGACCGGCGACACGATCCGGAACCGCGTCCCGCGCCGTCAAAAGCAGGATCGGCAGACCGAGCCCCTTGCCGCGCAGCCTCCTCGCGACCGCGAGGCCGTCGAGGCCGGGCATGGCGACATCGAGCACGACGAGATCCGGGGCCGAACGCTCCACCGCCGCCAGCGCCGCTCCCCCGTCCGGCGAAGCCTCGACCGCATATCCCTCGGCCGCAAGCGTCCGAGAGAGCATCCGCCGGATCGGCGCGTCGTCGTCGACAACGAGGATCGCGGTAGCAGCCACTTTTCGGAGGGTAGCCCGGTCGTCTACGGCCGCCGCACCGACACGAGCTCGGCCCGCTCGGTCGGCCCTTTGATCGCCACCTCCTTCACCTCGCCGATGCCGCGAACGTAGTACTTGTGATCGAGCGTGCCGGGCTCGAGCGGCGTCCATTCCTTCGTCAGCAGCGCGCTGTGCGAGGTCACGTACGGGACGGAGATCGACGCGTGGAGGCTGACGACGGCGAAATGGTCCTCGGCATGCCCCTTGTAGTACTCCTGGCGCCGAACTTGACCGACCCTGGGCGTACCGGTGATGTAGATCCCGGCCTGCGCGCCGTTACGTCCGGCCTGCCACGTTCCCTCAGTGCTCGTCACACGACCGGCGCGATCGAGCTCGGCGGTCGACTCGCCGAAGTACCAGACGTTTCCGCGACGGTCCTGCGCATACCAGTCCGTCGTGCGCTCGCCAAGCCTGCCGGCAAGAAAGAGTCGGTCCCGGACAGCGGTGCACAGTACGCCCTGGATCTTCTTCGTGGCGAACGTGACGCTGTAGACGTCGCGCGAGGCTTTGCCGTCCTTGACGCCGCGGTAGACGAACGTCGTTCCCGGCGTCAAAGGGAACCACGGGTTGTCGACCCGGCGCACGAAGTTGCCCGGCACCGGGGCGGAGCCGCTCGCAGCGTTTCCACTCGCACTCGAGCCGAGCGCGAGCAGAACTCCCGCCGTCGCCGCAGCCGTCATCAGCACCGAAGAAGTTCCTGGTCTCGCCAGCCTTGCCATGCCTTCCCCCTCGGTTTGGTTTGGCCAAAGATACGTAGGGGTTCTGAGAGGTTCTTGAGAGACTCGGCGGACGGCTTGCTTCGCTTGGAGCGGCGCTATCGTGGTCCCCGCGCCCCCGTAGCTCAGTGGATAGAGCAGTGGTTTCCTAAACCGCGTGCGCAGGTTCAATTCCTGCCGGGGGCATCTCCTTGTGGTCGGGATTAGCCGGCGCGGCGGCAAAGCCGCCGCGCCTCCAGGTCGGCATCGCAAGCGATGCCGACGCCGCGTGCGCAGGTTCAATTCCTGCCGGGGGCATCTCCGTGGAGCCGGGTTTAGACGGCGCGGCGGCAAAGCCGCCACGCCTCCAAGTCGGTATCGCAAGCGATGCCTGAATTCAGGCGCGCGATCCATTCCGAGGGTTTTTGCAGGGGATGTCGATCCGTGGGCGAAAGCGTTTGTATGGCCGCGGAGTTCGATGAGCCGCGCGACGCAATGCGTCGCACGCGGCTTGCGAACGAGCGGACCTATCTCGCCTGGTGGAGGACCGGCCTCACCACTTTCGCGGTGAGTTTCGGCGCAGGGAGGCTCGTGCCAGAACTGTCCCGCGGGCCGAGGTGGCCGTTTCAGTTCATCGGGGTTGCGTTCGCGATTGTGGGTGTCGCCTTCGTAACGTACGGCTACGTAAGACACAGAGAGGTCGAAGCTGCGCTTTCTCGTGGTCAGTACACAGGTCTTGCGAATCGCGCCGCGGTCGTCTTCGCTTGCGCGGGAGCGCTGCTCGGAGTGGCGACGATGCTTCTCGTGCTGCTTCACACAACGTGAGGTCGCCGGCGAAACGGAAAGAAGCCCGTCTGGTTGTTAGTCGCTGCGTGGTCATGCCGATCGGCTATCAGCTCCGCGTCGAGTCGCCGTGATCCGAGTAGCTTGGGCGCCGGTGTATCGGGTGTGGGCTCGACGCGCCGGGTCACTCTCCGTTGCAGCGCTTGGACCTGCGGCCTTGATACTCACCGCTTGCGGCAGCACAGCCCACCACTACTCTGCTGAACGGTTCAAGCACTGCCTCGCCACGCAGCAAGTAGATGTGACCCTCACCCGTGACGCGAGCAGCGCATCAACGGCGGCCTTGGTCCTGCGGCGGACGTTTGCCGAATGGGTCTACTTCTTCCGTACGCCGGAAGCTGCAACCGCCGAGCACGCGAAGCTGAAATCGAGTCACGTGCGGACCCGCCGGGTCTTTTTCCAATTGTTCAGGGCCGAACGGTCAAACGTCCTCATCTTCGCGCCGGGCCGGAAGGACTGGCTCTCTCCCATCAGACGATGTCTCCAGCGCGCGCAAGTCTGACCTTCGACACGGCGTACACGAACTCGGGGAACATTCGCCCGCTGGCCCACCCCGCGTTCCCTGTGGATAGCGCAGCCGAGTGGGTCGAGGCTTCCGCCGCTTTCGGTACGCGGAGGTATCTCATCTCAGCCGCACAGAAAGCAACGGCGTTCCACAGCCTCATCCTCACCGGGTGATGCACGGCTCAGTCCAAACGCCACACTCAAGGGGCGGCGGATGATCTCCGCCCCGGCATCAGTGGACACCCGGGGTGAGGGCAGGCTGAGAGGAGAGGCACATGGCAAGTGGGGAGATCCAGTCAGTTCAGCGCAAGAGCGCCGACGAGCGGAAGGAGCTGCTCGCGGACACCGTCGAGAACGAAGTTGCGCGTGGATCCCGCGTCGAGTCGCAGTCCGATTTTCAGGCGGTGCTCGTGCGCGGTCGTCGGCCCAATCTCGTCGAGCGCCTGATCGTCAAGATCGCCCTCCTCGGGCTGGTCTTCCTGATCCGCGCCATCCGAAAGCCCGGCGGGCTGTGGGGGGTGGTCGGGACCTTGGCCTTCATCTTCGTAGGCCAGAAGCGCAGCATGGCGACCGTAGACGAGTACGGCAATACTGGCATCCAGCGACTCTAAAGGTCGAAACCCTGGAGCGCTTGGGCGAGCCGACCACTTTCCCTCGATCGAGACGCCTCGACTTTCGGGGGGACATTCGCGAACTGTGAGTGTGCGGGGTGTCCCGTCTGGGGCTCTTGTCAAGGTGGCGCCGGTGCTCTTTACTCGTGACTCAATTCCCGAATGACCCCGCCTGCGGGTGTCTTTCTAGTGATCTGTCCGAGCGGAGAGGCCGGGTGCCGGCCTGGCGCCCGCTTGCTGGCCTGATCAGAAGCCTGTCCGCCCCTCGCGGGGTGTGACCCGTCACAGTTCTGCCGCCCGCGGTTCCACGCCCCAGACCGGCACCGGTACTTGTCCCCCAAGCTGGGCTGGAGGTCGATCGGGATGCTCGCAGATCAACTGGACTACGTCATCGGCGTCGATCCGCACCGTGACGCGCACGCGCTCGCGGTCGTCGAGGTGCGAAGCGGTGCTGTGGTGTTCGAGGCGAGCACGCTGGCAGACGCTGAGGGTTACGTCTGCCTGCTTCGTCTTGCCGATCAGCACGCACCCGGCCGGCGTGCCTTCGCGGTCGAGGGCACCGGCTCGTTCGGCGCCGGTCTCACCCGCTTCCTAAGAAGCTCTAACAAAAATGAACTGCGAGGCGACTGGTTCGCGACGGTCGCCTACGTGCGCACGATCAGTCGCTTCGTCCGATGGAGCGGCCTCGAGAAGGCGCTCCGCTGCTGACGTTGCGACGGTTGTTGAGCTCGAGGTTCGCAACCGAGGCTTCGTGCTCCCGCGCTTCGCGCCGGACCGCGTTGGCGATCAGGGGCGTCGCCGGAGGTCGCGCCGTTCCGCTAGCGCCGGCGAGAGGCTGGCCGCCCACACGATGATCCCGGAGCTGAACAGGAGCCAGAAGTAGATCGCCAGCACGACGCCGAACCCACCGTAGTCTCGGGCGTACAGGTTGACCCACAACTCCATCACGAAGCTCGAGATGAGCATCAGGGCGACCAGCCCGGAAGCGGTTAGCACCGCTCCGGCGAGCAGGTCGCGCCGCGTGATCTGCTTGTGCGTCAGCAGCCACGGCGCCCACACGAAGAACACAATCAGCAGGCCGACCCAGCCCACCGCGAGTGTGTTTCCCACCCATGCGGGGCTGCCTCTAAGCTCGGTCAGCTGCACGAGCAGCAGCATGATCAGCCCGTACAGGCCGAGGAGAACCGCCGCGTATAGGCCCTGGTCGGTCTGCCGGCGCGGCAGCGGCACCTGCCACGCCCGCGCGTGCACGAGCTGCAGCACCCGGCCGAAGTTCAGCCCGAAAAACAATGCGCCCGCGATCGCGAACAGCGCCGACCCGAGCTTGTGCGTCCTGTCGTCGACGAGAACGTCGCGGAGCAGGCCAGCGGTCGACGTGTTCAGCCCGTAGTGGCGGATTAGGCGGTCCGCAAGCGCTCCCGGATGGGAGTCGAGGTACTCCTCCATCACGAGCACGGCCGGGACGATCGCCACCAGGATGTAGAGGGAGAGCAACGCCGACTGCAGCGGCCCGTCCACCGCCTGGTAGCGCCGCCAGGCGCCGATCGCCACCCC
>VAWI01000029.1 GCA_005884005.1 Actinomycetota bacterium
ACGACGACGGCGGGAAAGGCGCCGGCGGCACGCAGCCTGTTGACGAGCGGGGTCCGCGACACGCTGTCCCTGCGCACGTCGGGAATTGCCAGCTTCGACTCGATCACGTCGAACGGGAGGCTCCCCTCCAGCTCCACGAGCACAGGCTTCGCGCCTGCATCTCGAAGCGCGCCAATCGGGGGTGCGCGGTAGCCTCTGAGCCGTCCCGTCGGCTCTAGGACAACTATGCGAACCCTTTCGACTCGTCAACCCGTGGAGGGCGAGACGAGACGCCGTAGCTGGAGCAACGGGTTGGCAGCATCCGGACTCCCTTTCGAAATCCCCCGAGTCACGGAGGGTAGATCTCCCGGGGCAAGTATCTCGCGCGGATGCGGCTCTGAACACCGTGGAAAACACCACAGTTTCGCGGGGTGTGGGCACCACAGGTGCACGTCGGTTTCGTTCAGTCGCCCGGGCGGACCCGTGTCGTGAGGCCGCTTTCAGCGCGGTCTATTCGGCGATCGCGCGACCGCGGCTCGCCTCGACGCTCACGAGCTCTTCGCCGACCGCCCAGAGCGCAAGTTGAGTTCGCGAGGTGAGCCCGAGTTTGCGGAGAATGTTCGAGACATGCGTCCGCGTTGTTCGCTCGCCGATCCCAAGCTCCCGCGCAATTTCTTTGTTCGCCCTGCCCTCGCCGACAAGCGTGACGACATCGAGCTCACGAGGAGTGAGCTCAGCCGGGCTGTGAACCAGAGCTCCACCTTGAAGCGTGGACATGAGCGGGCGAGCGACCGCGGCATCGAGTTGAAGCTCCCCGCGGTGCGCAGCACGTATTGCGGCCGCGACCTCGTCCGCGTCGGCGTCCTTGAGCAGATATCCGGAAGCCCCGGCCTCGAGGGCTCGCTGGACGCGCTTGGGCTCCCCGAACGACGTCAACGCCACGATCTCTACGTCGTCGTACTCGGCTCGGACCATCCGCGTCGACTCGATCCCGTCTACCGGTCTCATCTGCAAGTCCATGAGTACGACGTGGGGACGCATCCCCTGGGCGTCGAGCCGTGCAAGCAGGTCGACCGCCTCGACTCCTCCCTCCGCGTCGCCGACCACGGCAAAGTCGCTCTCCCCCTCGAGAAAGGCAAGCAGGCCGCGACGCACGACGGCGTGATCGTCGACGACGAGGACGCGGATCGTGTCCGCCTCAGCTGCCATCCGACGCCGTTGCCGATTGCATAGGGACGTCAACCCGAACCACCGTTCCTATTCCGAAAGTGCTCGTAATGGTGAGATCACCGCCGATCTCGGCCACGCGGCTTCGCATCGACTCGAGGCCGAAGTGCCCGGGGCGAGCTGCCGTGGAGTCGAACCCACGGCCGTTATCGGAGATTTCGAGCGAGAGGCAGCCGGAGCGAGGCTCTACCTTGACCGTGGCCGAACGCGCGTCGGCGTGCCGGGCGACGTTGGAGAGGGCCTCGCGGCCGATTGCGAACAGTTCCTCCTCCGTGCGAGGATCGACGGCAAGAGCCGACTCGGGACCTTGGACGCTGACCGTCAAGCCGCTCGGCGTCCGAATGGTCGAGGCGTATTCGGCGAGAGCCTTGACGAGGCCCGCTTCAACAGCATCGCGCCGCAGGTCGAAGATGAAGGCGCGCATCTCTGCCTGAGCTGCCTTTGTCAGCTCTGCGATCGCGCGGAGCGACTGCCGGACGTGGCCGAAAGAGTCGTCGCGATCGTTCCCGAGCGCCTTCTCCGCCGTACGAGTGTGCAAGGCGGTCGAGAACAGCGCCTGTGAAACGGAATCGTGGAGGTCGCGGGCGATTCGGTGCCTCTCCTCGATTGCGCGCTCCCCTTCCCTTCGGTGAGCCTCCGCAAGCGCGTCGGCGGACCGCTCCCGCTCGGCGACGAGCGCGCTCAGGAAGAGAGTCGTCAGTGCGCCGATGACGATGTAAACCTGTGTGCTCAGGGTTCTGTGGTCGATCGGCTGGCTGAAGAACGCCCCGCTTTGATGAGCGGTGGTGCCGATCACTACCAGCGCGGTAATGGCAATCGAGACGGTCGCCCCGGGTGCCCCGAATCGCAGGGCCGCCCAGATGAGTGCCGGGAAGACCATGTAGGTCACCGGCCCGGTGGCGGAGACCGAGACGAACGCCAGCGCGATAGCAGACGCGACTAGGAAGACGCCCTCCCGGCAGCGGACGCGACGCCAGGCCGCCACGGGATCGGGTGCCCACGCAAGCATCATCGGTACGACGACCAGTCCTCCGGCCGTATCCCCCAGCCACCACGTGCGCCAGAACTTCGGGATGTCGGACCCTGCGATTACTCCACCCAACAGCATCGACACGGTCCCGACCGTCGCGCTGATTGCGGTGGCGGTCCCGATCGCCACAAGCATGCCGCCGACATCGTCGGGCCGGTCGAGCGCGGAGCGCTGGCCGATGAGTCGGCGAAGAAGGACCGCGCCGACCACAACCTCGGCCATATTCCCGGCATGCTGGCCGATGAGGCTTCCGACCGGCAGAGAGTGGAGAAGCTCACCGTTGACGGCTAACTCGGCGATGAAGATCCCGGGCCACAGGCGCAGTCCCCATAGATAGAGTGCGGCCATGCCAACGCCGGCGGGCGGCCAGATTGCCGAAACGGACGCCGTGTAGCGCAGAGACTGCCCGAGCTTTGCCGACGCGTAGTACGCGGCCGCGAGAAGGAGAACGCGGGCGAGGTACCTCGATTGCAGTTTGAAGTCGGCCGCTCGCCACTGGATTGTCGGCCGCGAGACGGAAAGCGAGGTTCCTGCCACGGCGCGCCTCCTTCCGACGGCAACGGAGGAAAGGAAGACGTTACACCTCTTTCAATCGTGCTCCAAATGACGTAGGCGCGAACGTACGAATGCCGCTTTCGAATCGGCCAACTCGGGGGCATGCTTACTTTGGACACGTGCACCAGGAGGAGGGTTGACGGTGCAGGACAAGCGAGGCGACCGACTGCGGCCAGTGGCCACGGTTTCAGGCTGGACTGACGTCGGCAACTAGCGATGGCGACCCATGCCGCTCCTGCTCGGATATCGATGAACGCTGGGACGCGCGCTTATGCCGTGGGAGGCCTGTTGGCTGCAGGCGCCGCCGGCGCGACTGCGACTATCTGGATCGTCGCCCCAAGCTCCGTCCTCGCCAACGCCGAGGCCGTCGGCATCCTGCGCGGGCTAATCGTCGCCTCGTGGGTCGCAGCAGGGGCGTACATGTGGTGGGAGCGCCCGGAGAGTCGGCTCGGTCTGCTCGTCGCAGGCCTCGGGCTCCTCTATGCCTGTACGTCTCTGATGGCTTCGGCTGATGGGTTGACCTTCACGACGGGCCGCATCGCACTCGCTGCGTTTGTTGTCGCGTTCGCGTACTTGTACCTCTCCTTTCCGGGCGACCGTCTCGTCGCCGACCGCGATCGCCGCTTCATTTCGGGCTTCGCTTTCGCGAGCGTCGCCGTCTGGCCGTTTGTGCTCGCCTTCTCGGACCGGCTTCCCGAGGGAGGCGCTCTGAACGCATGCGTCAACCGCTGCCCCGCGAACGGCCTCCGTGTCGCCAGCGTCCCCGACGGGATCACCGACTCCTTGAACGCGATTGTCGCTGTCGTGACGACCGCGGGCCTGCTCGGAACCGCCGTACTTCTTGTGTCGAACACACGCTCTCCCGCGCGTCTCCGCCGCCGCGCGGTCGAGCCGGTGCTGTTCGCTTACGCAATCGTCGTCGTTTCCTACCTTGCGAACTCGATCGGTGATCTGAGCGGGGGAGCGCTCGAGGCCGCGCAGGTCGGCGCCGCCGTTGGGAGCTTCCTCACCCCGGCAGCAATGCTTGCCGGTCAGGCACGGGCAAGGTCGTACGCGTCTGCAGCCGCAGGCCAGCTCGTCATCCGGGGTCGAGCCGCACGCGTGTCCCCCGCATGGGTCCGGGACTGGTTACGGGACGCGCTCGGCGATCCGACCGTCGACATCGCCTTCTGGGATCGGCTGCGCCAGGGCTTCGTCGATATCGACGGCAACGTGATCGACTGGTCCGACGCATGGCCCCTCCGCGCCGTGACGCCGGTCGTCCACGATGGGAGGCCGGTCGCTGTAATCGCGCACAGCGCATCACTGCAGGAAGCCGCCGAGATCGTGGACGGTCTTGCACAGACGGCGTTGATGCTGCTCGAGAATGCGCGACTCGTCGACGAGCTCCGCGCCTCGCGGGCGAGGATCGTTGCGAGCGCCGATGAAGAGCGCCACCGGCTCGAGCGCGATTTGCACGACGGGGCGCAACAGCGCCTCTTTCTGCTCGAAATCAAGCTCCGACGTCTTCGGGACGGTCTCGCGGACGACGCGCTCAGAGCGAAGACCGAGGAGATCGAAGCCGATGCAGCCACAGCACTCGAAGAGCTGAGGGTGCTCGCTCACGGGATCTTCCCGACCGTCTTGGTCGAAGCGGGGGTCCCAGAGGCCTTGCGCGCGTTCGCCGTCGATGCGCCGATTCCCGTCGAGGTGACGGACCACTGGATCGGACGTTGCTCGCCCCCGATCGAGGCCGCGCTCTACTTTTGTGCTCTCGAGGCGATCCAGAATGCAGCGAAGCACGCGGGCGCGGGCGCGCGCGTAACGGTGGGCCTCGACCGCGAGGGTGATCGAGTCGACCTCAGCATTGTGGACGACGGCGTCGGCTTCCAACCGGCCGGCATGTCCGAGGGAATGGGACTCGTCACGATGCGTGACCGGATCGGCGCCGTCGGCGGTGAGCTCGAGATGATTTCGGAGCCGGGAGCAGGCGTCACCGTTCAGGTCAGCATCGCCGAAGCGCCCCTCCGGCCGTCAAGCGACGTGCGCGACTCATCGCAATGGCGATCCGTATAGTCCTGGGCGAGGACAGCTTTCTCGTCCGGGAGGGCATCGCCAGCGTTCTCCGCAATCTCGACGATGTGGAGCTCGTTGAGACTGCGGGCGATCTCGACGAGCTACGCGCGTCCGTGGAGCAGACGAAGCCGGATGTGGTCGTGACGGACATTCGGATGCCGCCGAGCAACACCGACGAGGGGATTCAGTTCGCGGACGAGCTGCGCACCTCACACCCCGACGTCGGAGTCGTGATCCTGAGCCAGCACGCGGAGCCTCGTTACGCAATGGCCCTGCTCAGCGCGGGGTCTGGGCGCCGCGCATATCTGCTCAAGGAACGGCTCACCGACGAGGCCGAGCTGAACCAGGCCGTGCACAACGTCGCAGCGGGCCAGTCGTTGATCGACCCTCGTGTCGTCGAGAAGCTCGTCACCGCGCGCGAGAAATGGGATTCAGAGCTAGGAAACCTGACTCCGCGCGAGTTGGAGATCCTCGGTCTCATCGCCCAGGGGCGCAGTAATCGCTGGATCGCTTCGCACCTGACGATCACCAAGCGGGCCGTCGAGCGCCATATCAACGCAATCTTTCTCAAGCTCGACCTCGGCGAGCCCGAGGAGGTGAATCGCCGGGTCCAAGCAGCGCTCTTGTACCTGAGCGGCGACCGCGGCTGAGCCTCAGGACTCGCTTTTTCATCCGGTTCGGACGATGGCGCGCAAGCTCCCGCGCGTTTTGCTCCTCGTGTCGTGCCGGAGCAGAATCCGCCAGACACTGCGGGCCTGGATGTCGACGAACGACACGCCGAGGTGCGCCGCAACAAGGGCGCCCGCCGGTTCACGGTCGTGACTCTGCTCGTCATCGCATGCATCCTGGCTCCGGTCGCGGGCGCGTCGATCTGGCTGAAGAATCAGGTGACCGACACGAGCCGCTACGTGCGGACAGTCAAGCCGCTTGCTTCGAACTCGTCGATCCAGGAGGCGGTCGCCGCCAACGTGACCAACGTGCTGTTCACCCGGGTCGACGTCGATGCTCGGGCGCGGCAGGCACTGCCGGCGAAGGCGAAGCCTTTCGCCGGCTCGCTCGCGACGGGCCTACGCAATTACACCGAGAACGCAACGAAGAGCTTCCTCGCGTCACCTGCGTTCCAGAAGATCTGGGTCGCGGTGAACACTCGAGCCCACGAGCAGCTCGTGAAAATCCTGACGGGGCAGGGCCATTACGTACAGACGGCGCACGGCCAGGTCGCCATCGACCTCGCGCCCGTGCTCGCGCGGATCAAGCAACGCCTAGATGCGCGAGGGGTCACCGTCTTCGACAGGGTCCCCACGACGACCGTCAAGTCGAACTTCGTGCTCATCAGCTCGAAGCAGCTCGACAACGCTCAGAAGGGTGTCCGCCTGCTAAAAGCTGCCGCGATCGCGCTCCCGCTCCTCGTGCTCGCCCTCTTTGCCGCGACCATCGCGATTTCGCCTCAGCGGCGGCGGACGCTGCTCCAAGCATCGCTCGGTCTCGCCTTCGCGATGGCCGTCCTCGGTATCGGGCTGACGATCGGCCGTTCGATCTACCTCAGCAAGGTTTCCGGGCCGAACCTTCCGCACGACGCAGCCGCCGCGTTCTACGACACCGTCGTCCACTACCTCCGGGTCGGGCTGCGGGTGATCGCCGGAGTCGCCTTGCTCTTTGCGGCCGGGGCGTTCCTCAGCGGCCCGTCCCGTGTCGCCGTCGCTGTTCGCGGATGGTTCGGCTCGGCGCTCGGCTGGGCCCAGGGCGAAACGGGAGTCGCTTCGACGGCCGCCGGCCGCTGGGTACGCGCCGGCAAGCGGCCGCTGCGTATCGCCGCGATTGTGCTGCCGGTCGTGATCTTCTTGTTGTGGAGCACGCCGACCGTCTCCTTGGTCATCGCACTCGTCGCGCTCGCTTTGTTCTTGTTGCTTGTGATCGAGTTTTTCGGGCGCGCGCCTTCGGGACCAGCCGGCCACGTACCGACGCCGACGCCGTGACCTTGCTGACCGGACATGCCGCCATGCTGGCCGCCTTTACGACAGCGGTGGGAATCGTGATGACGCGCCTCGCGCTTCGCGAAGGGCGCCTTCGCCTCCGCTCCGAACACCGCTGCGTCTCCTGCGGAACGATCGTGCAGAGACGCGTTTGCCCTCGCTGCGGCGCCAAGCGACACTAGATCTCGCTCGTTCTCGTCCGCTAAGCCTTGTCGGTCAGCGCACGTCGACGTAGATCACCTCGACGGCGTTGTTTCCGTAGCCGAGCCGGTTCCAGGGCGGGACTTCGGGTTGCACGTTGCCTGCGGCATCCGTAGCGCGGGCGCGAAGGCTGCTCCGCCCAGCCGTGGTTGCCTCCCAGTCGAACGACCAGTCCTGCCAGTGGTACGGGCCGTTCGGGGGCTCGAGCTCGGCCGGATGCCAGTCGCCTTCACCGGTCAAGCTCACGTCGACCTGTGTTACCGGTCCGGTACCCGACCATGCCTTTCCGCGCACGGTGTAGGTGCCCGCGGGGATGGTCGTGCCGGGCGCGGGGTCTGTGATGCGGGCGCGTACCCGCATGAGGGCCACGGGTTCGTGCGGACGATCGGGCCACTCGTAGATGTAGTGACCGGTCTGAAACTCGCCGACGTGCGGCTCGGTAAGGACATCGATGTGCCTCAACCACTTCACGGACGCGACGGCGAACCAGTGGGGCACGATGAGTCGGAAGGGCGCGCCGTGGTCGGGGCTCAGGGGCTCGCCGTTCATCTCGTAGGCGATCAGGATCTCGGCCGCGGGATCGATTGCGTGGGAGAGCGCGAGCGAGCGCACGAACGTCAGGTCGGACTGGTCGGTCTCTGGAATGACCGGCTTGAGGTGGTAGGAGCCGTGGTCGGCACCCTCGAACCGAACCTCCACGCCGTCCGCTGCCGGGCGCGCCCGCTCCAGCACCTCGTGGAGGAGGGCGCCCTTCCAGCGGGCGGTCGAGACCGCGTAGTCACCCCATGGCTCGCCAACCGGAAGTGGTCGCATCGCGAGACGCCCGTTCCCTGCGCATTCGAGCGTGACGGCCAGCTCAACTACCGGCATCGCGCGCAGGTCGTCGAGTGTGAGCGTCGCCGGGTTCTCGACCGCACCGCCGACCTCGAGCGTCCCATCGTGGGCCGGCACCGCGAAGTTGCTGCGGACGAAATGGAGCTCCGTCGGCGTGATCTCGCCTCTTAGAGCCTCCGGCGGCGCTTCTGCATTGAAGGGCGCCTCGGCGATCATCCTGAGCGCGGAGCGCGCTTGTTCGAGGTTGTCTGCTACCGCCATCTCTCAGCCTCCTGGTGGATTCGCTGGTTGGGCACCGGGTCGGGCATCAGTAGTCGGGGTCCTGAAAGGTCGGCTCGCGATCGTCATTGAAGGCGCCGATCCCCTCGATACGATCCGGATGCACGGCCGACCGCCAGTGCGCCTCGATCATGATCGCGATCGCCTGCTCGATCGGTTGCCCCTCGCCCATACGAACTGCACGCTTGACCGCCTGGACCGCGGTCGGCGAGTTGCCGGCGATCTTGTCTGCGATCCGGCGGGCGCCATCCATGAGCTCGGCCTGGGAGTAGATCTCGTTGACCATTCCCAGCCGGTGCGCCTCCTGCGCGGTGATCGGGTCGCCGGTCATCAGCATCTGCAGCGCTTTTCCCGGCGGCAGCACGCGGGGAAGCAGGGCCGGCGAGCCGCCCCCGGCGGCTAGGCCGATCATCGCTTCGGGTTGGCCGAAGGTCGCGTTGTCGGAGGCGATGATGAAGTCGGTGCTCTGGGCGATCTCGGAGCCGCCGCCGTAGGCGTGCCCGTTGACGGCGGCGATCATCGGTTTGCGCAGCTGACGCAGCGTGTAGAGCGTGCGATCGAAGTCTTGACGCTGGCGCAGCCACTCCTCCTTCGTCATGCCCTTGCGCTGACGCAGGTCGCTGCCGACCGAGAATGCTCTCTCGCCGGCGCCGGTGATGATCGCGACGCGAATGGCGGGACGGACCGCGATCGTCTCCAGGATCTCGGTCAGGCGCGCCCCCATCTCCGTCGTGATCGCATTGTCGGCGTGCGGCCGGTTGAGCGTTATCACTGCGATCCGTCCGCCGGACACGTACTCGACCAACACCGGCTGGTCGGGCTCAGCCTCACCGGACGGCGGCGGACCGAAATCGAGCGCCTTCCAGCGGTCAGTTCGTGTCGCCGTTGTTGCCATGGTCGTCCTCCCTTTTGATGATCGGCGCCGTCACGTCTCCAGCTCCGCCAGCCAGCGCAACGCTCGCAGCCCCGGGACGAAGCAGTACTCGCCGCCGCGGGTCACGACGAACGGCGGCACGTTCTGCAGCCGGCGCCGGACCGGCCGCTGCGGGATGGTGAACTTGCCGGACCCGTCGTTCGGTCCAACGAGTGGATCCTTCTCGGCCGGGGCGCCGATAAAGATGCCGTCGTTCAACCACTGCGTCTTCACGAACTCGAACTGGCGCTTGGGATGAGCGCCGGCGAAGACGAAGATGATGCCCCGGTCGGCGCCGTCGTCCTCGAGCACGCCCTCGGGTAGCATCGGGCCGTAGCTCGTGCCGCGCCGGATCATGCGGTGCAGGCGCACGTTGACGCTCCCGTCCTCGTCGAGCGCATCACGCGGGTTCGCCCGGCGAGCATGTGCGCCGGCAGGGCATTTGAATCCGCGCAAGTCGTCGCGGTAGACGAAGTCGTTGTTGCGGTGAGGGTCGGCGCCGAGCTCCGGATCGTCGCTTTCCGAGCAAAGCGCAAGCGGGGCGCCGCTCTGCCAACGGCCGACCATTTTCGCACCCAGAAGCGCCTCTTCCTCGCGTGTCGCGGCCTTCTCGCGCAGGTAGCGCCGGTACGCGGCGACGCGCGTGTGCAGCTTGCGAAAGACGATGTAGGTGCCGTTGCGGCCGAGCACCCCGGGCGTCGGCATCGGCGGCAGGCTTCCCGTCTCGTCGGGGTAGCCGAGGATGAACTCCCCTGCCTTGATCGGCGGCTCGCCGGGATTCGAGCCGGAGATCCCCGTCCCCTCGACCGCCGGCTGGCCGATCCCGTCCTTGAAGCCGAAGGAGGTGCGCCCCGTTGGCAGCTGGTAGCAGTCCTGGCGCCAGATCACCTCGACCCCGGGGAGCTCCTGGCGGGCACGGCGTGCACGCTCGACGACAGCCTCCAGCCGCGGGGCGTCGGGCGAGAGCGCCGCCAGCGCGACGTGGACATCGGGGCTTCCGAGCGGCGTCTCCCAGTTCGCCGGGCTGCTCTCGCCGACGTCTCCGAGCTCAGCCGCACGCGCTGCCATCCCCTCCCGGAACTCCGGCGCGAAGCTTTCGAGCGAGTCCCGCGGCACGCCGAGCGCCTTCAGCCCCTGATAGGTGAACGCGACCGTCACCCAGGCATCGCGGGCCGGGTCCGCCGAGGGCCGGCCCGAGTCGACAACCGGATGCAACCTCCGCACCAGCTCGCGCCCCGAGGCACGGTCGTCGATGCGGAGGAGAACGTAGGTGCCGACGTACGGGGAGGGCCGCTCGTGCAGGGCTCCGCTCTGGATGTCGTCGAGCTCGAGGCTGACGGTGTCCGCGACGGCCACCATCGCTAGTGGTGGTGCTCGGGCGGCACGGGCGGATCCGGATTCGCCGGCGCCAGGTAGGGGAACGTGCGCGAGGCGGGCTTCGTCGCTTGGTCGACGCCGTCGCGGATGGCGGGGCCGTTCCCGGCGTTTACGAGCAGGGTGAAGATCGTGTCCATGACGTCGTCGTTGAGCGCTCGCCCGCCGCACGTTTCATGTCGGTCGCCCCGGCGGGCAGCGCGCTCGATCTCGAAGAAGGAGCCTTGCTCGGCGTACGGCTTGCCGGCGTCGACAACGAGGTAGTCGGCGAGCACGACCTCGGTCAGCGGGTGTGCGCCGTTTCCGTTCGCGGGCCAGTCGGTCTTGCCGTCGAGGCCGTCCCAGAAAGCAAGGTTGGCGTTCAGGCGTGCACGGTAGGCGCCCAGATAGCCCTCGGCGAGCTGGAATGCGTCCTCCATGTTGTAGAGGTCGCGGACCTCGAGGTCGCGGTTCACCGGGTCGAACTGCTTCGGCGCCAGCATCATGTTCTTCACCTCAGGCCTGCCGACCCGCTCGATCCGAACGTTCAGCTTGCCGCGCGTCAGCGTCTCCGCGACCACCCCCACCAGCTCGAGGCCGTCCAGTACCTCCTCGCAGTCGACCTCGACGACGAGGCTGAGCACGTTCTTGCCGTCCATGTAGATCGAGCCCGGATCGGTGAACGCCAGCTCGCCGGTCGCGATCGTCTTTAGTGCCGCGGGAGCATCCATGATGAACGGATCCCAGCGCGGGCCGGCAAAAACGCGGACCCCGTGGCCGGAGCAGCCCTGCTCGTCGTTCACGCCGAAGGGAACCGTCTCGCCGGACGGCGTCGTGCAGACGCCTTCCTGCCCGCGTCCTCGCGCACCGTCACCTCCCCCCGGATCGGAGAACACGCAATCGAACGCGAACTCGAGCGCTCCTGTGGCAAACGGCGCCGGGTCGTCGAGGCCTTCCGCCGTGAGCGGGCGCAAGCGGAGGCGGTAGACCAGCCCGTCCGAAAACAGTGTGGACGGCGGTGCGAACGGCAGCGTATTCAGCACGAGCACAAGATGTCCCGGCCGCTCGGGACTCGGGAATGCGTAGACGTCGGTGATGTCCGCCATCGGCTCGGCCAGCGCTCTCGGCCCCGAGATGTGATCTGACATCGCCTCTCCCCAGTCGCGAGCTTCGGCTAGTCGGAGGCCTCGTCGAGCAGCGGCTTTAGCGCAGGGTGCTGCAGCCCCTCCCCGGCGGCCGGGTCGTCAAGCACCCGCTGGAACGCCTTGTTCACACGCTCGGCCTTTCGAATCTCCTTCACCGTGCCCCCGTAGTTTCGTGCGTAGGCGGCCGCCGTGGCCTGAGCACTGAGGACGAACGCCTTCACCGCCGCGACGTCTGGGAGGCCCTCGTAGCCTTCGACATGCTGGAAGACTGCGTCGAAAAGGGCCAGCGTCGGTCCCGACGTAAAGAAGTCCTCCATGTAGGAATCCCATGGGCCGTCGAAACTCGTCGCGAACAGCAGTCGCGTGTCGTCGTCGAAGAGCACGAACCTGGCCTCGTGAATCGTCGCGACCGCCATGCCGTACTCCCCCGGGCGGTATCCCGGATGGTTCTGGAGCGTCCGGAGCGCTTCGCGCAAGTCATCTCCGTGTCCCGGCTTCACGTGAAAGAACAGGCTGAACTCACTCGTCGGGCCCACGCTGACTCCCGGGCGAGCGGTCGTTGTTTCAGATGCTGCCATTGCTTCCTCCCGTGGATCGAGTCATTTCGAACGACACCGTCTCCTGGTTCCAGGAGGTCCGTGTCAGTTTCGCCGGGAGGTCTCTGATGCGCATCGTCCTTTCGGGATGAGCCTCGCTTGACGCCAGGCAAACGTCGGGTGGCAAGCGGCGGCAATGGTCGCACCCTCGAACTCGCCGTGATCGAGGCGTCTTGGGTCTCGTCCAGGGTCACCTCTGGGCGCTGTTGCTGCTGGTCGCGAGTCCCGTGATCGCGCGGGAAGCGCTGCTCAAGTATCGAGCGGGAAACTGGCCCTGAGGCCGCCGCGCTAGCCCAGTATTCCGGCGTCAGATTCGGGAGTATCGGCTGGGCCAGTGATGCTTCTATGTCTGTCAAGTCGCCAGCGGCGCTCCATGTTCGAGTAGTCGGTAGAGGTTGCGGGCGAGGTAGCGCTTGGGCAGCGTCTTGCTTCGCGGCGGCTCTTGCCTTCCCGGATCCGACGCTCGATGTAGGCGATCGTCGGCGGATGCGCTCGGCGTCTGGTCACCAGGATCATGTGCAGCGTCCGGTTGAGCCTGGTCGCCGCTGCGGTCGAGGCGGGCGAGCGGACCGACACCGGGCTGGTCGAACAGCTGCCGCGCCAGCTTGCGTGTCAGCGTCTCGATCTCGGCTTGGAGCTCGCGCTCCTCGACGGTCAATGCCTTGACCCGCCGGGCGAGAGCGCGCAGCGCGAGCAGCGTCCCGCGGAGCTCCGGGTCCTGACGGCGTTCGGGGCGGGCCGCGGCCAGTCGCCGGAGCAGCTGGGCTCGGGTCAGCGAGCGGAGCTCCGCCCGCAGCGGCTCGGGCGCCGAGACGAGCAGGCCGCGCAACTGGCAGAGCCCGGCCCGCCTGGCGGTCACCGCGGCTTCGCGAGCAGCGCTCAGCGCCCGCAGCGCTTCTCGCTCGCCTCCGGCCCGCGGCCGTGCTGGTCGCGTCTGGCCGAGCAGGCTCCGAGCGGCCCGGATCGCGTCGAGCGCGTCGCTCTTGCCGGACTGCCGCCCCCGTCGCAGCCTGCCGACCTCGAGCACCCGCTCGCCCTCGCCGCTTAGAAGCTCTAACAAAATGAACTGCGGACGCGCCGATAGCAGAGCAGGCAGGCTGCGAGGCTTAGTAGTGCTTCGTGCGTTTCGTGGGAGCGGTCGGTTCTGAGCAAGAGGCGGCGTTTGTTGTGCAAGTGACTGATCGTGCGCTCGACTGTCCACCGTTCTCGGCCGAGGCCGGAGCCGTGTTCGGTTCGTCGGCGTGCGATTAGCGGTTTGATCCCGCGCTCGGTGAGTTGGCGGCGGTACAGATCGTGGTCGTAGCCACGGCCGGCAATAAGCCGTGCCGGCCTGTGGCGCGGGCGGTCGATTCGACCGGGCACGTGCGGGATCGCCTCGATGAGCGGGAGCAACTGGGTGACGTCGTTGTGATTCGCAGGCGTCGCCGACCAGGCGAGCAGGACGCCGTGGCCGTCGATCAGGACATGGTGCTTCACACCAGCACGGCCGCGATCGACCGGACTCGGCCCGAGACCAGAACCGCCCTTCTTGGCCTGCACGTAGCTGGCGTCGATGATCGCCCGTGACCAGTCGATCTGACCAGCGGTCTGAAGCCGTGTGAGCAATTCCTCGTGCAACCGCTTCCAAACCCCCGCTTGATGCCAGCCGCGCGAGCGGCCGCCTCCCTGGATGACGCGCGCGTCGTGGTCGCACCGGCAACAACGGCGCCACGAGCGCCCACAGCGCATCGTCGACCAGCCACGGCTTCTCCGTATCCGTCATCTCAGCCTCCAGTTCGCGTAAGCACTCAGCTCACCGCTGGGAGTGCGCAGTGCGTCGGCTGAGTGCGTCGCCTTCGCAGGTCTGTAACGCAGGCAGGATTTGAACCTGCGACCTCCGGGTTATGAGCGCCCGCTCCATGGGGCCAGGCCCGGCGCTCGTCGGCCCGCGATCCGGCGAGCCGTACGCGACAATGTCCTACCTGGGCAGCGCTCGCTCCCTTCCGACTCGGATGCTGCCCTTGCGGTAGTGAGCGCCGGGGGCGATCGGCGCGTTCTGCACAGCCGTCCGGGCACGGCGTTCGGCACGCGCCCGCGTTTAGGGCAGCAGGTTGAGCGGTCCGTTGGCGAGGTCGGAGACGCGGGCGCGACAATCTGAGGATGAGGGAGAGGTTGACCGAGGGCGAACAATTGACTCGTACGGACGGACGAGGATCCCCTGGACGAGACCGAAGATAAGCGGCAAGCCGCCGCGAAGCGTCGTGGACGGGCGTGGCTCGGGGCGGCACGTGCTAGTGCGGCGGCCGTGTCGAGGCGCGGTCGCGAGTGGGTCGACAGACAGGATCCCGGCTCGCCCACTGGGGTGGCGATCGGCGCCTGGCGGCGCTACCAGGCGGTGGACGGGCCGCTGCAGTCGGCGTTGCTCTCCCTCTACATCCTGGTGGCGATCGTCCCGGCCGTGCTCGTGATGGAGGAGTACCTCGAC
>VAWI01000024.1 GCA_005884005.1 Actinomycetota bacterium
TGACGCCCTTCCTATACTCGGCCACGTGGACGGGCGAGACGCGGGCCGGCGCCTGGCCTGGTCGACGGCGATTTTCTCGCTCGCAACCGGACTCTCTCGGATCCTCGGGCTCGTCCGCGAGATCGTCGCCGCCTACTACTTCGGCGCCCGCGGCCGGATCAACGCGTTCACGGTCGCGTTCCAGGTCCCGAACCTCGTCCGCGCGCTGCTGGCCGACGCGGCGATCTCGTCCGCCTTCGTGCCCGTCTTCAGCGAGCTGCTCGAGAAGGGCGAGCGCAAACGTGCCTGGCGCGTCGCCTCCAGCCTCTTCTGGCTGATCCTGCTCGGGCTCGGCGGTCTGACCGCCCTCTGCATTGTGCTTGCGCCCTGGCTGATCACGCCTTTCGGGGACCCGGGCGGCGACAAGCAGCTCGCGGTCGGGCTCGCCCGCGTGCTCTTCCCGATCGTGGTCCTGCTCGGGCTCTCCGGCGTCGTGGTCGGAATCCTCAACAGCTACGAGGAGTTCGCGATCCCGGCGCTGACACCGGTCTTCTGGAACGTGGCGATCATCGTCGGCCTCGTCCTCGGCGTCCCGCGAGCCCACACGATCGACGCGAAGCTCTACGTCTACGCGGTCGCGATTGTGATCGCCACGCTGATCCAGTTCCTGCTCCCGCTGCCGTGGCTGCGCGGCCGGGACGGACGGCTCCAGCTCGTGATCGACTGGCGCGATCCTGCCGTGAAGCAGGTCTTCGTGCTGATGCTGCCGGTGACGCTCGGCCTCGGTCTGATCAACTTCAACGCGGTCGTCGACTCGGTCTTCGCCTCGCGCCTGATCGACCCGGAGCTGGCGCCGACCGCGATCGACCGCGCCTTCCGGATCTACATGCTCCCGCAGGGGATGTTCTCGGTCGCCGTCGCGACGGTGCTCTTTCCCTCCCTCTCGCGTCTGGCCACCCGCGGCGATCTCGACGGCTTTCGCTCGACCGTCGGGCTCGGCTTGAGGCAGATCGCCTTCCTGCTCGTGCCGGCGAGCGTCTTCGCGGCCGTGCTCGCCGAGCCGATCGTCCGGCTCATCTACCAGCGCGGCCATTTCGGGCCCGGGCAGACGCCCGTCGTTGCCGGCGCCTTGGCCGCCTTCTCGCTCGGGCTGACCTTCAACGGCGCGATGTTGATGCTGAACCGGGCCTTCTTCAGCCTCCAGTCGCCCTGGCTCCCGACCGTGATCGCGGTCGCCAACCTCGCGCTGAACGCGGCGCTCGACGGGGCCTTCTACCGCCTCGGAACGTGGGGGATCCCGCTCTCGACCTCGCTCGTGAACATCGCAGGCACGGCCCTGCTGCTGCTCCTCCTGCGCCGACGGCTGCGGCGGATCGAGTTCGCACGGACGGCGGACGCGACCTTGCGCATCGTCATCGCCGCTGCCGTGCTCGCGGGTGTCTCGTACGGCGTCTGGCGTGGGCTGGACGAGGCGCTCGGCCGCGCGCTCTGGGCCCAGCTCGTCTCGGTCGGGGCCGCGCTCGCCACCGGCACGGCCGCCTACCTCGTTTCGTGTCGTTTGCTGGGAGTTCGCGAGCTGAACGCGTTGCTAGCCTTGCGAGAGCGCCTCCGACGGCGCTAAGCGCCCATGGACCTACAACGCATCCGCAACTTCTCGATCATCGCCCACATCGACCACGGCAAGTCGACGCTCGCCGACCGCATCCTCGAACTGACCAAGACCGTGTCGGGGCGAGAGATGCGCGCGCAGGTGCTCGACACGATGGAACTCGAGCGCGAACGTGGGATCACGATCAAGGCGCAAGCCGTGCGCGTCAACTGGAAGGGCAACGAGCTCAATCTGATCGACACCCCGGGCCATGTCGATTTCACCTACGAGGTCTCCCGCTCGCTGCAGGCCTGTGAAGGGGCCGTGCTCGTCGTCGACGCGGCGCAGGGCGTGGAGGCTCAGACGGTCGCCAACGCATATCTGGCGATCGAGAACAACCTCGAGATCGTCCCGGTCGTCAACAAGATCGACCTGCCCCAGGCAGATCCCGACGCCGCCGCCGCCGAGCTGGCCGAGCTCGTCGGCGGGAAGCCGGAGGACGTGCTGCGGATCTCGGCCAAGACCGGGGAGGGGGTGGCAGACGTGCTCGACGCGATCGTCGAGCGGATCCCACCGCCTTCCGGCCTGGTATCAGCTGCCGCGCCACCCCGGGCGCTCGTCTTCGACTCCTCCTACGACCAGTATCGTGGAGTCGTCGCCTTCGTCCGCATGGTCGACGGCGCGTTCGCAGCAGGCGAGCCGCTCCGCGCGATGGCGCAGGGGACGCGCTTCGAGGCCGAGGAGGTCGGATTCTTCTCGCCGACGATGAAGGCCGCGGAGACGCTCGGCGCCGGCGAGGTCGGCTACGTGATCACGGGGTTGAAGGACGTCAGCCGGCTCCGCGTCGGCGACACGCTCACCTCGGAGCGGAACCCGGCGGCCGAGCCGCTGCCGGGCTACAAGGACGTCAAGCCGATGGTCTTCGCGGGCCTCTTCCCGACCGATTCGGACGACTACCCGGATCTCCGCGACGCGCTCGAGCGGCTGAAGCTGAACGACGCGGCGCTCTTCTACGAGCCCGAGACGAGCCAGGCGCTCGGATTCGGGTTCCGCTGTGGCTTCCTGGGCCTGCTGCACATGGAGATCGTCCGCGAGCGGCTCGAGCGCGAGTTCGACCTCGACCTGCTCGTGACGGCGCCGAACGTCGCCTACCGTGTGCTCGAGCGGAGCGGCGAGTGGCTGGAAGTGCACAACCCGGCCGAGATGCCGCGCGAGCTCGACGCGGTCGAGGAGCCGTACGTTCGCGCCTCGATCATCGTCCCGAAGGACTACGTCGGGCCGGTGATGGAGCTGAACAACGACCGCCGCGGCCGCTTCGACCACATGGAGTACCTCTCGCCCGAACGCGTGCTACTCGCCTACGAGCTGCCGCTGGCGGAGATCGTGCTCGACTACTACGACCAGCTGAAGTCGCGCACGCGCGGGTACGCGAGCTTCGACTACGACGTCGCCGGCTTCCGCGAGGGCGCGCTCGCTCGCGTCGACATCCTGATCGGCGAGGAGCCGGTGGACGCGCTCTCGATGATCGTCCATCGCGATGCCGCGTATTCGCGCGGCAAGGCGCTGGTCGAGCGCCTGCGGAAGGAAATCCCGCGCCAGTACTTCGACGTTGCCGTGCAGGCGGCGATCGGCTCACGCGTGATCGCGCGAGAGACGGTCAAGGCGAAGCGGAAGGACGTGCTCGCGAAGTGCTACGGCGGCGACATCAGCCGCAAGCGCAAGCTGCTCGAGAAGCAGAAGGCGGGCAAGCGGCGGATGAAGCAGGTCGGCGCCGTCGAGGTGCCCCAGGAGGCCTTCCTCGCCGTGCTCAACCTCAACGACGGAAGCAAGAAATGAGGCCTACAGCGTTCGGCGGCAAACAACTTCGGGCGTTCGACCGCTCTTGGCCGGGATTGACGGCCGCGCCGGCAAAGCCGCCACGGCCTCTTGGCGGCATCGCAAGCGATGCCTTGGTCCGGCACCTGTACGTCCACCTACCGTTCTGCGCGCACCGGTGCGGCTACTGCGATTTCGTCACCGTGGTCGGGCGCCGCGGCCAGCACGCCGGCTACGTGGACGGATTGCTGGCCGAGCTCGAGCTCGAGCGCGAGCTGCTCGCGCCGGAGCTCGAGACCGTCTTTCTCGGCGGCGGGACGCCGACCTTCACCGAGCCGCGGGAGCTGGAGCGTCTGCTCGCGGCCCTGCCGGCGGCAGCAGAGGTCACGATCGAGGCCAACCCCGAGACGGTGACGCCTGCGCTGGCCGAGCTGCTTCGCCGCAACCGCGTCAACCGCGTCTCGCTGGGGGCGCAGAGCTTCCAGCCGGAGCTGCTCGGTGTCCTCGACCGCGTTGCGGGTCCTGATGACGTCCGCGCCGGTGTTGAGAACCTCCGTGATGCCGGTTTTGACAACATCTCACTCGATCTCATCTACGGCATACCGGGGCAGAGGCCCTCCGACCTCGCCGCCGACATAGGCGAGGCGCTCGGCCTTCGGCCCGAGCATCTCTCGTGCTACGAGCTCGAGGCGAAGCCGGGGACACGGTTCACGCACGCACACGGGGAAGAGCTTCGTCGCCAGGCGGAAGCGATGGAGGGCTACTTCGAGTGCGTCGTCGAGATGCTCATCGGCGCCGGATACCGCTGGTACGAGACCGCCAATTTCTGCCGCGCGGTTGGCGGCCGAGACCTGCGCTCGCGCCACAACCTCGCGTACTGGCGCGGCCGCGACTACCTCGGCCTCGGAATCGGCGCGGTCTCGACGGTTCGCGGGCAGCGCTGGCGCACGACGCCTCGGCTCGGGCCCTATCTCGCGGCGCTACGCGAGGGCCGAAGGCCCCTGCGTGAGCTCGAATTACTCCCGGACTCGGTGCAGCGAGAGGAACGGGTCATGCTCGGCCTGCGGCTGGACGAGCCGCTCCCCTTTGCGGCCGTCGCCGCGTCGGTCGACGCGGAGGCGCTCACGCGGCTCGAACGGCTTGGGCTCGCTCAGAGGGTCTCGCTCGGCGACGGCGAGCCGCCGGCCGCTCCCGGCGCGCTGACCCTGACACCTCAGGGCCGGCTGCTCGGCGATGCGGTGACAGCTGACCTCCTTGCCTAAAATCCCTGCAGAGATGGCGAATGTTGCGACCGAGTTGACGGACCGGCAGCGCGCGCTTCTCCGCGGCGTCGTCGAGGAACACATCGCGACGGGCCAGCCCGTCGGCTCGAAGACGCTCGTCGAGCGCACCGGCCTCCGGGTCTCCCCGTCCACGGTTCGCGCCAAGCTCGCGGAGCTCGAAGGGCTCGGCCTGCTCACGCATCCCCACACCTCCGCCGGGCGCGTGCCGACTGAGGCGGCCTACCGGTCATACGCGGCCGGGCTGCTCGAGCGGCTGGAGCCGAACCCGGGACCGTTCCCGCTCGACCTGAGCGCCGCCCAGGCGGAGGTCGAGTCGGCGCTCCAGGCGACGACCGAGATGCTCTCGGCGGTCACCCGCCTGCTCGCGCTCGTCTCTGCGCCGCCGCTCGAGAGCGCCACGATCCGCCACGTCGAGGTGCTTCTGCTGCAGCCCCAGGTCGTGATGATCGTCGTGATCACGTCGGCGGGCGCGGTGACGAAGCGCGTTTACGCCTTCGCCGACCCAGTCGATCCCGGCCTTGCGAACTGGGCGGGCCAGTACCTGAACGACACGCTCGCGGGCCTGCAGCCGGGGACGCACCAGCTGCGGCAGCGGTTCGAGGATTCGAGCCTGTCCGAGCGCGAGGCCGCGTTTCTCGCGACTCTGCGGCCCACGTTCACGGAGCTGCTCGATGAGGGCCAGAGCCTCTACGTCGGCGGCACGGCCGGGCTGCTCGAAAGCGCCCGCGGTGACGAGCTCGAGGCCTATCAGCGCCTGCTCGAGCTGCTCGAGAAGCGCGCCGCGCTACTCGGCGTCCTCGGTCAAGCGCTCGATCCGCGCCGGCCCTTCGTCCGGGTGGGTGTCGAACTGGAGCACCCTGACCTGCAGCGGCTTTCCTTGGTCGGGGCTGCCTACGGCGTCGCCAACAGGACGCTCGGTGCCGTCAGCCTGCTGGGGCCGGTGCGAATGGACTACGAGAAAGCGCTCCGCTCGGTGCGGGGAGCAGCCTCTGAGCTCTCGCGGTTCGTCGAAGAAATCTACGAGAGCAATTGACAGCGAGGGCCGGCGCTAGGCTGGGCTGATGGCGACGACGCAGCGGGACTACTACGAGGTGCTGGGCATTGGCCGCGCGGCCAAGGAGGCCGAGATCAAGCGGGCCTTTCGAGGGCTTGCTCGCGAGCTCCATCCCGACGTCTCGGATGCCCCGGATGCACAGGAGCGCTTTCGCGAGGTCGTCGAGGCCTACGAGGTGCTGTCGAAGCGCGAGACGCGCGAGCTCTATGACCGCTTCGGCCATGCGGGGCTCCGCGGCGGAGGCTTCACGCCCACGCAGTTCGACTTCGGCAGCCTCAACGATCTGTTCGCGGCCTTCTTCGGCGACGACCTCTTCGGTGTCGGTGGCCGCACGTCACGCTCGCGCGGGGCCGACCTCGGAGTTCAGGTCGAGATCGAGCTGGTCGAAGCTGCGAGCGGAACCAAGCGCGAGATTCCGTTTCCGGTCGCCGTCACGTGCGGCACGTGCGGCGGCAGCGGGGCCGCGCCCGGGACGAGCCCGGTCCCCTGCGGCACCTGTGGCGGCGCCGGTCGCCTGCAGCGGGTCTCCCGGAGCGCCTTCGGCGAGTTCGTCCGCACGCAGACGTGTCCGGCCTGCCAAGGCGCCGGCCAGCAGATCGAAGAGCCATGCTCCGACTGCCAAGGCGACGGCCGCACGGTCGAGGAGCGAAAGCTCGAGGTCGAGATCCCGCCCGGAATCCATGACGGCCAGCAGATCCGGATCTCAGGTGAAGGCCACGCCGGCGGCGGAGGCGCGCGTGCAGGCGACGTGTACGTCGAGGTTCGCGTGAAGCCCGACCCCCGCTTCGTTCGCGAAGGCAACGACATCTTCTCGACGGTCGATCTGACGATCACCGATGCTGCCCTCGGCGCGACCGTGTCCGTGCCGACACTGAACGGGGAGGTCGAGCTCGAGTTCCCGGAGGGGACGCAGGCCGGCGAGATCCGGGTGCTCCGCGGACGCGGGATGCCGGTCCTGCAGGGCTTCGGTCGCGGCGACCAGCGCGTCCTGGTCAACGTTGCCGTTCCGCGCCGGCTCAACGACGAGCAGCGCAAGCTGCTCGAGCAGTTCGCGCGCTCGACCGACGAGGAGACCTACCGGGCCGACGAGGGATTCTTCGAGAAGCTGAAGAGCGCGTTCCACTGATCGGCCTTCGGCGCGTCTCGGTCACCGTCGACGGCGAGGCCGCGGAGTCCGCGCGCGCCGAGATGCTGGCCCTCTTCCCGGAGGGCTTCGAAGAGGCCGAGCGCGGCGATGAGTTCGAGCTCTCCGCCTACACGGACTCGGGCGGCGAGGCGCGGATGTCCGCTGTCTTCGGGGCGGTTGCGGCGAAGGACGTGCCCGCCGACTGGGAGGAGCGCTGGAAGCACTTTCACCGCCCGGTCCGCGCGGGCAGCCTGTGGATCGTGCCGCCGTGGGAGCGGGCTCCGGAGGACCGGGAGTCGATCACGATCGACCCCGGCCGCGCCTTCGGGACCGGGGCGCACCCGACGACGCGGCTCTGCCTCGAGCTCGTCAGCGAGCTCGAGCGGGGTTCCCTGCTCGACGTGGGCTGCGGCTCAGGCGTGCTCGCGATCGCGGCGGCGAAGCTCGGCTTTGGTCCCGTGGTCGGGGTCGACAGCGATCAGCACGCGATCGAGGCGGCTCGGGCAAACGCGGCTGCGAACGGCTTCGAGCTCGACTTCCGGCACGCGGATGCGCGCATCGACACGCTTCCAACCGCCGATGTCGCAGTCGCGAACATCAGCGAACAGCTCGTCGCCGCCGTGGGCCCGCGACTGGAGTGTGGACTGCTCGTGACGTCGGGATACTTCGAGCCCCACGTCCCGCGGGTGCCGGGCTTTCATGCGATCGGTCGTCGGAGACTCGACGGGTGGGCAGCCGATCTGCACGCTCCGCAGTAGCATCCCGCGCCGTGGCGCGCTTCTCGATCAGGTTCCTCGGCTGCAAGGTCTCGCAGACGGATGCCCAGGCCGTCCGCGAGCGGCTGCTCGCCGACGGCCACCGCGAGGTGCAGGACGCGGAGGTCGCGGTCGTCAATACCTGCTGCGTGACACACGAGGCCGTGCGCAAGTCGCGGCAGGCCGTCTCGCGCGCCGCGCGAACGCATGCGCACGTGTTCGTGACGGGATGCGGTGCCAATCTCGCCGGTGACGCGTTCGCGCGGATGCCCGCCAACGTCACGGTTGTCGCTCTTCCGAGCGAGCAGACACCCGGTTTCGTCGCCGGCGATGTGGGGGCGATTGGCTGCGTCCAGGCCGATGTGCGTCTCGACCGCGTTCGCGCCTTCGTGAAGGTGCAGGACGGCTGCAGCTTCTCGTGCAACTTCTGCGTCGTTCCGCTCGTGCGCGGCCGCTCGCGCAGCCGGGCGGCGGCGGCGGTGCTCGACGAGATTCGGCGGCGGGTCGCGCAGGGACACCGCGAGGTGGTGCTGACCGGGATCAATCTCGGCTGCTACCGCGACCGGGAGGCGGGCTACACGCTCGCTCGGCTCCTTCGCGAGGCGGGGGCGATCCCCGGGCTCGCGCGGCTGCGGCTCTCGTCGATCGAGGTCAACCACGTCAACGATGAGCTGGTCGCGGCGCTGCGCGAGACACCGACGCTCGCGCGCCATCTGCACGTGCCCCTTCAGTCCGGGGACGATCGCGTGCTCCGCGCGATGGCCCGCCGCTACACGGCCGCAACCTATCTGCGGCGCCTGGAAGGGCTCGATGACTTCAATCTGACCACGGACGTGATTGTCGGCTTCCCGGGTGAGGACGAGCTTGCTTTCCGGCGGACGGTTCGGCTCGTCGGCGCCGCCGGAATCACCAAGGTCCACGTCTTTCCGTACTCGCCTCGTCCGGGGACCCGGACCGCCGGCGAAGACCCCGTCGCGCCCGCGACCAAGAAGGAACGGAGCGCACGTCTCCGCGCCGCCTCGCACGAGGCCTGCCTCGAGCGCTGGCGCTTGAAAGTCGGAACGGACGACCTGGTGCTCGTCGATCGCCCTGGCCGCGGCTACGGCGACGACTACTCGCCGTGGCTCGTCGATGCTCCCGTAGGCGAGCTCGTGCGCGTGCGCGCGGCGGCGGTGTCGGAGGAGGGGATCCTCGCTGCCTGACGACTGTCTCTTCTGTCGCCTCTACAAGGAGGGCGACCACGTGCGGGAGGCGGACGGCTTCGTGGCGATCGAGGACATCAACCCGCGCGCGGACGTCCATCTGCTGGTGATTCCCGAACGGCACGTCCCGAGCTTTCGGGAGATCGGTGAGTTCGAACCGGTTGAGGCTAAGCGGATGCTCGAGTTCGTCGCCGACACCGCACGCGAGGCGGGACTTGAGGACTACCGGGTGATCGTCAACGTCGGCGAAGGCGCCGGTCAGACGATCTTCCACCTGCACTGGCACATACTCGGCGGGCACGCCACGGGGTTGCCGTAATGAGCCTGATCGCGCGGCTCGAGCAGGAGCTCAAGCAGGCGATGGTCGCGCGCGACGAGGTGCGCCGGGACGCGCTGCGCTTGATTCTCTCCAGTCTGCGGTCGGCGGAGAAAGAACTGCACCGGCCGCTCCACGACGACGAGGAGCTGCAGGTGCTTCAGCGCGAACGCAAGCGCCGACTCGAAGCGGCGGAAGCCTTCCGTGGGGGCGGCCGCGAGGAGCAGGCGTTGGGCGAAGAGCAGGAGCTGGCGGTGCTGGAGGAGTTCATGCCCGCGCCGCTCTCCGAGGAGGAGCTCGAGGAGATCATCGACGACGCGATCGCAGAGGTCGGCGCGACCAGCATCCGCGACCTCGGCCGGGTGATGGCGGACGTGATGCCGCAGGTCTCGGGACGCGCTGACGGCTCCGTTGTCAGCCAGCTCGTGCGAGAAAAGCTCGCCTGAGCCACGACCTCCGGGACGGCGGACTAAAGCTTCCGCTGCGGTCGCGCTTTTGCTGTGTGCCAGGTTGACGCGCGCGCGAACCCCCACCCTCTATTTGGGTGGGGTCTCACCCTCCTCCCTCGTGCCCGACGCTATCGAGCGAAAGCCTACGGATGTGGGACGCCCGCGTCACGATTGCGGAACTTTTGCTCCGCAAGACCGCGCGGGGCACACCTGCGGCCGCGTCTGCCTGGGCGGGGCGAAGGGGCGGGAACGGTCCCTACACTGAGGCCCGGTGCAGGAGGTTTTCTCCGTCTCGAACGAAGTCGCGGCCGAGCTCGCCACGATCGGCGACGGCGTCCTCGGCGCCCTGCGTGACCGCCTCCGGTGCACGATCGTGCTGCGCGGGAACCGGCTCACGATCGAGGGCGACGAGCCGCACGTCGAACAGGCCCGGGCCGTCGTAGACGAGCTCGCGGATCTGGTCGAGGGTGGCCACGACATCAGCCCGACCACCGTCGACGCGGTCCTCTCGGCTCTCGAGCAGACCGAAGACATCCGCGAGGTCTTCGACGATGTCGTCTGGCGTCACCGCGGCAAGAAGATCGCCCCGAAAACGGTGACGCAGAAACGCTACGTCGATTCGATCCGCAATCACACCGTCACGTTCGGGATCGGTCCCGCCGGGACGGGCAAGACGTACCTCGCGATGGCACTCGCGGTCGCTGCCTTGTCGAATCGCGAGGTCGGCCGGATCATCCTGACGCGACCCGCGGTCGAGGCCGGCGAGCGGCTCGGCTTCCTGCCGGGAACGCTGTTGGAGAAGGTCGATCCCTATCTGCGGCCGCTCTTCGACGCGCTCTACGACATGCTCGAGCCCGACCGGCTGACGGCGCACATGGAGAAGGGCGTGATCGAGGTCGCGCCGCTCGCCTTCATGCGCGGCCGCACGCTGAACGACTCGTTCATCATCCTCGACGAGGCGCAGAACACGAGCCCGGAGCAGATGCAGATGTTTCTCACGCGCCTCGGGTTCGGGTCGAAGGTCGTCGTCACCGGCGACGTCACCCAGGTCGACCTCCCGCGCGACCAGGCGTCGGGCCTGATCCAGGTCCAGGACATCCTCGGCTCACTGGACGGGGTCGCCTTCGTCCGCTTCGGGCACGAAGACGTCGTTCGCCACAAGCTCGTCCAGCGGATCGTCGAGGCGTACCGGCTCCACGCGGAGGAGACCGGCACCGAGCGGAGCAGATAGGAACGTGATCGCGGTCGAAGTCTCGAATCGCAGCGGCGTCGAGGTCGACGAGGAAGGCGCGAGCGCCCTCGCGCGGTCGGTGCTCGAGGCCGAAGGAATTGAGGAAGGCGAGCTCGGCCTCGTCTTCGTCGGCACGGCCGAGATCCGATCGCTGAAGCGCGAGCATCTCGGCGTCGACGAGCCGACCGACGTGCTCTCGTTCCCGATCGACGGCCGGGAGCGGCTACCGCAAGGACTGCCGCGTCAACTCGGTGACGCGGTTCTCTGCCCGCAGGTGGTCGGCGAGGCGTGGAGGCAGCCGCTCGTGCACGGCCTCCTGCACCTGCTCGGCTACGAGCACGGGCCCGAGATGGAGGCGAGGGAGCGTTCGTGGCGCGCCTGACTATGCCGCGCCCGTGGCTACGGGGAAACGGAGACGGCACCGGTCAGCAGGAGCGGTTGCGCAGGCCGCTGCGGCGGTCGCCCTCGATTCTCGACAGCTTCAACTTCGCCCTAGAGGGGATCATCCACGTGCTGCGGACGCATCGGAACATGCGGGTGCACTTCGCCGTAGCGATCGTCGTGCTCGTGGTAGCCGTATGGGTCGGGGTCTCGAAGCTCGAGCTGATCGCGCTGCTGCTCGCGATCGCCTTCGTGTTCATCACCGAGATGGTCAACTCGGCGCTCGAACAGGCGATCGACGTTGCCACGACGTCGTTCGACCCGCTTGCGAAGCTCGCGAAGGACGTCGCCGCCGGCGCAGTGCTGATCGCGACGGTGAACGCAGTTGCAATCGGCTACCTCGTCTTCTCGGGGGAGGTCTCCGAACGGAGCACGCGCCTGCTCGACCGCCTCCGCGACGCGCCCGCGAACCTGACCCTGGTGGCGCTCGTGCTCACGATCCTGGTCGTGATCGCGACGAAGGCCTACACCGGCCGCGGCACGCCCCTTCGCGGCGGCCTTCCCTCCGGCCACGCCGCGCTCGCATTCGCCGGCTGGGTCGCGGCCACCTACGTCGTCGGCGCCGAGCATCGCTTTCTGATCTCGTCGATCGCGCTTCTGATGGCGTTCCTCGTCGCCCAGACGCGGATCGAGGCAGGCGTTCACTCGACCGTCGAGGTCGCGTACGGGGGTCTCCTCGGCGCACTCGTGACTCTCGCCGTGTTCCAGCTCTTCTCGTGAGTGACGACCTGCTTGCACGGGCGCAGGCGGCCGCGGAGCGCGCCTATGCGCCCTATTCGCACTACCTCGTCGGCGCTGCCATCCGGGCTCGGAATGGACGGGTCTACGAGGGCGTGAATGTCGAGAACGCCGCGTACCCGCTCGGAATCTGCGCCGAGCGGACGGCGATCGCCTCCGCGGTCGTCGACGGCTGTCGCCCGGGCGATTTGATCGAGATCGCGATCACGGCGTCGCCCTGCGGAGGTTGCCGTCAGTGGCTGCATGAATTTCGTCTCGAGCAGGTGAGATTCCCAAAGGCGGATGGCGAGGTCGTCTCCTACACGCCCGCTGAACTGCTGCCGGAGACCTGGGATCTGCCCGGATGACGAATCGGCGCAGTCGGATCACGCTCCGACACGCTCGCGTCACACACCCGTGCGCCCTCGACTTCTATCGTCGTCCGCGGGCCCGCAGTTGGACCCCACCCCCGGGGGTGGGCGCTTGAGACGCTGCGCCCCGAGCCGCGGATGAAAAGCGGGTTCGTCGCCGTCGCGGGGCGGCCGAACGTCGGCAAGTCCACGCTTGTGAACGCGCTCTCCGGCGGGAAGGTCGCGATCGTCTCCGACAAGCCGCAGACGACTCGGCAGCGGATCTTCGGGATCGCGAACGGCGACGACTACCAGCTCGCGCTCGCCGATCTGCCGGGATTTCAACGGCCTCGGGACGCGCTCACGGAGCGGATGCAGCGGACTGTCGACCAGTCGTTCGAGGAGGTCGACGCCATCCTGTTCGTCCTCTCGGCGCGCGAGCGTATCGGCGCCGGCGACCGCTTCATCGCCGAGCGCGTCTTCTCGCTCGGAACGCCCGTCGTGATCGCGCTCAACAAGGTCGACCGACTGAAGCCGGGCCACATCGCCGGGCAGATGCAGACCGCCTCACAGCTCGGCGAGTTCCACGCGCTGCATCCGGTCAGCGCGGTCACCGGCGACGGCATCGCGGAGCTCCGAGAAGAGCTCGTCGGTCTGCTCCCGGAAGGGCCGCTCTACTACCCGCGCGATCAGCGAACCGACCTGGTCGTCGAGCTGCAGATTGCCGAGCTGATCCGCGAGAAGGCGCTGCAGCTGACGCGAGACGAGGTTCCGCACGCGATCTCCGTCGAGGTCGACGAGCTGGGCGAGAAGGTCGTCCACGCGACCGTCTTCGTCGAGACGGAGTCGCAGAAGCAGATCGTCGTCGGCCGCGGCGGCTCTGTGATCAAGCAGATTGGCACCCGCGCACGGCCGGAGATCGAGCACCTGCTCGGCCGGCAGATCTTCCTCGAGCTGCAGGTGAAGACGCGGCCGCGCTGGCGTCGCGACGCGGCGATGCTCGAGCGGCTCGGGATTTGAGCCGACTCCTCGCCCTGTTCGACCTGGACGGAACGCTCTTCCTCACGCACGATCCGGTCAGCGGCCGCGCCCTAGTCGCGACGCTCGAGCAGATCTACGGCATCGAGGTCCCGGCCGACGCTCCCGCGAATGTGGAGCATCGGGGCCTGACGGCGAAGCGCATCGCCCGCAGTGTGCTTCGCGCCGAGGGCGTCGCCGACGCGGCGGTCGACGAGCGGTTGGATGCATGGTGCGCCGCGTTCGCCGAGCGCTACCGCGACCTCCTCGCCGGCGCAGATACGAGCGACTGGCAGGTGCGTCCCTGCGCCGCCCGGGGCCTCGCTCGCCTGCAGGCCGAAGGCGTTCGAGTCGCGCTGGTCACGGGGAATCCCGAGCCGATGGCGAGCGAACGTTTGCAACGACTCGGTCTCGCGGGCTTCTTTCCCCCGGGCCAGGGCGCGTTCGGCTGCGAAGCCGAGGAGCGACCGGCGCTGCTCGAGCTCGCCCGCGTGCGTGCCGGCGACTGGCCTGCCGCGGCGACCGTCGAAATCGGCGACACGCGGGAGGACGTCACGACAGCGAAGGCAGCCGGCTTCCGGTCGATCGCTGTCAGCTCGCCGCGCACCTGTGGTCGTGCCGAGCTCGCCGATGCCGACGTGGTCGTCGATGACATGGACGGCATCGTCCAGGCTGTCCTCGACACGGGCCGCTAGGGCTCGGAGCGTGGCGCGTAGTAACGAGCCAGCCAGCGCGAGAGGCCGTCGAGCCCCGGAAAGAGCACGCGTTCGGTGACGTTGGCCTGGTCGAGCTTGTCACGGACTTCCCATTTCAGCTCCGCTGGGATCATCAGCCGGCGGGCTAACTTCTGTCGCGGCTCCAGCCAGTCGTCGAGCCGCGCCTCAGGCCGTGACATCAGCGAGAACAGCGCGTACTGGTTGACGATCCGCTCGTCCAGCGAGGGCGGCTCGAGAAAAAGGACGTAGTCGTCAGTCGCCAGCCCGTCGAGGTCGCCGAGCCCGCGCGCCGCCTCAGCGAGTAGCTCGGCAGTGAAGACGTTCGACTGCTGACTGCGGAGCAGGTCGCGCAGCCGCGCCGGGGCGTATTCGTGCGCGGCCACGTAGTCGACTATCCAGACCACGCCCGGCCGATCGAAGAGCTCGACCTGCGCGGTCGCGAAGTGAGCGGCGACGTACGGCGAGTAGGTCCAGTCGAGCAGGCGGGTCGGCAGACCGTGATGCTGCGCGAGCGCGAGCCAGTTCCAGACCGAGTCGAAAGGGACGTCCTGCCGCTGTGCGTACTTGCGGAAGTTTCGAAGCAGGTGGCCCTCGACCGAGGCCGCGCTACCGCCCAGCCGGAGGAGGCTCGTCCGCAGGTCTTCACCGGCGTCGTTTCGGCCTCGAAAGGCGAAACTGGAGCGGAATCGCCGCAGCTCCGGATGCCAGGAGTCGGCGAAGAGCTGCTCCTGCAGCTCGGCCCAGCTCGAGACGTGAATCTCCTCCACGGCCATGCGTTTGCCCTTCGTGAGCGGGCTACACTCATCGCATGGCGCAGGCGCCGGCCCTCCCCACGGGCTTCGAGCTCCCGCTCGAGCCCAGATTGCCCCGCATCGGCTCCGTCGACCAGGTCGCGGTCGAGGCGCGCGCGACGGACCTCTCGCGCCGCTCGATCAAGCGCGAGGCGAAGCTGTTCGCGCTCGATCTCGCCGTCCGGATGATGGATCTGACGACGCTCGAGGGCGCCGACACGCCCGGCAAGGTCGCGGCGCTCGCCTCGAAGGCCATGCGGCCGGATCCCTCCGACGCGAGCATTCCCTCGGTCGCTGCGGTCTGCGTTTACCCGAACCTCGTCCAGACGGCACGCGAACGAGTGGGGGATAGCGGCGTCAAGGTGGCCTCGGTTGCAACGGCGTTCCCGTCGGGGCAGAGCCCGACCGACCTCAAGGTCGCCGAAGCGCGCCGTGTCGTGGAGCTCGGCGCCGACGAGGTTGACATGGTGATCGATCGGGGGGCCTTCCTGGCCGGCCGCTACGCGAAGGTCTACGACGAGATCGTCCAGGTCAAAGAGGCGATCGGCGAAACGCACCTGAAGGTGATCCTCGAGGTCGGCGAGCTCGGCACCTTCGACAACGTCCGCCGCGCGTCGCTGCTCGCGATCGCAGCGGGGGCGGATTTCATCAAGACCTCGACCGGCAAGCTGTCGTCCTCGGCGACGCTGCCCGTGACGCTGGTGATGCTCGAGGCGATCCGGGATGTCTTCGAGGAGACGGGTCGCCGGGTCGGGATGAAGCCCGCCGGCGGAATCCGCAACGCCAAGCAGGCGGTGCAGACGCTCGTGCTCGTCCACGAGACGCTCGGGCTCGACTGGCTGACGCCCGATCTCTTCCGCTTCGGCGCCTCCTCGCTCCTGAACGATGTCCTGATGCAGATTCGCAAGGAAAAGACAGGCAAATACCAAAGCCCGGACTACTTCACGATCGACTGATGGCAGAGCTCGAACAGCGCGGCGACCGGACGCCGGCTCCGGCCAAGTGGGAGTACGCGAGCGCGCCCGAGTCGCGCGAGATCGTCAACCTCCAGGAGCGCTACGGCCTGTTCGTCGGCGGCGAGTTCATCGAGCCGCGCTCAGGCGAGTACTACAGGACGCTCGACCCCTCGAGCGAGGAGCCGCTCGCGGAGATCCCGCAGGCGGGGGCCGAGGACGTCGCGCTCGCCGTCAGGACTGCGCGTGACGCATTCGAGGACGGCTGGTCTGCGGCCGCTCCGGCCGAGCGCGCCAAGTACCTCTACCGAATCGCGCGGATCTTGCAGGAGCGCTCGCGCGAGTTCGCGGTGCTCGAGTCGCTGAACGGCGGCAAGCCGATCCGCGAGTCCCGGGACGTCGACCTGCCTCTCGCCGCGGCGCACTTCTTCTACTACGCGGGGTGGGCCGACAAGCTCGAGTACGCGTTCCCGCATCGCCGTCCGAAATCGCTCGGCGTTGCCGGGCAGATCATCCCTTGGAACTTCCCACTGCTGATGCTCGCCTGGAAGATCGCGCCCGCGTTGGCCGCCGGAAACACCGTCGTGCTGAAGCCGGCGGAGACGACGCCGCTCTCGGCGCTGCTCTTCTGCGACGTCCTGCGGCAGGCGGAGCTCCCGCCCGGAGTTGTCAACATCATCACCGGAGACGGCGCGACCGGCGCGGCGCTCGTCAAGTCGGACGTCGACAAGATCGCTTTCACGGGCTCGACCGAGGTCGGCAAGGCGATCCAGCGCGAGCTCGCCGGCACCGGCAAGAAGCTGACGCTCGAGCTCGGGGGCAAGGCCGCGAACATCATCTTCGATGATTGCGCCCTCGACCAGGCGGTCGAGGGAATCGTCAACGGGATCTACTTCAACCAGGGCCACGTCTGCTGCGCCGGCTCGCGGCTACTGGTGCAGGAGTCGATTTACGAGCCGCTGATCGAGAAGCTGAAGCGGCGGCTGACGACGCTTCGCGTCGGCGACCCCCTGGACAAGAACACCGATGTCGGCGCGATCAACTCGCGCCAGCAACTGGAGAAGATCGAGGAGCTCGTCGCGGCGGGTAAGGAGGAGGGCGCCGAGATCTACCAGCCGCCTTGCCGGCTGCCCGAAAAGGGCTACTGGTTTATTCCGACCGTCTTCACCAATGTCGCGCAGAGCTACCGGATCGCCCAGGAGGAGATCTTTGGGCCGGTGCTGTCGGTGCTTACGTTCCGGACCCCCGACGAGGCAATCGAGAAGGCGAACAACACGCCCTACGGTCTCTCGGCCGGCGTCTGGACGGAGAAGGGCTCGCGGATCCTCTGGATGGCGCAGCGGCTCGAGGCCGGCGTGATCTGGGCGAACACCTACAACCGCTTCGACCCGGCTTCGCCGTTCGGCGGCTACAAGGAATCGGGCTTCGGCCGGGAGGGGGGTCGGCACGGGCTGGAGCCCTACCTCGACTTCGACGGCGCGGAGGCCTTCGGCGGATGACTGCCGTCGACTACTCGGGTGTCCGCGAGGACGGTCGCTGGCTCGGCAAGGCCGGTTGGAGCTTCTTCTCCGCCGGGATCCTGTTCGCGCTTTGCGCGGTCGTCTACGTCGGCGCGATCCTCGTCGTCGTAGCCACGTATGCCTGGACGATGGGGCATTTCGGGTCGTGAGCCGGCTCCCGGTCAAGAAGACTTACAAGCTCTACATCGGCGGCTCGTTCCCGCGCTCGGAATCCGGCCGCACCTACGAGGCGGAGGGGCAGAACGTCGCCCGCGCGTCGCGGAAGGACGTCCGCGACGCCGTACGCGTGGCGGGCGCCGCGCAGCCGAACTGGGCCGCCATGACCGCTTACAACCGGGGTCAGGTGCTGTACCGAGTCGCCGAGATGCTCGAGGCGCGGACGCGCGAGTTTGCCGAGCTCACCGGCGACGAGGCGGAGGTGCACGCGGCCGTCGATCGGTTCGTCTGGTACGCCGGCTGGGCCGACAAGCTCGCGCAGGTGCTCGGCTCGGCGAACCCGGTTGCGGGCCCGTACTTCAACTTCACCGTGCCCGAGCCGACCGGCGTCGTCGGTGTGCTCGTGCCCGACGAGCCGGCGTTACTGGGGCTGGTCTCCCGGCTCGCGCCGGTGCTGGTTGGGGGCAACGCCGCCGTCGTGGTTGCCTCCGAATCGCGACCGCTCGCGGCGATCGAGCTCGCCGAGGTGCTTGCGACCTCGGACGTCCCCGGTGGCGTGGTCAATCTGCTGACAGGTTTTCGGAGCGAGCTGGCGCCGGTGCTGGCGGCGCACATGGACGTGAACGCGCTGGACGTGACCGGAGCCGACGGCGACGTCCCCGAGCTGGAGCGGCTGGCGGCGGACAACGTCAAGCGGATCGTCCGGGGCTCGGTCGACGTTCAGAGCCCGTGGGAGATCGCCGGCTTCCTGGAGCTGAAGACGGTTTGGCATCCGATGGGTCTGTGACCCGCTGTTGATCCGAAGCCGCCATGTATAGGCGCACCCAGCCTCCTCCCCGCGGCAAGCCTAAAAAGGAAATTCGTGCGCGTGGGTGACGGGATCGTCAAGAATCTGTGCCGGTGAACGCGGGGAGGCGCTTCAGTCAGGCAATTTCGGAGGGCGACGGCATCTCGCTGATCGCCCGCGTTTCGGCCGCAGAGGACGCCGCCCGGGTCGAGGAGCAGGGAGCCGAGGCGGTACTCGTCTCGGGGCCGAATAACGGCGCGCTCATGCAAATCCGTAGCGCTACGACCTTGCCGGTGCTCGTGGCCGGGGCCGACGAGTCCGGAGCGCCGCCCCTGGACGCGGACGCCTGCCTTCTCGACGTCGGCGAAGATCTCGATTTGCTTGCCCGACTATCGAGCGAGCTCGCCGAGACCTGCGAGCTCGCGTTCCGAATCGACGACGAGGAACGACTCGAGTCCGCTCTCGAGCAGCTCGATCCCGAAATCTTCGTGCTCGCCGCCCCGGACGCGGACGGTGAGGAAGCGCTCGAGCGGGTGCTCGACCTGCTCCCTGACGTCCCGGCCGGGAAACTGGCGATTGCCGACCTGTCGGGCCTCAGCCGCGAGGACGTCGGCGCGCTCGAACGTGCGGGGTTCGACGGCGTCATCGTCGAGCCGCGCAGCGTGGCCGATCTCGTCGGCGACGCGCCGCCTGACGTCTAGGCCGCCGCCCCTACGCTCGCAGCAGCGGGCAGGTCAGGCAGGTCGGCCCGCCGTCCCCCTTCGAGAGCTCCTTGCCCTCGTAGGCCAACACCTCGACTCCCGCTCGCTCGAGGCGTTCGCGAGTCTCTGGATTGCCCTCGACGACAAGAGCGACGCGCGGCGCTAGTGCCAACACGTTGGCGCCCATCGATTCGAACTCGCCTCCCGGCACCTCGACGATCTCGATCGTGCGCTCGGCGAGAAGTTGCGCGAGCCGCACAGGGAGCAAGCGCGTGTACGCGGCGACGAGATCGTCCGCGAGCGGGCTGAGCAAAGAGAGCAGATGCATGACTTCACTCTCGCCGTGCCAGTGCGGCAGGTCGAACGCGACGACGTCGAGACCCGTCGCCTCCGCGAGGACATCGGCGCCGGCCTGATTCGTCCGGTAGCCGAGGCCTACGAGCAACGTTCGCTCGTCGAGCCGGATGAGGTCGCCGCCTTCGGCCAAGGCAGGCTCGTCGAGCCGCGCAGCTACCGGCACACCCGCCCGTGTGAGATCGACGCCGAGCGCCGCGGGTTCGGCACGGCGGCCGACCTTGCCGGGCCGGAGCAGCACCGCGCCGTCGTCCACAATCAGCGCCGGGTCGTAGACGTAGATCGCATCGGGATCGTCCTCCACGGGTGCCTCGGCGAGGACCACCTCGGCTCCGGCGCCGGCGAGCAGCTCGCAGAGGGCTGCGTGCTCGCGTGCGATCCCAACCGGATCCGGCTCGGCGCGCCAGCCGTATTCTTGCCAGAGCCGAAGGTCGTCCGCCTGCGGCGGCCGTAGCAAGACGCGCCGCAACGGCGCAGTCATCGACGGACAGCCGTGGAGCTTGGACTCGGCGAGGGCCACTAACCGAAGAACGCTTTGGCCACGTCGTACCACTCCGGCGGCACGGTCTTCAACTCCGCGGTCGCCTCCTTGAGCGGCACCTCGACAACTCGGTCGCCTTGCAGGGACGCCATCTGCCCGAACCTCTCTTCGTGTGCGAGGTCGGCCGCCTTCAGCCCGAAGCGCGTGGCGAGCACGCGGTCCCGCGGCGTGGGGGAGCCGCCGCGCTGGACGTGCCCGAGCACGGTCACCCTCGTCTCGAAGCCGGTCCGCCCCTCGATCTCGCGTGCGAGCGCGTCGCCGACGCCGCGTTGCGAGAGCCGGACGTGGCCGAACTCATCCCGCTCGCCCGCCTCGGCAACCCCTTCGAGCTCATAGCCCTCCGAGACGACGACGATCGAGAAGTCCTTGCCCCGCTCGTGCCGGCGGCGGATGTCGTCACAGGCCTCGTCGATCGAGATCGGCTGCTCCGGGATGAGGATCACGTCGGCCCCGCCCGCGATTCCACTCATGACGGCGATCCAGCCCGTATGGCGCCCCATCACCTCGACGACCATGACGCGGTTGTGCGACTCGGCGGTCGTGTGAAGGCGGTCGATCGCCTCGGTGGCGATGAAGACTGCCGTGTCGAATCCAAACGTGTAGTCGGTCCCGTTGAGATCGTTGTCGATCGTCTTGGGAACGCCGATCACCGGAAAGCCATGCTCCTCGTGGAGCCGCGTCGCGACCCCGAGCGTGTCCTCGCCGCCGATCGCGACCAGAGCGTCGAGGCCCGCTCGTTCGAAGCTCTCCATCACGCGGTCGACGCCGCCCTCGAGCTTGTACGGGTTCGTCCGCGTCGTCCCGAGGATGGTCCCCCCGCGCGGCAGGATCCCCGAGATCTCGCGAGGGCCGAGCGGCTCCAGCTCGTCCTCGACGAGCCCGCGCCAGCCGTCGCGCACGCCGACAACGTCGTATCCACGCTGAAACGACCGCCGCCCCACCGCGCGGATAACCGCATTGAGTCCCGGGCAGTCGCCCCCGCCGCTGAGGATGCCGATCCGCTTCGCCACGACATCATTCTGTCGATTGCGAGGAGTGGCTGGCCCAGTCCACGGCGAGTAGAAGGGCGCGATCCTCCGATCGCGTCGGTCGTCGCCCGGTGGTCATCGCTCGGCTGTCCGAAGCGAGAAGCGCCGTGTGCGGAGGTCGAACGTTCCGCGGCCACGGAACTTGAAGTAGACGGTGCGCTGGGTGACTGATGAAAACCCCGGCGACGACGTCGATGTCGATCCGGCGTTTGGAGGCGGATCCCTTGCTCGCGCGGGCGCCACCGCATCCGGCACAGACGAGGCACAGCGACGATCGCCGGCCAGAAAAGGAAATTGAACTCGAGCAAGCGAGTGCCGAAGGTGGGAGTCGAACCCACACGAGGCTTACGCCTCACCGGATTTTGAGTCCGGCGCGTCTGCCAGTTCCGCCACTTCGGCGCGAGTCCAAGAGTAACCCCGTTTAGTCGCAGACCCCGCTTGCGGGCTCGGCAAGACCGCGCTCTTGCCGAGCGTCGGAACCGCTTTTGGGCGAGAAGGAGGGGGCTCGCGGGGGAACCATGGGTTCACCCGCGTTTCTCACACGAGGCTTACGCCTCACCGGATTTTGAGTCCGGCGCGTCTGCCAGTTCCGCCACTTCGGCGCGAACGAAGAGTAACCCGCTTCAGTTGCCAACAAGGCTCGGCGGTAAGAGGCCACGAACTTGCGCGCAGAACGAGGACGTCGGGAACACGTATCTCGGGAAACTTGGGCGGCAGGCCAGTACGATGCGCTCCGCCACCTCGCCGAGACGTGGCTCCCGGTTTCCGCGGAGGAAAGGACCCCAGCATGCATCGCCAGAAGATTTCGTCCGTAGCAGGGCTCGCATTTCTAGCCCTCGTCGTCGCCCTCGCGGCCGGCTGCGGCGGTAGCAGCAAGAAGGCTTCTAGCACGACCACGACTGCAGCCACCACCACGGGTGCGACCACCATCACTACTCCTGCAGCCGACAGCAAGATCGCCGCGGAGGTTCCCGCAAAGTTCAAGTCGAAGACCATGGTCATCGCAACGGACGCCACATACGCGCCGAACGAGTTCATCGGCACGAACGGCAAGTCGATCGAGGGCATGGACCCGGATCTTGGCAAGGCTCTTGGCGCCGTCATGGGAGTCAAGGTCAAGTTCGTGAACACGAGCTTCGACGGCATCATCCCCGGCCTCGCCGCAGGAAAGTTCGATCTCGGGATGGCGTCGTTCACGGACACGAAAGAGCGCCAGAAGACCGTCGACTTCGTCACCTACTTCCAGGCGGGCACTTCGTTCTACGTCAAGGCGGCGGGCGGACCGACGATCAACTCGCTTGCCGACCTCTGCGGACACTCGGTTGGCGTTGAGCGGGGAACGACCCAGGCGGATGACTCCACCAAGCAGAATGGAAAATGCAAGTCAGCCGGGAAGTCCGGCGTCAAGGTCTCGGTGTATCCGGACCAGAACGCCGCGAACCTGGCGATCTCGAGCGGCCGCCGCCAGGTCGGCATGGCCGACTCCCCCGTGGCGGCCTACATCGTCAAGCAGTCGAACGGGCAGTTCAAGCTGACGGGCAAGTCGTACAACACGGCCCCGTACGGGATCGCGATCCCGAAGGGAAGCGGTCTGACGAAGCCGTTTCTCGACGCGCTCAAGGTCCTGATGTCAGACGGCACGTACAAAGCGATCCTGACCAAGTGGGGGGTCCAGGACGGCGCGATCACGAACCCGAAGATCAACGGCGCGATTAGTTAAACCACCCCGGCTCTAGGCCGTCGATGGCGAGCGAGCCAGCCGAGCCGGTCCGACCAGACGAGATCAAGGCGATCCCGGTCCGCCGCCCGGGCCGGTGGGTCGCGGCCGCGCTCATCCTCTACCTCTCTGCGGCGCTGGGGAAGTCGGTCGCGACCAACCCGCGCTTCGAGTGGGGGATCATCGGCCACTACTTCACCTCGAGCCGGGTCCTCCAGGGGCTGGTCACCACGCTCGAGCTCACCGCGCTCTGCATGGCGATCGGCATCGTGATCGGAATCCTGCTCGCGGTCATGCGCCTCTCGCCGAATCCCCTGGTCTCGGCGACAAGCTGGCTCTACATCTGGTTCTTTCGAGGCACGCCCGTCCTGGTCCAGATCCTCTTCTGGGGCTACATCTCCGCCCTGTACCCGCGCCTTTCGCTGGGGATCCCGTTCGGCCCGCAGTTCGTGCATTTCACCGCGAATTCCGTCATCAGCCCGTTCGTGGCCGGGATGCTTGCCCTCGGGCTCAACGAGGGCGCCTACATGGCGGAGATCGTGCGCGCAGGCATCATCTCGGTCGAGGAGGGCCAGACCGAGGCGGCGCAGAGCCTTGGGATGACTCGTTTGCAGACGATGCGGCGGATCGTTTTGCCGCAGGCGATGCGCGTGATCGTCCCGCCCACCGGCAACGAGACGATCTCGATGCTCAAGACGACGTCCCTCGTCAGCGTGATCGCGGTTACCGACCTGCTCTATTCGGTGGAACTGATCTACGCGGTCAACTACCGGACGATTCCGCTACTCATCGTGGCCAGCATCTGGTACCTGATCGTCACGACACTGCTGTCGTTCGGCCAGTACTACCTCGAGCGCTATTTTGGTCGTGGTACGGCGCGGGAGCTGCCACAAACGCCGCTTCAGCGATTGCTCCGAACTCTGTCCATCCGTCACGGGGTCTAGGACATGAGCCAGATAACGAGTACCGACCCAATGGTCAAGGCGGAAAGCGTGCACAAGCGCTTCGGCCGTCTCGAGGTCCTGAAGGGAGTCTCTCTCGAGGTTCAGCCCGGCGAGGTCGTCTGCATGATCGGGGCCTCCGGTTCCGGCAAGTCGACGTTCCTACGCTGTATCAACCATCTGGAGCGAATCGACGCCGGGCGGCTGTGGGTCGACGGGCGGCTCGTCGGCTACCGGCAGTCGGGCGACAAGCTCCACGAGCTGCGGGACGCCGAGGTCTGCCGCGAGCGCTCCGAGATCGGAATGGTCTTCCAGCGATTCAACCTCTTCGGGCACATGACCGCACTCGAGAACGTGATCGAGGCTCCGATCCGCGTCAGGAAATTAAGGAAGCGAGACGCCGTCGGGCAGGGAAAGTCCCTGCTCGAGCAGGTCGGGCTGACCGACAAGATCGACAACTATCCGGCGCAGCTCTCCGGTGGCCAGCAGCAGCGCGTCGCGATCGCGCGTGCCCTGGCGATGAAGCCGAAGCTGATGCTCTTCGACGAGCCGACCTCCGCTCTCGATCCGGAGCTCGTCGGCGAGGTTCTGGAGGTGATGAAGGGACTGGCTCTGGACTTCCGGACGACCATGATCGTCGTCACCCATGAGATGGGGTTTGCGCGTGAGGCGGCCGATCGGGTCCTGATGATGGACGACGGCCGGATCATCGAGGAGGGCACCCCGGAGCATTTCTTCGAAGCGCCCCGGGAGGAGCGAACCAAGCAGTTCCTGTCGGCGATTCTCTAGCGCGCGGGGCTCAGACTTGTGAGCGCTCCGTCGTAACGCGAAGCGGAAAGTATGGCGGTGACAAGAGGAAGCCGATCCGTGGCGGGCCGTCGGCGCGGCCGTGGGCCATCTCCAGGGCCGTCCCGATTCCCTGTGAGGGCACGAAGCCAAGCTGCCGCGCGGCGACGGCGTCTCGGCAGCCGGCGATGATCACCGCGCCAAGGCGGCCCACGGCCGGCGCGCAGGCGCTCCAGTCGGCGAAGGGGAGCAGCGGATGGCAGGAGCGCCGCCCGCGGTAGGCCTCGATCGCGCGCGAGTCGCCGGCCGCGGCGCGCTCAGCTTCAATCAGCTCGACCGGCTCGCGCCCGAAGCGGGTCGTCGCCTGGAAGAAGGCGCGGTAGGGCTGCTGGGTCGGATGAGCGAAGCGGCGGTGGAAGCGGTGCATCAGGATCGCGGTCCCGCCCTCGACCAGCGGAAAGCCGTCGCGCCACATCCGCAGCGCCAGGCCGAGCGCGAGGTAGGCGGCGAGCAGCGGGTTCGGCCGCTCGCGCGGCAGGAACGGCGTCGTCAGGGGGATCCCGATCACGATCGCGTCGAGTTGTCCGTCGAGCGGGGCCGATCGCGTCTCGACGCCGCGCAGGAGCGCCTCGGCGTGCGCGACGGAGGGCGGCCCGCCGTAGGCCGCGGCGATGGAGAGCTCCCGCCGGACCGAGCGGATGATCCGGTCGCGGGCCCAGCCCGGCAACAGTCCGAACGGTCGCCGCAGTGGAGAGCCCGCGATGCGGTCGAGCGCCTCCTGCTCGTACGGGTAGCCGCGGGCGGCGCCGGCGAGACGGGGATGGTTGAGCGTCAGCGAGGCGCCGATTAGAGGTACCCGCCGCGACAGTTCGCGCTCGATCGCGACAGCCAACTGCCACCCTTGCGATGCATTGGTCTCGAGCAGCGAGTACGCGCCGGCGGCTCGCAGGGTCTCACGGCCCGAGGCGCCGAGCAACGCTGCCGGGCCGCCGTGGACCACGGTTTCGGCGGCCGTCACGACGACGATCACATCGGTTTCGAGCAGGCTCCGATGGATGCGGAGCGGAATACGTCCAGACTGCCCGATCTCGACCAGATCAGGGTCCTCGACGTCGTGGATCACGACCGTGCCCCGGAAGCGGCGAGCGAACTCCGGCGAGACGATCCCCAGCTGCTCGAGGTCGCGCTCGGCGAGCCTGCGGGCAAGCCCACCCGCGAGGAGCAAGGTCTGGTTCTCGACCGGGATGCCTGCGCGCCTGAGCTCGTCGACGACGGCCCCGATCGCCTCTCGTCGGGGGTCGTTGTGCGCGGTCGGGATCGGCAGGGACGGCGGCTCGATCACGATCGTCGCGCGGCCACCGCGTCGAACGAGCGCCTCGAGAGGCTCGCCGGCGAGTGGGAACCTGAGCGCGTCCCGCACGGCTGCGCCGACGTCGGCGATCGCCTCGCCCGGCTCGAGTGGCCGCAGGATGACGGAGTCGGCGGGTGCGTTCACGACCGTCAACCGCGACCCCGCGAGCATCGGGACGCGGTTCATGGCAGCGCGCGGTAGAGCCTGTAGTAGGTCGGACGGAAGCCGCGCCGCGGCCAGTGCCGCGCCGAGAGCAGGTTGACCGAGCGCCAGTCGGTGGTCATCGAACGGAAGCCGTGCTCGTGTGCCCAGGTCAGCGCGTGCCCGGTCAGCGCCAGGCTGACGCCCGACCGGCGCGCCGCGGGCAGCGTGGCCGCGTGCGAGAGGTCGATATTGCTGTTCGGAACGCGCAGGTCGCCGGTCGGTCGGCGGAAGAGCACGAGGTGTCCGACCGGACGACCGGCGCGCTCGGCGACGAAGTGGGTGTACAGCTCCGGGTCGTCCCAGAGATCGCTCCAGTCGGCTCGGAACTCCTCGTCACTCGGGATCGCCAGCCCGGAGAAGCTCGGCGGGCCAGCCTGGTGCTCGTAGAGGCTGCGGTCAAGTTGCGCCACCAGCTCGAGATCGTCGGGCTTTCCCGCCCGGATCTCCACGTGGGCCTCGACCGGTTTCATCGCCGCGGTCTCGCGTACGGCCCAGACGTACTGGACGCCGAAGGCGAGCCGCAGCCACGGATCCATGAGCGCCTCGTCGCTCGCCGGGATCAGCGCAAGATGCCGGGTCGCGCCGGCCGCTACCCAGCGCGCCGCGAGCGCGGCATAGAGGTCGCGAATCGTTTCGCCCTGGCCCTCGGCCGCCGCGCAGCCTGCGAAGTCGACGATCGCGCGCCGGTCGCCCAGCAGTGGATCCTCCTCGACGCGGCCGATCAGATGGGCGACCACCTTGTCGCCGCTGAGCGCGACAACCCCGCCTGCCTGCTCGTGATCGAGATCACGTTGCAGCTGGGCGCGAAAGTCCGAGAACTCGGGTAGCAGCGCCTCCGCCTGCCGGTGGCGCGAGTGACGGTCCGCGAGCAGCGCCGCCGCGGCGGCAAGGTGCTCGTCTTCGAGCGGCTGGATTTCGATCCCGGGCATCGGCGCGGGACGATAGCTTTGGGCTGTGAGTCCCAAGACGTTGACCGGCGAGGAACTCCAGCTGGACGACGCGCCGGCACGCGATTCAGAGCTCTTCCTCGTCGACGGAAACAACCTCGCGTACCGCGCCTTCTTCGCGCTGCCCGAGGAGCTCGCGACGAGCGAGGGCTTCTCGACCAACGCCCTCCTCGGCTTCACGAACATGCTCTTCAAGCTGCTTGCCGACTACAAGCCGAAGGGGGTCGCGGTTGCCTGGGACACGCGGCCCGTCCACCGCCACGAGCTGCTCGACACGTACAAGATCGAACGGAAGCCGATGCCGGGCCTGCTCTCGGAGCAGTTCCCCTACTTCCGACCGATCGTCGAAGCCTTTGGCTACCGAAATCTCGAGTTCGAAGGCTGGGAGGCCGACGACGTGATCGCCACGCTGGCGACGCGAGCCGACGAGGCCGGCGTGAAGACCACGGTCGTCTCCACCGATCGCGACGCCTTCCAGCTCGTCTCGGACAACGTCGCACTGATGATGACCCCGCGCGGCGTCTCGGATGTGCACGTCTACACGCCCGAGCGGGTCGAGGCTCGGCTCGGGATCCGGCCGGACCAGGTGCCGGACTTCATCGGGCTCAAGGGCGATCCTTCGGACAACATCCCCGGCATCCCCGGAATCGGCGACAAGACCGCCGGTCAGCTGATCGCGCAGTACGGCTCTCTCGAAGACGTGATCGAGCACGCCGACGAGTTGACGCCGGCGCGTTCGCGAGCGGTCAAAGAGCACGCCGAGCAGGCGCGCGCGGCAAAGGACCTCGCGACGATGCGGCGCGATCTCGACCTCGACTGCGATCCGGCCGAGCTCGTCCTGGCTCCACCCGACCGTTCGCAGCTGAAGGAGATGTTCCGGCGCTTTGAGTTCCGGAACCTACTCAACCGCGTCGACGAGCTGGACGAGGCCGTTCCCGCGTCGGCGCGCGAGATCGAGGGCGTCGCGGTGCGATGGCGCGAGGCCGAGCTCTCCGGCTCGGGCGGGTTCTCCGCGGACGGCGACCGGGCGGCGCTTGCGACGACGGAGGACGAGGTCGTGGTCGGTCCGAGGCCGGAGCGGCTCGAGGGCGAGCTCGTTGCCCACGATGCGAAGGCGCTTCGCGTCTCCGCTGCCGACGACACGATGATCGCCGCGTATTTGATCGAGCCAAGTCGCGCCTCGTACGAGCTCGACGATCTGGCTGCCGAGTACGGCCTCGAGCTGCTGCCCGAGCCGCAGGCCGAGGAGGAGACCGCTCGGCTTGTCCGCCACGCAGCTGCGACGCTGCGGCTGCGCGAGCCGCTGCTGGAGCGCGTCAAGGAGCGCGGCCACGAGCGGCTCTACCGCGAGATCGAGCTGCCGCTGACGCCCGTCCTGGTGGCAATGGAGCAGGTCGGCGTCAAGATCGACACGTACCGGATGGGCGAGATCACGGCGCGGCTTGCCGACCGCGTCGAGGAGCTCGAGGCGAAGGCGCACGAGCTTGCGGGCGAGGAGTTCATCCTCCGCTCGACGCAGCAGGTGGCGCGGATCCTGTTCGAGAAGCTGGAGCTGACACCCGGCCGCAAAGGCAAGACGGGTTACTCCACCGACACCCGCGTTCTGCGGACGATCCGCGGCGAGCACGAAATCGTGCCCGTGATCGAGGAGTGGCGCGAATACTCGAAGCTGCTCAACACCTATCTCGGGCCCCTGCCCTCGCTGCTCGGTGACGACGGCCGCCTGCACACGACCTTCAACCAGACGGTCGCCGCGACAGGCCGTTTGTCGACCTCGAACCCCAACCTGCAGGCGATCCCGATCCGCACCGAGCTCGGGCGCGAGATCCGGTCGGCATTCGTAGCCGAGCCCGGCTGGAAGCTGGTTTCCGCCGATTACTCGCAGATCGAGCTGCGGATCCTCGCGCACGTCTCGGGCGAGCCGAAGCTGCGCGAAGCGTTCGCGCGCGGCGAGGACGTCCATCGCGCCACCGCGGCGGAGGTTCTAGGCGTTGATCCTGCGAAGCTGACAACGGGCCAGCGCGCGATCGCGAAGATGATCAATTTCGGGATCGTCTACGGGATCTCGGCGTTCGGGCTCTCCGAGAACCTGGAGATCCCGCGCGAGGAGGCGCAGGCCTACATTGACGCGTACCTCGCGCGCTTCCCGCACGTTCAGGACTTCATCCAGCGAACGATCGAGCAGGCGAGGGGGGACGGCTACACGACGTCCCTGCTCGGCCGGCGCCGGCCCGTACCCGAGTTGCGTGCTTCCAACCGGCAGACCCGGTCGCTCGGGGAACGCCTGGCGGTCAACTTCGTCATGCAGGGCTCGAACGCGGACATCATCAAGGTGGCGATGATCGCGATTCACCGCCGGTTACGGGAGGAGGGGAGGGCGGCGCGGCTCGTGCTGCAGATCCACGACGAGCTGCTGCTCGAGGCTCCGGGAAACGAAGTCGCCGCGGTCAGGGAGCTCGTACGCCAGGAGATGATCGCTGCCTACGACCTCGACCCGCCGCTCGCGGTGGACGTGGGCGCCGGCGACGACTGGCATGAAGCCAAGTCCTGAACCGCCACGTCCGGGGTCTGACCCCGGACGTGGCGCGAAGGACTTAGGGTCTTTTGCATGCAGGTCGCGCTGCCTGATGGCTACAACCTCAACGTCGAGGAGGTCGGCGCCGGCTATCCGCTGATCGTGCTCCACGGCGGGCCGGGGTTGGACCATTCGATGTTCAGGCCCTACCTCGATGCGCTGGGCGACGAGTACCGCGTGCTCTACGTCGACGAGCGCGGCCAGGGCCGCTCCCAGCGGGTCGACCCCGCGACGCTCTCGCTCGAGGTTTTCGCCCGGGACGTCGACCTGTTGGCCGAGACCCTCGACCTCGATGGTTTCGTCGTGCTCGGCCATTCGTTCGGCGCGATCATCACGACCTACCACGCCACCGAGCTCGGCACGGCGGCTGCGTACGTGATCTCGGCCGGAGGCGATTCGAGCGCCTCTCTCGAGGCCGATGTCGCGGCCGCGCTCGAGGCGTTGGGCGACAACGGAAAGGTGATCGCCCAATCCTGGGAGGACGAAAAGACCGTCGAAACGGACGAGCAGTTCAAGCAGCTCCTCCGCGACCAGCTGCCGTTCCACTTCCACGGCCAGGCGCCGCTGGGTTACGGCGAGGAGGCTGTCCCGTCGCCCGAAGTTCTACGCCACTTCGCCAACGCAGGCTACGGCGACTTTGATTACGGCCCGAAGCTGAAGGACGTCGATAGGCCGGCGCTCGTCATTGTCGGCGAGTACGACCGTACGACGACGCCGCGCGCGGCCCGTGTCCTCTACGAGGGAATCCCGCGCAGCGAGCTGGTCGTCGTCCCGGAGGCGGGCCATCTGAGCTTCGTCGAACAGACCGATGCTTACCTCTCGGCCGTGCGCAACTTCCTGGCCCGAACGACCTAATAGCGCCAGAACGCCGAGGCTATACTGACCGCCGCTTTGGCGAACGAGACAGTCAACCCCGAAACCGAGACCACCGAGCCCCAGGCGCCCCCGCCTGAACTCGACGACGCAGCGTTCTGGACGACAGGCCCCGAGGGCGAGCTCGTTCCGAACTACGACGCCACCTTCCCTACGATCAACGAGGGCGAGGTCGTGCACGGCACCGTCGTCCGTGTCGACAAAGACGAAGTTCTGGTCGACATCGGCTACAAGTCGGAGGGCGTGATCCCGGTGGCCGAGCTCTCGATCCGGCGGTCGGTCAACCCGGAGGACGAGGTGCAGGTGGGCGAGGAGATCGACGCCCTCGTGCTCACGAAAGAGGACGCCGAAGGCCGGCTGATCCTCTCGAAGAAGCGGGCGCGGTTCGAGCTCGCCTGGAAGAGGATCGAGGGCGCGGCCGAGTCGGGCGAGCCCGTGCTCGGGAGGGTGATCGAGGTCGTCAAGGGCGGCCTGATCCTCGATCTCGGCGTACGGGGCTTTCTGCCCGCGTCGCTGGTCGACATCCGGCGCGTCCAGGACCTCGACGAGTTTCTCGGACAGGAGCTGCGTGCGAAGGTGATCGAGCTCAACCGCTCACGCAACAACGTCGTGCTCTCGCGCCGCGCCGTGCTCGAGGACGAGCGCAAGGAGCAGCGCCAGCAGATCCTCGACCGGCTCAATCCTGGCGACGTCGTCGAGGGACAGATCTCGAACATCGTCGACTTCGGCGCCTTCGTCGACCTGGATGGGATGGACGGCCTCATCCACATCAGCGAGCTCTCCTGGAGCCACGTCAACCACCCGTCGGAGGTGCTCGAGATCGGCCAGGACGTGAAAGTCAAGGTGCTCGACATCGACCGCGAGCGCCAGCGCATCTCGCTCGGCCTCAAGCAGACGCAATCCGATCCGTGGCAGCAGGTGCTCGACACCTACAGCGAGGGCGACGAGGTCGACGGCAAGGTGACGAAGGTCGTCACCTTCGGAGCCTTTGTCGAGATCCTGCCCGGCGTCGAGGGCCTCGTCCACATCTCCGAGCTCGCGCAGCATCATGTCGAGAACCCGCGCGAAGTCGTCTCCCAGGGGGACGAGGTAAAAGCGAAGATCATCGAAGTCGACGGCGAGCGCCGCCGGCTCTCGCTCTCGCTCAAGCGCGTCGAGGGTGGCGGCGTCGTGGCGCGCGCCGACGACGCGGAGCCGATCGAGGGAACTCCGGCCCTCGACCTTTCGGAAGAGGTTTTTCCCGAGTCGGAGGCTCCTGTCCTCGAAAGCGAGCCAGTCGAGGAGGAGGTCCCCCCGGCAGAGCTGGGCTCGACCGAACCGGAGCTCGAGGCCGAACTTGAAGCCCAAGCCGTCGAGACGCCGGGCGGCGAGGCCTCGGAGACGGCGCCGCCGGATACCGGCGACCTCGAGCCGGAGCTCGTCGACGAGAGCATCGAGGCGGACGCCCAGGCGCCGGACGAGCCGGGCCCCGGCGACTCCGAGGGAGAGCCTCCCTCGGCGCCTCCCGAAGCCGAACAGGAGTAGCTAGCCGAGGCGCTCGCTTGCGACGCCGACCTGGAGGATGTCCGAGCTTGGCTCGGGCATCCGTTCTAATCCCGAGGCGAAAAATGGGCCCGGTTTCTCGTATCCAAGGCGGATCGCTATCACGTCCGGTCGCGGTCGCGATCACGGGGGGCATCGGAGCGGGCAAGACCGAAGCGCTGAACGCGTTCGCGCGGCACGGCGCCGCCACAATCTCGAGCGACGACATCGTCCACCGGCTCCTTCGTGACGACGACGAGGTGCGCGCGGCGCTGCTGGAGCGCTTTGGCACCGGCATCCTCGACGACGCCGGCCAGATCGACCGCGCCGCGATCTCGCGGATCGTCTTCGACGACCGCGAGGCACTCGCGTGGCTGGAGGCCCTTCTCCATCCTCGTGTCGTGGGGGAGTACCTCGCCTGGCGTGAGGCTCTCGCCGACCTGCCGGATCCACCGGCGGTCTCCGCGACGGAGGTGCCGCTCCTCTACGAGGTAGGCGGCGACGAGCGCTTCGACGTGGTCGTCGTGATCACCGCGCCGGAGGAGCTCCGCCGGGAGCGCGCACGCGTGAGCACGCCCGAGCAGCGCGAGAGCCGCCTGATCCCCGACGAGGAGAAGGCCGCACGCGCCGACTTCAGCTACGTCAACGACGGCAGTCGGGGACAGCTCGACGAGTTCGTGGCAGACACGTTGCGCGCTCTCGAAGCCACACAGCCCGCGTGAGGCGGGTCGCCGCCGCCGTCGCCGTCCTCGGCCTTGCCGTAGCCGGGGTCGGGTACGTCCACGTGACCGAGCCAGGCTGGTGGGTGCGGCTCTGGTACCCCCTCAAGTATGAGGCGATCGTCCGGGGACACGCACGGAACTACCGGCTCGATCCGGCTTTGCTCGCCGGGGTCATCTACCAGGAGAGCAAGTTCCGCTCGAACGTGAAGTCGAGCTCGGGGGCGATCGGCCTCATGCAGCTCCTTCCCGACACGGCGAAGGGAATCGCCCTCCACACCGGAGGGAGTCGATTCCGCGTCTCGGACCTCTACAACCCCGAGATCAACATCCGCTACGGCGCCTGGTACCTGCGCCACCTGCTGGACAAGTACGGCGACGAGCGCACAGCCCTGGCCGCTTACAACGCCGGCCAGGAGAACGTCGACGAGTGGCGGCGCGAGGGCCGGGGGATCGCGTTCTCCGAGACACGGCACTACGTGAAGCGGGTGGAGCGCCTGAAGACGCTCTACCGGAGAGGATATTCGAGCGAATTAGGGGCGACGTCATCGTGATGCTTGACAAGCATCGTAGTGATGTCATAATGACATCGTCGTGGAGCTACGCCCATTCGTCGAAGGCCTTCAGGCCGACCTCGAAGGTATCGCCGCCGTCGGCGACGATGCCGTCGCCGAGGCCGCTCGCCGGCTGACCTCAGCCGTCGGCGCCTCTGCCGGCCTGCGGCTGCTCGACGCGCTCACCGAAGCTGCGCTCGAAGTCTCGGACCAGCTTCCTTCCGGACACGTCGAGATCCGCCTCTCGGGACAGGATCCGTCGTTCGTCTATGTCGAGGAGGAGGGCGAGGCCCCTGCGCCTCCCATGGGTGATGACGCACTGGTCGCCAGGATCTCCTTGCGGCTTCCAGAGGGCTTGAAGCTCGCGATCGAGGCGGCCGCCACCCGCGAAGGCGTTTCCGTCAATGCGTGGCTCGTTCGCTCGCTCGCCCGTGCTGTCAGCTCGGCCGGCGGCGGGCGCCGGAGCTCAGGGAATCGACTCACCGGCTTCGGCCGGAGCTAAAGGAGGAGAGATGTTCTTCCATCTGCCGTTCGGACATGCCGAGGTGCGCGTCGACTCGCGCGATCCGCACAAGATCCGCGCTACCCCGGCCCTCGAGGTCATTCGCCGCGTGCGGGCCCGCCGGTCATGAGGCGCGAGGCGTTCGACACTCCGGGCGAGGTCGTGCTCGACCTTCGGGTCGCGCAGGGCCGCGTCGAGCTCGAGGCCGTGCCGGGCGGCACGACGACCGAGGTCGAGCTCGATGCCCGCGGCAACGACGAGGAAGTGAGCGAGCTGCTCGAGGAAGCCCGGATCGAGGCCCGCGAGCGGCGAGGGGGCCACGAGGTGGTCGTGCACATCGAAGACAGGCGACGGTTCGGATTTGGTTTCTGGCGGAAGATCGAGATCCGCCTGAAGATGAAGGTGCCCGAAGGCACGAAGGTGCAATTCGAGGGCGCGTCCGCAGACCTGCGCGGGCGCGGCCACTTCGGCGCGCTCGAGGCCGACAGCGCATCGGGCGACGTCGAGTTCGACGACGTTGGAGGCGATGCGACCGTCAACGCTGCCAGCGGCGACGTGGCCGTACGCTCGATCGACGGCGCCGCCGAAGTCAACACCGCCTCGGGCGACGTCGAGCTCGGACGGGTCGGAGGCGACCTCGTTGCCAAGGCCGCCTCCGGCGACGTGAACGTCGACGACGCCGGCGCGAGCGTCAAGATCAGAACGGCTTCCGGCGACCAGCGCGTCGGCGGGGTCACCGCCGGCAGGGTCGAGCTTCAGTCGATGTCCGGCGACATCACCGTCGGCATTCGCCAGGGATCGAACGTCTGGGTCGATGCTCGCGCGATGAGCGGCGACCTGAGCTCGGAGCTCGAGCTCGGCGACGAGCAGCCGCCCGAAGACGCTCCGCTCGTGGAGCTGCGGGCAGCCTCGATGAGCGGCGACGTCGAAGTCGTTCGCGCGTGAGTCAGGCGGGGCTGATCTCCGCGTCTTCGAGGCGCCTGGTCAGGCTGCCGGCGGCGCTCCAGCTGCGCGACTTCCGCCGCTTCTGGATCGGCGAGACGGTCTCGCTCTTCGGCGACCAGATTACGCTGATCGCGCTGCCGCTCGTCGGGGTGCTCGCGCTGCACGCGAGCCCCGCGCAGATGGGCTTCCTCGGCGCTGCAGAGCTGTTCCCGAACCTGCTCTTCTCGCTGCATGCGGGCGCCCTGGTCGACCGCCGCGGCCGGCGGCGCCAGACGATGATCTTCGCGGCTCTCGGCCGCGCCGCGCTACTCCTGACGATCCCGGTCGCGTATGCCTTCGGGGGCCTGACACTGACACAGCTCTACGTCGTCGGTTTCCTGGTCGGGACGCTGAGCGTGCTCTTCTACGTTTCGTACATGACGCTGTTCGTCTCGCTTGTTCCCCGCGAGCGCTACCTCGAGGCGAACTCGCTCTTGAACGGCAGCCGCGCGCTCTCTTTCGTCGGCGGCCCAAGCGTGGGCGGGCTGCTGGTACAGATCCTCTCCGCGCCGGCGGCGCTCGTCGCGGACGCGGTCTCGTTCCTCGCCTCCGCGCTCGCGATGAAGTCGATCGATCCCGCCGAGCCTCCGACCGAGGAGGCCGAGCGCGGCCACCTCAAGGCGGGGATGAAGTACCTCTGGAGCTCGAGTGTGATCCGCGCCTCGCTGCTCGCGACCGCGACGATCAACTTCTTCAACTTCGTCTTCTGGGCGCTTTTCATTCTCTACGCGACGCGGGCCCTCGGTGTGCACCCCGGCGCACTGGGGCTCGTTCTCGGAGCGGCTTCCGTAGGCGGCGTGCTCGGCTCGATCTTCGCGGGCCGGATCAGCCGGCGGATGGGCGTCGGCCCCGCGTTCGTCCTGGGCTGCGTCTTGTTCCCGACTCCGCTCGTGCTCGTTCCGCTCGCGGGCGGCGCCCATTGGCAGATCCTCGCGTTCCTGTTCGCCGCCGAGTTCTTGTCGGGCTTCGGGGTGATGATCCTCGACATCACGGCCGGCTCGATCAAGGCGGCGCTCGTCCCCGACCGTCTGCGGGCGCGCGTGTCGGGTGCCTACATGGTCGTGAACTACGGTGTCCGCCCGCTCGGCGCGCTCGTTGGCGGGGCGCTCGGGACCTGGATCGGGCTGCGGCCGACGCTCTGGATCGCCTCGGTCGGGGCGATCGCCGGGGTCCTCTGGTTGCTCCCGTCGCCGTTGCTACGGCTCCGCGATCTGCCTGACGTCGAAGAGTGAGCCAGAAGACGGTTCTCGGTGGCGGCTCAGTCCGCTCGAAGCTCGTTCGCCTTAGCAGTCAGCGCCGCGAAGCCGCCCTGAAGGAAGTCGTTGGCCGCGGCAGCGCCCAGCGACCAGGTCAGTAGCCGCCCGAACCGCGGCGCCAGCATCTGGGTCGACGCCAGCCCGGCCGCGACCCAGGTTCCGATGCAGCGCGTGCAGGTGACAAGCTCGCCGATCGCCTGCTCCATGCCGCCGCTGACGGGCTCCTCGCCTCCGCCGTGGGCGTGTCCACGCACGAAGGGCTGGCGGATGAAGCTCGTCACCTCGTCGTGCGAGAGCGTTCGGGCCGCCTTGAACGAGGCCGCCGCGAGCACGGCGAAGTCGAGCGCAGTCTGACACTGAGGATCGCGGTCGAGCAGCCGCCCGAGCGCCCCGGCGGCCGCGAGCAGACCCGCGAAGGTGCCCATGATTTTGGCGTAGGAGCGGTAGGGCGGGCGTTCTTCGAACGCGGACATCGCAGCTAGCCTGTTCTTGATGGCCGAGTTCAAAACCTCCGACGCCTACCAGCCCACCGGCGACCAGCCGAAGGCGATCGCAACCCTGTCCGAGGGGTTGAGGGTGGGCGAGCGCTACCAGACGCTGCTGGGGGCAACGGGCACCGGGAAGACGGCGACGATGGCATGGATCATCGAGGAGGTCGGCAAGCCGGCGCTCCTGATCGCTCACAACAAGACGCTCGCGGCGCAGCTCTGCAACGAGCTTCGCGAGTTCTTCCCGAACAACGCCGTCGAGTACTTCGTCTCCTACTACGACTACTACCAGCCCGAGGCCTACGTGCCCCAGGCCGACCTCTACATCGAGAAGGATTCTTCGCAGAACGATGACATCGCGCGGCTGCGGCTCGCGGCGACCTCGGCGCTGTTCACGCGCCGCGACGTGATCGTCGTGGCCTCCGTCTCGTGCATCTACGGTCTTGGCTCGCCGGAGGAGTGGCGGGAGCGGGTGCTGATCCTGACCGTCGGCGAGGAGCACGATCGGGATCTCGCGCTGCGGAAGCTCATCGACAGCCAGTACGTCCGCAACGACTCGGTACTCGGCAGAGGCCGCTTCCGGGTCAAGGGTGACCTCGTCGAGGTGCAGCCCGCGAACTCCGAGACCGCTTACAGGATCTCCTTCTTCGGGGACGAGGTCGAGCAGATCAGCCACTTCGACCCGCTGACCGGTGAGGTCTACGCCCACCTCGACAACGTGGCCATCTGGCCGGCGACCGAGTACGTGACCTCCAAGCCCACGATCGAGCGCGCCGTCGACGAGATTCGCCACGAGCTCGAGCAGCAGGTGAGGCACTTCGAGTCCGAGAATCGGCTGCTAGAGGCGCATCGGATCCGCCAGCGCACCGAATACGACCTCGAGATGCTGAAGGAGCTCGGCTTCTGCAACGGGATCGAGAACTACTCGCGGATCTTGGAAGGCCGGTCACCCGGAACGCACCCCTTCACGCTCCTCGACTACTTCCCCTCGGACTTCGCGGTCTTCGTCGACGAGTCGCATCAGACGGTGCCGCAGCTCGGCGGCATGTACGAGGGCGACCGCTCGCGCAAGCAGACGCTGGTCGATTACGGCTTCCGGCTGCCCTCGGCGCTCGACAACCGGCCGCTTCGCTTCGACGAGTTCCTGGAGAAGGTGCCGCAGCTCGTGTTCGTCTCGGCGACCCCAGGACCCTTCGAGCTCCGTCACTCGACGCGCATCGCCGAACAGCTGATCCGCCCGACCGGGATTGTCGACCCCGAGGTCGAGCTGCGCGCGACGAAGAACCAGATCGACGATCTCCTCAACGAGGTCCGCCGTCGCGAAGAGGTTGGCGAGCGCGTGCTCGTGACCACCCTGACCAAGAAGATGGCGGAGGACCTGACCGACTACCTGCTCGAGTCGGGTGTGAAGGCGCGTTACCTCCACTCCGAGATCGACACGCTCGAGCGGATCCAGATCATCCGGGAGCTGCGGCTCGGCGAGTACGACGTGCTCGTCGGGGTCAATCTCCTGCGCGAGGGTCTCGACCTGCCCGAGGTCTCGCTCGTCGCCGTGCTCGACGCCGACAAGGAGGGCTTCCTGCGCGGCAAGACAGCACTCGTTCAGACGATCGGCCGCGCCGCGCGGAACACCAACGGCAAGGTCTTGATGTACGCGGACAAGCTGACCGAGGCGATCAAGGGGGCGCTCGACGAGACGAACCGCCGTCGCGCCAAGCAGCTCGCGTACAACGAGGAACACGGGATCACGCCGGAATCGATCCAGAAAGGCGTTTCCGACATCGCCGAATTCCTCTCGCTCGAGTCTCCGACCGTGCCGGGCCGGCGCCGCCGCGACGGCCGCAAGGTCGAGGGCATGAGCCCGGAGGAGCTCGAGAAGCTCGTGATCACGCTCGAGGAGGAGATGTTCACCGCCGCGGAGGAGCTGCGCTTCGAGTATGCGGCCAAGCTCCGCGATGAGATCAAGGATCTGCGCCGCGAGCTGCTCGCAGCGGCGCCGAGCTAGCAATGACGCTCGCCTTCATCGTCGCGATCCTGGTCTGGGGCTTTGTCATCGGCGCGCTTGCGCGGCTTGCCATCCCAGGGCCCGATCCGATGCCGATCTGGATGACGATGGCGATCGGGATCGGCGGTTCGCTGATCGGCGGCGTCGTCTCCCGGCTTCTGTTCGGGACGGCGACGAGCTTCTTCTTCGCCTTCCTCGGTGCCGTCCTGCTCGTGATCCTGTACCGGAAGTACGTCCAGCATCGGGCGATCTGGGGCCCGGGCGCGCGCCGGCCGCCGCCGGCCTAGAGCTACGCAGGCTCGGTTTCGAGAGGCTCGGGACCGCGCGGAAATCTTCGTATTCCGGTGAGGCCCCAGTCCGCCTCGCGCCAGACGTAGGTCTCGATGATCAACTCGCGCCCGTGTACCTCGTAGACGTGCAGGCCGCGCGCCTCGCCGCGGCGGTCGGGGCGTGGCTGGCCGAGCCCGGGCGCGATCGAGACCGTCGCCCCCCGCAGGTTGCCGGGGGCCACTTCGAACTCGTGCCGCTCGGAAACGGCCGCCTGGTGGATATGACCGGCAAGGATCAGCTCGGCGCCGGCGTCGACGAGCGAGGCGAGCACGTGGCTGCGCCGTGCGACCGGCTTCTTCCGCGAGCGCCAGGGCGCCCCGATCAGGTGGTGATGGAGCGCGACGACGCGGAGCGCGCCGTCGGGCGCTCCGGCGAGCAGCCCGGCGGCCCGTTGGAGCTGTCCCGAGCGGACGCCGCCCGACTGGTGGCGCCAGGGCCGCACCGAGTTGAGGCCGACGACGAAGAGGGCCTCCGAGCTGTGGACGGGCTCCGTTGTCTCCCACCGACGCTCGAACTCCCGGAACGGGTGCGTGAACCGGGCGGGAAAGGCCCACGGAATATCGTGGTTCCCGGGAACCACGAGCAACGGCCGTCCAAGCCGCTTCAAGAACGCCGCCGCGCGGTCGTGCTCGCCCGGCCGTCCTCGGTGTGTGAGATCGCCGCTCGCGACGATCAATTCGGGTCTGACGCGCCCGATCAGAGCGCCCAGCGCACGTTCGACTAGCGGTTCTTCCGACGTTCCTACGTGAAGATCAGAGATGTGGAGGAGGCGAACTGCCACAGGAGATCAACCTTAGATTTAGAAGGAGGGGACTCATGGGGAACCGTGGGTTTCCCCATGCCCAGGCGTACCGGCACCGGCGAAGGAGGCTAGTACACTGAATTACGTGCCTGACGAATCGACGGAGATCTTCGACGATCTCTACCTCGGCTTGCGCGCCGGCGGCGCCATGCGGAAGCAGCGCCGGGGCGAGCCGCTGACGGATGAGGAGCAGGAAGCCCTCGGCCGCTGGCAACGCCTCTCCACGTGGCGGAAGGCCGCTGCGGTCGGCGCGTTCGGAGTTGGGACGTTCGGCCTGGGCTTCACGCTCGGCGGCCTCGTCTTCGGCCGCTGGCGCAAGGCCTAACTAGGACCTCACGCTTCCGCGTCCTTGGCAGGGAACAGGAGAGTCGGCACCTCCTCCTCCGCTGGATCCTTGTCGCGGACGATCACGTCTACGAGCGTGACGAGCACCGCGGCGATCGGCACCGCGAGCAGCACGTAGACGCCGCCGAGCAGCAGCCCGATCGCCGTCACCGAGACGAGCACGACCAGCGGCGAGAGGCCGACCGCGTGGCCGAGCACCTTCGGGACGACGATGTAATCCTCGAGCAGCCGCACGCCGAGAACGGAGAGTCCTGCCCCAAGGGCGACCGGCCAGGACACCGTGAGCCCGACGCCGATCGCCAGAGCACCCGCAGCCAGCGGGCCCACGATCGGGACGATCTCGACGACGCCCGCGAAGATTCCGAGCAAGAGCCAGAACGGCACCCCGATCGCCCAGAACGCGAGCGAGAGCACCGTCCCCACGAAGACGATCAGGAGCAGCTGGCCGCGAACGAAGGCACCCAGCTTCGCGTCGATCAAGTCCCAGGTGTCCCGCACGGTCTTCCGTTGATCGTGCGCAACGACGGATAAGAGCAACCGTCTGGCCCGGTCTCGCTCGAAGATCCAGTACGCCGCGACGGCGAAGGTGAAAAAGATTCCGATCAAGACTTCGAACGCGGCTTTCGTCACGCCCACTGAGGCGTGCAGGACCGAGCCCGCGGTTGGAAGCTTCTTCAAGCGTTTCTGCAACGCGCTCAGAATCGTGTGCTTGATCCCCGTCGAGTGCTTCGTCGCCTTGTTCAGCTCGCTGGTGGACGTCGGCACGGTCCCGAGTGCGTCGCCCAACTGGTTGACGGCACGTGGGACAACCAGCCAGAGGAAGAGCGCGATCACGCCTGCCAGGGCCAGGTAGTGGATCGCGAGGCCGGCGCTGCGCGGCACGCGTCTCGCCTGCAGCCACTCGATTCCCGGCCGCATCGCAGCTGCGATCACGAGGCCGAGGAAGAACAGCGAGACCAAGACGCGGAGCTTCCAAAGTGCAAGCGCGAGCGCGACAATGCCGACGACGACCAGTGTCGCAACGGCAGCCTTGCGAGCAGTCACGCCCATGGTTTAGGTCATCCCCTTCGTCGGAGGTCGCCGAAACTCCGGCAGGACCGGGCTCGTTCATGGCGAAGCCGCGCGCGTGCGTCACGATCCCCACGAGCGGATCTACCTCGACTCCCGCCGTCACGGGGTCGTTCTCGTGCCTGCGCTGCTACGCGCCTTCCTGATCGCAGGCGCTGGCGGCTTTCTCTTCTCGCTGGCGTGGCCGGTCCCGCTTGCCGGCGCCGCCCTCGTCGTGGTCGCGGCGCTGCTCGCGCTCCGGGCCGTGTGGAGATGGGAGCGAACCCACGTGATCATGACCGATGATCGGCTCGCCCTCGTGAGAGGCACGCTTCGGCGGCGCACCGCGGCAGTGCGGCTCGAGCGCGTCGGGGCGGTCGAGGTCGACCAGAGCCTGCTCGGCAGGGCGTTGGGGTACGGCACGCTGATCGCCGGGCCGCTCGAGATCACGTACGTGCCTCAACCGCGCAGCGTCTACGGACTCGTCGAGAGCCGCTCTCCGTAGGCTCAAAACGGCGGGCGTTCAGGCAAAACCGTGATCGAAGTCGAGCATCTCACCAAGCGCTTTCGTCACGCGACGGCTGTCGACGATCTCAGCTTCAGCGTCCCGCGCGGTCGGATCACCGGCTTTCTCGGCCCGAACGGCGCCGGCAAGACGACGACGCTGCGTGTGCTACTCGGCCTCGCACTGCCGACGAGCGGACATGCGACCCTTGCCGGACGCCGCTACCGCGAGCTCGCTGCGCCGCTGCGAACCGTCGGCGCGGTGCTCGAGGCCTCTAACTACCACCCGGCGCGCAGCGGGCGTAGCCACCTCCGAGTCCTCGCTGCGGCGGCCGGGATCCCGCAGGCGCGTGTCGATCAGGTTCTGGCCGAGGTCGAGCTGTCGGGTGCGGCGAAGCGCAAGGTCGGCGGTTATTCGCTTGGCATGCGACAGCGCTTGAGCGTGGCCGCCGCTCTGCTCGGTGAGCCTGAGCTGCTGGTGCTGGACGAGCCTGCGAACGGTCTTGATCCCGAAGGGATCCGCTGGTTGCGAAACTTCCTGCGCTCTTTCGCCGGCCGGGGCGGGACGGTCTTCGTCTCGAGCCACGTGCTTGGCGAGATGTCCCAGCTCGCGGACGAGGTCGTGATCATCCACCGCGGCAAGCTGGTCGCGCATCAATCGGTCGCGGAGCTGACGCTCCAGGCCACCGGTGCGACCCGGGTGCGCTCGCCGCGTGCCGAAGACCTGCTGGCGCGGCTGCGCGCCGGGGGGATCGACGCGGAGCCGACCGAAGCGGGGACTCTCGCTGTGCACGCGCCGCCCGAGCGGGTCGGCGACCTGGCCGCCGAAGCCGGTATTCCGCTGCACGAGCTCGTTGCCGAAAAGGGCTCGCTCGAAGAGGCTTTCCTCGAGCTGACGGCGGAGCCCCAGCCATGAACGCGCTGCGGGCCGAGCTCCTCAAGGCTGTGACGACGCGGCTACTGCTCTGGTTCGGACTCGGGCTGCTGGCGTTCCTGCTGCTCGTCCTCTCGATCCACATCGGCTCCCACGACCTGCTGAGCCTCAGCCAGCGCTCAACCCAGCGTTCGACGCTCGCGTTCGGCGGCCTGGCGGCGATCGTCGCCGTCCTGATCGGCTCGCTGCTCGTGACCGCCGAGTATGCGCACGGGACGATCAACCAGAGCCTGCTCGCCGTGCCGGTGCGCGAAAAGTTGCTCACGGCCAAGCTTGCCGCAGCGGTGCTCGTCGTTTTCGCGATCGCCGTCCTCGCGGACGCGGCTACGTTGCTGATCGCCGAGGTCTGGTATCACGGGCGTGGGGTGAACCTGCACCTCGGCAGCGACACGCTGGCGCCCTTCCTCGGCGCTGTGGGCGGCTCGATGATCGCAGCAGGAATCGGGGTCGGAGTCGGCGCGCTCCTCCGCAGACAGACGGGCGCGATCATCGCAATCCTCCTTTGGCTTCTGATCGGGGAGGGCGTGATCAGCGCCGCCGGCGACTCGGCCCGGTTCGCACCCGGCCACGCCCTGGGAGCCGTCGTCGCCGCGCACGAGGTTGGCGCGAGGGACATGCTGGGGGTCTGGGCCGCCGTGGTCGTCGGGCTCCTCTACGCCGCCATCTTCTGCACAGCGGGTTTTCTGGTCGTGCTCAACTCCGACGCTCCGACCAGCGGCGACTAACCGCAGCGCGAAGGCGCAAATACGAACACTTGTTCGACCGGCCGTCCACGGCTAAACTGGCTTGTTCATGGCTGCTGCAGACGAGCTGGTCGTCCACGGCGCCCGCGAGCACAACCTCAAAGACATCACCGTCCGGTTGCCGCGGAACGCGCTGATTTGCGTCACCGGGCTTTCCGGCTCCGGGAAATCGAGTCTTGCGTTCGACACGATCTACGCCGAGGGACAGCGCCGGTACGTCGAGAGCCTGAGCGCCTACGCGCGCCAGTTCCTGCAGATGATGGAGAAGCCGGACGTCGACTCGATCGACGGCCTCAGCCCGGCGATCTCGATCGACCAGAAGACGACCTCGCGGAACCCGCGCTCGACCGTCGGCACCGTCACCGAGATCTACGACTACCTGCGGCTGCTCTACGCGCGAATCGGCAAGCCGCACTGCCCGATCTGTGGCCGGCCGATCTCCGGCCAGAGCCAGGAGTCCATCGTCGACCAGATCCTCCAACTCGAGCCCGGCACTCACTTCACCGTCAATGCGCCGGTCGTCCGCGACCGCAAGGGCGAGTACAAGGACGTCTTCGAGCACCTCCAAGCCGAGGGCTTCAGCCGCGTCAAGGTCGACGGCGAGCAGCGTCTGCTCGAGGAGGGCGTGCCGGAGCTGGACAAGAAGTTCAAGCACACGATCGAGGTCGTCGTCGACCGGCTGGTGATCAAGGACGATCTCCGCACGCGGCTTGCGCAGTCCGTCGAGACGGCGGCACAGCTCGCGGACGGCCTGGTCGTGATCGACATCGTCGACGGAGCGGAGCTGACCTTCAGCGAGAAGTTCGCCTGCCCCGACCATGGCGTCTCGCTGCCGGAGCTGCAGCCGCGCATCTTCTCCTTCAACTCGCCGCACGGCGCCTGCCCGCGCTGCACCGGCCTCGGCCACCAGCAGGAGATCGACCCGGATCTGCTCGTTCCGGACACGACGCTCTCGATCGGCGAGGGAGCGCTCGTGCCCTGGGCGCTCGGCAACTCGGGGTTCTACGAGTCGGTGATCCAGGCGATCGCCGACCGCTACGAGATCGATCTCGAGCACCCGTGGCAGGACCTGTCCGAGGAACACCAGAACCTCTTCCTCTACGGCACCGACGGCGAGCGGATCTACGTCTCGTACCGCAACCGGATGGGTCGTCGCCGCGCTTACACGATGGCTTTCGAAGGACTCGTCCCGAGCCTCGAGCGTCGCTATCGCGACACGGACTCGAGCCAGCAGCGCGAGCGGATCGAGGAGTACATGAGCTTCCGCCCCTGCCCGGTCTGCCACGGCGCGCGCCTGAAGCCGGAGGTGTTGGCCGTCACGGTCGGCGACAGGAATATCCACGAGTTCACGAAGATGTCGGTGACGCGTGCGCTCGAGTTCCTCGACACACTCCAGCTGAGCGAGACCGACCAGCTGATCGGCTCACGCGTGATCAAGGAGATCAAGGAGCGGCTGACGTTCCTCGACAACGTCGGCGTCGGCTACCTCGACCTCGACCGGACGGCGGCGACGCTGTCGGGCGGCGAGGCACAGCGGTTGCGGCTGGCGACGCAGATCGGGAGCCAGCTCGTCGGCGTTCTCTACATTCTCGACGAGCCGTCGATCGGCCTCCACCAGCGCGACAACGGCAAGCTGATCGGAACGCTCGAGCGGCTGCGCGACCTGGGTAACACCGTGCTCGTCGTGGAGCACGACGAGCAGATGATGCGCTCCGCCGACCACTTGGTTGACATGGGACCCGGGGCGGGTGAGCACGGCGGCCACGTCGTTGCCGAGGGGCCGGCGACCAAGGTCGAGCGAAACAAGAAATCGGTCACCGGCCAGTTCCTCTCGCGGGCCCGCTCGATCCCGGTGCCGGAGCGCCGCACCGAGGACCTCGGCTCGTTTTGGGTGCGTGGAGCCTCGATGCACAACCTCAAGGACCTCGACGTCGAGTTCCCGGTCGGAAAGTTCGTCTGCGTTACCGGCGTCTCCGGGTCCGGGAAGTCGACGCTCGTGAACGAGATCGTCTACAAGTCGCTCGCGAACCGGTTGCACAGGATGCGGGTCAAGCCGGGCGACCATGAGTCGGTCGAGGGGATCGAGGTCTTCGACAAGGTGATCGACATCGACCAGTCGCCCATCGGCCGCACGCCGCGTTCGAACCCGGCGACCTATACCGACCTGTTTACGCCGATCCGCGAGCTGTACTCGCTGACGCCCGAAGCGAAGGTGCGGGGCTACAAGCCCGGCCGCTTCTCGTTCAACGTCCGCGGCGGCCGCTGCGAGACCTGCAAGGGAGACGGCCAGATCAAGATCGAGATGCACTTCCTGCCCGACGTCTACGTCCCCTGCGAGACCTGCAAGGGCGCGCGCTACAACCGCGAGACGCTCGAGGTCCGCTTCAAGGGCAAGTCGATCGCGGACGTCCTGGCGATGTCGGTCGAGGAGGCGCTCGCGTTCTTCGCCAAGATCCCGAAGCTGCGACGGAAGCTGCAGACGCTGCACGACGTCGGCCTCGACTACATCAAGCTCGGCCAGCCCGCGACCACGCTGTCGGGCGGCGAGGCCCAGCGGATCAAGCTGGCGAAGGAGCTCTCGAAGGTGGCGACCGGGCGGACCCTCTACATGCTCGACGAGCCGACCACCGGCCTGCATTTCGCGGACATCGAGAAACTGCTTGACGTCCTGCAGCGGCTGGTCGATGCAGGCAACACCGTGCTCGTGATCGAGCACAACCTGGACGTGATCAAACAGGCCGATTGGCTCATCGACCTCGGGCCCGAGGGCGGAGAGGCCGGCGGCGAGATCGTTGCGACCGGTACGCCGGAGCAGGTGGCCGAGGTCGAGGAGTCCTTTACCGGCCGATACCTGCGTGAGGTGCTACCCGAGCACGCTGCCGCGGCGGCCTGACGCAACTCGCCGACGACGCGGACTAGGAGGACATCCTGCGGCCCGGCTGCACGGGCCGCAGGGGGCTCGCCAAACAGTGTTCCTCGTTGGCTTTCATCGGCATCCAGGCAGCGCGCTTGAGCGTTAAACGTCGGTTTAGTGGTCTTTTCCGTATCAAGACTGTCTAAATCTCACGCACGCGACGCGTTGCGTACGCTGCCGACGTGAGCGCCCACGTGGAGCCGGCGCGTCAGGACGACGCGCGCGCCTGGTGGTTGCGGGCGTTGCTCGTCGCACAAGCTCCGCGACCGGTCTTCGCGGCCCTGCGCGACGATTCGCGTGACGCAATGGAGCATCGTCAGGACGCGATCGCCGCCGTCGTGTTCCTCGCCGGGCTCGCGCTGACCCTGATCACTTCGCAGGCTGCGACGTTCGCCGATGATCCCGCCAGGGCCGGGATCGTGATTCCGGTCTGGCTCTTCATCGCGGGGCTGCTCGTGGGGAGCCTCAACTACTGGCTCGCCGGCGGCGTCCTCTACCTCGCGCTCAGCTGGCTTGGTGCGCGAAGCAGCTACAGGCAGGCGCGTCAATTGCTGGCGCTGGCGGCGGTGCCGCTCGCCCTCTCGCTGGTGCTGTTGCCGATCCGTCTCGCGCTCTACGGAGGCGACATCTTCCGCAGCGGCGGCTCGGACTCCGGCGCCGGAGCCCACATCTTTACCGTGCTCGAAGCGGGCTTCGGGCTCTGGTCGGTCGGGCTGCTCGCGATCGGCATTCGCGTCTTGAATGTCTGGAGCTGGCCGAGGATCGTGGGGGCGGTGCTCCTTTTCGGCGGCCTCGTCGGGGTCGCCGATCTAGCGTTGAGCTTGCTCGGCGGCTAGTTCTGTCTCGAACTCGGCGAGCTCCTCGTCCGGGATCGAGTACGTGTGCTGCTCCTCCGGAAAGCGCTGCTCGCGCACGTCGGTGGCGTAGCGCTCGAGCGCGCCCTTGATCTCCGTGGCCAGGTCCGCGTACCGCTTCACGAAGCGCGGGGCCCGGCCCTCGTAGAGCCCCAGCAGGTCGTGGTAGACGAGCACCTGACCATCGGTCGCCGGCCCTGCGCCGATCCCGATCGTCGGCACGGTCAGAGCTTCGGTGATACGTTCCGCGACCGCGGCAGGGACTGCTTCGAGCACGACCGCGAAGCAGCCGGCGCGCTCGAGGGCTAACGCGTCTTCGTAAACCTGCCGGGCCTGATCGGCCGTGCGGCCCTGGGCCTTGAAGCCGCCCAGAACGGTCGCCGATTGCGGCGTCAGGCCGACGTGGCCCATGACCCCGATGCCGGCACCGGTGATCGCGCGCACGCGCGAGAGCGACGGGCCGGCGCCCTCGAGCTTGACCACGTCAGCCCCGCCCTCCTTGATGAAGCGCACCGCGTTGTGTACGGCGTCGTCGTCCGAGGCCTCGTAGGTGCCGAACGGCATGTCGCCGATGATCAACGGCCGCTTGGCCGTCCTTGCGACCGAGCGGGTCAGGAAGAGCATCTCGTCCAGCGTCACCGGCACGGTCGAGTCGTGGCCGAGAACGACCATCGCTGCGGTGTCGCCGACGAGGATCAGGTCGATGCCGGCCGCATCCGCGAGGCTGGCGCCGGGGGCGTCGTAGGCGGTGACCATGACGATCTTCTCGCCGCGCCGCTTCATCTCGAGGAGCTCGGGGAGGGCCAGCTTTCCGGGTGCCGGTGTCGCCGGGCCGGGTTTGCGCGGACGGGTGCTCATTGCGCCTCCTTGTCGAGGACGACATTGTCGATCAGACGGGTCTTGCCGACGCGAAGGGCGGCTGCGAGCACGCGCGGCTCGAAGTCGGCGACCTCGACGTAGTCGACGTCGAGACCGTTCAGGCGGGCTCGGGCCTGCGCCGCATCCTTGGTCGCGAGGGCCCGCGGCAGCGCCAGCGCAAGCTCGCGTTCCTTGGGCGAGAGGTAGGCGTTCCGCGAGGAGAGCGCGAGCCCGTCCGCGTCCCTGACAGTGGGGACGACGCGGATCGCCACCTCGAGATCCAGATCGCGAACCATCCGTTTGACGACCGCGACCTGCTGCGCGTCCTTCTGGCCGAAGTAGGCCCGGTCGGGTCGAACGATGTTGAAGAGCTTGAGGCAGATCGTGGCGACGCCGCGGAAGTGGCCGGGCCGCCGCTCGCCTTCGAGGCGGCTGCCCAGCTCCTCGACCTCGACCCAGGTCTGGAACCCGGGCGGGTAAAGCTCGCCGGTCTCGGGCGCGAAGAGGAGGTCGACGCCAGCCTCCTCCGCGGTCTTGGAATCGCGCTGCTCGTCGCGCGGGTACGTGTCGAGGTCCTCGTTCGCCGCGAACTGCGCCGGGTTGACGAAGAGGCTTGCGACGACGAGGTCGTTCTCGGCGCGAGCGGCGCGGAAGAGAGCGAGGTGGCCCTCGTGGAAGGCCCCCATGGTGGGCACGAGGCCGACGGTTCCGTCGTGTGTTACCAGGCCGGAGGCATCGGCGATCGTCCTGACGATCTTCACGAGCGCGTCGCCTCCGCCAGGACGTCGTAGAGCGGCTCCAGGTCGGGACGGGTGGCGCGGATGGCCTCGCGGTGGGCCTCGACGGTCTCGCAGTCCCCGCGCTCGATCGGGCCCGTCAGCTCGAAGCCGTTCTCGATCGTCCGTTGCATCAGCGGGACGAGCGCCTCCGGGGGCGCGCCCGTGGCGCGGAAGAGCTCGGACGCGACCCGATGGAGCGTGATCAGGTAGTTCGAGGCGATCGCGGCGCCCGCGTGGTAGAGCGGCCGCGCCTCGTCGGCAAGCTCGAACGGCTTCAGGCCTAGCAGCCGCGCCAGCTCGAAGCCGCGCTCGCGCGCCTCCTCGGTTTCCGCCGTGACCGCGGCGAACGCGCCGTCGAGCTGTTCCGGCCCTCGCGCGCGCGAAAACGTCTGCAGCGGGTGGAGTCCGAAACGCTGGTCGTGTGGATCGAGCGCCGCGAGCGGCGTGCCGCCGCTGACGTGGGCGATCCAGCCAGGTCCTGGGACCAGGTCCCGGGCCACGTCCCGAATCGCCGTGTCGGGCACGCACAAGAGGATCAGCTCGGCGCCGTCGTCGCGCACTGCAACGCCGCGCTCCTCGAGCCGCACGGCGACCGCCGAGCCGACTCGGCCGTTACCGATCACGGTGACACTCTCGAACATATTTCGCTCCAGTTCCGTAGCGGATACCGGGCAGCCAAAGCGTACCTGCCCACCGGTATGGTGGCGGGTTCTCGATGCGGCTACGGGGTCTCATCGTCTTGACGGCGCTCTGCGCGGCGCTCGGCGCTGTCAACGCGGCGCCGGCGGCAGGCGCGCTCTTCGTCCCCTGCGGAGCGAACGGACTCGAGTGCGTGACGGTGAACGTGCCGCTGGACCGCAGCGGCGGGACTCCCGGGACCGTGTCGCTCCACGTCGAGGAGCTTCCCGCCCCCGGCATGCCTCGCGGAGTCCTGTTCCTGATCGCCGGCGGGCCTGGTCAGGCGTCGTCAGGCACCTTCGCCCTCGGCGCGAACGCCGTCGACCTCCGCGGCGAGTACCCCGGCTACACACTGATCGCCTTCGACCCTCGCGGCACCGGACGTTCCGGCCTCCTTCGCTGTCCCGAGCTCCAGGCCGATCCGTTCGCGGAGCTGACGAGGGAGCAGGCGCTCGTCGCGAAATGCGCGACGGAGACCGGTCCGAGCCGTGCCTTCTACTCCACCCGCGACCACGTCGACGACATCGACGCGGTGCGCCGGGCGCTCGGCGTCGACAAGATCGCTCTCTGGGGGACGTCGTACGGAACGCAGCTCTCCGTCGCGTACGCGCTCACCTACCCGAGCCACGTCGAGCGGCTGCTTCTCGACTCGGTGGCCGACCCGGCGGGCCGCGACCCCTTCGCGCGCGACGACCTCCAGCAGATGCCGAAGGGGCTCGCGTCGCTGTGCTCGGGCGGGCTGTGTAGGGCGGCGACGTCGAACTTCGTTGGCGAGGTCGTCACACTCGCGAACCGGATGGCCGCCCATCCGGTCACGAGCAAAGTGGCGACGCCGAGCGGAGGGACGAGAACCGTGCGGGCCACCGGCTTCGACTTCCTGAGCGGCGCCGTGCTCGATTCCGACCTCAATGCGGGCCTCGCCGCCGAGCTGCCGGCGGCGGTGCACGCGGCCCTCCGGGGTCGGGCGCGCGCCCTACTCCGGCTCATTCAGCTCGACCGGGAGACGGCGCTCACGTCGGCGGAGGATCTCAGCATGGGGCTGTTCACCGCCACAGTCTGCGACGACGGCCCGTTCCCGTGGCATCCGGAGACGCCGCTCGCGCAGCGCCCGGGCTTGCTCGCAGCGGCCCGGAGCGCCCTGCCGCCGGGCTCGACCGGGCGGTTCGGCATTTGGGCGACCGACATTGGCCCGGCCGCCTTCTGCCTCCTCTGGCCGCCTCAGGCGCGCCGTCCGGGAATCGGCTCGGGGCCGCTTCCCAACGTGCCGGTGCTCGTCTTCGCCGGGAAGCGCGACCTCCGTACACCCGCCTCGAATGCGGCCGCGATCGCCGCGCGCTTCCCGCAGGGACGGCTCGTGACCGTGCCCGGCGTGGGTCACGCCGTTCTCGGTGCCGACTTCACGCGGTGCGCGCAGAACGCCGTGGGGATCTGGCTCTCGGGCGGAGTGCCGCCCTCGCGCTGCCCGCGCTCGCCGCTGCTCGTCAATCCGATCGGCGCCTTCCCGGTGTCCTTCGCGACGCTGAAGCCAGGCCGCGCCGGCGGCGCGCGCGGCCGGACGCTCGCCGCGGTGGCGAAGACCGTGCGCGAGGCCGCGGCCTCGTGGGCGTTCTCCCTCACCGGCTTCATGCAGGTGCACGCGATCGCCGGCCTTTACGGCGGCACGATTCGCGCGTCCGGAACGACCTTCGTGCTCAAGGGCTACAGCACAGTTGCCGGAGTAAGGATCAGCGGAAGCCTCCGCCTGTACCGGCCGGACTCGGGCTCGGCTCTCCCGGCGAGGTTCGTGGGTTCCGTGCGCGTGGACGGGACGAAGGCGTCGCACGGGCGGCTCGCGGTCGGGCCATCGGCGCTCAGTGGCCGCCTGGGTGGGCGGCGAGTTCACGGGCCGGCCTAGCCGCCGGACGAGACACTCAGAGCCCCGCGCAGGCGGCTACCGACCATATTTGCGACTCGTCCGGACGGCTGCCCGAGGCGTCGCTTGCGACGCCGGCCAAAAGGCCGCCCGATTCACTCGGGCGGCCGCTGATCCCGCTTACATCGAATCGTCGGCGATCTATACCTGCGTCCGGCAACGTCCGTAGACTGCCGAGGCGATGCCGATCTACGAGTACGTGTGCATGGAGTGCGAGGCGCACTTCGAGGAGCTCGTCCGGAACGGTCACGATCCCGACTGTCCGGATTGCGGCGCCGAGAACGTGCGCAAGCAGCTCTCTGTCTTCGCGGCTCACGGCACCGCCGAGCAAGCGAGCTTCGGCGCGAGTCCCGGAGGCGGTTGCTGCGGCGGAAGCTGTGGCTGCCACTGAACTAGCCGCCTTCGCGGCCGACGTCGCCGGCTGCACGAAGTGCCGGCTCGCGGAGGGCCGGACCCAGGTCGTCTTCGGCGTCGGCGACCCGCGCGCCGATCTGATGTTCGTCGGCGAGGCGCCGGGATTCCACGAGGACCAGCAGGGCAAGCCCTTCGTCGGCCAGGCGGGCAAGCTGCTCGACAAGTTGCTGGCCGGGATCGGCCTCGGGCGCGACCAGGTCTATGTGGCGAACGTGCTCAAATGCAGACCTCCCGGCAACCGCGATCCGCAGCCCGACGAGATCGAGGCTTGCGAGGGTCACCTCTTCCGCCAGATCTCACTGATCGAGCCGAAGGTCGTCGCCACGCTCGGCAACTTCGCGACCAAGTTGCTCTCCGGCAAGCCGACGGGAATCACGCGCGTCCACGGGGCCGAGCAGGAGGCGACCCTGGGCGGGCGCCGCGTGCTGCTCTACCCGCTCTACCATCCGGCTGCGGCGCTCTACACGCCGGCGATGCTGAAGGTGCTCGAGGTCGACTTCGCCCGGCTGCCCGAGCTGCTCGGCCGCACGGCCGAGGAGCCGAAGCCAGCTCCGACGCTTGCGGCCCTCGCGCCCGAGCCCGCCGTTCAGCTCGGCCTCTTCTAGGCTGACGGGCGCTTTCGACGTCGCAGCCGCGGTCGCATCCAGTCTTCTTGACGATCCACATGTGACCGCAGTCACCCTGATCGGCTCGCGCGCCGCGGGTACCGCGACCGACTATTCCGACTGGGATTTCGCGGTCGAGGTGAACGACTTTCACGCGGTAGGGACGTCGTTGTCGTCAAGGCTCGCGCCGCTCAAGCCCCTGGCGCAACAGTGGGACCCTCTGAGCGAGCATTGGTGCTACATGCTCATGCTGGCTGGGCCAACGAAGGTCGACCTGCTGTTCCCCGCCGAGCCGCATCAGGCCGAGCCGTCATGGGTGGTGAGCGCGGAGACTCTCGTGCCGATCGACCGGCACTTCTGGGATTGGTTTCTCTGGCTCACCTCGAAGGAAGCTTCCGGCAAGAATGAGCTGGTGTCGGCCGAGCTCGACAAGATGTGGCGTCACCTGCTGCGCCCGCTTGGGATAGGGGAGCCGCCTTCCGCGCTGGATAAAGCTCTGTGGTCGTACCTGGAGGCGCGCCAGGCTGTGGAGGCAAAGCTCGGCGTCGAGGTGCCGAGACGGCTCGAGCGGGAGGTGCGAAAAGTGTGGCCCGGCTCGAGCTGACCTCGTCTTCGCCGGAAGAGACGGAGCGCCTTGCTGGCCGGCTTGCCCGCAGGCTGTTGGTTGGCAACGTGGTCACCGTCTCGGGCGAGCTCGGCACCGGCAAGACGACGTTCGTTCGCGGCGCCTGCCGCGCGCTCGGGATCGAGGTGCCCGTGACGAGCCCGACCTTCACCATCGGCCACCGCTACCCCGGAAACCCGGACGTCTCCCACCTCGATCTCTTTCGATTCAAGGGCGTCTCGCCCGCGGAGTGGGGTGATCTGGAGCCCTATTTCGAGGATGCAATCTGCTTCGTCGAATGGCCCGAGGCGGCTGCGCGCGTCCTCCCGCCCGTGCGCGTCGCGGTACGTTTGTCGCACGTGGATCGCGAACACAGGACGATCGAGGTCGAAAGCGACGACCGGCAGCTGCTGGCGGAGGTCTCCGGCGATGTTGACGCTCGCGTTTGACACCGCGACGGGCGTCGCCACGAGTGCGCTCGTCCGGGACGGAGAAGTGCTCGGCGAACGCGCCTCGCGGGCGGCGCGTGTGCTGGCCGACGCCGAGGAGCTGCTCCAGCAGGCAGGCGCCGACCCGCGCGATCTGAACCGCCTCGTCGTCGGCACCGGTCCGGGGAGCTTCACCGCGACCCGCATGGGACTTGCAGCCGCCCGCGCGCTTGCCTTCGCGCTCGAGCTGCCCCTCGCCGGGGTTTCCACGCTCGCCGCGCTCGCCGCCGGCGCTCCCGGCGCCCTGCCGGTGGTCGACGCAGGTCGCCGAGAGGTGTTCACGCTCGTCGACGGAGCTCCGGTTGTGGCGGCCCCTGGTCAGCTGCGGCTCGAGCCGGGGGAGACGTGCGTCGGCGACGGAGCCATCCGCTATCGCGATGTGCTCGAAGCGCTCGGCGCGAGGATTCCGGCTGGAGAGAGCGAGTTGCACCTTCCGCGGGCTCGGTTCCACGCGGAGCTCGCCGGCGAGCCCGTCGATCCCGAGGCGGTCGAGCCGCTGTACCTGCGACTTCCGGACGCGGAGCAGGCGCGATGAAGGAGATGACGCGAGTCGAGCTGCGGCGGCTCGAGATGCGGGACCTGAACGCGATCGAGCGGATCGAGCGGGCTTCCTATCCGACGCCCTGGTCGCGCTCGATGTTCGCGAGCGAGCTCGCGAAGCCGTCTTCGATCTGCCTCGGCGCCTTCGACCTCGAGACCTTCGAGCTTGTGGGCTACCTCGTCATCTCCCGTTATGTCGACGCATGGCATGTGATGAACGTCGCTGTGACCGCGGAGCACCGCCGCCGCGGCATCGCGACGATGCTGCTCGAGCGGCTGTTCGAGGTGACGGCCGGCCGAGGCCGCCGCGGCTACACGCTCGAGGTGCGCGTCACGAACACGGAAGCAGTCGCCCTCTACGAACGACTGGGCTTCAAGCCCCGCGGCGTCAGGCGCGGCTACTACACGGACAATCGAGAAGACGCATTGATCATGTGGAAGGATCCAATCAGCGAGCCGGACGACTGATCCTGGGCATCGAAACTTCGTGTGACGAGACGGCCGCCGCGGTCGTCACGCCCGATGGGCGAATCCTCTCGAACGTCATCTCCTCGCAGGCGGAGCTTCACGCTCGCTTCGGGGGCGTCGTCCCGGAGGTCGCTTCGCGACGCCACCTCGAGCTCGTCGTGCCCGTGCTGCGGGAGGCACTGGCCGAGGCGGACGCCGAGCTCGAGACCCTCGATGCGGTCGCGGTCACGCAGGGACCCGGCCTCGTCGGCGCGCTGCTCGTCGGTCTCTCGGCTGCGAAGGCCGTCGCCTGGGCGAACCGGCTGCCGCTGGTCCCGGTCAATCACTTGCACGGTCACGTTGCATCGCTCTACCTCCAGCCGGAGCCGATCGAGCCGCCCTTTCTCTGCCTGCTCGCGAGCGGCGGTCACACGCTGCTGATCGACGTCGCCGAGCCCGGCGGCTTTCGCGTGCTGGGGACAACTCTCGACGACGCCGCGGGCGAGGCGTTCGACAAAGGAGCGCGGCTGCTCGGCCTCGGCTACCCCGGCGGAGCGGCCATCGACCGGCTGGCCCGCGAGGGCGATTCCGGCTCCTACGATTTCCCAGTCGCGCGAGTGCACGGGCTCGACTTCTCGTTCTCGGGCCTGAAGACGGCGCTGCTCTACACCGTCCGCGACCTCTCGGAGGACGAGCTCGAACGCCGCCGCGCCGATCTCGCCGCCGCCTACCAGCGTGCGATCGTCCGCGCCCTCGTCGCCCGGGTGCACGAGGCCGCCGAGCAAAACGCCGCGTCGAGGATCGCGGTCGTCGGCGGGGTCGCGGCCAACTCGGAGCTGCGGGCGGCGCTACCGGAGGCGGCCTTCGCGCCGCTGCCGCTCTGCACGGACAATGCGGCGATGATCGCGTCGGCCGCCCGCTACACGGAGGCAGTCCCCTTCCCCGGTTATCTTGCGCTCGATGCGTACGCGTCTGGCTAGCGCCGCCCGGGCAGGCCGCGAAGGCGTCGCTTGCGACGCCGTCTGGAGGACGTCCCGGCTTCACCGGGGCGTCCGTCTAATCTCGAGTCCAAAAGGCCACACGCGTTTTGAGTAAAGGAAGAGTGATCCGTGCGGCGCCGGTCGGCATCGTCGCGCTCGGCACGCTGGCGTTCCTCATCGGGGCCGGCGGCACACGCTCGACCGAGCCGACGCTCTCCTCGACCGCGGCGGCCTGGCGCGGGCTTGCGGGCAGCGCCCGGCCGCGGGTCGACGTCGGTCAACGCGTGATCGTCGTGCTCAAGGCGCCTTCGCTCGCGCAGCGAGTCGCTCGCGCCGGCGGCCGCGCGACCGACTCGCAGGAGCGGCAGTGGACGACGGCCGCCCTCGCGGCGCAACAGCAGGTCCTGGCCACGCTCGCTCAGCACGGGGTCCAGGTGCGGGTCGATTACTACTACTCGCGGGTCATCAACGGCTTTTCCGCCGCACTCGACTCGGAGGCCGTCGCGCTCCTCGAGCGGGAGCGGGAGGTCGCCGGCGTTTACCCGGTGCGGGTCGCTTACCCCGCCACGATCTCGTCCCAGCTGCTGGCGAAGAACGAGCTTGCACGCGGCGCTGCGCATCGCCCTGAGATCATGCTGCCGGGGTTCGACGGCCGCGGCGTCACGATCGCGCTGCTCGACACGGGCGTCGACCGGGCCCAGCCGTTCCTCCGGGGACGAGTCCAAGACGGGATCAACGTCCTCAGCGACGGCGACTTTCACGCGCTTGCCGCGACGAAGCCCAACGATGCGACCAGGCTCGAGCGGCACGGGACGGAGATGGCGGGACTGCTTGTCGGCGCCGGGGGGCCGGAGGGGCTCGCGGGTGTTGCGACCGGCGCCTCGGTGCTTCCGATCCGCGTTGCGGGCTGGCAGCAAATTGTCGGGGGCGGCTGGGCGGTGTACTCGCGCACCGACCAGTTGATCGCGGGGCTCGAGCGGGCCGTAGACCCGAACGAGGACGGCGACGCGCACGATGCGGCCAGGATCGCCCTTGTGGCGCTGGCGGCTCCGTATGCGGCGTTCGCCGACGCGCCGGATGCCCGAGCCGTCGAGGGTGCGCTCGACCTCGACACCTTGGTCGTCGCCGCGGCCGGAAACGACGGGCCGGCCGGCCCTGCCTTCGGGAGCCTGTCCAGTCCGGGCGCATCACCGGCGGCTCTCAGCGTCGGGGCCGCCGACCTGCGCTCGCACACGGAGGAGGTACGGGTCGTCGTCCGCGTCGCCCTCGACGTGCTGGTCGACCGGCTGCTGCCCCTCGCCGGGGCCGTGCTGCCGACGCATGCCCGGGAGCTCGCGCTTGCGAGGCCGCAGGAACGGAGCTCCAGTGCGAGCCCCGGCGGATTCCTCGCCCCGCCGTCGCTGGACTCGTTCTTCAACCGAGACGGACTGAGCGTGGTCGCCGGCCGCGCCGCCCTCGTCCGCGCGGGCGACGATCCGGTCACCGCGGTCGAGAATGCCGCCCGCGCCGGCGCGGCGGCGGTCGTCCTCTACGGAACCGCGATTCCAGCCGGGGGACTCGGCCTCGACGAGAGCGTTCCCGTTCCGGTCGTCGCCGTCCCGGACGACGTCGCCCGCACGGCGCTCGACGCCCTCGCGGCCGGCAGGCATCCGGCCCTCTCACTCGGAGCGTCGCGCGTCGCTCGGAACGGCACCGGGGGCGGTGCTGCTCCGTTTTCGTCGCGCGGCCTCTCGTTCGACTGGCGCGTCCGCCCCAACCTCCTCGCCCCCGGTATCGCCTTGATGACATCGGAGCCCTCGGCGGCCGCGGACGGGACGGCCGCCTACGGGACCGTGAACGGCTCGAGCGCTGCCGCTGCGACCGTTGCTGGCGCAGCCGCCTTGCTTGCGCAGGCGCGGCCGGACCTCGATGCGCAGGCGCTTCGCAGCGTCCTCGCCGGCTATGGCCGCCCGTTCGCGGACGGGTCCGTAACGACCCAAGGCACCGGATTGGTCGACGTGGGGGCCGGGGCGGCCGCCGAGCTCGCGGCCGATCCAACCACCCTCGCCTTCGGGCCTGCCGCTCGCACGAACTGGCGCTCCGTCCAGAAACTGACCATCCGGAGCCTGTCCAGCCGTCGGCTCGACCTGCGCGTGGCGTTGCCCCAGACCGGCGGCGCCGGCCTGGCGCTGACCGCCACGCCGGATCGCTTCCGGCTGCCTCCCGGCGGAAAGATCACCATTCGCGTCAAGGCGTCCTTCCAGGGCACCCCGAACACCGGTGCGCCCGCGGAGGGAACGATCGCGATCGGATCCCGCTCGACGTTCCCGCTGAGAATTCCGTGGGCGATCCCCTTCGGGCGGTACAACGGGCCGCTTCTTACGGGCCTGCGGCTCTCAAAGCAGAGCTTCAAGCCCTCCGATACGACGCCGGCCGTGCTCTCGTTCCGCGCCGGAGGTCTTACGCGCGGCTCGGACGGAACCGAGGTCCACCCGGTCGGCCGACTCGACATGGTCCTGACGAGCGCGTTCGGCAGCCACCTCGGCCTGCTCGTCCGAATGCGCGACCTCCTGCCCGGCAGTTATGCCTTCGGCCTGACCGGGCGCGACCCGAACGGGAACACCTTGCCCGCCGGCGATTACACCCTCGCGCTCGCCGCCATGCCACCGGATGGCAGCCGCGCGACCTACCGAAAGGTGACGTTCACGATCAAGTAGGGTCCCATACTCAGTCCGCTATTTGCGGCGACTTTTCCATCTGCCGAGTGCCGAAGGAGCGTCAGTGACCACACTCGAAGTCCCCGAATCACACCTCCGGGAGAATCCCTACGACATCGCCAAGGAACAACTGCGGCGCGTAGCCGAGCTGTTCGCGGTCGACTCAAACCTCGTCAACATCCTGCAGGAGTGCAAGAAGGCGGTCGTCGTCTCGGTGCCCGTAACCATGGACGACGGCAACATCCTGGCTTTCGAGGGCTACCGCGTCACCCACAACGTCGCCAGGGGGCCGTCGAAGGGCGGGATCCGCTACCACCCCGACGTCGAGCTCGACGAGGTCAAGGCTCTGGCGATGTGGATGACCTGGAAGTGCGCGCTGATGGGGATCCCGTTCGGCGGCGCGAAGGGCGGGATCGCAGTCGATCCGAAGAAGCTCTCGCCGAGCGAGCTGCAGCGGATGACCCGTCGCTACACGAGCGAGATCATCAATGAGATCGGGCCCGAGAAGGACATCCCGGCGCCCGACGTCGGCACGACCCCGGCGGTGATGGCGTGGATCTTCGACACCTACTCGATGAACAAGGGCCATTCGGTGCTCGGCGTCGTCACCGGCAAGCCGCTCAACGTCGGTGGCTCGCTGGGGAGGTTGGAAGCGACCGCGCATGGTGCGCTCTACTGCATCCAGGAGGCGATCCGCAAGAAGGAGATGCGGATGGAGGGCCTGCGTGCGGTCGTGCAGGGCTTCGGCAACGTCGGCAGCTTCCTGGCCAAGTTCCTCGCCGAGCAGGGCGCGATCGTGATCGCGGTTTCCGACTCGCGCGGAGGCATCTACAACGAGGACGGCCTCGACGTGGCCGCGGTGCTCGCGCACAAGCAGGAGACAGGGGCGCTCGAGGGACTGCGGGGGGCCGAGTCGATCACGAACGAGGAGCTGATCCTGCTCGATTGCGATGTCCTGGCGCCCTGCGCGCTCGAGCAGGTGATCACCACCGCAAACGCCGACCAGGTGAAGGCGAAGATCATCGCCGAGGGCGCAAACGGGCCGGTGACTCCCGCCGCCGACGAGATCCTCGACGATCGCGGCGTCTTGATCCTCCCGGACGTGCTCGCAAATGCCGGCGGGGTCGTCGTCTCGTACTTCGAGTGGGTCCAGGGGCTTCAGGAGTACTTCTGGAAAGAGGACGAGATCAACTCGAAGCTCCGCGACATCACCACGCGCGCGTTCAACGAGACCTGGCGCACGATGGACGAGCGCAAGACGACGATGCGCCTCTCCGCCTACGGGCTGGCGGTGCGGCGCGTGGCCGACGCGACGATCACCCGTGGCCTGTACCCGTAGCGTTGCCGTCCAGCAAGTAACAGTCTGTTACTTGCTCAAAAAGTGTGTCGCGGGCTGAAACACTGGGGATGGCCCGCCTCCACAGCCCGATATCCAAGTAACAGACTGTTACTAAGTGAGCCGGTCCGAGCCGAAGCAATCCCCCCGCGTCGTTCTCTACGCAGCTCAGGGCTGCCACCTTTGCGAGCGGGCCAACGCTCAGCTCGCAGCGCTTCGCGACGAGCTCGGGTTCGAGTTCGACCACGTAGCGATCGACGGCGACCGCGAGCTCGAGGCCCGCTACCGCGAGCTGATCCCGGTTGTCGAGATCGACGGCGAGCGGGTCTGCACCTATTACGTCCAGCCGGAGCCGTTCCGGCGCAAGCTGGCGGCCGCACAAGCGGCGGGCGAAACAGCGGGTTTGTGACATCCCTAAGCGGCGCACCGAGCGGAATTGGCAGAATGCTCGTGCGGTGTTACAAACTTCAGACCGGACGGAGGTTTCGAACGACCGGCTCGGCGTCGGCGTCGCCGCTCGCCTCAGCCGCTACCTCCAGGTCCTGACCCAGTCGAAGAAGATGGGCAAGGACCGCATCTCCTCCCAGGAGATCGCGGACTACACGAACATCAACGCGACGCAGATCCGCCGCGACCTCTCAACGTTCGGGAAATTCGGCAAGCGTGGGGTGGGCTACAACATCGACTCGCTCCTCGGCGAGATCCGGAAGATCCTGCGGACGCAGGGGCAGCACAATGTCGCGCTCGTCGGGGCCGGGCGGCTCGGACAAGCGATCGCGAGCTCGCCGATCTTCGCCGAGCACGGGATCAACATCGCCGCCGTCTTCGACACCGATCCCGAGAAGGTGGGGCGGGAGGTGGGCTCGATGCCGGTCAGCGACTACCGGCAGCTCCGCGACGCCGTCCGCGAGAAGAACATCATCGTGGGCGTGATCGCCGTGCCGGCGGACAACGCCCAGGACGTCGCCGACGAGCTTGCCGGCTCCGGCGTCAAGATCATCTTCAACTACTCGGAGGCGCTGCTCGACGTCCCGCACGACGTGCAGGTGCACACGTCCAACCCGGCCGTGGAGCTCCTTCACGCCCTGTACTTCCACCTGACCTAGTCGCGCTCGGCAGGATCGCGCCATGAGGATCATCCTCTGGCACGGCTATCTGCTCGGCGGCACCGGCTCCAACGTGTACACGCGCGCGCTCGCGCGTGCCTGGGGCCGGCTCGGCCACGAGGTCGTGCTCGTCTGTCAGGAACGGAACCCTGGCGCCTACGATTTGGGCGGCGCGCGGGTCGTCCGGCCGGAGCTGCCGGACAAGCTGCTGCCGGTCTTCGTGCTCGACCGCTACGAGGGGCTCGAGCCGCGTCTGCTCCAGGATCTGACGGCTGAGGAACGCGGTCGCTACGTCGAGGCGAACGCCGCCGCTGTTCGCGCCGAGCTTCCCGCCGACCTCGTCTTTGCCAACCATGTCCTCCTCGGGGGGCCCGTGGCGGCGGCTGCCGGCGCGCCGTACACGGTCAAGGCGCACGGCTCCGAGCTCGAGTACTCGATGCGCGGCAACGAAGAGCTGTCGGCGTGGGGCAGAGAGTCGCTCGCGGACGCCCGTGCGACCTTCGTCGGCTCGGCCCACATCCGCTCGGTGCTCGAGGAGGTAGTCGGCCATGTCGACCGCGTTTACGAGGTGCCGCCCGGCGTCGACGTCGAGGCGTTCAAGCCGGAGCCGCGAGCGGATGCGCTCGAACGCCTGCTGGACGAGGCGCGCCGCGACGCGCCGAACCCCGGTGGCGCGGAGGAGCGGTTTCCCGACGAGGGCAACGCCGAGCGGCTCGCGGCCTGGTTCGAGAGCGACGAGCCGACCGTTCTCTACTTCGGCAAGCTGCTCTACAACAAAGGCGTCCATGTCCTGTTCGAGGCCCTCCGCGAGATAGGAGCGCGCGCGGTCATCGTCGGCTTCGGCGATTACCGCGCCGAGCTCGAACGAACCGCCCCGCCGCGAACGCTCTTCACGGGACCGCTGGAGCACCGCCACCTCGTGCACCTGATCCCGCTCTGCGAGGTGACGGTCGTGCCCTCGATCTTCCCGGAAGCCTTCGGAATGGTGGCCGCCGAGGCCGCGGCAGCGGGCTCACTGCCGCTAGTCGCCCGGCACTCCGGCCTCGGCGAGATCGCCGACGGTCTTGCGGCCGCATATCCAATGGAGTACGGGGAGCTGACGAGCTTCGAGACCGGCAACGCCCAGGATCTGGCCGCCAAGCTCGGCCGCCTGTTGGCGTTGAGCGAGGCAGAGCAGCAAAGCCTCCGGGCGGCGGCGCGGTCGGCTGTCAAGGCCAATTGGAGCTGGGAGCAGGTCTCGGCCAGATTGCTCCAACCCTTCACCAACTAAAGTGGCCCTGTGCCCCTTCCGGTAATGCCGCACTAATGGGCGACACGCAGCGGCTCACCCCCGACGAGCAGATCCGCTTGGCGCGGGAGGCATACGAGAACGGCACCGACTTCACGATCGCGGTCGAGGAGGAGTTCGCCGTCCTCGACCCGGAGACGCTTTCATTGACGAACCGGTTCGAGGAGCTGCAGGCCGCTGCACAGGGAACGCCGCTCGAAGAGCATCTCGTCGGCGAGCTGATCGCCTCGGAGGTCGAGGTCAGAACCGGCCGCTGCGAGAGCTTCGCCGAGGCGGCCGCGAAGGTCGGCGAGCGTCGAGCGCAGCTCGACGAGCTCGCCGGCGGCCTCGGGATCGCGCTCGCTGCCGTCGGCACGCACCCGTGGAGCCCGTGGCAGGAGCAGCGAATCATCGACACGCCCCATTACCGAACCAACGACGAGCTACTCCGCTACGTCGTCTGGCGAAACAACACCTTCGGCTTTCACGTTCACGTCGGGATCCGGGGCGCCGACCGCGCGATCGCCGTCTGCAACGCGCTGCGGAACTTCCTCCCCGAGCTGCTCGCCGTCTCGGCGAGTTCCCCTTTGGTGGAGCGAGTCTGCACCTATCTTCATTCGGCGCGTACTGAGATCTTCACACGCATGTTCCCGCGCTGCGGGGTGCCCGACGCCTACGACGGCTGGCACGGATTCGAGGACTACGTTCGTTTCCTCTACGCGACGCGCTCGATCACCGAGCACACGCAGATCTGGTGGAGCGTGAGGACGCACCTCGCCTTTCCGACCGTCGAGATTCGCATCTGCGACGCGCAACCGGATCTCGAGGAGTCTCGCTCGCTGGCGGCGCTCTGCTACGCGCTCACGGCCAGGATTGCACGGGCGCTCGACGAGGGCGAGCCGCTGCCGGACCATCCGCACCGGTTGATCGAAGAGAACTTCTGGCGGGCGATCCGCTATGGGCTTTCGGGCGAGCTGATCGATCTCGCACGCGGTGACGTCCGCCCGGCTCGCGCGCACCTCGAGCGCCTGCTGGAGTGGGTCGCCCCGGTTGCAGAAGAGCTCGGCGCGGCGCAGTATCTGTCCGTGCCGAACGCGAATTCAGCGGAGCGCCAGCTGGCAATGTACGAGGACGGGGCGACGATTGACGAGATCTACGCCGGCCTCGTCCGCCGCCGGGCGGCGAAGCCGCCTGTCCGCGCAAGCGGACCAGGGGAAGGGTTCCAGGGGAACCAGGAGGTTCCCCTGGCAGATTCCCAGTGACAGAGGAAAAGCCTCCGGAGCAGCCCCCGGAGAGCGAGCAGGAACTGGTCGAGCAGCTCCAAGCCGAGCTGGGCCGGCTCAAGGTCTCCGACCTGCTGCTGCAGACCGTCTACACGATCTCGTCGCTCGGCTACCACCGCCTGAGCGGCGAGAATAAGGATCTCGAGCAGGCGCGTCTCGCGATCGAGGCTTTGAAGGCGCTGCTCCCGGTGCTCGAAGGGGCCGTTCCAGCCGAGGCCGTTCGGGACTTTAATCAGGTCCTCGTCAACATGCAGCTTGCTTACGCCTCCGCAGCCGGGGAGGAGTCGTAGACGTGCTGCGCCCGCCCGCCGCGCGCCCGCCGCTCGTTTGATAGAAACTGCGCCGCGCCGGGGCATCCCGGCGCTGACTTTGTGAGGGAGGCGGATTGAGCGGGTTTTTCCACCATCACACCGTGCTGTTCGCGCTCCTCTGCGCGGGCGTCGCGATCGGGTTCGGAATCGGGCTGACCGTCTGGGTGCTCGGCCGGCCGGCCGGCAGCGAGCGCATGCGCGAGATCAGCCAGGCGGTGCAGGAAGGAGCGGCTGCCTACCTTCGGCGCCAGTACACGACGATCGGCCTCGTCTCGATCGCGCCGTTCCTCCTGCTCGGCTTCTACCACAAGCTCGGTTGGGGAACGGCGGTCGGGTTCCTGATCGGCGCAGGGCTGTCCGCCGCCGCCGGCTTCATCGGCATGAACGTCGCGGTCCGCGCCAACGTCCGCACCGCGGAGGCGGCCCGCCACGGTCTCAAGCCCGCCCTGAATGTCGCGTTCCGCGCCGGCTCGGTGACGGGCCTGCTCGTCGTCGGGCTCGGCCTGTTCGGGGTCGCCGGCTACTACGGAGTCCTGACGAGCTGGTTCAACAAGTCGCAGGATGCGGCGATCCGCGACCTGATCGGGCTCGCTTTCGGCGGCTCGCTGATCTCAGTCTTCGCTCGCCTCGGCGGCGGCATCTATACGAAGGCGGCCGACGTCGGGGCCGACCTCGTCGGCAAGATCGAGGCCGGGATTCCGGAGGACGATCCTCGGAACCCGGCAGTGATCGCCGACAACGTGGGCGACAACGTCGGCGACTGCGCCGGGATGGCGGCCGACCTTTTCGAGACCTACGCGGTCACCGCCGTTGCCGTAATGCTGCTGGGGCTCAGCTTCCCGTTCCACGGGAGGCTGCCGCTCTATCCGCTCGCGCTCGGCGGCGTCTCGATCCTCTCCTCGATCGTCGGCGTCTTCTTCGCGAGGGTCGGCCGCCGCGGCTCGATCATGAACGCGCTCTACAAGGCGGTCTTCGTCGCCACATTCCTCTCCGCGCTCGGGTTCATCCCGGTCACGCTCGCCTTCGACGACAACTCGAAGTACAGCTTCTCCGACCTCTACGCCGCTGCTCTCGTCGGCTTGGTCGTCACCTTCCTGCTCGTCGCGATCACCGAGTTCTACACAGGGACTCGCTGGCGGCCCGTGAAGTCGATCGCACGCGCCTCGCAGACCGGGCACGCGACGAACATCATCGAAGGCCTCGCGGTCGGGATGCAGGCGACCGCTTTGCCCGTGATCGTGATCGCGGCGGGGATCCTGGTGGCCCACCACTTCGCGGGCCTGTACGGAATCGGCGTCGCCGTGATGGCGCAGCTGTCGATGACGGGCTTGATCGTGGCCCTCGACGCCTACGGACCCGTCACCGACAACGCCGGCGGGATCGCCGAGATGGCGGATCTGCCGGAGTCGGTGCGCGCGATCACCGACCCGCTCGACGCGGTTGGAAACACGACCAAGGCGGTCACGAAGGGATACGCGATCGGCTCGGCCGCGCTCGCGGCGCTCGTCCTGTTCGACAGCTACCACAGCGAGCTCGACCGCCAGGGCCTGAACGGGATCAGCTTTGCGCTCGACGACGCCTGGGTGATCGCGGGCCTCTTCATCGGCGGCCTGATGCCCTTCCTGTTCGCCTCGCTGGCGATGGAGGCCGTGGGGCGGGTCGGCGGCCAGGTCGTGACCGAGGTGCGGCGCCAGTTCCGGGAGATCCCCGGGATCATGGAGGGCACCGCGCGGCCCGAGTACGGGCGCGCCATCGACATCGTCACCGGCTCCGCGATCAAGAGCATGCTGCTGCCTGCTCTGATCCCGATCGCGTTTCCGATCATCGTCGGCCTGATCAACGCGCGCATGCTCGGCGGCCTGCTGATCGGGACGATCGTCACAGGCCTCTTCCTGGCGATCGCGATGACGTCCGGCGGCGGCGCCTGGGACAACGCGAAGAAGCTGATCGAGGACGGCGCCCTTGGAGGGAAAGGCTCAGAGGCTCACGCCGCCGCGGTCACCGGTGACACCGTCGGCGATCCCTACAAGGACACCGCGGGCCCGGCGATCAACCCGATGATCAAGATCACGAACATCGTCGCGATCCTGATCATCCCTCTGCTCGTCTCGATCCACGGTTAGCCACCGCTGGCGGCCGAAGCCGCCCCGTGCCTGCTAGCGCATCAGCTGGTACGGGACCGAGGCGAGAATCACATGCGGTTCGAACAGGAGTAGTCGCTTCAGGTAACCGGCCGCGGAACGTCTAGGTCTCAATCAGCCGTCTCGCGACATAGCATCCGCCCGTGCCGAGAAGGCGTCGTCAGCAGAGGCTGGAGCGGGTGCTCGGCACGCCGGCGCTCTTTGCGACCGCCTACGGAAACGTCGGCTCCTCGATCTACTACGCGCTCGGGCTCGTCGCGGGGATCGCGCTCGGGCTGACGCCGCTCGTCTTCGTGATCAGCGGGCTGATCTTCGCGGCGACGGCGGCGACCTATGCGGAGGGGACGGTTCGCTTTCCGGAGGCCGGCGGCTCCTCGAGCTTCGCCCGCAACGGGTTCGACGAGCTCGTCTCGTTCGTCGCCGCCTGGGCCCAGATGCTCAATTACGTGATCACGATCGCCATCTCGGCGTTCTTCGTGCCTCACTACCTCTCGATCTTCTGGGAACCGCTGAGGACGAATCCATGGGACATCGTCGGCGGCGCGATCGTGATCACGCTGCTCGTGCTGCTGAACATCGTCGGCGTCCGCGAGGCGGCCAACCTGAACATCTTTCTCGCGGTCGTCGATTTCGCGACGCAGCTTTTGCTCGTGCTGATCGGGTTCGCGCTCGTCTTCAGCCCCGACCAGGTCTTCTCGGCGAACCTGCACTGGGGGATTGCGCCCACGTGGTCGAGTTTCTTCCTGGCGATCCCGATCGCGATGATCGCCTACACCGGGATCGAGACGGTCTCGAACCTCGCCGAGGAAGCGCGCGACCCGCCGCGCGACATCCCGCGCTCGATCTCGTGGGTGGCGGGCGCCGTCTTCGCGATCTACTTCACGCTGCCGCTGATCGCGCTCTCGGCGCTGCCGGTGCACCGCGTGGACGGGGGGTACGCGACGAAGCTCGGCCAGCGGCCCGAGAAGGGCGGGTTCGCCAACGATCCCGTGCTGGGCGTCGTCGAGCACCTGGGTCTGCACGGAACGGTGCTGAGCGGCGCGAAGGTCTACGTCGGCGTCCTCGCCTCGACGATCCTCTTCATCGCGACGAACGCCGGCGTGATCGGAGCCTCTCGGATCACCTACGCGATGGCGAGCCACCGGCAGTTCCCGGAGATCTTCCGGCGCCTGCATCCGAAGTTCAAGACGCCGTGGCTGTCGCTGCTCGTCTTCGGCGGGATCATCTCGATCGCCGTTCTACTGCCCGGGAAGACGACGTTTCTCGGCGACATGTACGCGTTCGGGGCCATGCTCTCGTTCACGATCGCGCACGCTTCGATCATCGCACTGCGGGTGAAGCGCCGCGACCGCGAGATGCGCTTTCGCGCCCGCCCGAACCTCCGTGTCGGCGGTGTCGACTGGCCCCTGTTCGCGATCTTCGGCGGGCTCGGGACGGCTGCGGCCTGGCTCGTCGTCGTCGTCCAGAAGGCGGACGCCCGCTGGGTCGGCTTCGGCTGGCTGGTCCTGGGGTTGATCCTCTACGCGGTCTACCGGCGGTACGTCGTGCACGCGCCGCTGCGCGAGACGGTGCGAGCGCCCGTCTTGATCGGGCCGGCGATCGCGCTCGAATATCGCAGCATCCTCGTGCCCGTGAAACCGGGCCGCGAGTCCGAGGAGGCGATCGACTTCGCCTGTCGGCTTGCGGCCGAGCGCCGTTCGTCGATCGCGGCCGTCAGCGTCGTCACCGTGCCTCTTGAGCTGCCGCTCGACGCCGAGCTTCCCGAGGCCGAAGCCGCGGCGAACGACGCCCTCGATGCCGCCGTGGCAATCGGGGAGCTCTACGGAGTCGACGTGATCGGCCGACTGCTCCGTGCCCGGAAGCCCGGACGCGCGATCGTCCGCGAGGCGGAGCGGCGCCAGACCGAGATCATCGTCCTCGGCGCCCCGCGCGCGGCCCACCCGCGGCGGGCGATCTTCAGCGAGACCGTCGACTTCATCCTCAAGAACGCTCCCTGCCGCGTGATGGTCGTGGCGGGCAAGAAGGCGGTCGCGGCATGAATCTTTACCGAGGCGCGACCGCGCTCTTCGGAGTGGCGTTCGTCGGGATCGGGATCGCGCTGCTCGTCGTCACCGCTGCTCGCGGCGGGGGCGCGGTGGGTTACGTGATGGGCGTCCTCTTCGCCGCGCTCGGCATCGGTCGGCTCTACCTGCTGCGAACGCGCACCCCGCGCGGCTGAGGCCGGCCCCACTTCCAGCCGTTGTAGGGACAGTCCCCCAGGGACTGTCCCTGAAAGCGGTCCGAACCGAGGTCTGTCCGCGGACATAAGCTGAGCCCGTGGCGCGCAAGCTTCCCCGATTGCAGCGCGTTCTCGACGCGCCGGCTCTGTTCTCGATCGCGTATGGCGAGATCGCTTCCTCGATCTACTTCGCGCTCGGGATCATCGCCTTCCATGCGCTGGGCTTCACGCCGGGCGTTCTGCTCCTCACGGGCGCGCTCTTCCTCGTCGTCTCGCTCTCCTACGCGGAGGGCACGGCCGCGATCCGAGAAACAGGCGGGGCGGCGACGTTCGTCCGGATCGCCTTCAACGACTTCTGGGGCTTCGTCACCGGCTGGGCACTCTTCCTCGACTACCTGATCGTGATCGCGCTCTCGGCGCTCTACGTTCCGCATTACGCCGCCGCGGCGCTCTTCACCAACGTAAAGAAACCGTGGGACGTGGTCGCCGGCTGCGGCGTGATCGCGGCGATCGCCGCCTTCCGCCTGCTTCGAAACAAGCGGATCTTCCGGTTCGCTCTCGTGATCGCCCTCGTCGACCTGGCCACCCAGCTGCTGCTCGTCATCCTCGGTCTCGCCCTGCTGTTCTCGCCACATGCGCTCAACCAGGGGACGTCGCTCGGCAGCAATCCGAGCTGGCACTCGATCGCCTTCGCGCTGCCGCTGGCAATGCTCGCGTACACCGGCCTCGAGACGGTCGCCAATCTCTCCGAAGAGATGCGGAGCCCGGGACGCGATCTTCCCCGCAGCGTCTTCGGGGCGATCGGGCTCGCCGTCCTCCTCTACGCCGCGATCGCCGTCGTCGGGCTCTCGGCCTTCCCTGCGGGCCACGGAACCCAGCTCGGCAGCACCTGGGCGAAGGCGCCGCTGATGGGCATCGTCTCGCGCCTGCGAGACCACTTGCCGAACGTGCTCGGCGCGCCGCTGCAGGTCTTCGTCGGCACGACAGGAGCGCTGATCCTGGTAACGGCGGCGGCCACGTCGATCGCGGGCTTCGGCCGCCTCGCCTACTCGCTCGGCGAGCACGGGCAGCTGCCGCGCGTCTTCGGGCGGCTGAGCCGCCGCTCGGTCATCGCTCCGCAGTCGATCATTGCCGCGGCGCTGATCTCGATGGCGCTGCTCGTGACCACGTCGGCCGTGCTCACGCACCCGATCTTCTTCCTCGCCAGCCTCTACAGCTTCGGCGTCCTCCTGGCCTTTACGGCGGCGCAGCTCGCCGTGATCAAGCTGCGTTTCAGCCACCCAAAGAAGCGGCGGCCCTACCGGGTGCCGCTGAACTGGGGCCGGGTGCCGGTGCCCGCGGTCGTCGGCGCCATGCTGACGGCGCTCGTCTGGATCCTTGCCCTCGCAACTCACGCCGGCGCCCGCTACGGCGGGCCGGTCTGGCTCGCCGCCGGTCTGCTGCTGTATATCCTCCTCCGCCACTCGCGAGGGGAAGGCCTGACCGAGCGGGTCGTCTCGGCGGACGAACATCCTGATCTCACCGAGGCGCAGTACTCGAGCATCCTCGTCCCGCTGAAGCTTGGCCCGATCGGGGAGGAGATGGTCGCGACCGCTGTCAAGCTGGCCCAGGAATCGGGTGCCTCGGTCTGGGCGCTACACGTCGTGCGAGTGCCGATGGAGCGGCCGCTGGAAGAGGAGCTCCCCGACGAGGAAGAGAGTGCCGCGGCCGCCCTGGCCGAAGCGCAGCTGCTGGGATCCGATCACGGCGTCGAGGTCAAGGGGAAGACGGTTCGTGCGCGCTCGATCGGCGATGCGATCGTCAGCCAGGCCAAGGAGCTCGGGGTCGATCTGATCGTGCTCGGCTCGGCCCCCAAGTGGCGGCGCCAGTCCCGATTCTTCTCGCCGACGGTGGAGTATGTGCTGAAGAAGGCTCCGTGCGAGGTGCTCGTGGTCGCCTTCCCGCAGGGGGTGCTGGAGGCGGAAGAGGAGGAGTCTGCGTTCGCGGCCACCGAAGCATCCCCTGAGCTAATCTGAGGCGCCGCTTGCGGTGCCGCTTAAGAGGAGGAGCGGGCTTTGCCCGCTGCTCCGCTAATCCCGACTCGAAACGCAGTCACGGCATGAGTCGGACGCTGAGCTAATCTGAGCGCATGAAAGCACTGGTCATCGGCTGCGGCCGTGTGGGCTCGAATGTGGCGCTCCAGCTTGCCGAGGAGGGCTGGGACGTGACCGCGGTCGACGAGAAGGAAGAGGCGCTCACTCGCCTCGGCGAGAACTGGCGTGGGGGCTTCGTGCTCGGCCACGGCATGGACGTCGACGTCTTGCGCGAAGCGGGAATCGAGGACGCTGACGCGGTCGTTGTCGCCACGAACGGTGACAACACCAACCTCGTCGTCGCGCAGGTGGCGATGAAGCGCTTCGACAACCAGTGCGTCGTCGTCCGCATCCTCGATCCCGCACGGGCCGACTTCTACCGCACACTTGGTCTGCGCACGATCTGCCCGACGAAGACGGCGATCAGCGAGCTGATGGAGGCCGCGCGCGCCTGCGAGATCATGCCGCGCGCGCCTGTCACCATCACCTAGACGCGTGTACGTCCTGATTGCAGGCGGCGGCAAGATCGGCGCGAATCTCGCCCGGAGCCTGCTGCGCGACGGCCACGGCCACGAGGTGACGCTGATCGAGCAGCGGCGTGACCGTTACGAACGTCTCGAGCACGAGTTCGAGCACCAGGTGCAGGTGGGGGACGCGACGGAGATTCACGTGCTCGACCGGGCAGGGATCGCGCGGCCGCCCGACGTCGTCGTCGCCGTGACCGGTGACGACGAGGACAATTTGATCATCTGTCAGCTCGCTCGCGAGAAGTACGGGGTCGGCAAGGTTGTCGCGCGTGTGAACGATCCGCGTAACCAGGCGCACTTCGACCTGCTCGGGATCTCAGCGACAGTCTCGGCGACGGCGAGCATCATGGCGCTGATCGAGCACGAGGTTCCCGAGCACGACCTGATCCACCTGCTCGAGCTCCGCAAGGAGAACCTCGAGATCGTGGAGGTGCAGATCGACAAGAGCGCACCGGCCGCCGGCAAGCGCGTCGAGAAGCTGAAGCTGCCCGAGGGGTCGCGGCTGATCTCGATCACCCGCAATGGCAGGTCGGAGATCGCGATCGGGTCGACCGAGCTCCAACCCGGGGATCAGGTGCTCGCGATTCTCCAACCCGGCAAGGAGGACGAGCTCCGCCGGGTGCTGCTCAAGTCTTAAGTCCGCCAACCAATCGTCGCGGCGGGCGTCCCATCGCGTAATGCGCGCGTTCAGGGCCGTCATCCTCCTTGGCGTCTTCGCCGTGCTCGTTCCGTCGGCGACCGGCGGCTCGCAGCGCGCCGAGTACCGCTTCCGGCAGATCGCCTCCGGCTTCGACCAGCCCGTCTATGTCGCACAGCCGAAGAGCGAGCCCGGACGCCTCTACATCGTCGAGCGCCCTGGGCGGATCGTCATGCTTGCGAACGGCAAGCGCCGGACATTCCTGGACATCCGCAACCGGGTCGAAAGCGGCTATACCGAACAGGGATTGCTCTCGGTCGCGTTCAGCCCGGCCTACGCGAAGAGCCACCGCTTCTACGTCTACTACACGAACAAGGTCGGGGATGTCGAGATCGACTCGTTTCTCCCTCGTGGGGGCGTGGCCGTTGCCTCTTCGCGGAAACAGCTCCTCATCGTCAACCACCGTGCGAACGACAACCACGACGGCGGCCAGCTCGAGTTCGGCCCTGACGGCCTCCTTTACGCCGGCGCCGGCGACGGCGGCTCCGGCGGTGATCCGCCCGACAACTCGCAGAATCTGTCCCGGAAGCTCGGCAAGCTGCTGCGCCTGAACAGCGGCCGCTGGCAGGTCTACGCGTACGGCCTTCGAAATCCGTGGCGCTTCTCGTTCGATCGGGCAAACGGTGACCTCTACATCGGCGACGTCGGTCAGGACGCGTGGGAGGAGATCGACTACCGGCCGCGCTCGGCGAAAGGGCTCGCCAACTACGGCTGGTCCGCGTACGAGGGGCTGGCGCCGTACAAGCCCTCGCGGCTGAATCACGCCGGCACGCTGGTCAGGCCCGTACAGGTCTACAGCCACGCGGGCGGCAACTGCTCGGTGACCGGCGGGTACGTCTACCGGGGCAGCGCAGTGCCGTCTGCGCGCGGGCGGTACTTCTACGGCGACTACTGCACCGGGATCATGTGGAGCCTGCGCATCTCAAACGGCAAGGCAGTCGACAACCGGCGCGAGTCGACTCACATCGACGCCCTCTCCTCGTTCGGCCAGGCCGCCAACGGCGAGCTCTACGCCGTTTCGCTCAACGGCGGCCTCTACCACCTCTCAAAGAACTAGGGCTAGCCGGTAGGGGCGGTCCGGCACGATTTCGGGATGTACGTCCGGCTCTTTCCGGTGCTTGCGCTCGTATGCCTCCTCGCCGTTGGCTGCGGCTCCGACTCCTCGGTGCAGCCGAGCGCGCCGGCGGCGAAGCTCGGCGGGGACTGGACCCGCTTCGGTTATGACGCGGCTCGCCACGACGCAGGGCCGTCCAAGACTGGGATCACGTCGGCGGACGTGCGCAAGCTCAAGAAGCAGCGCGTCGTCCTCGACGGCACGGTCGATGCCTCGCCGGTCTATCTGCGCGGCGTTACGGTGCACGGGTCCCGGCACGACACCTTCTTCGTGACGACGTCCTATGGGCGGACGCTCGCGATCGACGCAGCCACCGGCGCGATCCTGTGGCGTTTCACCCCGAGCGGGTACTCGTCCTTGGCCGGTTCGTACAGGATCACGAACTCGACCCCGGTCGCCGACCCGAACCGCAAGTTCGTCTACGCGGCATCGCCCGATGGATTCGTCCACAAGCTCTCGGTTGCCAGTGGCGCCGAGGCCCGCGGCTGGCCCGTCCGTGTCACGCTCCTGCCGCAGCGCGAAAAGCTCGCGACCTCGCTGAACTTCTCGCGCGGGCTCGTGCTGATCGGAACGGGCGGCTACATCGGCGATCAGCCGCCCTACCAGGGGCACGTCGTCGCCATCAATGCGGCGACCGGGCGCATCGTGCACGTCTGGAACTCGCTCTGCTCGAACGTCCACCGGCTGCTGAACCCGAAGAGCTGCCCGCAGAGCAACTCGGCGATCTGGGCCCGTTCGGGTGTCGTGGTCGTTCCCGGCTCGGGCAACCTGCTCGTCGCGACCGGCAACGGGCGCTTCGACGGCAACCGCAACTGGGGAGACAGCGTCCTGATGTTGACCCCGACTGCGAGCCGCTTGCTACGCAATTGGACGCCCGGCGACCAGGCGAGCCTCCAGAGCGGCGACGTCGATCTCGGCAGCACGGCGCCGGCCCTCGTCGGGAACGGTCTCGGCGTCCAGGCCGGCAAGGACTCCAAGCTCCGGCTGCTCAGTCTCGCGCGGCTCGGCGGGCGCCTCGGCGCGACCGGCGGCGAGTTGCAGTCGGTGGCCACTCCCGGTGGCGTGTTCACGGCGCCGGCCGTCTGGCGGAACCGCGTCTTCGTCGCTACCGACTCCGGCCTCGTCTGTTACGTCCTCCGCGGCAACCGGCTCCACGTCTCCTGGCGCAAGAGTGTGGGCGGCACGAGCCCGGTCGTCGCGGGCGGCCTACTCTACGTCTACAACGGCTCCCTGAACGTCTACGCGCCGACAACGGGCAAGCTGCTCGCCTCGTTCAGCGTCGGCAGTAGCCACTGGAACAGCCCGATCGTCACCGACGGCCGCGTCGCCGTGCCCGAGGGCAACGCGAACGACCATCGA
>VAWI01000090.1 GCA_005884005.1 Actinomycetota bacterium
GTGGACGTCGCGCTGATGTTCCTGATCGTCTTCGACATGGTCGCCAAGCCGTTCAGCTACTAGAGGGTTGCCCAGAGCAAGAACGTTGCGCAGAAGACGGCGAGCCCGGTCGCAGGCACCAGTGTCTTCAACCGAAGCTCGCCGTCCTCGCCTGCTAGATCGCTGGCGATCATGGTCGCGACCGAGCCGTGCGGGGTGGCCAGAGCGCCAACGGTCAACCCGATCAGGGCGGCATAGCTCGCCGGACCCGCGGTGAGGACCGTCGCGACGGCGGCGGTCACCGGCAAGTTGTTGGCGAGCGCCGAGGCGGCCGTCGTAAGAGCGGCGACGCCCAGGAGAGCGAAGAAGTGATTGCCGCCGAGATGGAGCGAAGGGCGGGCGAGGCCGTCTTTCGTTCTGCTACCCGCCTCCTCCGTTCGCGGCTCGGCGCGTTGCTCGGTGAGTTTCCACCCCACGAAAGCGAACATCTGGCCCGACTGCTGAAGCGCGTCGAGGATGGATTGGGCGGCTCTCCACCGCCGCGCCGGCCTCACCCGCACCCGAGAAAGCCGTAACTAGACTCCAGGCGTGGAGTTCGAGACCCGCGCGATCCACTCCGGCCAGGAGCCTGACCCCACGACCGGCGCCTTGACGGTGCCGATCTACCAGGCGTCGACCTATCTCCAGGATGCCGTCGGTGAGAACAAGGGCTACGACTACTCGCGCGCCTCGAACCCGACGCGGAGCGCGCTGGAGGCGTGTCTGGCCTCGCTCGAAGGAGCCGAGCACGGCGTCGCGTTCGCTTCCGGCCTCGCGGCAACGACGACGCTGATGCATTTGATCAACCCAGGCGACCGAGTCGTCTCGGTCAACGACGTCTACGGGGGCGTCTACCGGATGTTCGCCCAGGTGTATGAGCCGAAGGGCTACGTCTTCGAGTGGGTCCCGTCCGAGGAGATCAACGAGAACCTCGCCGACCATCTGGATGAACGGACACGGATTGTCTGGCTCGAGACGCCGACGAACCCACTGCTGAACGTGATCGACATCCGAGCCGCGGCGGAGGCGGCGCACGAGGTCGGCGCCCTGGTCGTGGTCGACAACACCTTCGCCTCGCCCTACCTGCAGCAGCCGCTCTCGCTCGGCGCCGACGTCGTCCTGCACTCGACGACCAAGTACCTCGGCGGCCACTCCGATCTGATCGGCGGCTTCCTCGCGACGAGCGATCCCACCGTCGCCGAGCGGCTCTACTTCCTCCAGAAGTCACTTGGCGCGGTTCCCGGCCCGTTCGACTGCTGGCTCGTCCTGCGGGGCGCGAAGACGCTGGCCGTGCGGATGCGACAGCACTCCGCCAATGCGCTGGCCATCGCCGGCTTCCTCGAGCGCCACCCCCGCGTCGAGAAGGTGCTCTACCCGGGACTCCCGCATCATCCAGGTCATGCGATCGCTGCACGCCAGATGCGCGACTTCGGCGGCATGATCTCGTTCCTCGCCGAATCCGAGGAGGAGGCGGTTGCGCTCGTCGAGCGCACGACGCTTTGGAAGCTCGCCGAGAGCCTCGGCGGCGTCGAGAGCCTGATCGAGATACCCGCGTTGATGACGCACATGTCGACCGCCGAATCGCCCTTCGCGGCGCCGCCGAGTCTCGTGCGGCTGTCCGTCGGCCTCGAGGCCCCTGAGGACCTGCTGGCCGACCTCGAGGTCGCGCTGGCAGTCTCGGCCGCAACGACCGGCGCCTAGCTGCGGCGCGTGCCCGAGCCGCTCGACCTCCTTCACCTCGGTCGCGAGCGGGTAATCGGCGCGTACGTGCTGGAGACGCCCGAGGGACCGGCGCTCTTCGACTGCGGCCCCGCGACCTGCGTAACCGCCCTGAAGGAGCGACTGCGGGAACATGGGCTGGAGCTGCGGGACGTCCGGCATCTTCTGCTCTCGCACATTCACCTCGACCACGCCGGCGCGGCGGGCGTGCTCGTGCGCGAGCACCCGGAACTGCAGGTGCATGTCTCGCCGGTCGGCGCGCCGCATCTCGTCGACCCGAGGCGGCTGGAGGAGAGCGCACGCCGGCTGTACGGCGACGAGTTCGACACGCTCTGGGGCGAGCTCGCGCCCGTGCCGCGGGAGAACGTGCGCGAGACGGGCGAGAGCTTACTCGGCCTCGACTGCTTTCCCTCCCCCGGTCACGCCTCGCACCACGTCTGCTACCTCGACCAAGACGGGGTTCTGTACGCGGGCGACGCGGCCGGCGTTAGGATCCAGCCGAGCCCGTTCGTACTGCCGCCGACGCCGCCGCCCGAGTTCGATCTCCAGGCCTGGGAGTCCACACTGGACGAACTGGAAAGGAGGAGTCCACAGCGCCTTGCCCTGATCCACTTCGGCGTCGCCGACCATCCGCACGAGCATCTCGCGGAGTTGCGGCAGCGGCTCCGCGCGTGGACGTCGCTGGTAGGCGACGGTGCGAGCGAGGAGGAGTTCGAGGCGGCCGCGATTGCCGAGCTCGACGACGAAGCGCCCCCGTACGTACAGGCGATGCCGCTCTGGCAGTCGTATGCTGGGCTCCGGCGCTACTGGGACAAGCGTCAGACCCGAAGTGCCCTGGACACACAACTCGAACGGGAGACGTAGCGCCGCCCTTGCATCCGATCGGGACCTTCGTTAAGAAGCTGTCGTGATCGGTTTAAGCCTTCCGCCACCGCGGCAAGACCCCTGCGTGCGACGAGGCGTTATTGCGGCGATCGGCCGCCGGGCACTGGCAGTTGTAGGGCTAGCGGCCGCTGCGGGGATCAGCACCTTTTCGGGCGCCGCAGCAGGCTCGCCGCTGACTGTGACGTTCAACGCCGCGACGGATGCCTACGTCAGCTCCGCAAGCCCATCGGCGAACTTCGGCTCCGAAACGAAGCTCGAGGTCGATGACGCGCCGCCCAACAGCAATGCGGGGGTCACCCACACATATCTGAGGTTCGACGTCGACGGATTGACGGGGACGGTGAGCCGCGCGACGCTCCGGCTCTACGTCCTCAACGGCGACAAGGACGGCTTCGACGTCAGCGGTGTCTCGGACAACTCGTGGCTCGAGCACGAGATCACGTGGGACAACGCGCCGGCTTCTGCTTCGAATATTGTCGCTTCAAGCGGAGGCTTCGAGTCGCGTCGGTGGGTATCGGTCGACGTGACGCCGCTCGTGTCCGGCAACGGCTCGGTCAGCATCGAACTCCGGAGCACATCCAGCAGATCGCCCATGGAGTTCGCGAGCAGGGAGAGCGGCGTCGACCTTGCACCACAGCTCGTCGTGCAGGCCGCTGCGGACCCGCCGTCGGACCAGGCGCTACCGACGGTGGCAGGCACGCCACAAGCCGGGAGCGAGTTGACTGCCAGCACAGGCACCTGGACTGGGACGCCGCCAATCTTCTTTGGGTATCAATGGCGGCGCTGCGACACCGGCGGCGATAACTGCACGGAGATCTCCGGAGCGACCGGCTCGACCTACCTCGTCGATCCCGCCGATGCGGGCTCGACGCTACGAGTCGCAGTGACGGCGAACAATGCCGCTGGCTCGAGCACCGCTGATTCGGCGCCGACGGCAGTGGTCACTGCTCCTCCGACCGCCGACACCAGCCCGCCGAGCGCTCCCTCGAACCTGTCGCTGACGGCGACGACGACGAGCGGGATCTCGCTCTCCTGGAGCGCCTCGAGCGACAACGTCGGTGTTGCCGGCTACGACGTCTACCTAAACGGCAGCAAGGTCGACTCGACGACGCAGACCGACTACAGCTACACCGGACTTGCCTGCGGGACCGGCTACACGCTCGGCGTCGTCGCCTTCGACGCCGCGGGCAACCGCTCCAGCCGGAGCACGCGCACGGGCGCCACCGCCGCCTGCGCCGACACCAGCCCGCCGAGCGCTCCCTCGAACCTGTCGCTGACGGCGACGACGACGAGCGGGATCTCGCTCTCCTGGAGCGCCTCGAGCGACAACGTCGGTGTTGCCGGCTACGACGTCTACCTGAACGGCAGCAAGGTCGACTCGACGACGCAGACCGACTACAGCTTCACCGGGCTTGCCTGCGGGACCGCCTACACGCTCGGCGTCGTCGCCCTCGACGCCGCGGGCAACCGCTCCAGCCAGACTACGCTCACCGGCGCGACGGCCGCTTGCATCACGCCTCCGCCGCCTCCGAACGGCATCCAGCACATCGTCTGGGTTGTGATGGAGAACCACTCCTACGAGCAGATCATCGGCGACACGACAAACGACCCTTACATCAACCTGCTCGCACAAACCTACGGCAGCGCGACCAACATGCACGCCG
>VAWI01000089.1 GCA_005884005.1 Actinomycetota bacterium
CGTGACTCGGGGGATTTCGAAAGGGAGTCCGGATGCTGCCAACCCGTTGCTCCAGCTACGGCGTCTCGTCTCGCCCTCCACGGGTTGACGAGTCGAAAGGGTTCGCATGGTTGTCCTAGAGCCGACGGGACGGCTCAGAGGCTACCGCGCACGCCCGATTGGCGCCCTTCGGGATGCCGGCGCGAAGCCTGTGCTCGTGGAGCTGGAGGGGAGCCTCCCGTTCGACGTGATCGAGTCGAAGCTGGCAATTCCCGACGTGCGCAGGGACAGCGTCTCGCGGACCGCGCTCGTCAATAGGCTGCGTGCCGCCGGCGCCTTTCCACCCGTTGTCGTCGTCGCTCCGGCAGGCTATGGAAAGACCACGGTTCTCGCGCAGTGGGCTGCTAAGGATGCGCGACCGTTCGCCTGGCTCTCAATCGACGGGCGCGATAACGATCCGGTTGTTTTGCTGCGGCATCTTGCCGCAGCTCTCGATCCGATCGATCCGATCGAGCCGCGTGTCCTCGAGGCGCTGGGCTCCCAGGCGCCCTCGCTCTGGGATTCGGTCATGCCGCGACTCACGGCGCATTTGGCATCCGGCGAATCACCCTTTGTGCTGGTGCTCGACGACGTCGATCTGCTTGAGGCGGATGACGCGCTCGCGATCATCGCGGCGTTGATCGAGAACCTCCCTCACCGATCGATGGTCGCGCTCGCCGGTCGCGCGCAGCCGAAGCTTCCGGTGGCTTCTCTGCGCGTCGGCGGGCCGCTGCTGGAGATTGGAACCTTCGAGCTCGCGCTGAGCCGCCGCGAGGCCGAGATCCTGTTGAGGGCCTGCGCGGTCGAGCTGGACGAGCAGGGGATCGCCGAGCTCCTGCAGCGGACGGAAGGCTGGGCCGCGGGGATCTTCTTGACCGCGCTGGCCGCCCGGGACTGCCGCGAGTCGGTCGACTCTCCGGCCGGGGGCGCGCACGTTGGCGGGGACGATCGCTACCTCGCCGATTACATCGAGGCCGAGTCCATGTCAGAGCTGTCGCCGGAGCTGCATGAGTTTCTCAGACGCACGTCGGTACTCGAGAATATGTGCGGCCCGCTCTGCGACGCCGTCCTCGAGCGCGATGATGCCGTCGTCGCGCTCGCGGCGATCGAGCGCTTGAACCTGTTCGTGGTCCCGCTTGATCGGCATCGCGAGTGGTACCGCTATCACCGTCTTTTCCGCGAGCTCCTGCGGCGAAAGCTCGCAGACGAGGAGCCGGAGCTCGTTCGGGTGTTGAACGCTCGCGCGGCCGAATGGTTCGAGGCGCGAGGCGACCCGGAATCCGCGCTCGGTTACGCCTACGCGGCCGGCGACAGCGACCGTGCCGCTCGAATTCTCAGCTCAGTCGCGCTCCAGGTTCATTCGAGTGGCCGGGCTGCAACGCTCGAGAGCTGGCTCCGTCCCTTCGACGACGACGAGCAGCTCGAGCAGTACCCGGCCGTGGCAGTCACCGGTTGCCGCACCCACGCCGTCCGTGGTCGCCCGGAAGAAGCAGAACGGTGGCTCGAGGCCGCGGAGCGGGGTGCCGCTTCGCGGAGGAAAGGTGTGGCCTCGGTCCGCCCGTGCATAGCGGTGATGCGATCCGCGATGTGCGCCCGCGGCCCCGCGCAGATGCGGACAGACGCGGTCGCAGCACGCTCGAAGCTGAGACGCGGCGCCACGTGGCGAGCGTCAGCACTTCTCGTCGAAGGCGCCGCAGCGATCCTCCTCGGCAACGACGGCAAGGCGGATTCGATTCTTGCGGAAGCCGCCCTCGAGGCCGACCGGATCGGGTCAAACGAGACGCGCGTCGTAGCGCTCGGCGAGCGCGCGGTTCTCGCCGGCGCGCGAGGGGATCATCAGGAGGCCGAGGCGCTCGCAGTCGAGGCATGCGACTTGATGGGAGAGACCGAGCTCAAGGACTACTCCACGAGCGCCCTGGCACTTGCCGCGTCTGCCCGAGCGATGCTCCGGCATGGCATGTGGGAAAAGGCCCGCCACCAACTGACGCTCGCCGGGAATCTGTTGCCACGTCTCACATACGCGCTCCCGTGGCTGGCGGTCCAGGTTCGGCTCGAGGTCGGGTATGCATGCGTGACCATGAGGGACCGCAAAGGCGCGCAGCGGATGCTCGAGGAAGTGCGCGCAATCTTTGGCGTGAAACCGAAGCTGGGCGCTCTCTCGGCCGGAGTGGACGCCCTCGCAGACGAAATCGACGACATGCCGGCTGACGGACCGAACGGGAGCTCGGCGCTGACGGCTGCCGAACTCCGACTGCTACCGCTGCTGTCGACACACCTCTCGTTTCGCGAGATCGGGGAGCGTCTTTTCGTCTCCCGCAATACGATCAAAACCCAAGCGATCTCCGTGTACCGGAAGCTCGGCGTTTCCAGCCGAAGCGAGGCGATCGCTCGGGCCAGCGAGCTTGGGCTCATAGGGCCGAAGGAGCAACTCGTTACGAGCGTCGGTCCTCTCGACGCAAGCAACTCGGCGGCTTAATTTAATTACAGGTCTAGGCGTCGGTCAGATCGTCGTAGCGCCGTGCGTGCGAGCGGTCGTAAATCCAGGCGAATACTGCAAGCACCGCGACCACGAAGAGAAACATGCCGAGGAATCCCCACGCGTACCACGCCGTGGTGATGAACAAGAAAACGACCAACCCGGCGATGCCAATTGCGACAACTACACCAATCATTTTTAGCCAGAACCCTGCCCCCAGCCCGTCCACGGCTCTCCTTTCGTCTGCAGCGCGGTTTCGTCCCAAACCGTCCGTCGGGATCGCATCGTCCGCGCCAGACGAAGAGCCGTCTTCATCCGCCCGGGATGAACTGACGTATTGGAAGGCGGCCGGAGGCGGCCAGTCAAGCGCCGGCTGTCGGTGCTTCCGGCGGCACCTCGGCAGGGGCTCGATCGTCGACGGCGTCGACCGACGCAGAAGCGCGCACTCGAGCGAGATCGGTCGTGATGTGAACGGCCGCAGACGCGATCGGGGCGGCGAGAACGAGCCCAAGCATCCCGAATACGCAACCCGCCCCGATCGTCAGCACCAGCACGGCGAGCGGATGGAGGTCGAGGGCTGATCCCATCGCGAACGGCTGGACCAGGTTCTGCAGCAGTCCATTCGCGAGGATGACTACGAGCAGCATGACCAGTGCGGTCGTCGTCCCCTCTGCGCCGAGCGCAATGACAACGGCGAAAGCGCCGGCGAAGAACGCTCCGATAAACGGCACGTAGGCCGTCACGAACGTGACGACTGCGATCGTTCCGGCGAGCGGAACCCCAAGGATCAACGCCGCGAGGCCGACCACGATCCCGTTGAACGCCGCGACGAGCGTGACGCCGCGGAAATACCCCTGGAGAGACCTGATCATCCCGCCGGTGATCGTTTGCCCAACGGGCTGGGGCACGCCGAGATGCCGATCGATCCAGGCGCGCATCGACGGCCCGTCTTTGAGCAGGAAGAAGAGACTGAGAGCGGCGAGGGAGAGCCCGAAGACGATTGAGGTTACGCCCTGGATTCCGTGGATCACGCCGGTTGTCAAAGCCGAAATGATCTTCGGAACGTCCTTCTCGACGCCGGATTTCGCGGTCGACGCACCGGACTCGTTCAAATCCAGGTCTTTCAGCCAGCCTTCGGCTTTGTTGGCCGCGTCGGTGGCGTGCCTACCGATCACCGTGCCCTGCGACGTGATCCCTCCGATCACGACCAGGACCACAAGGAAAGCAAGAGTGGCGACGCCGAGAAGAACGATCGCGGCTGCGGCCGCGCGCGGCAATCGGTGGGCGGTCAACAACCGAACGAGCGGGGCCATGACAGTGGCCACGATCGTTGCAGCGACGACCGGCCCCACGATCGTCTGTGTCGTCCCGAGCAGCCAGATGATCCCAACCACCAAGAGGAACAGCCCGACGAGGAGCCACGACGTGCGGCCGAGGTCACGTAACCATCGCGGCGGCGTGAAGACACTCGAGAGCTGGCCCGCTTCCAGCGGGCTGAGCTCGACCGGCGGCTCAACCCATTTTCCGGCTCGGTCTCGCCTGAAAAGGTGTGCTAAGAGATCCATCCCGGCTCGGCGCTCAGTGGATCGTTTTCAGGGCTCCGGAAGACGAGCATCGTCCGGAGTGGGTGATGTGTGCGCCGGGCTCCGATCGGAAGACTCCTTTCACCCGCTCAGCACGACGACAGCGGACGCGCTAGGCGAGAAACTCGCAGGCGGTGAGCCACGGCTTGGAACCGCAGTTGGAGCGAATCGACGCACTGTTCGTCCAAGGCGCAGCCCGATTCACGAGCAAGCAGGGAACCGTGACCCTGCACGGGTTGGCGGACTCGACCGTCTACTTTGCCGACCGGCCGCGCCGCGAGATCGGGCACATCCCGTCCCACCGGTTCGTCGAGCTTTGGGCTGCCGGAGTCTATAGTTTTGCGGTCGACCCGCCGAATGCCGTGATCTCGTTTCTGGACGACGAGGGGAACACCTCGGATGTTGTCGTCGTGCTACACGAGGCCGCTCTGGAGGGTGCTGACTTGACATACCGGATCGATGTGCTCGAGGGGACATTGCCGGAGGAAGCGGGTCCTTGCTCGCTCTTCATCGACGTTTTCGGCCGGCCGCTCTCGCCCGTTTCCGTCGCGGGGTCGAAGCGCCGACCCCTGCGCCAGCCCCGCGGCGATTAGCCGTACGGGGGCGGTAACGGCGCCAGGACGCTGCGGCCGCAGCACCAAGGAGGAGCGTCGGCGCGATTGTCAGGAAACGGTAGAGCAGCACTGACGCAACCGCGCCCGCCCGGTTACCGCCGAAGCCAACGAGCACGGTCGTCAGGCCGACCTCGACGAGCCCTAGGCCGCCCGGCGTGACCGGCAGCGAGCCGATCACGCGCGCAAGCGACCAGGCCGCGAACGCCTCGATCGCGCTGACCTCGGTCGGCGCGACGCCGAGCGCGCGCAGCGACGCGAGCAGCACGAGGAACACGGACAGCTGGCCGGCGAGCGTCGTCAGGGTGAGGACGTGCCAGCGCCTCCGAAGGAGCCCGATCGCGCGCGCGCGGAACCTGACGAAGCTGCGTCCGTCCCACGCGACCGGTCCCCGGCGGACGAGCCTGAGGAGACGGTTGGCGACGCGCGCGGCGAAGTCGCCGATCCTCGAGGCCATAGGTCCGCTCGCGATCGTGGCCCCAAACGCACCGGCGACGCCGAGGAAGGCGACCAGTCCGAGCGCCGCCGCCGTCTGCAATGCCGCCCCGTTGCCGCCCGTGAGCGTCAGCACGGCGAACGCGACGATGGGGAAGCCGAGGATCGCGAGCTGGTTCCAGATCCCTGTGAGCGTCACCGCCAGGGTGACGGCTCCGGCGTTGAAGCCCCAGTCAAGGAGGATTGCCGCCGAGAGCCCGACCCCGACGGCCGGCCCGCCGGGGGCGAGGTAGGTCGAAGCCGTTGACGCCTGGGTGACCGTCAGGGCCGGCAGGAACCGCAGGCCCGGCAACGCAGCCATCCACGGTGGCGCGAAGGTCGCGATGTTGAGCGCAACGGTCGCGAGCAGGATCGCGATCCACCTCCACGAGAGGTCCTTCACCGCCGCCCAGACGTCGCCGTAGTTCGCGAACTGCGGCAAAACGAAGATGTACGTCCCGAGGATGACGGCGAGCCCGACACCGGCCGCCAACCCGCGCTTCAACCAACGGCCGCGCGGGTGGGGAACAGGCTGTTCCAGCTGCGCCGTCAGCAGATCGCCTCGAGCGTGAGCGTCTCGCCGATCGAGAGCACACGGACGTCGACCTCCGGAGCCACCTCGCGGGCGATACGGACGAATTCCTGCGCGGGGCGCTCATCCGGCCGCTCCGCGAAGAGTCTCCGGTACGTCCCCCAGTGGATCGGCAGCGCCGCCCTCGGGTGGAGAAGGCGAAGCGCCTCGGCTGCGCTGGCCGGGTCAAGATGGCCCGCCCCGAGCCGGGGACCCCAGCCGGCAACAGGCAAGAGCGCAACGTCCACAGGCCGGATGTGGGCCATTTCCGAAAAGAGGCCGGTGTCG
>VAWI01000095.1 GCA_005884005.1 Actinomycetota bacterium
ACGATGGACGGCCGTAAACGCGAGTGCTAGTCACATGGGCCTGTTAGGGATCCTGGTTCTCCATTTCTCGGCTGCCTTGTCCGGGCGTGCTGCGCCGCCGAATGTCCCGCCGTGAACGCTCCTTCTGACGGCACACCTGGGCGGTGATCGCCTCGCCGAACACGATGTGGCGCGCCTGAACGTCCCGGAAGGTCGGTTCGGGGCGGGCAGGGCCGCCGAGAGCGGCAATGGCGGGTGCCAGCCGCTCGGCTTGGAAACGGCCCCAGGCTTCTTCGCTCTCCCAGATGTCGATGGTGCGGAAGCCTTCGTCGGTGGGGCCGGCGACGTGCAGGAGCAGGCCGACCGGGGCCGGTTCGACAAGCGCGGCGGCGACGCGCCCGTACTGTTCCCAGCTCGCAGCGACGTCTTGCACAAAGGCGTAGGCCACCAAGCCCTCCTCGCTGTCGGTGATGTGCACGCCAGTGGACGCCCGGACGCTCTACGAGTTGGCACCAAGTTCGATCTGCCCGCTGTACGTCCCTACGGGCCCGACGGCCGGGTTGAGCACGACCGCTGCCTCGGTGAGCACGCCGTGGAGGCCGGCGAGATCGCCGCTCGCGCCGAGGATGACATCGGTGGCGGAGACGACGTTGGCGGCATCCGAGGATCCGTTCAGGTTGAAGGTCACCGTGCCGGGTACCCCGTTCACCGTGCCGGTGAAGGTCTCGACATCGTGGAAGTTGGCGGTCCCGTTGGGGTGGAGGATCAAGGTCCCGTGCAGCGTCGACGTGCCGCTGAAGGTGCCGGTGTACGCGACGGTGGCGCTGAGGTCGATGATCGTGTTCCCCCCGGCCGAGCGGATGCTGTTGAAGGTCGCCGACTGATAGGTGAGGGTGCCGCTGGCCGAGATCGGCGGCGAGGCGGCGGCGCCGCTGGCCGTCACCGCGGCCAGCAACACGACGACCGCGACGAGCAGCAGACGGATACGTGCGGTAGTGGACATTCGAAGGAGCCTCCTTTCGATGCTCACGAGGTGCTGTTGGAGGTAGGACCGTTGCCGAGGCCCCTTTAGTTCCGCTTTAGCCCGCATGGTTGCCCGGCTTTGCTCAAGGCGCAAAGATGCAGCAAGGAGGCACCGCTTTGGAAGTTCGTGTCCTAGGGCCGCTCGAGCTCGTCATCGATAACGGGCCGGTGCCGCTGCCCGCGAAACAGCGTCGGCTGCTGGCTGCGCTTCTGATCCGGGTCGGCGAGACGCGGTCGGCAGACGTTCTGATCGACTCGGTGTGGGGGGAGGCACCACCGGCCTCGGCGTCGGGCTTGTTGCAGGTGTACGTGTCGCAGCTGCGAAAGGCGCTGCCGGCGCCTGCGCGGATCGCGACGTTCGACTCCGGATACGCCCTCTCACTCGGCGAGGCCTCGCTCGACGCCGCCGAGTTCGAACGACTGCTGCGAGAGGGCAAAGAAGCGATGAGTGACGGCAATCCGGCATTGGCGGCGTCGGTTCTTGGGCGTGCGCTTGGGCTCTGGCGCGGGCAGGCCTACGGTGAGTTGGCCTACGAGGAGTTCGCGCGCGCCGAGGCGGAGCGGCTGGAAGAGCTGCGTCTCGTCTGTCTCGAGGCGCGGCTCGAGGCAGGACTGGCGCTCGGGCAGCAAGACGATCTCCTGCCGGAGCTGCAGAGCCTCGCTTTAGCTCATCCGCTGCGTGAGCGGGTGCAGGCACAGCTGATGCTCGCCCTCTATCGCTGTGGCCGACAGACAGAGGCACTCGACCTCTTCCGAGAGTTGCGTCGGCGGTTGCGGGAGGAGCTGGGGCTCGAACCGGGGAGCGAGCTGCGCGAGCTGCAGCGCCGGATCCTCGAGCATGACCCGACACTCGCCGTACCAGGGAGCCGCATCGAGCGGCTGGCCATGCTGCCAGCGCCACCGAACGCGCTACTTGGCCGCGAACGCGAGCTCGACCAGCTACGGCAGCTACTGCTTCGCGAGCGGGTGCGGCTCATCGTGCTGACCGGCGCCGGTGGGTCCGGCAAGACGCGACTCGCGCTCGAGGCGGCACGCCAGACCTCAGCCTCGTTTGCGAATGGCGCCTGCTTCGTCGATTTAGCGCCGCTGCGCAACCCGAAGCTGGTGCCGCGCGCGATGATGAGCGCGCTCGCCATCGAGCAGGCGTCAACCGATGCGCTCGAGACGTTGCGAGCCGCAGTCGCCCGCCGTGAATTGTTGGTTGTGCTCGACAACGCCGAACACCTGCAGGCCGCCGCGCCGATCTACACCGAGTTGCTTGCGCAGGCTCCGCGGCTGACCCTACTCGTGACCAGCAGGGTGGTATTGCATCTCTCAGGGGAGCACGTCTACCCGGTCGAGCCGCTCGCCGCGGAGGCAGCGAGGGCGCTGTTCCGGGAGCGCGCGCGCGAGGCCGAGCCCCGCTTCCAAGCGACCATCGGCGACGAGCGAACGATCGAACAGATCTGCAGGCGTCTAGATGGGCTGCCGCTCGCGATCGAGCTCGCTGCCGCCCATATCCGCACGCTCACCCCTACAGAACTGCTCGAGCGGCTGGAACCGCGCCTGCCCCTGCTCGCCGGCGGCCCACGCGATCTTCCCGCCCGACAGCAAACCCTACGCGCGACGCTCGCGTGGAGCTACGACCTTCTCGCCGAGGACGAGCAACGAGACTTGGCTCGGCTGGCAGTCTTCGCCGGTGGCTGCAGCCTCGAAGCGGCCGAGGCCGTCTGCGGCACCAGGCTGGAGACACTCGCTGCGCTCGTCGACCACAACCTGCTCCAGCACAAGGCCACCCCCAACGGCTCCCGGTACACGATGCTCGAGACGATCCATGAGTACGCGCTCGAGAGGCTCGAAGAGACGCCCGAGGCCAACGCGATCAAGCGACGCCACGCCGAGTTCTTCCTCCGAGTCGCCCAGACCGCCAACCTCAATCCTGGCAAGCTCGCGCCTGGCGGCCAGCACCTCGCAATCGCGAACGCCGAACAGGACAACGTCCGCGCCGCCCTCACCTGGGCCCTCACGGACGGATCGATCGAGCTCGCGCTCAGGCTTGCGATCGCGATGGACATGTTCTGGACGGCGAACGACCCGCGCGAGGGCATTCGCTGGTTCGCGGCGCTCCTCGAACACCGCGGTGCCGAAGCCGTCGCGCCCGAGCTGCGCGCCCATGCACTGCGCGGCTACGGCAGCAGCTTCGCCATCTCCGGCGACAATGACGCGGCTGAGCGGCTGTGGGAGCAGAGTCTCGCCCTCTTCGAGGAGCTCGGGGACGAGCACGGCAGGGCGGTGCTCCTTCATCGTTTGGGCGACCTCGCGATGTGGAAGGGCGACCTCGAGCGCGCGCGGGTGCTTGTCGAGGAGAGCCAGGCGATCCACGAACGCAACGACAACCGACTGGAAAGGAACTTCGGGGTCGCGCAGACGGTCGGCACGCTCGGCGCGATCGCACGGGACGCCGGCGAGCAGCAACGCGCAGCGGAGCTGATCGAGCAGAGCGCAGCAATGGGTCGCGAAGTCGGCGTCCCGTGGTGGGAGAGCGGAATGCTCGCCGAGCTAGCGTGGCTCTCCTTGCAGGCCGGCCGCGTCGACGACGCGGAGAGCAGCGCCCGGCAGTCGCTCGCCCTCGCCGAGGAGATACGCGACCGCGCCGGGCGCGTGTTCGGCGTCGGACTTCTCGCTACCGTGGCCGCCCAGCGCCGGCAGCTCGAGCACGCCGGCTCTCTCTGGGGCGCGATCGAACAGGAGGACGCCGTCGCCCCGCTCGGCGGCTGGCGCCGACACCGACACGAATGCGAAGCGCTCATTCGAGAAGCCGCCGGGCCGACGTTCGAAACCGCTCGCGCCGAAGGCCGCACGCTGACGCTCGACGACGCC
>VAWI01000091.1 GCA_005884005.1 Actinomycetota bacterium
GGGCGCCGCCGTCAACCGTGTGCTGAAGCTGAACGGCGGCTCTTACGCCGTCCACATGATCAAGATCAGTTGGCCGCACCACGTCTTCGTCAGCAAGAACTTCAAGGTCACCGGCGCCATCGGGTAGGCGCGCGCGGTCTTGCCAGCGGGAGGGGCGCCAGGCCCTTCGCCCTGCCCGGCGGAGCCGCAATGATGGTGTCATGTCCTCACTCGACGAGCTCGCCCCCGGACTCTGGCGGTTCTCGGCCACCCGGGACGGCATCCCTCCGACTATGACGGCATACGCGCTGCGCGACGGCGGGGACACGATCATGATCGATCCGCTCGTCGTCGGCGAGCCCGAGCCGCTGCTGGCGGCGCTCGACGGGCTCGTGTGCGGACGCGTGCGCATCCTGGTCACCACCCCCTTCCACGTGCGCGGCTCCGAGCTTCTGTGGCGGCGCTGGCGCGACCGGCACGAGGTCACGATCTTCGGGCATGAGCACTGCGCCGCGCGGCTCGACGACCGCTCGGCCTTCCGGCCGCTGCGCGGCGGCGAGACGCTCGACGGCGGTGTGCGCGCACACCCAATCGGGCGGCCGCGGCGCGCCGAGATTCCGTTCGAGCTGCCGTCGCACCGGGCCCTGGCGTTCGGCGACACCATCCTCGAGGTCGACGGGGAGCTGCGAGTCTGGCCGAGGCATCGAAACGGCGAGCGTCGCCGCACGTGGTACGAACAGCGCTTCCTGCCGACGCTGCGCACGCTCACGGGGCTCGACGTCGAGCGGGTCCTCGTGACGCACGGCGAGCCGGTGGTGCGAGACGGCGGCCGCGCGCTGGCGGCGAGCCTGGCACGGCCGCCGTGGAGCAGGTCGTCGCTGTATTGATCTTTCCCGAACACTGACCCGCTGGGTTTCCCGACACCTCGCTCTAGAATCGCGTCGGAACGAGGGGAGTTCGTCGGTGAACGTTTACGAGCTAGCGCCTGGCTTCTGGTTCTGGATGGCGCCGCATCCCGAGTGGGAGCCGACGGAAAATTGGCCGGAGGACGTGCTCTGCGTCTATTACGAGTCGTCTGATGGGATCGTCTTGATCGATCCGCTCCTACCACGCGGAGAGAAAGCCGAGTTCTGGCGAGCGCTGGACGCGGACGTAGACCGACTGCGTCAGCCGGTGGGAGTGCTCCTGACGGCTCCGTGGCACGCGCGCGATACCTCTGCCGTCGTCGATCGATACGCGGCGAGCGTCTGGGGGCCTCCGGGAGCGCGCTGGGAAGGGCCGGCGCTGACTACGACGGATGATCTTCCGCCGGGTGTGGAGGCGTTACTCCCGGAAGGCGACAAGAACCAAGCGCTCTTCTTCGTTCGCGACCATCAGACCCTCGTGACCGGGGATATCTTCAGCGGCACGGGCGGGCGGTTCCATGTCTTCCTGGACGAGCAGGATCCCGCACTGTTCCTCGCCTGGCTACCCCGACTGTTCGAGCTTCCGTTGCAGCGTGTCCTGATCGCGCACGGCGAGCCGGTGCTTTGTGACGGCGCAGCACGAGTACGTGAGGCAGTCGCGGAGGCGCGCGCTCTTGACCCCTAACTGTCAGCGGGGCATTCCCGCGCTCTGGCGCAGGCGAACGCCCCGCGCCTGGGTTGGAGTGCTCGCCACCTGCTTGTAGGGTCGGTCCGCTAGGTGCTGATCCGAACCGCCAGGCCGGAGGTGCAGGCGCTGTCCTGCTGCAGGGTAAAGCCGACGGCGGTATCGACCGCCGAGGCGGCGAACGGCAGAACCCTTGCCCTGACGTTGACCCGCATCGTCTTGCCGTGCACCTGGATGCCGGCGTTCGGGCTCGAGTCGATCGAGGCCAGACAGAATTCGTTCGGTGCGGTCGCTCCGGTAGCGAGCGTCACCGTGTGGGCATGCCAGCCGTTCGGGTTCTGTCTCGAATCGCGGCCGATCGCCGGGTGGATCGTGGCGACGAAGGCCTTGCTCGTGCCAACGTCGACCCAGGCGAAGCCGACGACGGGATTCGAGCGGATGAAAGCGTCGGGATGCCGTGGGATGGTGGCGCCCGTCGTCACCGACAGTTTCGCAAGGTGTCCGTGCTGCGCCTTGGCGGTGAACGATACCTCGGCGAGGTAAGCAGGCCCAGCCGCGGACGCTCCCGCAAGGAGCGGAAGCATGGCCGATACGACTAACCCCGTCGCTGACGCGATTAGGAAGCCGAAGCTCAGTTTTGATCTCATTTCACTCTCCCCTCTGGCTGCGTTCTGCGACTTCCCGAGGTCTGGAATCCGCAAACCGCTGGAACATGGGCGACCGGACGCAGCGCGGCCGCACGCGCCGATTTCGTCGAGTCGACCGAGGCTTGTGAGCTCGCATCTCGGGCGGAGTCAGACTATGCTCGCATTCCGTTTTCCAACACGCACGTGTGCGCAGAACAAAGAGGGAGTGCGCAACTGAAGCGGGCAGGCGGCAGGCTCGGGGCGGTCGCTCTTGCGGCCGGGGGACTTCTGGTCTTGCAGGTCGTCGGTGGGAGTGCCGCGACCTGGCGTCCCGCCACGCGTACGACCACGGCGTCGATCCGCCGCGTCCCTGATCGTGAGCGGTTCGATCAAAAGAGCCTGCTCGTCAAGTTCAAGGCCGGAGCACCGGTAGCCGAGCGGAAAGCCGCGCTGGCCCGCCACGGCGGGATCGCCCGGGCGCTCGTCCACGGAACACCTTTCTCGCTCGTCAAAGTGGCGGACGCCGCGCGCGTCCGGAAGGGGCTCGAGGCCGAGCCGGCGATCGCTACCGTCGAGCTGAACCACACCCGCTACGCGTTCACGACTCCGAACGATCCGCGCTTTGGGACCGAGCAGCAGTATCTGTCGCCGCTGAGGATTCCCGCTGCCTGGGACGTCAGCCGGAGCTCGACCGCGGTCAAGGTCGCGATCGTCGACACCGGCGTCGACCTCGACCACCCCGACCTGGCTCCAAAGCTGCTTGCCGGCTACGACTTCGTCAACAACGACGCTGTCGCGCAGGACGACGAAGGGCACGGGACAATGGTCGCGGGCATTGCAGCCGCGGCGACGAACAACGGCATCGGCATCGCCGGCGTGGCGTGGAACGCGTCGATCATGCCGGTGAAGGTTCTCGACGGCACCGGGGCCGGGAGCGACTTCGACGTGGCAAGGGGCATCACGTGGGCGGCCGACAACGGCGCGCAGGTGATCAACCTGTCGCTCGGGGGGCCGTGGAGCAGCGTCACCCTCTACGACGCGATCGACTACGCGCGCAAGAAGGGGGCGGTGGTCGTCGCCGCGGCGGGGAACGACGGTGCCCCGGTGTTCTCGTACCCGGCCGCGTATGCCGACATCGCGGTTGGCGCAACCGATGCGGCCGGCGACGCCGCCTGGTTCTCGAACTCTGGCTACTGGGTCGACGTGGCCGCGCCGGGCATCGACATCACGTCGACGGCGCTCGCGGCCGGTCCGGTGGAGGCCTACGCGAAAGGCTCCGGCACTTCCTTCGCCTCCCCGATCGTCGCGGGCGTCGCGGCACTCGTCTGGGCGCAGCATCCGGATTGGAGTCAGCTCCAGGTCGTAACCCAGCTCGAACGCGCGTGGGACCGAGGGCCGCGGGGACTCGATCCCTATTACGGGTTCGGGCTCGCCGACGCCGCCGCCGCACTGGGAGCGAGTCTCCAGCCACCGGCGCCCCAGCCGGACGGCGATGCCAACGAGCCGAACGGCGCGCCGAAGCGGGCGACTCCGGTCACGACGTCGGCTACCGGGACGATCTCGCCCGAGGGCGACGAGGACGTCTTCTCCGTCGACATCGCCGCGCCCAAATGGTTCAGCGTCACGGTCACCCCGCCGGCGCTGAGCCGAACGGTGCGCGCAAGCGAGGTCGATCCGACCGTTTCGGTGCTCGGGCCGAAGGGTGAGCGTCTCGGCTCGAGCGACACGAACACGGCGGGGCGGCGTGAAGCCACGCTGGTGCCGGCGGCAAGCGCCGGCCGCTACTACGCCGACGTCTCGAGCGTGGCGTCCGCCCGCGGCCCTTACTCCGTCACGGTGGCCGACGCGCGTGCCCCCGCCCTGTTCGACGCCGAGCAGTGGCGGTCCTTCAGCGGCGTCACCTTCCTCCGGGACATCAAGCTTGCAGACATCACCGGCGACGGGCGCAAAGACGTCCTCTCGGCGGTGACGGACAGGCTGATGCTGCTGCCGCAGAAGGCCTCGGGCGGGTTCGGCGAACCGCAGTGGTTCCCGCTGGACCAGAACTGGTCGTACGGGATCTCCACGGGCGATCTTGACGGAGACGGAGCCGTCGATGTCGCCGCCGCGACGATGGCCGGTCCGCAGATCTTCTACGCGCGTGCCGGCTCGCTCTCGCCCGGCCCGGTGCTTGCCCAGCCGTCCCCCCCGAGGGACGTCGTCGTTGCCGACATGAACGGGGACTCGCTTCGCGACGTCGTCACGTATGGCGACGACGGTGGCATCCGCATCTTCAGGAACGGCGGCGCCTCGAACTTCGCGCCCATGATCGTCAGCCCGTCCGGCGACTGGCACATCGCGGTCGGTGACGTGACGGGCGACGGGCGACCCGACATCGTCGCCTGTGCCGCGAACTACGCCGGGATCGACGTCTTCGCCCAGGACGCGTCGGGTGGCTTCGCGAAGCGCCGCTACGACTACGCGTGCGGCGACGGCATCGTGCTCGCGGACATGACGGGCGACGGCCGCACCGACGTCGTCAGCAACGGAATCCAGACGCAAGTCTTCACGCAGGCGAGCGACGGGACGTTGTCCGATCCCGATACGTTCTCCGGGCTTAGCGAGGGGTACCTGGAAGCGGGCGACCTGAACGCCGACGGGCGCGCCGACCTCGTCGAGATCGCTCACCACTCGTGTTACTTCAGGCAGCTGAGCCAGCTCGACAACGGTCTCCTCGCGCTGGCGACCGAGGACTGCCGCGCCGACTACTGGGACGGCCCGATGGCGATCGGCGACGTCACCGGTGACGGGAAGAACGACGTCGTCCTGGCCCAGAACGGCGGGACGCTCGTGACGTTCCCGCAAGCGGCCTCGAGTGCGCCGCGACCGCCGGAGCCGGCGGAGTTCTGGGTCGAGAACGTCACTCCCCACGACTTCGCACTCGACGTTCCGGTCGCGACAGAACCGGTCCTCGACTTCGGCAGCGACCTCGCGATGCACGACGGCGCGAGCCTCATCAGCGGCCTGACGGGACGTGAAGCTCCGACCGTGCCGAGCTACGACCACTCGACGCTTTCGACGACGGTGCGGCCCGCCACCGGTCTCGCTCCAGGGACGCCGTACCTCCTGGCGCAGGACCCGCTCTTCTACAACGCCGAGGCCCCGCGGATCTCCAGCGCGGCCGTCAACTTCCGGTTCGCGACGGCCGGCACGCCCGACACGACTATTCCGGACACGACGATGACCGGCGACCCCGACTATTGGACGGCGAAGGCGAACCCGGTGTTCACGTTCACGGCCTCGAAGGTCGGAACGATGTTCGAGTGCTCGCTGGACGCCGTCGGCTTCTACCCGTGCACGTCGCCGCGCACCTACGACAGCCTGCCCGCAGGGTCGCACACGTTCCGCGTTCGTGCGGTCGACGTGGCCGGCCGCACCGACCCCACCCCGGCGACGATCACCTGGACGGTGCCGGCGACGACGCCCGGTGTCCCGGAGAACGACGCGTTCGCCGACTCGATCCCGCTCCGTACCGCGAGCGGCGGCTTCGATATGAACAACACCGGCGCCAGCAAGGAGCCGGGCGAGCCGAACCACGCAGGCAACGCCGGCGGCCATTCGCTGTGGCTCCGGTGGAAAGCGCCGCGCTCCGGGACGATTACGATGGAGACTCGCGGGCCGTCGATCGACACGCT
>VAWI01000092.1 GCA_005884005.1 Actinomycetota bacterium
GGTCTTCTCGTACGATCGCCTCGGGTACGCGAAGAGGAGTTACTACGACCATCCGGGCGGCGGTTACACGCTGACGACCTCGGCGCACCGGGACGAACTGCACGACATCGTCGGCGAGGTGAAGAGCGGCGCGTACTCGACGACCACCGGCAGCGACTGCTCCGGTCCGCAACAGCCGAGCACGATGCAGAACCGCCTGGTAGTCATCATCGGCCACAGCGCCGGCGGCTGGATTGTCGCCGGGTATCCCGGCAAGTACCACGACGTGGCGGCCATGATCCAGACGGACATCTCGGGCTCCGTGTCGCCGCCGAACGCGCCGCTCGGAAGCTCCTCGGGAGGCGGGTTCACGACCAGCCCCGATCACCCCGACTACTTCCAGTTCTTCCAGACGAGCCAGAACTGCAGAGACTTCAACACCTACACGCCCGGCATCGTGCCTTACGTGGTCGACATCGCCTGCGCCCCGCCGTTCCTGCTCTCGCCCTGGGGAGAGATCGCCGATCTTGGAGAAATGTACGCCGAGAACGACGCCTACATCAGCCAGATCGGCCCCTCGATTCCGGTGCTCCTGACCTCGGGCGATCACGACAGCACCGCCCCGCCTTCGGTCGCGAAGGCCGACTACGACTACTACAAGGCCCACTGCGGCTGCGACGTGACGCAGTGGATCGTCCCCGACACGGCACACTTGTTCATGGTTCACAAGTCGCTTCCGTCGTGGATCGACTACGTCACCAAGTGGCTCAGCTCGCGTGGAATCCAGCCGGCGAAAAGCCACTGAGAGGAGAGAAGCCATGACCGGAAAGGCCGACTTCACGCAAGAGGAGTGGCAGGAAATCCTGGAGGCGCCCACGAGCGCCGGCTTGATCGTTGTCACTGCCCAGAGCGGAGGAACCTTCCGCGAGTCGATTGCGATGGGGAGGGCTTACGTCGAGGCGCGTCAACAGCACGGCGAGAGCGAGCTCTTGGACGAGATCGTCGCGGCGAGACCGGAACGCGACCGCACGCGCTACCACTCAGTCGAGGAGCTCAAGCAACACGGGCTGCAGCACCTGCGTGACGCGGTCGAGCTACTCGAGCGGAAGGCGACACTCGAGGAAGTCGAGGATTACCGCCGCTTCGTCCTCGGTCTCGCGGACAAGGTCGCCAAGGCTCACAGGGAGGGAGACGAGCAGGTCAGCGAGGCGGAGCAGGCTGCGATCGACGAGATCTCTACGAGTCTGGGCAAAACCGATCAGTAGTCGCCGCGGCGCGGCGAAGGTGCGTCCGCTCAGGCATGGGCGTGCCTGTCTAGGAGTGGCCGGGGCGAGACGCGCCGCCCCAATCGTGCCGCCTCTCGAGATCTCTTCCGTGGGGGGCTCTCAGGCTGTTGCGGACGCGGAGCCGTCCACGTCTATCGAGCTCCGCGCGAGCAGCTTGCCGACCTCATCGGCCGGTTGCGGGCGGGCGAACAGGTACCCCTGTGCGTGGTCGCATCCGAATTGGCGGAGTGCGTGGAGTTGCGCGCCAGATTCGATTCCTTCAGCGACGGCGACCACGTTGAGGGCGTGCGCGAGACTGATGAGGTTGGACGTGATCGTGGCGTCCTTCGAGTCGTTCTGTGCTCCCTGGACGAAGGACTGGTCGATCTTGATGACGTCGATCGGGAAGTGGCGGAGCTGTCCGAGCGACGAGAACCCGGTCCCGAAATCGTCGATCGCGATTCGTACGCCGTCCCGATGCAGCGCCTCGAGTTCCGCGCGGGCGCGATCACCGGCGATTCCGGGCTCGACGAGCGCGCTCTCTGTGATCTCGATGCCGAGGCGCTCAGGGGGCAGTCCGGTCTCCTTGAGGATCCGCCGTGTCGTCCCCAGGAAACCGCCGGCGGAGAGCTGCTTGGCGGAGACGTTCACCCACGTGACCGGCGGCTCGGCGACGGAGAGCTGGTCTCGCCATCGGACCGCCTGGGTGCAAGCTTCACGGAGGGCGAACGCGCCGAGCTCGACAATGAGTCCGGTCCGTTCGGCGATCGCAATGAAGCGGGACGGCGGGACGTTGCCGCGAGACGGAGAGGTCCAGCGAAGGAGTGCCTCGACGCCGACGACCTCGCTGCTGAGCAGATCGATCAGCGGCTGGTAGTGGAGGCTGAACTCGCCACGCTCGAGCGCGAGCCGCAGCTCGTGCTCGATCCCGAGGAGCTCTCCCAGCTCCCGCGCCATCTCGTGCTGGAAGAGCTTATGGTGCCCGCGGCCAGCTTCCTTCGCCGCGTACATCGCAATGTCGGCGTCGCGAATCAGTGCTTCGGCGCTTTCCGAGCCTCCGGAGGCGGTGACGATGCCGATGCTCGCGCCCAGCACGAGTTCGCGGCCGGCGACCGTGATCGGTTCGCCGAGCCCGGCAAGCAAACGATCGGCCGAACGCACCGCTTGATGCTCGTCGGCGTCTTCCAGGAGGACGGCGAACTCGTCGCCGCCGAAGCGGGCAACTGTGTCGCTCGTCCGAACCAGCGAGTCGAAACGCCCGGCGACCTCCTGCAGGAGAGCGTCGCCTGCATCGTGGCCCAGGCTGTCGTTGACCTGCTTGAAGCCGTCGAGGTCGACGAGCAGCACCGCGAGCGACTCCCCTGCGCGCCGGGCTCGCGTGAGGGCGTGGTCCAGACGGTCGCGGAAGAGCGCGCGGTTGGGGAGGGCGGTCAAGCCGTCATGGAACGCCTGCCGGGTGAGCTCCTGTTCCAGCTGCAGTCGCTCGGTGATGTCACGGGCGTTGAAGACGATGCCACGGATCTGCCGCTCGGCGCGCAGGTCGCTGACATGCGCCTCGAGCTGCCGCGAGGCGCCGGAGGCGTCCGAGATGCGAAAGACGAGCTCGCGCGGTTCGCCCGTGGTCGAAGCTGCGCGCACTATGTCCCGATCGTCCTCGTGGACGACGTCGAACACGCCTTCGGCCAGCAGCTCCTGTTCCGTGCGACCCGTCATGCGGCTCACGGACCCGCTGACGTACCGGCAGCCGCCCAGGCCGAAGACGATGACGAGATCGGTCGACGAGCTGACGAGGCTGCGGAAATGCGCCGTCTGCCGGTGGGCGGTGCGGATGAGCGCCCAGCCGAGCAGCAGCGACAGCAAGAGGCTGCCGACCCCGAGGACGATCTGCAGGTTGATCAAGCTGCTGATGTTGCGGTCGTCGGCGTTCGCGATCGTCCGGGCGGCGTTCAGCGATACGTTCGACGTGAGCGCAGCAAGGACTCGCATCCGTAGGCGCGGGTTGGCCGGCAGTCGCTCGCCGGCCGTGATCTGCACTCGAGCCAGCGGCTCGTGACTGAGCATTGCGCTTCCTGTGGCGGTGAGGTCTCTCACGAGCCGCTGGGCTTGCGCGAGCTGCCGACGTGCAAGGGCGCCCTTCTGGCCGGGCACCGCGATTCCGTCATCGTCGCCGTTGACCGACGGCGCGGCTCCCCCATCCAAGAGAACGCCCGCGCTGCGGGTGAGATCTGCGGCGACTGACGCAGGATCGGAACGGCCGCCTTCTCGGGCGATCACCACCTCTCCGACGTACCGCTCGGCCAGCGTTCGCTGCCGCGCGGCGATCTGGAGCACGGCGGCATGGTGCTGCGCCCGCGACGCCGACCGGATCGAGAGGCCGACGGAGAGTGCGGACGAGAGAGCGAACGTGCAGAGGATCGCCACGACCGGGCGCCGGCTTCGCGAACTCAGTGGATTGAAGGAATTGGAGTTGCGCATCACTAAGTGACGACGAAGAAGGCGTGCATGCCGCCCATGTAGTGACCCGCCATGTTGCAGAACACTTCGTATGTGCCTCTGGCGAGATGAACGCGAATTTGCCGGACGGCTCCCGGACCCGCGGGCTCGAGCGTCGTGACCGTCTGCGGCTGCAGTTTCTGTTCACTCACCGTCACGCCGTCGTTCCGAAGCGGGAGCGAGAG
>VAWI01000054.1 GCA_005884005.1 Actinomycetota bacterium
CGCCCTCTTCTTCGCCGCCGCAGCTGGGCTCGCGGTGGTGGCGCGGAGGACGGCGAGGAGGTAGTAGCGATGTTCGAGAAGCTTCTGGAAAAACTCCGCGGCAGCTCCCGCGCGCCCGACGATCTCGCGCTTGGTACGACGCGACCAGGCGACTTCGCCGACGACCCGGCCACCCCTGAGCACGAGGGCGAAGGACTCGCACCCAACCCGCACGAGCAAGAGAGCGATGATCAGGCTTCGTAAGCTCCTCGGCCGGTTGCACCTGAGCTCGCTCGAGCCTGAGGAGTATGAAGGTGCGCGCCGGCCGCCAGTCGACAGCGTCGACGCACTCGCGGCCGCATCGACCCGCAGCGAAGGGGCGGACGCACAGGGCGGCGAGTTCCCCCGCAGCGTCCCGCCGAACTACATCAAGACCTACGACGAAGGCCGGCCGAGGTATTGAGCGAACCGAACGGCAACGGCACACAGCCCCAGCTGACGGCGAAGGACTATAAGACCGATCAGGAAGTCCGCTGGTGCCCGGGGTGCGGCGACTACGCGATTCTCGCTGCGCTCCAGGGCTTCATGCCCGAGCTCGAGATTCCCAAGGAGCGGATCGTCTTCATCTCCGGGATCGGCTGCGCCGCCCGCTTCCCGTACTACATGGAGACCTACGGGATGCACTCGATTCACGGCCGCGCGCCCGCGATTGCGACCGGGCTCTCCGTGTCCCGGCCGGACCTCTCGGTCTGGGTCGTGACCGGCGACGGCGACGCGCTCTCGATCGGCGGCAACCACCTGATCCACGCGCTACGCCGCAACGTGAACATCAAGATCCTGCTCTTCAACAACGAGATCTACGGGCTGACCAAGGGCCAGTACTCGCCGACGAGCCCGCGAGGGAAGGTGACGAAGTCGACGCCGATGGGCTCGCTGGACTGGCCTTTCAACCCGATCTCCCTCGCGATCGGCGCGGAGGCAAGCTTCGTCGCGCGGGCGATCGACACCGACCGCGCCCAGCTGACCGAAGTTCTTCGCGCCGCCGCCGCGCACAAGGGCAGCGCGTTCGTCGAGATCTTCCAGAACTGCAACATCTTCAACGACAACGCCTTCGACTTCGTACGCGAGGACAAGGAGAACCGGATCTACCTGCAACACGGCGAGCCGGTGCGTTTCGGCCCGGGCGGCGAGCGCGGCGTGCGGCTGCGCGGGGACGGTTCGGCGGAGGTCTTCGAAGGTGACGGCGACGCGCTTGTCTGGGACGCGCATCACCCAGAGGCCTCGCCGGCGTTCGCGCTCTCCCGGCTGACCCGGGACACCGTCGGCGCGACGCCGATCGGCGTCTTCCGCGATGTCGAGCGCCCGGTTTACGACGACTTGATGGACGACCAACTGCGCGCCGCAAGCGAGCAGAAGGAAGGCGAGCTCGGGGCGCTCCTCGCCGGTGGTGACACGTGGACGATTTCGTAGTCGTCGAGACGGTCCCGACGGTCATGGAGGCCAGCTTGATTTGCGGCGTTCTCCGCAACGTCGGGATCCGCTGCCTCGATCGCCCGACCAACTTCGCCGCCGGCGCGAACGACGGCTGGCCGTCGGGTGGCTGGCGGGAGATCGTCGTCCGCGGTGAGGATGCCGACGAGGCGCGCAAAGTTCTCGCCGCTCAGCGGGCTGATCCCCGCACGCGGAACTAGGAGGGTCTAGACCCTCCTAGAAAAGCACACACCGGCGGGAATAAGGTCGCTGGTGCCGCGCGTTCCTAGCGTGTTCTGCCCCCACAGCAGGAGGACCCCATGGCAACCGATGCCGCAAACGCTCCCGAAACGATCGTGCTGGTCCACGGCCTCTGGCTGACCCCGCTCAGCTGGGAGAAGTGGATCGAGCGCTACGAGAGCAAGGGCTACAACGTGATCGCTCCCGCCTGGCCGGGCATGGAGGGAGACATCGAGCAGGTTCGGACCAACACCAAGCCGTACGAGAACCTCGGCGTCAAGGAGATCGCCGACCAATACGAGCAGATCATCCGCGAGCTCGACAAGCCGCCGATCATCATCGGCCACTCCTTCGGTGGGCTGATCACTGAGGTCTTGCTCGACCGCGGCGTGGGCGCCGCCGGGGTTGGGATCTCACCCGCGCCGATCAAGGGCATCCTCGCGCTGCCGTTCTCGAGCCTGAAGGTCGCGTCGGTCGCGTTGAAAAACCCCGCGAACAGGCATAAGGCCGTGACCCTCACCCCGGATGAATTCCGCTACGGCTTCGGGAACTTGCTCAGCGTTGAGGACTCGAAGAAGGCCTACGACCGTTTGGCGATCCCGGGCCCGGGGCGCGTTCTCTTCCAGGCTGCCTTCTCGAACTTCACCCCGAACTCCCCGGCGGCGGTGCACCCAAAGAACGGCAACCGCGCGCCGCTGCTGCTGATGGCCAACGGCAAGGATCACACGGTGCCGGCGGCGGTCACGAAGAACGCCTTCAAGATTCAGCGGAAAGCGCAGTCGCCGACCGAGCTGAAGGAATACCCGGATCGCTCGCACTACACCTTCGCCCAGGACGGTTGGGAGGGCGTGGCCGACGATGCGCTGGAGTGGGCGACGACGCACGCGGGGGTGCCGGCCGCGGCTTAGATCAGGCGCTCTCGACGAGCCGGACCATCAGCGAGATCGCGGCGCTGTCGCCTAGTCCCTGCCCGCGGACGAGCGAGCGCCAGGTTGCGAAATCGAGCGCGTGGCCGATCGCGGCCCGCACAGTCTTTCGACGCGGAAGCCGCGTGCCAGGGCGTCGGCGAGTTCGCCGAACTGCGCTAGCCGGTTCGCCTCGCGGACGCGGTTCGTCGGGAGCAGGCGCCGTGGGTTGCCGCCGGTCGCGCGAAGGCCGTTAGGAATCTGGCCCGCCTGGGGTTCGGAGCTCAAGGCGGGCCGCAACTACACGCAAAGGCACCCTTTCGGGGCTGGGTAGGCGTTCTCACGAAGCCGATTGAACAGCCGTGGCAGGCGGCTTAGCCGATGGCGCACGGCTGATGCGGGCGAGCTTCGAGCTCGTCCGGCGAGAGCCTGCTCTCCTCTGGTTCCCCGTCATCTCGACCTGCTGCCTCGTCGTCAGCGCCGGTTTCTGGATCTTCGAGGGCGCCTGGCTGTACGCCGTGAACGGGGCCTGGTTCTTGTATGTCCCGCTCGTCGCGATCGGGCTCTACTCGCTCTTCTTCGTAGGGATCTTCTTCAACGTCGCTCTCGCAGGAGCCGCTGCGCAGATCCTCGACGGCGAGGAGACCACTGTCGGCGACGGCCTCGACGTCGCCTGGTCGCGGCTGGGCGGGATAGCCGGCTGGGCCGGCTACTCGCTATTCGTCGCGTTCGTGGTCAGCTTTGTCAAGAGCATCAGGGGTCTGCGCTGGCTCGGGGCGGCCGCCCAGGTCGCCTGGAGCTTCGCCACGATCTTCGTCGTCCCGCTGATCGCGTTCGAAGGCCTCGACTCGGAGGGAGCGCGACGCCGGTCGTTTCAGCTCGTGAAGGAGAACTGGAGGACGGAGACCGGCGGTCTGGGTGCGCTCCGCGCGGCTTTCTTGGTGCCGGGACTCCTGTTCTACCTGGACGCGAAGCTGCTCTTCGAGGGCCACGTGCATTCGCCCGGCGCGAAGGCGTTGCTCGGCTTCGTGCTGCTCTGCGGGTTCGCCCTGTCGGCCGCGGTCTCTGTGGTCAGGCAGGTGTTCGCCGTCGAGCTGTACCGCGTCTCGACCGGCTGAGACTTCTCAGGGGCGCAAGCCCCGGCGGCAAGCCCGTCGCCGAGGTGCTGCGGCAAATCCGGGCGTGGCAATTCGTCGGCACGCTCCCGGCCGTGAGCTAGGGCCGCTAGGCGAAGTGAACGGCGAGGTGGTGCGCATCCTGCGTGCGAGCGAGGCTCCCGGCGAGCCACGCGCCGAATGTAGTGATGGATCGATCTGCATCGTCGCCCGCGAGTGAGCCGCACGGCCGCAAACTTGGTCGCCGTCGTAGTTAAATGCTGCGGAGCTTTGCCGGATCCGCGACCAGGTCGATCTCGACGATGCGGCCGGCGGCGACGCTGAAACCGACGACCGCGATCGGCTTCTTGCCCGGCACGACGATCACGCCGGCGTTGCCGTTGACGATCGCCGGGCGCGCGTGCGGGGCGAAGCGGGCGCCGCGCGCCAGGATCGTCTCCGCTACCTCGGCGGCTCCAGTAACCGGCATTCGGTCTCCGCGCGGGCCTCGGTCGGCTCGGAAGACGACGTCGGGGTCTAGGACCTTCACCAGCGCTTCGAAGTCGCCGGCTCGCGCGGCCGCCAGGAAGGCGTCGACGACCCGTCGTTGCTCGCGAAGATCGGGATCTGTGCGCGGAGTCGCGCCTCGAACACGGCGCCGGGCACGGCTTGCGAGCTGGCGCGTCGCGGCTTCCGAGCGATCCAGGATCGTCGCGATCTCGTCGAACGCAACGCCGAACATGTCGTGCAGGACGAACGCGAGCCGCTCGGCCGGGGTCAGCATGTCTAGCACGACGAGGAGCGCGAGCCCGACGGAGTCCGCCAGCACCGCCTCGTCCTCCGGGCCGCTCTCGATCGTGACGATCGGCTCCGGCAGCGCGACGTAGTCCTCGCGGCGCGCTCGGCGGGAGCGCAGCATGTCCAGGGAAACGCGGGCGACTACTGTCGTCAGCCAGCCGGCGAGGTTCTCGACCGCTTCGGTGTCGGAGCGCGAGAGACGTAGCCACGCCTCCTGTACGGCGTCTTCGGCCTCGCTCGCCGAACCGAGCATCCGGTACGCGACTGATTGCAGGTGCTGCCGGTTGCGTTCGAACTCCTCGGTTTGCCAGTCGCTTCGGGTCACGTCACATCTCCGCGTTCGAATCCGTCATCTCCCTGACGAACGAAACGCGGCAGTTGTGACTGCCCGAAGGGAGCGCCATGAACGCAATCGAAGTGACCAAGCTCAGCAAGACCTACCCCGGCGGCGTCGCAGCCGTGAAAGGGATCGACTTCGCGGTCGCCGCCGGCGAAGTGTTCGGACTGCTGGGCCCGAACGGCGCCGGAAAGTCAACCACGGTCGGGATGTTGACGACGACGATCGAGCCGAGCTCCGGCAGCGCCCGGCTTGCCGGCTTCGACGTCGCCGAGGAGCCGCTTGACGCTCGGCGGGTCAGCAGCGTCGTCTTCCAAGATCCCGTGGTCGATCGCTCGCTGACCGGTCGCAGGAACCTCGAGATTCACGCGCGGCTCTGGGGCGTCGAGCCGCGGGAGGCCGAGGGATGGATCCCCGAGCTCGCCGCCACATTCGGCCTCGCCGACCTGGTCGACCGGCCCGCAGGGACCTACAGCGGCGGCCAACGCCGGCGGCTCGAGATCGCCCGTGCGCTCGTGTCACATCCGCGCGTGCTTTTCCTCGACGAGCCGACGGTCGGCCTCGACCCGAGGATTCGCGCCGAGCTGCTCGAGGTGATCGCCGGCCTGCGCAGCCGGAGCGAGCTGACGGTCCTGCTGACGACGCACTACCTCGAGGAGGCTGAACGGCTCTGCGATCGCGTCGCGATCATTCACGCGGGCCGCATCGTCGCGCTCGATACCCCTGCGGCGTTGCTCGCCGGCCTCGGCCGGCAACTGGTCGAGCTTCGCGTCGACGGAAGCGTCAGCTCTGCACTTGCGGCGCTGCGAGACCGCGGCGTCGCCGGCGAAGACGCATTCGCGGTCGGCTCCCGGGTGACTGTGCCGCTGCACGGGCACAGCTCCAGTGAGGCGATCGCCGCCATTCACGACCTCGGGCTCGCCGGGGCGATCAGCGCCCGCGAGCCGACTCTTGACGACGTTTACCTGCGGTTGACCGGCGACTCGCTCGCCGCGGCCGCCTGAACGAAAGGAGCACCATGTCCACCGCTGAAATCGCAATCCCTGCACCTACCCGGCGCCCTCGTGCGCTCGGCCCGCTCGCCACCCTCGCGCGGCGCCGTTTCCAGCTGACCGCGCGCACGCCCCGCGAGCTGTTCGTCCCGCTCTTGACGCCGATCATGTTTGCGCTCGTGATTGCGCCGGCGCTGAAGACGGCGCTGCACACCAGCGCGAGCTACGAGTCCTTCGTCGCGATCGGCACCGTCGGGCTGCTGATTCCTTTGAACACGATGTTCTCCGGTCTGAGCGTGATCGTCGACCGGATCAGCGGCGCCCAGCCCGAGCTCCTCACCGCGCCTATTCCACGCGGCCTCCTCGTGATCGGCAACCTGCTCGTGGCGCTCGCCATCACGGCGCTGCAGGTCGGCGTCTTGATCGCTGTCGCGGTGGCACGCGGGATTCACTTTCACGCCACCGGGACCGGAGTCCTCTGGTTCGTTGCCGCCGGCGTCCTGTTCACGGTCGGCATGTACGGGCTGGCGGAGATCCTCGCGGGCCGCGTGCCGCGGCAGGAGGAGTACATCGCGCGCGTGCCGGCGATCGCGATCCTGCCATGGTTCCTGGCCGGCGCGCTGTTCCCGATCATCGCGTTGCCGAGCTTCCTCACATGGGTGGCCAAGTTCCTCCCGCTGACGCACGGGCTAGCGCTGATGCGCTACGGGCTGCTGCAGGACAGTACGGGTCTGCACGCGATCTGGGGCCTGAGCGACCCGACCGCGATGGCCGCACTCAGTCTGGCCGTGATCGGCGGCTTCGCGCTCCTGCTCACCGCTGCGTCGATCCGTGTCTTCAGCCGGTCAGCGGTCCGGTGAGACCGTCGCTGAAAGGTCAGCGCCTCAGCGCGCCCAGAGACGATCGCGCACAGTTTCCGCCGCCGATGGAAACTCGTGCGCGGCGCCGGGGTCCCGAGACCCGAACCAAGCGATCCCCACGAGCCACGGAAGAGTGGCGAGCAAGGGCAGCCAGGTGGCGAAGGCTGCGCTGGCCGCGACGATTCCCGCGAGCAAGAGCAGCAGCGACGCGAACGTTGGATTGCGGAGGCTGTCCACGCACCCAGTGTGCAGGCTCGGGCAGTGACTGTCCAACCCGTCTCCGCATCGTCACATTTCGGCAGCCGAAAGCGCAGGCTAGGTCGAATTGAGCGGGGGCGCCGAGTCCGCGTGGTACTTGAGCCACGCCGTCCGCAGCTCGCGCGTTCGCTGTTCCAGGCCCGTGAGCAGCGAGCGCGCCTCCTCGAGCTCGCCGGAGAGGGTCTCGACCCGGCGGATCTCGGTCGCCATCTCGCCCAGCTCGCTCGCCGGGTCGGCATTCAGCTTCGCCAGCCGCAGCTCGGCGGCGCGGAGCTGGGCCTCGGTTGCGCGCGCCCAGCCGCCGGCTTGGTCGGCCAGCGTGCGGAGCTCGCTCTCGACCGCGGGCGCTCCGCCGACGACCTGGCGTAACCGCTTGACGAGAGCAAGATCGAGCTTTTGGGGAAGCGAAGCCACTGGGCGCGCGCCGAGCTTGCCAGATTGCGTCGCTAGCCGCTGAACGGGAATGTGTCCCGGACCCGCATGCGGTCGGGCTCGTACTCCTCCATCAGCGTCGCCTCCATCACGACGCAGCGGACCGGGAGCAGCGGCTCGACTCGCTGCCTGGCCTGCTCGAACGTGATCGGGGTCGGTCCCTCGTAGCGGCCGAGGGTCGCGTGGGGCGGCGGGTCGGAGCCGGGGCGCCCGTACGGTGGACACTGCGGGTAGAGGGCCCAGAGGGCTCGCATCGTCGCACGGAGGTCGTCGTCCGGCCGTGGGACCGCGTAGGCGACGAGGCCGGGGAACTCGGCGACCTCGGCCAGATCGAATGCGAGCGGCGGACGCCGGGCGAAGAACGACCGGAGCTGTTCGATCTCGCCGGGACTGAGGTCCGCGGCCGGAAGCCACGGGTACAGCAGCGTCAGCGAGAAGGGGATGTGCTCCGCGACCCGTTCCGGATACAGCTCGCGGTGCGCTTCAGAAAGCGATGGGTCGCAGCTTTCGAGCACGAGCGTGATCACGGTCTCGAGCGGTCTCTCGGCCATGCCTATCTTCGAGCGGGAATCTCGAGATCCGCGTAGACGCCGAAGTGATCGCTCGCCCAGACGCCGTCCATGGGGTGGTCGAAGATCCGCTCGCACGCGGTGATCTCGAGTGTCGGCCCGCCGTGCTCCCCGCAGCGGACAAAAACGTAGTCGATCCGCCGAAACGGCCAGTCCCAGTCGGCGACGAGCGGATTGTCGGGCGTGAAGGTCTCGCCCGGCTCGCCGGGATGCACGCTCTCCCACGCGTCGCGGTAACAGACGCTCACGCCGTCCAGGGACTGACGCCCTGAGATGAAACGGACGTTCGCCGCCTGCGGGTCGGAGGTGAAGTCGCCGGCAAGAACGACGTGCGCGTTGCGGTCGCGGACGAGCTCCTCGAGGAAGCGCGTCGCGGCAAGCGCTTGGAGCTCACGCTCGCGCTCGAAGTCGAGCTGCCAATTCGGTACGTGGTTCGCGAAGACGAGCGGCGTGAACCGCTCGGGCGCGAGGATCTCGGTCACGAGCGTCGTACAGGCGAAGTCGGCTGTTCGCGGCGTGACGTGGATGTCGATCTCATCGAGCTGGCCGATAGGCCAGCGGCTCGCGATCGAGGCGCCCTGGCCGTCGGGCTCGCGCTCGCTTTGGTGGGCGACTTGATACTCCGAACCGAGGAGATCGACGACCTGGTCGTACTCGTCGGTCTTGATCGCCTCGATGAACGCAACGACGTCGGGTCGGAGCTCGCGGAAGCCGGCGATCAGAACGGCACGCCGAGCCTCCCAGTCGCCCCGGACCCCCCAGAGGTTCTGGGTGACGATCCGCATCAGTCCGAGGTCTCAGCGGCGATGACGAGCCGTTCGCGCCTCGATGTCACGAGCACAGCGGCAACGACACCGAGGAAGGCAGCGACCCCGGAGATCACGAACGCGACCTCGTAACCCCGCAACGAAGGGACTTTCGTGCCGTGGATCAGGTGCGCGGTCAGGATCGCGGCGCCGACCTCGCCGCCGATGACGCCGCCGACCGTGCGCATGACCGTGTTCATTCCCGTCGCGATGCCCGTCTCGGTGGCCCTCACCGCCTCCGTGACCAGGGTCGCCATCGCGGCGAAGGCGAATCCGACGCCCGTCCCGAGCACCGCCAATGCACCAAGGATCTGCCAGGTCTCGCTGTTCCAGAAGGCCAGCATCACCGCCGAGATCCCGGAGAGCAGCATTCCGGCCGCGAGGGGCCACTTCGAGCCCGTCCGCCGGCCGATCACTCCCGCCGCGGGACCTGCGAAAAGCAGCGTGAACGAGCTCGGCAACAGATAAAGCCCCGCCTTCGCTGCACTGGCGTTGAATCCGTAGTGGACGAGCCGCGCCGTGTCGGCCGGCAGGCCGCGCGGCGTCTCGACGAAGTTCGGGATCAGGACGAACGTCCCGAACATCGCGAAGCCGGTGATCAGCGCGCAGATGTTTGTGAACAGCACCTGCCGCTGGACGAACACGCGCATATCGACCATTGGCTCCGGCACTCGGAGCTCGGCCGCGACCCAAAGAGCAAGGAAGGCCGCCGCCCCGGCAAACAGGCCGTCGACGCGCGCCGACGTCCAGCCCCAGCTCTCGCCCTCGGTCAGAGCCAGCAGCAGGCAGACGAGCCCCACGGACAGCAACGTGGCGCCGAGGAAGTCCACCCTCGAAGGCGTCTTGATCGGCGACTCGGGCACGAATCGGTGCACGAGGACGGCGGCAATCGCCACCGGAATCGCCCCGAAGATGAACAGCCAGCGCCAGGAGAGGTTGTCGACGATCAGACCCGACAGGACGATTCCGAAGCCGCCGCCGACGCCGAAGACGGCAGAGATCAGGCCGATCCCGACGCCGACCTTCTCCCGCGGGAACTCGTCGCGGATGATCCCGAAGCTCAGGGGAAACACCGCCGCCCCGAGCCCCTGGAAAGCGCGGAAGAAGATCAGCGCCCAGATGTTCCACGCCGCCGCGGCGCCGGCGCAGCCGACGAAGAAGAGCGCGAGCGAGATGACGAGGAGCCGCTCCTTGCCGTACTGGTCGCCGAGCTTGCCGAGGACGGGGGTCGAGACCGAGGCGACGAGGAGCAGCGCCGTCAGCACCCACGTCACCCAGGTCGTCGTCGTGTGCAGGTCGCGCTGCAGCGTCGGCAATGCCGGAATCACCATCGTCTGCTGCAGCGCGTAGGCGGTTCCGGCGATCGTCAGGATCGCAAGGGTGATGTTGTAGTGCTGCCGCTCCGCCCGCACCACTAGGCGCAGGCTAACGATGGGAGTAGCACCGGCCGGCGGAGCTCCTCGCGGCAGACGCCAGGCGACGTCGCCTGCGACCGGGCCCGGCTGCACCAAGACGCCGGTCGTGACCGGCTCAGCAGGCCCGGGCTCGTCCGTGTTTGGGCGGAGCGGAAAGCTCTAAGTCTCGATCAATTCACATTGGCCGTAATCGGCCAGTTCAACGAGACGAAGGCGTACGGTCGCGTCGACAGCGCGCTTCGGACCGACGACCAGAAACGGACGGCGTACTTCTGGAACGCGAACGTGACCTTCCGGCCGGTGAAGGGCGGCGACTGAGCACGAGGACACGCCGCCAAGGACAGACCCTGGATTGAACGACGAAGCCCGCCTGATCAGCGGGCTTCGTCGCGCGAGAGAAGCTGGTCCGGAGCGCTATTGCTGGTCCCATCTTCACCGGCCTGCATCAGTCCCTCGTTCGCGGCCTGTAAGCCGTCCGTAAAATCATCTTGGGTTGTTCGGGGGAGGCGGACGGTGAATCTCGTCCCGCTGCCGGCTGCGGCCGCGACCTCGACCGACCCGCCCATCCCTTGCGTCAGCTCCTTGACGATCGAGAGGCCGAGCCCAGTGCCGACCGGACGGTCGGACGAATAACGGGAGTACAGATAGAAGCGCTCGAAGGCCCGCGGGAGATCCTCTTCGCTCAAGCCGGGCCCCGTGTCTTCGACGACGAGCGCGCCCGGCTCGGCCGAGACGCGAACGAAGCCGCCACGCGGAGTCAGGCGAAGGGCGTTCTCGACCAGGTTCGAGGCCACCTGCAGCATGCGGTCCGGGTCGCCGATCGCGGGCGAGGGCGCGGGCGCAAAGGCCTCGAGCGTGACTTCGAAGTCGCGGGCCTGCGCCTCGTAGCGCCGGACGGCCTCGCCGGCGATCGTGGCGAGATCGACGTTCTCGCGGTGGATCGAGAAGTCGGTGCGGTTCATCCGTGCGAGGTCGAGCAGGTCGCGAACGAGCCGTTCGAGCCGTGCGGCCTCGACCGAGATCGTCGTCACAGCTTCGTCCATGTCGAAGGCGCCCTCTGCGACGCCCTCGGCATAGCCGCGGATCGCGGTCAGCGGCGTCTTCAGCTCGTGGCTGACCGAGAGCAGGAATTGCTTCTCGGCGGCCCGCGCCTGCGCGAGCTGCTCGGCCATCTCGTTGAAGGCTCGTGCGAGGCTGGCGATCTCGTAGGCGCCCTCGATCGGGACCGGTTCGGGATCGCGCTCCTCGGCGAGGTGGCGCGTCGCATCGACCACGCGTCGCACGGGCCTGGCAATCCGGCGCGCGAGCAGGAAGGCCGCGAGCGCCGCGAGCGCGATCCCGGCGCCAGCGGCGATCAGCAGCCCGACGAGGAACGGGTAGAAGGCGTTGTTGCCGAGGCTCTTCGGCCTCAGTAGCACGAGCTCGAGGCGCCTTTTCGCCTTGTTTGCCGGGCGGGCCGCGTAGAAGTACGTTCTGTTGCCGATGCGGACGGTCCCGTTGAGGCGCTTCTTCGCCCGCACGACCTTGTAGAGGCCGCCCGGGAGGTACTTGGAAGGCCGATTCAGCGGCGCGCATGCTGCGATCTCGTTCTGTCGCGAGAAATAGGGCCGAATCTCCTTGAGCCTCCCACACGGGTAGATCGCGAGGCGCTCCCTCGCAGCCAGCAGGTCAGCCTGGTGAGCGACGTCCTTCATGGTCGCCCGCTCGACGGCCCGCCGCGTCAGTACGGAGCCCACGGCCAGCATCAGGCCGATCGAGAGCACGACCACAAGCACGATCGCCACGAACAGGTTCGTCCGCAGCGAGGGGCGGCGTTCCTTGTCGCGTGGTCGCAAGCTCCCAGGGGCCGGACCGGCCATCTCAGACGGACGCGCGGGCGGAGCCCGCACGTCCTGACGGTGACACCGCAAGCGGCGTCACGGCCTTATCGTCTTGTACCCGGCTCCGCGAACGGTGCGGATCAACTCGGGACGTCCCAGCTTGCGGCGGAGCTGGGCCACGTGCACGTCGACGGTCCGGGTTCCGCCGGGGTAGGTCATCCCCCAGACGCGGTCGAGCAACTGATCGCGGCTTACGACGATTCCCGGATTCGCAAGCAAGGTCGCGAGCAGGTCGAACTCCTTCGTCGTCAGCTCGACGGTCCGGCCGTCGACGGCGACCTCGCGCGCCTGCCGGTTCAGCACGACGTCGTCGAGCGCCAGCACGTCCTCGGCGCTGCGGCCGTCGGTGCGCCGAAGCACAGCCTTCATCCGGGCGACGAGCTCGCGGGGTGAGAAAGGCTTCGTCAAGTAATCGTCGGCGCCGAGCTCGAGACCGGCGACTCGGTCAGGCTCCTCATCGCGGGCGGTCAGCATCAGGATCGGCACGTCCGAGCGCGCCCGCACCAGTCGCGCGACGTCAAATCCGTCGATTCCGGGGAGCCGGATGTCGAGGATGACAATCCGGACTTGGTGCCGTCCCAGCTCGGCAAGGGCCTCTTCGCCCGAACGGACCCAGACGACGCGCCAGCCGCTGCGCTCGAGGTATCCACGAGTCATCGACCCGATCGAGTGCTCGTCCTCGACCAGCAGAACCGTGCCTCCCTGGCTCCCGTTCACCACGGGCTCGGCGCTCACTTGCCGCTGGTTGCGAAGACCTGGTCCGCTGCCTTGTCGCCGTCGTGAATCGTCGTGACCATCATGCCCTTTCGCAGCTGGACGAATGTTGCATTCTTGCCGTTGAGCTTGACGTGCGCGGTCGGCGAGACGTTGATCGTCACGACGGTGCCGTCTCTTTCTCCCAGCGTCAACGTGGACACGCCGACCTGCTTGATCCGGCCGTGATCGAGCAGGAAGTCGTGAGGGGCGCTCGGATCGGCGGAGGCAACGCCGATCTCGGCGCGGACCATTTGATTGCCCAGGAGCAGGGTCGTGACCGCGGCCGGGAGCGTGGGGGCCGACTTCGAAGACGCCCAGACCTGCTGCGCCGAAAGCTCCTTGTCGTGAAGGACCGCAATCTGCATCCTGGCGCGTAGAGCGCGGAGACTCGAAGGCTTGCCATTCAAGAGCACGCGCGCATTCGGTGCGACCTTGACTGTGATCGGACCGCTCTGCTTGACGATCGTGAGCTGACCGTTCGTATAGCGGCGCTGGAGCCGGCCGCGATCGAGGAAGTAATCGTGCTGCACGCCCTTGGCCTGCACGAAGAGCTCTGCCTGAATCAGCTTGGGGCCGAGCAGATAGGACGTCATTGACGGCGGCAGAGGACGGGCGGCGAGCGCCGGCGTCGCCAATGCTGCCACGCAAGCGAGCACGGCAATCGTGAGACCCCGTCTGGTCATGCCCTCATTGTCGCCACGAAGATCAGAGTTCGTCACCTCTGATGTAAGACGAACGTAAAACGCCGCTATTTACGGAGAGTCTGGGTCACGAAGAGCTCTTCGCGAAAACCGCCCCGAATTGGCGCCGATGCCAGCGGGAAGACGGGAAACGGCTCGCCGTCGGCCCAAGAGGTCGAAATGTAGTCGCCGAGCATCCGGCCGAGACCCGTATCGGCGAGCCAGCCTGACAGCACGTTCTCCGTGCTCAGTTGCTGGGCTGCGCGCCAGGTTCTGCCGCCGTTGTCCGAACGCGAAAGCCACGCCTTGATCGACGATTGGCAGTTGTAGTTGCAGCCCGTCGGCGTCGGCGCCGAGTAGTACGCGACCGCAAGCCTGACATGGGAGCCTGTTCCTAATGCCGCGAGACCTGGGAGGAAGTGATTGACGAAGGTGCCGCGACCGCCCGTGGGTACGCGTGCCGGGACGGTCCAGTTGATGCCGTCGCGCGACTTCGAGATCACGATCCCGTTCGACTGGCATTCGGTGATGTAGCGACAGTCGGTCCAGGCGAGATAGGTCGTCCCGTCGGCGTCGATGGCCACGGAAGGAAGCGGCGGCACGCGGAGCCCCTCCACGTCGGTCGCGAGCAACGGCGCGATGGGCGTTGCGGGGAGGAAGGTGGCCCCGCCGTCGACCGACCGGATCGCGGCCATCTGATTGAGCCTGCTGCCCGGCGATTCGAACATCTCGAAAGGGATCACGACCGTCCCGTCAGGGCGGACGACGGGTTGAACGCCGTTGGCGATGTCCCTCAGCGTCGGCGGAAGGAGCCAGCCGACCTGTTCTGACCAGGTCCGCCCGCCGTCCAGGGAGCGACGCGTCATCACCCCTTCGTTCTCGAAGTCCATGTATGAGAGGTAGCAACGCCCTCGAAACGGGCTATTCAGCCAGTTGTCGCACGCCAGCCACTCCTTGTCGTAGTCGCCTTCATCGCGCTTGGCGGCGGTGACGGGAGCGCCCCAGGTGACGCCGTCGCGCGAGCGGCTTACGGTCAGCACGGTCCCGTCCCCGTCGAGGCCGACGGCCCCGATCAGCCACGTTCGATGGAAACGGTCATATGCAACCACAGGATCGCTCACCCGTGAGAGCGGGCCAGGCGGCGCGGAAAAGATCGACAGGCGCGGGAGGATCCCGTTTATCCAGGTTGTGCCGGCGTCGTGCGAGGTGGCAAAGCCGACGTTCGCGGCGCCGCTGTCGACGAAACGGCCGACCTGGAACGCCGTGACGATCGTGCTTCCGTGCGCGAAGCTGTCCGGCTCGACCTCCGTCTCGTGCTGCGCGCCGCCGGCACGGTACCGGTCACGGGAGAGACGCCGGCTGACGACCTCGCACCCCGAGAGCGGATCCTCCATGTCGGCGGTGACGATGTCGCGTCCGGGGCCGCAGCGCACGACGTCCTGCGTCCCGTCGGCGGCTGCGATCCGGTCGTTGCCGGCGCCGCCCGAGAGGACGTCTGCCCCGGCGCCCCCGTTGATCAGGTCGTCGCCCGCAAGGCCGTCGATCTCGTCATTGCCTCCGTAGCCGTAGAGAACGTCGCCGGTGGCCGTGCCGCTGAGGTGGTCGGGGCGCGAGCTGCCCTTGAACGTCCCGCCGAGCGCGGCGCCCGTGATTACGAGCGACGCGAGCGACACGGCAAGCACACGACGCACTGGCCGAACCCTACTCCTACGGTGGGCCAGGCTGGAAAACTCAGGCGGGAGTGGTTTCCCCGCGGACGTGTGGCAACTGGGGCAGAGCGGCGATCGCGACGACCGCCGTGACGGTGCCGGCGACCGCGAAGGCGAGCTCGGTCCCCCCGGTCGCGGCGAGCCAACCGGTCAAGATCCCGCCGAGCGGAGCGAGGCCGTTGAAGGCGAAGTAGTAGAAGCCGATCACGCGCCCCCGCAGGTGATCCGGCGCGCGCAGCTGGAGCACCGTATTCGAGTTCGCCGTGTAGAGCGTGAAGCAGACGCCGGCGATGAAGAGGAGGACGATCGCCGGGCCGAGCGAGTGCTGCGGCGCGAGCACCAACTCTGCGAGGCCGAGCCCGCCCGCGCCGGCGATGATTGCCTTCCAGCTCGCACGCGACAGCGCGGCCGACAGCAGGCCGCCGACCAGCGCGCCGGCTCCGAAGCAGGCTGCGACCAAGCCGAAAACACCGGGACCGGAGTCCAGCGTCCGGCGGGCCAGCACCGGCAGCAGCACGTTGAAGTTCATCGCGATCGTCGAGATCGCGACCAGCATCGTCAGCACGAGCCGGACGTGCGGGCTCTCGCGCGCGTACGCGACACCCTCCCGGAGGCCGCCGAGCAGGGTCGGCAGGTGCTCCCGCGGGGCGAATGCGACGAGCTTGCTCGTGTCCATCAGCCGCAGGCCGGCGAGTACCGCCACGAAGCTGGCGGCGTTGATTGCGAAGGCGGGGCCGACGCCGAAGCCCGCGATCAGCAGGCCGCCGATGCCGGGCCCGACGATCCGCGCGGCATTGAAGAGCGAGGAGTTGAGCGCGACCGCGTTCGGCAGCTCGTCTCGGCCGACCATCTTGAAGGTCAGCTGCTGGCGGGACGGCGCGTCGAGCACGAGCACGATCCCCGTCAGCAGGGCGAGCGTGTAGACCATCCAAACCTGGACGACGCCGGCGAGGACCACTCCCGCGAGCGTCGCCGCGATCACCATCCTGATCGCCTGCGTGACGACGACCGTTCGCCAGGTGTCGAGCCGGTCGACGATCACGCCGGCCATCAGCCCGAGAACGCTGAAAGGCACGAACTGACAGGCCGCGAGCAATCCGACCGCGAACGCCGAATGGGTGAGGGCGAGCACGAGCCAAGCCTGCGCAACCTTGTCGATCCATGTACCGCTCTGCGAGACAGCCTGGCCGATGAAGTAGAGCCGGTAGTTCCGGTGCATACGCAGGCTCGCGAATGCCCGGCGGTTGATCGTGAGGATGGCGGCGGTCACTCGTCGATCAGCACTTGCAGCGGCTCGATCGCCGCGTCAACCGCCTCGAGCTCCGCCTCGGAAAGGCCCTGCAGCCGAGCCGCTAGCCACGCGGTCCGGCGCGATTTGACTGATCGGAGCACGCGCTCGCCTTCCCCCGAGACGCGGAGGCCCACCCGCCGGCGGTCCTCGCCCGAAGGCTCCCGCAGGATCAGCCCCGCCGCTTCGAGGCGCCCGACGTACTTCGACATTCCGGGCGCGGACATGCGCTCGAGGGTTGCGAGCTCACGCACCCCGATCCCCGGCTGGCGCTGAATCGTGAAGAGAAGAGACGCCTGGCCCCCGGTGACGCCGAGCGAGTGAATCTCCCGGCGGAGGTGGCGATTGAGCTTCAAGAGAACCGGCCGGAGCCGGTTCGCGACGGTGACGGGATCGGTGGCTGTTGCAAGTGTTGGCATAAACCGTTAACCAAGTTAACGGTAGCAGCAGCAGGGGACTTGAGCCCGACCGGATGGGTCGTGTCGAGCCGGACTAGCTCTCGGAGTCTGCGAGGCGCCGCTTGCGGCGCCGGTCTAGAGGCCGTGCGGGCTGTGCCCGTGCGGCCGTCTCGACCCGGCTCTTGGTCGACCGCGGGTACGCCTCAGTCGGCCGCGTCTGCAAGGCGCCGCTTGCGGCGCCGGTCTAGAGGCCGTGCGGGCTGTGCCCGTGCGGCCGTCTCGACCCGGCTCTTGGTCGACCGCGGGTACGCCCTTAATCGGCTGAGTCTGCCCGCAGCAGATCGACCGACACGATCGTCTCGGGGTTGATGAACCTGCAGTTGAAGAACGGCCACTCGCCGTCCTCCTTCGTCAGGTCGGCGACGACGGCGTGACCCAGAGCGGCTGCCTTGTCGGAGCCTTCGGTCTCGCCCGCCGTGATCAAGTCGCCGTTTGTCAGTCGGATCGCGATCCTGTACCGAGCCTCTGCCGCCGGCGGAGGGACGTCGGTTTCGGGCGGCGGTTCCGGCGCCGCCTGCACAGCGGGTGGGGGAGGAGCTTCGATCCCGTAGGCCGCGCGGAGGTCGGCAACTTCATCCGCGGAGACCCAGCCGCGCTCGACGATGATGTCGAGAACCGGCTGGCCGGTCTCGAGGCGGTCACGATGCGCCTGCGCCAGTTGGCCCATCGACAGCTTTCCGGCCTCGACGAGCTCGGCTTCCGGCGGTGGACGCAACGGAGCCGGCCCTTCGGGGACCTCGAGAGGGATCGGTGCAGGTTGGAGACTCATTCGCCGCAGTGACGGAGCAAACCTCCGCCGGCTCTCTTTATCGGCGATGGCGCGACTCCTTGCGTCCCTCTAAAGGTTGATGTCTGCGTTTCGCGCCCTTCCGACGCGGCTAGGAAGGCATGAATGCGCCTTCGGCGGAGACCGGCAAGACGCACACGTGTCGACGAGGAGACCGCGGGCCGGCCGATCGTCGAGGAAGACCAGTTCGTACCGCCTCGGCGGCCGCCGTTTCCCGAGATCTGGCCCTGGCTCCTGCTGCTCCTGCTGCTCGTGATCGGCGGGTTGCTCGCCGCGTACTTTCTGACGCGCGACAACGACCACCACAAGAAGAGCTCAGCGTCCGCGGTCAGCGTTCCTGCAGTCGTCGGAATGAAGCAGAGCGACGCCGTCCGGCGGTTGGACGAACGCGGACTCGTCCCGCAACTGGTCTCGCGGCCGAGCAAATTCCCCTCCGGAACCGTGTTCGCACAGGATCCGGGCGCGGGCACGCAGCTCGACCGGGGGTCGCGCGTCACCGTGTCGGTCTCGGCCGCGGCGCTGACACAGGTGCCGAACGTCGTCGGCTCCAAGACCGCCGCTGCCGTTTCGCGCCTGAAGGCGGTGGGTTTGCAGTCGCAGGTGACCACGGTTCCGGGGCAGGCTGCGCCCGGCGTCGTTCTGAAAGAAAACCCGGCGGCTGGAACGAAAGTCGCGAAAGGCTCGACCGTCTCGCTGCGGGTCTCCAAGGGACAGACCGTCGTGCCGGACGTGCGCGGCCAGCCGGCGTCGGATGCGAAGGTGGCCCTACGAGCAGCTGGCCTCATTCCGGTGGTATTCAAGGTGCCCGGCGTCGAGCCAAAGGGGACGGTGACCGCCCAGAAGCCATTGCCGAACAAGAAGGTGGCGCGGGGCTCGAAGGTGCGCATCAACGTTTCGGCAGGCTCAGGCGGCTCCGGAGGAGTAACGACCGGCGGCGCGACGACCGTTCCCGCAACTCAGACGGTCAGGGTGCCGAACGTCGTCGGGCTCCAGCAGACGGTCGCGCAGCGGCGGTTGCACTCGGTGGGGCTCGGCGCGCGTGTGAAGTACGTCTCGTCGCAAAAGCCGTCCGGCCAGGTCATCGCCGAGAGCCCGGCGGCGGGCACGGCGGTGAGAAAGGGCTCAACGGTGCAGATCTCGGTCTCGCGCGGCCCGAGCGCCACCAGTTCGCAGGTTCCCAACGTGGTCGGCCAGGATCAGCAGACGGCGACGAACACGCTGCAAAACGCTGGTTTTCAAGTCCAGGTGATCATGGTGCCGCCTCCCGACCCGAGTCAGAGCGGCCTAGTCGTAGACGAGCAGCCCGCCGGTGGCACCCGCGCGCCCGACGGCTCGACCGTGACGATCTACGTCGGTTCGAGTTGACCCGGCCCCTCGTCCGATTCGAGACGCCGTTCCGGGACGAAACCAAGCAACAGTGTGTTCCTTAGTTCTGTACGGCTCGCACTCGAGCCCGGCCGAGTTAGCGGCGGCGCGTCAGTGCTGAATGGGCCCGCAAGAGCTGCGCCCAGGCCTGACCCTCGGGGGTCTCGCGGCCGGCTCGGGGCTCGACTCGTTGGGCGCTTAAAATCAGTCGGCCGGCCGAAGATGCGCGGCAGCGCGGGCGAGGATGTCTCGCAGGGCTCGCTGGTCGGCCTCGCTCAGGGCCGCGATCGCGTCCGGCGGCTGGCTCATCAGCTCCATCACCTGCTCGCGCAGCTTCATCCCGCTCGGCGTGATCGTCAGCGCCTTCACGCGGCGGTCGCCCTCCAAGCTTTGCCGTCGCACGAGGCCCCGCACCTCGAGGCGATCGGCAATCCCGGTCACGTTCGATGCGTCGCAGAAAAGACGCTCGGCGAGGGCGCTCATCGGCATCGGCTCGTCCGGATCGAGGATCCGGAGGGCGTGAGCTTGACTGAAGCTCAGCCCAAGCTCGGCGAGCCTCGCACCGACCTTGGTTCGCTGCACCATCCCCAGCTCGAAGAAGAACTTTTGAGCCTCGTGCGCCGGACTGGGTCTCGTCTTCGCCTGCACCGTCATAGCCGTATCTTACTTGAACTAGTAGTTATTTGACAACCTCAAGCATTTGGGTAGGCTTCTGCGCCGATGAGCGATTACGCGATCGAGGCAACCCAGCTTGTCAGGGAGTTCAAGAACGGTCCGCGAGCGGTGGATGGGATCGACCTCTGGGTTGCCCCAGGAGAGATCTACGGCTTCCTCGGGCCGAACGGCGCCGGCAAATCGACGACCGTGCACATGCTGACCACGCTGCTTCCGCCAACGTCCGGTAGCGCGCGGGTGGCGGGCTACGACGTCGTCTCAGAGGGGTCCCACGTGCGGTCAGCGATCGGAGCCGCGTTGCAGGAGGCCGCGCTCGATCCGCTCCTGACCGGGCGCGAGCACCTTCGGCTGCAGGCTTCGCTGCAGGCTCTACCGCGCGGCGAACGCAACCAGCGCGCCGACGAGCTGATCGCCCGCGTCGGGCTGACACATGCTGCCGACCGCAAGGTCCGCGGCTACTCGGGCGGGATGAAGCGCAGGCTCGACCTCGCGATGGCACTCGTCCACAGGCCAAGCGTGCTCTTCCTCGACGAACCGACCACCGGGCTCGACATTCAGAGCCGTACCGCGCTTTGGGACGAGGTCGCGCGGCTCGCGCGCGAGGACGAGGTCACCGTCTTCCTGACCACCCAGTACCTCGAAGAGGCGGACGTCCTCGCCGATCGCGTCGGGATCATCGACCACGGCCACATCGTTGCCGAGGGAACGACCGACGAGCTGAAGGCAGAGGTCGGCCGGCCGACTGTCGAGGCAATTCCGGCCGATCCCGAGGAGGCGCCGCAGCTGGCCGAGATTTTCGGCCGTTTCGGGGACCCCTGTGGATCCACGAAAGGGGTCGCCGTTCGGCTCCGAACGGGAGAGACCGACCTTGCGGACATCGTGCGGGCGCTCGACGACGCGGGGATCGAGGTGGCGAACCTGCAAATTCACCAACCGACGCTGGACGACGTCTTCCTCGCCAAGACAGGCCGCTCGCTCGAAGGTTCCGACGACGAAGAAACCGAGCCGTCCCGGGGCGAGCTCGCCGCCGAACCTGCTTGAGCGTTTTCGCCGATCAGGTCTTCTTGCTCGCGCGCCGCTCGGTTGTGCGCACGATCCGCCAGCCGGCAAACGTCATCGCACCGCTGCTCTTTCCGCTGATGCTGCTCGCGGTCAACTCCGGCGGCCTCGAGGCGGAGACGCGCCTCCCCGGCTTTCCGACCAGCTCCTTTGTCGCCTTTGCGCTGGCCGTGCCATTCATCCAGGGAGCGCTGTTCGCGACCATGAACGCGGGCACGGACCTCGCGCGCGACATCCAGACCGGCTTTCTCAACCGACTTTCGCTGACGCCGATGCGCGGGGTTGCCCTGCTCGGAGGCCAGCTCGGCGGGGTCGTGACGATGGGCGTCGTCCAGGCGGCCGTCTATCTCTCGGTCGGTTACCTCGTCGGCGTTCGGTTCGCATCGGGGGCGCTCGGGGTGCTGGTGCTCTTCGCCTTCGCCTTGCTCGTGTCGCTCGGTTTCGGGGCGCTAGGCGCTTTCGCCGCGCTTCGCACCGGTTCGGGCGAGGCGGTGCAGAGCCTCTTCCCGGCGTTCTTCGTGTTCCTGTTCCTCTCGTCGATGAACATCCCGCGCAACCTGATCGAGACGACCTGGTTCCGGGATGTCGCTACCGCGAATCCGGTCTCCTACCTGATCGAGTGCGTCCGGAGCCTGATCATCACGGGGTGGGACGCCGAGGCCCTTGCCCTTGGTTTTGGGATCGCCGCGGCGATAACGGTCGTCTCGCTCGCCTTGGCGAGCTGGGCGCTTCGCGTGAGGATGGCGCGGACATGAGGTCGCTCGCTGTTGCGCGCGCTGTCGCCTGGCGAACGCTGCACAACGTCTTCACGAACCCGTCGCTGTTCATCCCCTCGCTCGTCTTCCCGCTCTTCTTTTTCACCGCGTTTGCGGGCGGGCTCTCGCGCGTTCGCGACGTTCCGGGCTTCGACTACAAGGAGGGCTACACGGCTTTCCAGTTCGTCTTCGTGCTGCTGCAGTCGGCGGCCTTCGGCGGCGTCTTCACTGGGTTCGGGATCGCGCGAGACTTCGAGAGCGGCTTCGCCCGGCGGCTGCTGCTCGCGGCGCCCAACCGCTCCGGGATCGTGCTCGGATACGCGATCGCGGCGCTCGGGCGGTGGGCGGTGACTGCGGCGGTCCTGACCGGGATCGCGCTGGCGGTCGGCATGCACATCGGCGGCAGCGGGATCGACGTGATCGGCCTCTACACGCTCGCGGTGATCCTCAACGCCGCAGCCTTGCTCTGGGCGGCCGGAGTTGCAATGCGACTGCGGACGATGCAGGCCGGACCGATCATGCAGATGCCGGTCTTCCTGGTGCTCTTCTTCGCCCCGGTCTACGTGCCGCTCTCGCTGCTCCAGGGGTGGATCCACGGCGTTGCAGTCGTCAATCCGCTCACGCGTGTGCTCGAGGCGGGCCGCGGCTTCCTCGCCGGCACTCCGACCGAGGTCGGCGCAGCTTTCGCGGCGGCGGCGGCGCTGGCGGTTGCGTTCTCGCTCTGGGCTTTCCGCGGCCTGCGCAAGGCCGAAGCTGCCGGCTAGGTCCGTCAGCCTGCGACATTCGGCGCTCCGGGCGTCGGCGCTGTCGTGACCGCCAAGTCGGCGCTGTTGTCATCCGTGTCGCGGCCGTCGGGGAGCCGGATATCGCTGGAACCCGGGGCCGCGGTCGACGGTGGCGCCGCCGCCGGGTGCGTCTCGACGAAGGCGTTCGTGGCGGTGCCGTAGCCGACCGAGTCGACGAGCTTGCCGCCCGCGTCGCGGAGCCCGATGCCGCCCGCGGTCGCGGCGAGCCCCGCCGAGAACGTCTGGTCGGCCTTCTTCGCGCCTCCGTAACTGCTGCCGCCGAAGAGGTAGAACGCGCCCGGTCCGAGCATCGTCCCGTCCGGGATCGTCGCCAGCGCGACGTCGCTCGTTCCCGCTCCGGAGCGGTAGACCAGCTTGTAGCCGCTGAGGTCGACCGCACTCGTGCCGGCGTTGACGAGCTCGACGAACTCGTCAGTCGCGGTCGCGGTTGTGCCCGTCGAGAACTCGTTTACGCGAACGGCCGCGTCGGTTGCGGTTGCCGTACAGGTGAAGAGGGCGTGCGCCGAGGTGTCGTATGTGAGGGTCACGGTGCCGTTGCGGCCGCCGGCCCTGCAGGCGATGCCGTTCAGCCTCTCGAGCGCGTCGATGCTCGTGCCTGGATCGCCTTTCGGTCCCTGCGGCCCGCGCTCGCCCTGCGGGCCTACCGGGCCTGGCGGTCCCTGGGCGCCGTCCGTCCCGGGGGCTCCGTCGGCCCCGGCCGGACCGACCGGCCCCGCCGGCCCCGCAGGGCCGGGCTCTCCCTGCGCCCCGCGCACGTTCCAGGAGATCGGCCGCTCGGCTTGACGGCAGTTGGCCGGTTTGGCAACGAGTCGCAGGCGCCCATGCTTACCGGCGCAAGCCTGAATGGTCGTCGCGGTCTCGTGCGGCGCGCGGGTCACGGCGACGGCGCCACCGGCCGGAGCGGCGACGAGCAGAGTGAGCAGAAGTGCGCGAAGCGGCGTTCCAGGCACAGATCCTCCTTCGGGTCGGTGCCTTCGTGGTAGCCGCCGCGAAGCCAATCGGCCAGCGTACGTCGCGCTTTTGACACGGAACTATTTGAGCTGCGTACCACCTTGTTCCCGAAGGCGGCGGTCTGCGATCGCGCGATTCCACCGCCGCGACCGACATGGCGGGCGCGGCGCACGAACGTTTGCTTAGACACCGAACCGTCGGAAGCCGTCATGCCCGCGAAGCGGGCGGATTTCCGACGGAGCGGGGTCGGCTCAGAGACGCCCTGCCGAGGCCGAGCCGAGGTGGGTCGCGATCACCGCGTCCGCGGCTTCGGCGCTGGGCGCGTGGCCGGTCACTGCGGCAATGAAGATGTCGCGCTCGAGGGCGTGGAGCTCGACCTCGGTACGGGCTGTCACCGTCGCGGTGCGTGGGACATCGCGCAGAAGGGCGATCTCGCCGAAGTAACCACCGCGGCCGAGGGTCACAGGCGGTCGGCTCTCGGGCGAAACGATCACCTCTCCTGCTTCGACCACGTAGAAGCGGTCGCCGTGATCGCCTCGACGGAAGACGACGTCGCCGGCGGCCAACCGGACCTGCGAGAGATGCGAGGCGACCTGCTCGAGGGTCACCTGCGGCAGCGGCGCGAAGATCGGAACGCCGCGGAGCAGCGAGAGCTCTTCCTCCGGCACGAGCGCCGGCGCGTCGACCGTGCCGAGACGCCGCCAGAAGAGGAGCACGACCACGCAGAGCCCGCCGCCCGCCGCGATGAGGGCGCCGCGCGGGCCGAACGCGGACGTCAGCAAAGGCGCGAGAATCGCCCCGATCCCGATCGTCGCGAGGAAGACGCTCTCGAGCACTCCGAAGACCCTTGCCCGTACCTCGTCCGGCGCCATCCGTTGGAGCAGCGTCAAGCCTGCGACGTCGACGAGTACGTTGCCGACTCCGACGACGCCGAAGCAGAAAAGGGCCAGGGCCACGCTCGGGCTCAGACCGAGCAGAACCAGAGGGACGCCCCAGAGCAGGATTCCGAGTCCGAAAACCGTGGCGAGGCGGCCGGTCGAGATCACGCCGAGCAGTACGATGGCTCCGGCAAGAGCGCCGACGCCGTTGGCCGAGTTGAGGAAACCGACCCCCGACGGCCCGAGGTCGAGAATGCGGAGCGCCGTCACGACGAGCAGGACGCGCATGATCCCGGCGACCACGGTCTGCGCACCGTAGAGCCCGACGACGAGCCGTAGCCGGCCTTCCCCGGCGATCGCGCGGAAGCCCGCGAGAGCCTCCCGACCGATGCTGTCGACCTCGATGCCCGGGTCGCCGCGGCTGTCGGTACGAACCCGGCCGAGGATGAGCGCCGACCATAAAAAGAGCGCTGCCGTCGCCGCGAAGACCGCACCGACGCTGGTCACGGCGAGCAGTAGGCCGCCGAGCGCCGGGCCGATGAAGAAACCAACGCTTTCGAGGGTCGTCGAGGTCGCGTTCGCCGCGGTCAGCTCCTCGGGTGATCTCGCCAGTGAAGGGAGCAACGCGGACTGGGCCGGCCCGAAGGCGGTGCTCGCCAGCGCGGTCAGAACTGCGAGCGAGTAGACGATCACGGTCGAGGCTCCCGCAAAGACTGCCGCCCCGGCGCCTCCCATGGCGCAGACACGAGCGAGGTCGGCCGCCACCATGATTCGTCTGCGCCAGAAGCGGTCCCCGAGGAGCGCCGCGAACGGTGCGACGACAGCGGCGGGAAGGAGGCGGACGAGCGCAACCACTCCGACGGCGGCTGCGCCGCCGGCCCGATAGGCGAAAACGGCAAGCGCGACCTCGTATCCCCACTGTCCGATCACCGAGCCACCCCAGGCAAGCTCGATCCGGCGTAGATCCGGGTTGGCGAAGACCGCCGCGAACGCTCGGAGCGACTCGCCGAGGCGCCGGCGCAGGGAGGTCCGCACCGTCGGACAATCGCAGGCCGGCTTGCGTTTTTGAAGCAGTGGGCGGAAGATCGCGCGCGTAGAGCGCGTCTAGCAGGTGCTTTCTTTTTTTCTCGAACAGGAGGCTTCCATGGAAGGCGAGCACGAGAAGTACAACCGACCCGCTGACGAAGACGGCGAGGTCGAAGCGCACCAGTTCATCGAGGACGAGTCGAAGCGCGAGAAGTACGTCGACTCGCCTGCCGACGAAGACGACGACGTCGAAGCGCACAAGGTCTAGGAGGTTGGGCTCGGCTGGCGGCGGGACTGCGGCCCCGCCGCTTCCGCTCGCGCTCGACGGCGGTCAGGTTTGAGCCCCAACCCACAACTCGCCTAAAGCTCGAGCTCGAGAAAGTTCGCGCCGGGGACCGGGTTGTGGCGGTAAGCCTCCGTTTCTCGGAAACCGAGCGAGCGGTACAGCGCCTGTGCCGCAGTCATTTCCGGCAGCGTGTCGAGGAGCATGCGGCTGTAGCCGCGTGCCCGCGCCTCGGCGATCACCGCCTCGGCGAGCTGTCGGCCGTGCCCGCTGCCCCGCGCGACCGGCCTGACGTACAGGCGCTTCATCTCACAGGTGAGCTCGTCGACGCGGCGCAGGGCGACGCAGCCGTAATCCCCTAGCAGCACTAGCTCGTAGAAGCCGAGCGGGTCGGCGAGCTCCGACTCGAAGTCCTGGAACGAAAGGTCGAGCTGGAGGCTCTTCGCGTACTCGCGGAGGAAACCTTGCACGGTTTCCTGATCTTCGGGCAGCGCTGGACGGATCAGCTCAGCGAACCAGCGCGACCCAGGTGCTCTGGTGTTGGTGGCCCTTGCCGGCTTCGGTCAGCACGAGGGTGTTCGAACCGTCGGGGTTCGGGATCAGCGGCGCCGGCTCGCCCGCGGACGCTTGCTGTCCCTGGCAGCGCGCTATGTACGTGAAGCCGCCCGCGGACGCGAGCTCGTTGTAGTCGCCCTCGAACGAGCCGTCGCGCGAGAAGGCGTCGTAGTAGGGGTTCGAGGCCACCTTGTCGACCTTCAGCGGCGCCGTCCAGGTACTGCCGCCGTCGAAGGAGCCCTGGTAGTACGTGTCGATCACCGGCGCGTAGAGCGGCCCCTGGTCAGACTCGTCTCGCGTGCGATAGGCGACGTGCACGGTTCCGTCACTGCCGACCGCGACCGTGACGCCGTAGTGGTCGACATGGTCCGAGGTCGAGCCAGGGTTGATCCGCTGCGGCGCTGTCCAAGTCAGCCCGTTGTCGAACGAGCGGCTGAGGACGGCGTCGTTCGTCCCGTCCGAGCGGTAGCGCCCGTCGTCCCAGACCGAGTAGATCGTTCCTGAGATCGGATCGGCGGCCGCCGCCGGAAGGCCCTCGCTTGCACGCTGTGTGGGCTGGCCGTTGCTCTGGTTGCCGGCGACATCGACCGGAGGCGTGAAGACGAGCGGGGCTGGGTAGGGGGTCGTGCCCGCGGCGGGCGCCGCCATGAAGACCTGCTCGTTTGCCTGAGCGTCCAACTCGTCGGGCCCTGATGGAACGGGGACGCCGCCGGTGATCGTGTTCATAACGATTCCAAGGCCGCCGTTCTTCATCACCACCGGGTAAGCGCCGACTCCCTGTCCAGGGAAGACGAGCCCGGGAATCGTCTGGAAGTCGGGCAACCAGTTCGAGAGCCGGTCGCAGTCGTGGTCGCAGTAGTCGTAGAGGATGGGCGCGATCCGGTCCCACACGACATAGACGCGTCCCTGATGGTGGCCGGGCGCGTCGCTGTTGTCTACGACGATCCAGTTCTTGTCGTTCAGCCCGCCCAGCATGTCGTCCTGCAGGAGGACGGGCGGGCCCCAATGCAGGCCGCCGTCCTTGGAGACGTTGACAGCGATGCCGCTGCGCAGCCCCGCGTCCTTGTTGAAGTCGAAGACGAGCGAATTGGCGTACACGACGTTGTTCGGCCCGAAGGCGACGACGGCGTCGCTCGCCCGTTCGAACACGCCTCCCTGTCCGGGGTAGGTGGTCAGCCCGGGTAGCTCGCCGGTCCGCCAGCTCCTGCCGCCGTCCGTGCTCGTCGCGAATCCGTTGGTCGCATCGCCGCCGTCTGCGATCCGTCCTTCCTGGTAGACGGTGACGACGTTCTTGGCATTCGCCGGGTTGACGGCGATCGAGGGCTCGATCTCGGTGTCCGGCTGCACGTAGTCCTGGATTGGATCCGGCGTCGCCGGCGTCAGGCTCCCGAGCCTGTCGGAGCCTGTCTTCACGTCGCTCACGAGCTTCGGCGAGGTCGATGGGCCGCGCCCGGCGCTGGCCGAGCCGATTGCGGCAAGAACCAGCAAGAAGGTCCCCGCGCTTGCGAGAACGAATGGCAAACGTCGCCGTCTCAACATCGTCGCCCCCCGAGGCTCGTAATCCGGATGACGCACGTCTTCCCGACCGAGATGCCGATCTAAACCCGCGGGCGCTGCTGGTTGCGATTCCGCTCCGCAGGGTAAGGAGCACCGGTGACACGAGCGCGGGCCTCCCCGCGCATTCGCCCAGAGAGGAGGACGATTGATGGAGCCGCTTTCGCGCTTGCGGCGGATTCGGGTGTTGGCGGTGGGCGTCGTGCTGGGTTTGGCCGCGCTCGCGGGCGTCCTGGCCGCCCGGGGCTCAGCCGTGACGCCGGGACCGACCTTCGCGCCCCCCGTCTACGTCGACCAGGATCTCGCCGGTGGTGAGCCGGAGGTCTTCGCGGACGCGCAGCACGGAACGCTGATCTACACCGCGCACGAGGGAACGACCCACCTCTACCGGGACGGGATCGTCAGCTCGCCGTGGGGTGACTTCAGCTTCGTCACCAACTACTGCAACCAGGTCAACGTCTGGACGTCGTCAGACGGTGGCGTCAATTGGTTCCGAGACCGCTACCTCGGGAGCCCGTGTCCGACGAACCCGGCGATCAACACCGGCTTCAGCGATCCTGACCTCACCCAGGATGCCGGCGGGCGCGTCTACAACACGGGTATCGATCTCGTCAACGACGCGCTCTTCTCGTCGATCGACGGCGGCAAGACGTGGGACAAGGGGAACGCGGATTGCCACGACGGCGACCGGCCGTGGCTCGCCGGCGGCAAGGCGGACCAGGTCTTCATGGGAACCGACACGGTCGAGGGAAGCGGAAGCGGCCACCAGGTGTTCGTCTCGAACGACGGCGGTAACAGCTGCAGCGCCACGGGGATCGCCGACAGCGGCTCGCTTCCGGACGGCGGCTCGTTCACTGCCGACGGCAAGCTCTATTACGACAAGCTGAAGTCAACCGTCGTCGAGCCTGCGATCTTCCAGCATGCCGATGGCAGCTTCGGTCTCGGCATCAGCACCTTGCCGGCCGGCGGCTCCTCGTTCACGCCGCACGAAGGCGTTCGCGGGACGTCGATGTTCGCCCACTGGCCGGCGATCGCGATCGATTCGGCCGGCACCATCTACCTCACCTGGGACACCGAAAACCGGCAGGCCGGCACCAGCAGCGGTTGCGACGGCGCGGAGACGCCGGCTCCGAACTCGATCATGCTCGTCTACACCAAGGACCTCGGCAAGACGTGGTCGTCGCCGAGGACGGTCACCCATCCCGGCACGCGGGTGTTCTGGCCGTGGATCACGGCGGGCGATGCAGGGAAGGTTTCGGTGATCTGGTACCAGACCGAGCCGCAGGACGGCCTGCCCGACTCCGATTGCCAGACCGGCCACATCCATGCGATGGAGGCCACCTTGCTCGCGGCCAACGGCAACAAGCCGCAGCAGTGGATCGCGGACGCCGCCGGACGGGCCATCCACATCGGCTGGGTTTGCCAAGGCGGCACTCTCTGCGTCGCGACCGGCCAGGACCGTCGGCTCGGCGACTACTTCACGAACACGCTCGATTCGCGCGGGTGTGTCCTGATCGCGACCGGTGACACTCGCCTCAGCGATCCGACCACCGGCGGCCCCTTACCGACCGCACGCCCGCTCTTTGTCCGCCAGAACGGCGGCCCGCGCCTGATCGGCTCTGGGACCTGCTCCTAGACACCCGAATGCGCCGTCACGGCGGAGGGCATTGCCCCTCCGCCGTGACGCGTGCTCCAGGTCGGCGCCCCAAGCAAGCGCCTTCGAGCCTCTTTCACAGTCGCGCTAGGTTAGGCGTCGTGGGTGAGAGCCGGCAATCGTTGAACTTGAATTCGTTGCTGGCGGCAGTCGAGGCGGCCCCGCCGGTCGCGGCGGCCGACGTGCTCGCCGGCGCGCTGGCGGAGGCGATCGATGCCCGCGAAGTCAGCTTCTTGATCGCCGACTTCAGTGGGCAGTCGCTGATTCGACTGGGCCACGCCGGCGGGAAAGGGCGCTTGCAGGGGAAGGAGACTGCGGAGCGCGTGCCATTGGTTGGGACGCCGCACGGGCGGGCGCTCGCCGTCCAGGCCGTCGAGGTGATCGACGAGGACGGCGGCGCTCGGTTGTTCGCGCCGGTGACCAGCCGCGGTGAAGCGGTCGGCGTTCTGGAGCTTCTGCTTGATGACTTCCCGGCTAAGCAGACGGTGGCCGATGTCGCTCAGGCGGCGCACTTCTTGGCTTACGTCGTGATCGCAAACCGCCGGTACACCGACCTTTTCGAGTGGGGACAACGCTCGGTTCCGTTGTCGCTCGCGGCGGAGATCCAGCATCGGCTGTTGCCGGGAGCCTTCACGTGCGAGGCCGGGCAGTTCACTCTCGCTGCCTGGCTGCAACCGGCAGGTGAGATCGGCGGTGACACCTTCGATTTTTCGCTGGACCGAGACGCGCTGCATCTGTCAATGACCGATGCGATGGGCCACACGATGGATGCCGCGCTCTTGGCGACGGTGCTGGTCGGAGGCCTACGCAACGCCCGCCGTCGAGGCGTTGAGCTGGCCGAGCAGGCGAGGCTGGCGAATGATGCGCTGGCCGAGCAGGCCGGGGAGAGCCAGTTCGTCACCGGGCTGCTTGTGCGGATCGACCTCCTAAGAGCCACGGCGGAAATCGTCAACGCCGGCCACCCGCCGCCGCTACGGATTCGGGCCGGGGAGGTCGATCAACTTGACTTGGAGGCTGACCCCCCGTTCGGGGTTCGGCTCGGACGCGCCTACCGCGTGCAATCGCTGCCACTGCAGGTTGGCGACCGGCTGATCTTCGTCACCGACGGCATGTTGGAGCGCGACGCCGCGCTCATGAACATCGGTGCCATCCTGACCGCCAGCATCGACATGCATCCTCGCGAGGCGGTACAGGACCTCACTCGGGCGGTCCTCAAAGTCAGCGGTGGCCAGCTACGCGACGACGCCACGGCGCTCTGTCTCGATTGGCATGGCGGCCCTCCCCGGGACCGCGACGCGAGTTCGGGAGCCAACCGCTAAGCGGCGCCCCGTGTCGTCGCCAGGGCCAGCCCGGTGCGACACGCCACGGCGAGGAGGAGAACCGCCGCGCCTGAGAAGATCCCGAGCGCCCCGACAGAGACGGCGACGCTGAGCGCTTTCGAGGCCCCGACGCCGGATGCGATCAGGGCCGCACCGCCGGCGCCCACCTGCGTCGCTGCGCCCGCGGGACCGATTGGCAGCGCGGCAGCCGCCGCGCCGGCGCAGAGGAAAAGAAGCGCGAGAGGGAACGAGAAGCCGACCCCGAGCGTGCCGAGGAGCAAGAAGAGCGCAACCGCCCGGACGAGCCAGCAGGCGGACACGAGCGCCCACGATTGCGCTGCTGCCCGCCGGGAGGTCGTGCGCGGACTCAGCCAGCGCCCAAGCCGGAAGCGCAAGGCGCGCCTGCTCGCGGCCAGGCGCGGCAGGACGAGGATCAAAGCAGCGGCCGCGACTCCGGCGGCCGCGACCACCGCAAGCGCGGCGCGCATGGCCATCCCGGCGCCCGGAAACAAGGCGGCGGCAAAGGCGAGCGGCGCCAGGGCAACGCTGTCGATCAAGCCGAGCATGACAAGGGAGAGACAGAGCGCACGCACTCCGGCCGGACAACCGGGGTAACGGCGGACGACGGCGACTCGCATCGCATCGTCGAAGCGGCCCGGAAGGACGATTCCCATCACCGCGGCGCCGCCGTTGCCGGCTGCAAGCGCAAGCACCTTTGGCCGCTCTGCCGGCGCGAACAGCCGTCCCCAGCCGTACGCCTTCAGGGCTTGGGCGAAGAGAAGGAGCACTCCGGCCGCCACGAGCAAACCGGGATTTCCGCTCGCCAGCGGCCAGGAAGTCGTCGCGAAATGGTGAGCGGCCAGCAGGGCCAGGACGACCACGATGGCTCCTGACCCGGCGGAGAGCATCCAGCGGCCTCTGCGTGAACGACCGAGACGCCAGAGCGCTCCGACCAAGAGCCGATATCTGCCCTCGAGAACGATCGGCGCGAGCGGGATGGCGATCACCGCCAGAGGGTCCCGCTGGGGACGAGCGCTCGGTCGCAATGGGGTCGGGCCTAGATTCATTGGCCCTCTCCTTCAAGATCAGCGCCAGTCAACTGAGTGTCTTGATTGTACGCCGGGTGTGGCGGTTCCGATCACCGCTCGGCCGCAGGAGGGCAAGCCGCGAAGGCGGTTGCGCGCTGCTCTCGCTTGCGCCGATGAACGCGGACCGAATATAAGACAGCGATGCTCCTGGCCAGCGTCGAGTACGCCCGCCCTCGGTCCGTCGACGAGGCGCTCTCGTTGCTCGCCGCCAATCCGAACGGGCGGGCGCTCGCGGGCGGGCAGACGCTCGTCAACGTGATGAAGGCTCGGATCGCGGCGCCGGAGCTGCTCGTCGACCTCAACGCAATCCCAGGGTTGCGCGAGATCCGGGAGACCGACGAGGGGCTGGAGCTCGGCCCGATGGTCACCTACACGCAGCTGGCCCGGTCCGAGGAAGTGATCCGCACGCGTCCGATCCTCGCCGAGGTCGCTGCCCAGATCGCGGATGTGCAGGTGCGCAATCGCGGCACGCTCGGCGGGAACCTCTGCTCGAACGACCCGACGAACCACCTGCCGCCGGTGCTCGTCGCGGTCGGGGCCACGATGACGGTCGCGGGGGCAGCCGGCACGCGGACGGTTCCCGCTGAGGAGTTCTTCCTCGGCGTCTACCTGACGGCGGTCGGCTCCGGCGAGCTGTTGACCGGGATCTCGGTCCCGCAGCGGCAGGCCGGCGACGGCTTCGCGTCGGTGACGATCGGCGCCGACGGGACCTGCATCGCGAACGCCGCCGCGAGCATGAACGGAGGTGTGCGCGTCGCGCTCGGCTGCGTCGCGGCCACGCCGGTGCTGATCGAGGTGCCCTCGGCCGACGAGGAATCGGTGCGCTCGGCGGTCGCCGACGCGGAGCTCGACCCGCCCTCGGACATTCACGCCCCGGCCGCGTACCGGCGGCAGCTTGCGGGCGTCCTCGCGGGGCGCGCCGTCCGGCAGGCGAGTGGGGCGGCGTGAGCGAGCCGGTCGCGCAGAAGACGATCAGCGTCGAGGTCAACGGCACGACCTACGAGCGCGAGGTCGAGGCCCGCCGCCTGCTCGTTCACTTCATCCGGGACGACCTCGACCTGACCGGAACGCACGTCGGTTGCGACACCGGCAACTGCGGGGCCTGCTCGGTGATCGTCGGCGGCACGCTGCTGAAGAGCTGCATGATGCTGGCGATCCAGGCCGACGGCGCCTCGATCGAGACCGTCGAGGGCCTCGCCGTCGACGGCGAGCTGAAGCCCCTGCAGCAGGCGTTCGGCGACCACCACGCGCTGCAGTGCGGCTACTGCACGCCGGGGATGCTGATGAGCGCGAAGGCGCTGCTCGACGAGAACCCCGAGCCGACCGAGGGCGAGATCCGCCGCGCGATTCAGGGCAACATCTGCCGCTGCACCGGGTACGTCAACATCGTCGAGGCGATCGCCGCGGCCGCGGAGGCGGGTTCGTGACCGAGACCACCGCCCCCACGAGCGCCATCGTCGTAGAGGAGCAGGAGACGCGGCCCGGCTTCATCGGGACCAGCATCCCGCGGAAGGAGGATCGGCGTCTCGTCCAGGGCGAGGGGGTCTTCTTCGACGACGTCAAGCGGCACGGGATGGGCTTCGTCCACTTCGTCCGCTCGCCCTACGCGCACGCGAAGATTGTCTCGGTCGACGTCGCGGGCGCGCTCGAGCTCAAAGAGGTCTACGGGACGCTGACCGGCGACGAGGTCGCGATCCTGACCGACCCGTTCTTCGAGATGTCGGTGCCGCCCGGCAGCGAGATCAAGGACTACGCGCTCGCAGTCGGCAAGACCCGCTTCGTCGGCGAGCCGGTGGCGGCCGTCGTCGCCGCGACGCGTGAGCTCGCGCGTGATGCAGCCGAGCTGGTCGAGGTCGAGTACGAGCCGCTCGAGCCGCTGGTGGACGCCCGGCGCGCGCAGGAGCCGGACGCGCCGATCCTGCATGACGACGCGGGCTCGAACCTCGTTTGGGAGGGCGTGTTTGACTGGGGCGACTGGGACTCATGTGTCGCGGAAGCCGACCGCGTCGTCCGGATCAAGGAGCTCCACTTCGACCGCTTCTCGTCGACGCCGCTCGAGTGCTCCGGCTGCCTCGTCGAGTTCAACCGGGGTACGGGGCAATGGACGATGTACTGCAACCATCAGATGCCCGGCATCGGCGCGATCTGGATGGCGCCGTCGCTGCGGGTGGGAACCGACAAGCTCCGTTTCGTCACCAGGACATCGGCGGCGCTTTCGGCAACAAGATCTGTCTCCATCCCTACTTCGTCGCCTGCTGCCTGCTCGCGCGCAAGCTGAACCGCCCCGTGCAGTGGACGGAATGGCGGACCGACCAGCACACCGCCAACGCACACGGGAACGAGCGCTGGTTCGAGGACACCGAGGTCGCCGTAAAGGCCGACGGGACGCTGCTTGGTTTCAAGACGAGCGCGATTGACGACTGCGGCGCGTTCCCGCGGTACGAGCCGCTCGGCTGCATCATCTGGGCCCAGGTCACGCCAGGCTGCTACCGCTGGCAGAACGTCCGCGTCGACTTCACCCAGGTCGCGACGAACAAGTCTCCGGTCTCGCCAAACCGCGGCTACTCGCGGATGCAGCACCTCTGGTTCACGGAGCGCGTGATCGACATCGTCGCCAACGAGCTCGGGCTCGATCCCGTCGAGGTGCGGAAGCGGAACTACGTCAAGGCGCACGAGTTCCCGTGGACGACGCCGAACGGCTGCGTCTACGACTCGGGCGACTACGCGCGCTGTCTCGACATCGCGCTCGAGCTCGTTGGCTACGAGGGGATCGACGAGCGCCGCCGTGATGCCGAGTCGCGGGGCAAGCTCCTCGGTGTCGGGATCGGCTCGACCCTCGACTCGGGCACGAACAACTTCGGGCAGTCGCAGCTCCTCAACCCCGAGCTGCAGTTCTCCGGCAACAACGAGGTCGCGACCGTCAAGCTCGATATCTTTGGCGAGGTCGTCGTCACGCTCGGAACGGTTCCCCAGGGGCAGGGCCATGAGACGACCGCCGCGCAGGTTGTCGCCGATGCACTGGGGATCTCGCCCGACGAGGTTACGGTCCGTCCGGGCCACGACACCTACTGGAACTCCCACGCCGGCTTCTCCGGCACCTACGCCAGCCAGTTCGCCGTCACCGGCCTCGGCGCGGTCAAAGGCGCGGTCGACCAGCTCGCCGGCGAGATCCGGACGATCGCGGCGGCCGTTCTCGGGGGCGTCCCCGAGGACGCGGTCGTGCTCGAGGACGGCTTTGCCAAGCTGCGCGAGAACCCCGAGGCGGCGATCCCGTTCATGGGGATCGGCGCGATCGTCAACGCGAACAACGCGATCCTCCCCGAAGAGGCGCGCCACGTGACCCTCAACTGCCGCTACGTCTACGTGCCGCCGTTCGAGGTCCCCGACAAGGAGCGTAAGTACGGCAACCTGACGCTGACGTACGCGAGCCAGATTCACGTCTGCGTGCTCGAGGTCGACCCCGAGACCGGCGCCTACGAGATCGTCGACTACGCCGCCGTCGACGATTGCGGCAACCGGATTCATCCGCAGATCGTCGAGGGCCAGGTGCATGGCGCGACCGCGCAGGCGCTGGGCGCGGCGACGCACGAGACGTTCACGTACGACGAGCAGGGAAACCTTCTGACGCCGAACTTCTACGACTACCACGTGCCGCACGCGCTCGACATGCCGCCAATGAAGACCGGCTACATCGAGTCCCCGTCTCCCTTCACCTCGCTCGGCGCCAAGGGCATGGGCGAGGGCGGAGGCGCCGGGATCCACGCCGTCTGCGCGGCGCTGCAGGATGCGCTCCGGCCGGTTGGGAACCCGATCGTCTACGACTCGTGCAACCCGCCGCATCGGGTGTGGGAGCTGATCTCGAACCCGGATGAGTCGCGCGCCCGGGTTGCGGTGGAATCGCGGTGAAGGTCGCCGGCGAGCGCACATTCGACGTCCCGCAGCAGACCGTGTGGGAGGTGTTGAACGATCCGGCGCGGCTGGCCAAGACGATCCCGGGGGTGGAGAGCTTCGAGGTTCAGGACGAGCGGCACTGGCATGCGAACTGCAACATTCCGCTCGGCCTCGGCAGTCTCAAGATGCGGATCAGATTCGAGAAGACGGAGGAGCGGCCGCCGGAGTACGCGAGCCTCAAGGCCAAGGGCGATGGAGTCGGCGCGATCATGAGCATGCAGACCCAGTTCGAGCTCTCCTCGGCCGGCGCCGAGACGCGGATGCGCTGGGAGGCCGACGTTTCGATCGCCGGGCCGGTCGGGTCGATGGGTCAGCGCGTTCTGCAGCCGATCGTCCAGCAGCAGGTCGCCAACGTCCTCGACGCGCTCGACAAGCAGGTGCAGGAGGCGGCCCGGGCCGGTTCCGGCGCACCCGAGGAGCCGGCACCCTCGGCGTCATGCAGCTGACGATGGAGCCGCTCGAGGAGATGCTCGCCTCCGCGCGCGCGATGGACGAGGCCGGTATGGACACGATTTGGCTCGCCGAGGCCTACCCCTGGTGGCGGAAGCACGGGATGGAGGCGCGCTCCTCGACCGTCGTCTCGGCGCTGATCGCCCGCGAGACCGAGCAGCTCACGATCGGCTGGGGGATCATCTCGCCGTTCACGCGCCATCCCGTCCAGGCGGCGATGGACGCGCGCGTCGTCCAGGAGGCGGCGGGGCCGGACCGCTTCCTGCTCGGCTTCGGCACGTCGAAGATCTTCCTCAACAACGCCCGGCTCGCCATCAAGAAGACGCTGGGGCCGATGCGCGAGGCGGTCGAAATCGTTCGCGGCGTCCTCGGCGGGAAGGCGTTCGAGTTCGAGGGCGAGACATTCTCCGCCTCGGTTCCGGCGCTTGCTCCCGAGGCCGAAAGCCCGCGCGGCTCGCCCGCAATCTATGTAGCCGCGACGGCGCCGAAGATGCAGAAGCTGGCGGGAGAGATCGCGGATGGCCTGCTGACGCCGTCGATC
>VAWI01000093.1 GCA_005884005.1 Actinomycetota bacterium
ACATCTTGTTGTTGTCGACGATCTGGTTGTCGAGCACCTTCGCCCCCACCGAGCCGGACTTGACATCGACGCCGGCGACGTTGTGGCTGAGCAGGCTCCGCTCGACCCGGTCATTCGCGCCCGTGATCTCCACCCCGGCCCAGGAACAGCCATCCGCCTGGACGTCCGAGAGCGTCAGATAGGAGCCTGCCAGGACGACGCAACTCGAGGCCGGCCCCTGAATGAGCGGCAGGTTCCCCGTGCCGTAAGCACCGATGGCGATCTGGCTTGCGGTGTTGCCACTGGCGGTGATCTTGAGGCTGCCGGTCCACACGTCGCCGCGCTTGAAAAGAAGGCTGTCACCTGGAGCGAGCGACGCCGTATTCGGCTTCGCGAGAGTCTTCCACGCATTCGTTTCCGAGGTGCCGGAATTGAGGTCGCTTCCGCCCACGCTGTCGACGTAGTACGTCCGCGGGCCGATCGGGCAGGGATTGGTCGACGCCGCCAACGTCGTGCGCGGCGAAACGTTGCCGGCAGCGTCATAAGCTTCGACCCCGAACGTGTAGCTCATGCCGCACGCGAGGCCGGCGAAATTGTAACTCGTCGTCGTGTTGCCGACGTTGGTGCCGTCGACGTAGACCGTGTAGCCGGCGACGCCGACGTTGTCGGTCGAGGCCGTCCATGACAACCAGACGCTCGATGTCGTCGACCCGACCTTGACGAGGCTCGTCGGGGCCGAGGGAGCCGTGGTATCGGGGCATGCGTACGTCGACCCCGATTTAGAAGTCCGCGGCGAGACGTTGTTTGCGGCGTCGTACGCCTCTACTGCGAAGCCGTAACTGGTCCCGCAAGAGAGACCAGAGACGACGTAGCTCGTCTGAGCAGTCGAGGTGACGAGCGTGCCGTCGCGGTAGATCCGATATCCGGCGACGCCGGTGTCATCCGTCGATGCGGACCACGACAGCGAGACGCTGCTCGTCGTCGCACCGCTCGCGGCGAGATTGGTGGGGGCGGTGGGGGGCGTTGTGTCGGCTGAGGGCGCCTCGGTGACCACCAGCTGAGCTGCCGTCGCCGCGCCCCGCTCTTTGCTCGAGAGCACGATGGAGCTCGAGCTCGAGCTTTTGAGCGCAAAGGTGTAGGTGCCGTTTCCCGAGACGAGGGATGTGACATCGATCGAGGTCCACGCGGACGCAGTCAAACCACCGGACGACCCCGCGACCTGCTGGGCGGGGGTTGGGGCCGTTTTATAGTTGAGGTTCGACTCGTTCCACGAGTTGTCCGCGACGCCGCGAACGTCGAAACCGGTGGAGTTGCTCTTCAGCCCGTAGAGCCTGAGCGTCGCCCCTGACACCGGACCGCCGATGCCGCTGACAGTGAAGCGCAGGTAAGCGATCTTCGGCGTGCGATCGACCTTCAATGACTGCTGCGAGCCGTAGGACTTGCTTGGCGCACTTGCGCTGACGTACGTGTCGGCCTGGACCGCGAACGTCTGCGCGCCACCGTTTTGCGTCGAGGCTCGGCCCGCGCTCGGCAGGACTGCAACGATCAGCGCGACCGCGGTAATCGCGAAGCGCGCGCACACGCCTACGAGTTTCTTGCTCATCGAAGCCTCCGTCGCTCGTTTGCGGCCAACGACCGAACCCCCGGCGCCGCGAACCCAAGACGGTCGCTCTTGATCCTCACTTAATCGGCGGAGGCGGCTGGATGACGATCGCTTGATGTTGGTATCTGCAAACGCGAAGGCCGCAGACAGCGGCTTTGCGCCCACGTGCCGACCGTCGCTGTTGGTACGGTCACCAGCGCATGCCCGGCAATGGCCAGTCGCGGGGGCGGCGGGGGCGCGTGGGGTCCGCGTCCCGGGCGAACCGCCGTGAGGAATTCGTGCTTCGCTACCTCCCGCTCGTCCGGCGGATCGCTTTAGGCTTGCGGCCGGTCGCACCGGAAGCGGAGGTCGACGAGCTGATCTCCGTCGGCACGATCGGCCTGATCGAGGCGATCGACCGGTATGACCCCGGACGCGGGGTGCCGCTCGCGAGTTTCGCGTACCCCCGGATCAAGGGCGCGATCATCGACGAGGGTCGGCGGCAAGCCCTGGCCAGGCTCGGGAGCAACCTTGTAAGTCTCCACCAGGCGCCAGTTGGCGATGCTGGTGTCGAACCCGACCTCGAGCTCGTTGACGCGAGTGCCGACCCGACTTCGCCCGCACCGTTAGTGCACGTGGAGTTGAGCGAGCTCCTGAATGCCGTCCGCCGGCTGCCGCCGCGCGAGCGCGGCATCATCGCACTGCACGTGAAGGGATTCACGGTCGCCGAGATCGCGGGTCTGGAGGGGTGCAGTCCCTCCCGTGCGTCTCAGCTCCTGACCCAGGCGCACCTCAGGCTCGAGGAAGCGACCGCCGCGTGAGCCTGCTGCGCCTCCGGCTCGAGGGCAAGGCGCTTTCGGAGCCGGAGGTCGAAGTTTTGCGAGCCGCCGCTGAGGGCTTCTCGGCTGCGGAGACAGCGGATCGACTCGTCAAGTCGAAGCACACAGTCATCACGCAGAGGCGTTCTCTGCAAGCAAAGCTCGGCGCGCGAAATCTGCTGCACGCAGTCGCACTCGCATACGAGAGGCGTCTCCTCTCAGCCACACCGAGCACGCGCCGCGCTCATGACCTTAGCAACGGACCGCACGATCTCTCGACCTTCGACCCCCATCTGCTCGATGGCGAAGAATCCCTCGAAGACTCCCTCTAGCTGGTGTGGGCGGGTTCTCTTTGCTGCGTGCCCGCTTCAATCGACGCGAACTCAAACAGCCTGGTGTCGACGTGGTTTCGAAGTGGTGCCGCCTGTTCTGACCGCCCTCGTCAGTTGGCATGATTGGCGAAAGAGATGGGCGGGCAAAAGGGAGCCACTATGCAATTAGAGACTCTTGGGATGCTGCAGGAGGCATTGGTTGAGGGCGAAGACGGGATGAGCGGTCTTGGGTCGCGGACGGCGCCGGGTAGGGATCGAATCGCGACCTTCGATCAGTCGCGCACTCGAACAACGGTGGCCGGATCAGGCCGGGCTGAGCCTGCCCGAATCGGCGAGCGCCCGGACTTCGCCGAGTGGGCCGCCGCTTTGACGGACGCGGTCCGGGAACGGCGCGAGCTGTCCCGAACCGCGCCGCTTGAGTAACAGTTCCCCGGTCGTCATTGGCATCGAGCAGTAAAGGTCCGACTCGTGGGGCGAGCACCAACATGCGCCGAGCCCTGAGGATCGATGTATCCCGACCGGAAGGCCTACCCGATCTGGATGCTTGCCTCGTCGAGCGAGCCCTTGGTCCAGTCGGAGCCGGGTCTGGCACCGATCACAACTGGGGTGGTGTTGGCGATCGAGCCCACCGTGGCCGCCTTTGAGAACGTCTGCCCATCAACGATCACCTTGATCGCGGACGACGTCTTGACGCATTGGATTGTGTGCCACCGGCCGTCGATCAGCGACGGTCCCGTGATCAGCTCGGCGTAGCCGGCGGAGCCTTTGAAGCCGCACGAGGCCTGCCCCGATTGTTGGAACTCCATCTTGAACTCACCGCCGGTGGTGGTGTAAAGGCCCTTACGGATCAAATCCCAGTCCGCCGGCGGGGGCGGAGGGGTAGCCGTTGTCTGGAAGTGGATGGTGATGGTGATGTCCGCGCTGCCGGGGTTGAGGTCGCCGGCCGTGGGGACCGAGACGTAGCTGGAGGAGCCATTGAAACCGTAGGCGAACCCCAGGAAGCCGGGGAGCCCGGGCTGGACAGAGAAGAGGGTGCCGTTGTGGCTACCGATCGAGTCGTGCATGACGGTGCCCGAGGTCTCGTCCATGTGCCAGAGCGCCACGAGTCCCGGCTGGGTCGAGATCGCTTGCACGATCGTCGTCGCGGCCGAGGTCGCGCTCGCCGAGCCGGCGGAGTTGGTGCCGGTCACGACCACGCGCAGGGTGCGGCCGACGTCGGCGCTCGTCGCCGTGTAGGTCGGCCCGGTGGCGCCGGTGATCGGGGCGCAGTTGGCCCCGCCC
>VAWI01000055.1 GCA_005884005.1 Actinomycetota bacterium
CCACGATGGCGACCCGCCGCCACTGATACGGCACCGGATAGACACGCTGGGCGTGGATCGCCATCAGCCCGAACATCGCGCCCATCGAGGCGGCCGTCGCGATTCCGGCGCCGATCATCCCGTACGGGGGGACGAGCGCGAAGCAAAGCGCGAAGTTGATCACCGCAGCGGCGCCTGAGACGACCCAGTTGAACTGCGTGAACCGTGCCCGGCCGATCCCGATCGCGACGACCGTGTAGGCGCCCCAGGCGACCGCGCTGAACGACAACAGCCCGACGACGCGGGAGCCCGAGTAGAACTCCGGCCGCGAAGTAAGTAGCCGGACGACCCAGGGCGCGAGTAGGGCCAGGCTCAGTGAGACCCAGCAGGTGACGAAGATGACGTACGTCAGCACGTAGCCGTAGGTACGCCGGGCCTCGTTCTCGTCCTCGATCGAGTACGCGAAAGCCGGCCAAGCCAGGCGGAAAGCTGTCAGCAGCAGCAGGGTCGCCGAGGCGATCCGGACGCCGATCGAATAGTGGCCGACCTCGGTCTGGCCCTTGAACTTGGCGATGAAGACGCGATCGGCGAAGTTGAGCGTCCAGATCGCAAGCTGGGCGGGGACGAGCGGCATCCCGAAGCGGTTCATGGCGCGGAAGAGCCCGCGGTCGAACTCGAGCCCGAGCTGGTAGCGGCGATAGCTGACGAGCACGAGATACACGGCCAGCGTTCCGATCCAGTTGCCGACGATCACCCCCATCGCCCGTTGATGGAAGTGGACGACCAGCAGAACGGTTGCGCCGATAGTGATCAGCAGGTTCGCGATCGTCGCCAGGGCGAAGAGGACCGGCCGCTCTTCGACGCGGAACAGCGATGTCAGCTGCTCGTAGTTCAATTGCGCCCAAAGCCCGACGAACGCGGCCCGAACGAGCCAGGCCTGGTCGTGGCCGAGCGAGAGCGCATCCGCGATCGGCTGCGCGGCGATCCAGCCGGCAGCGAGCCCGAACGTGGCGCTCGCCATCGTGAACCAGAACGACGTTCGTACGACGCGCACCCTGTGTGCCACCTCTGTCGAGTCGAAGTAGAAGCGGAAGAACGCGCTCGAGATTCCGAGCCGGAGCAGCACGACGAGCACGGCCGTCAACGCCGTGAGCGTCTCGACCCGGCCGTAGTCGCGGCCGTGGAGGTAGCTCGTGTAGAGCGGCAGCAGCAGCACCGCGAGCACCCGCGAGATCAGGCCGCCGAGCCCGTAGATCAGGGACTGCGAGGCGAGGCGCTTGATTTGCTGCGCGAGCAAAACTACAAGCGAGAGTAGATGTCGATCAGGCGGTCGGCCATCTTGTCGGCGTCGTGGACGCGCTCGACGTAGGCGCGGCCGAGAGCTCCTCGTGTTTTGCGTTCTTCGCCGGAGGCGACGAGCGCTCTCAAATCGTCGGCGAGCGTCTTCTTGGTCGTTCGCACGATCGGAACCTCGACGCCATAGGCGTCTGCCGTGCGCGCGGCTGCCTCTTCGTGGATGTAGCCGACGACGGGCTTGCCGTAGGCCATCGCCTCGATCGCGAACAGGCCGTACCAGCCGGAGTTGAGCTGGTCGACGACGATGTCGGCGTGCGCGAGCCGGGGACCGACTTCGTCGTGGCGCACGTTCTCGATCACGTCCAGCTCGACCCCGAGCTCCTCGCAGGCAGCGACGATCAGCTCGGTGCCCTTGCGCCGGCGGGAGAGCGCGGCATGCGCCACTCGCACCGGCCCGCCTCTAAGTGGCGCTACGGGCTCGATCGCGGAGAGGTCGATCCCGGGCGGGACGACCTCAGCTTCCGGGATCCACCGCGCGGCATCGTAGGAGCCGACGATCTGCGCGTCAGCCAGACGGCCGTAGGCGAGCTCCTCGGGCGACTTGCCGCGGATGTCCGAGCCGACGAAGTGGAAGACGGACTTCTTGCGAGCCGCTCTCAGGATCGGAAACTGCACCCGCTTCGGCACCAGGGTCAACCCGAAGTAGAAATGGAAGACGTCGGTAGTCGGCAGCAGCTTCGCGAGCGCCCGAAACTGCGCGGCTTGCCGGCGCCACGAGGGCCCCTTCGGTATCCCGAGGTCCACGTCGGCCTCCGGATGGGCCGCGTGCGTGTTGAAGACGACGAGCCGCGCATCGACGCCCATACGCCGCAGCGCCCGCACGTTCATCCAGCCGATCCCCGCGAAGTTAACGGGGCAATGAACAACCGTGGGGGAACCCGTGGTTCCCCCACGAGTCCCCTCCTTCTTCACGGTTTTCATGCAGGCGGCTGTGAGCTACGCCGGGCAAAGCCCGGCTTCGCCGGCACTTCGCGCTTTTCCATCAATCCCATTCGACCTGATCGAAATACCGTAGGGCCTTTCGCCCCGCGCGGATGCGGTCCGCGTACGACACGAGCTCGTCGTCTTCGATTTCTCCCAGCGCGTGCTTCAGCCCGAGGTAAGGCAGGTTCAGATCCTCCTGGTAGACGACCGTCGAGATCCGCGGATTGATCTCTATTACCGCCTCGCCGACGAGCTGAATGTTGAAAAAGTGGTCGAGCTCGAGCTCCGAGGCGATCCTGGCGGCGACGTCCATCAGCTCGGCGTCGTCTAGCGTCTGGAAGTACATCGCCAGCCCCGCCCGAATTTCCTCCCGCGTCTTCGGGTGACCGAGCAGGATCCGGCCTCGGCGGGCGATGCCGTCGATCGTCCGCTCCGGGCCGCGGGCGAGCTCCATCACGAGCGCCTCGGTCCGGTCGTCGCCGAGCAGCTCGACGAGCTCCTCCAGCCGTAGGGCCTCGGAGACCCCGGGGCGGTTCTCGAACAGCTGCCGCCGGCGGTCGGCAGCAGCCGAGAGGACGCGAAAGCCGCGCGAGCCCGAGGAGACGAGCGGTTTGAAGGCGACGTCCTCTTCCGGGTAGCCGAGCTCGCGCGCCGCGGCCGCTACCTGCGCAGCGCCGGTGACCCGCCTCCAAGCCGGCCCGCGGACGCCGATCGCGTCCAGCAGGGCGTACGTCTCGGCCTTGTCGTTCGAGCGGCGCACGGCTTCGGGGCTCGCCACGAGAACCGTTGTCTCGCCAAACCGCTCCCTGCCCTCCGCGAGGGCCGGCAGCTCGTAGGAGGATTGCGGCAGGACCGCGTCGACACCCTCCCGGTCGCAGATCTCGACCAGCGCGGCCACGAAGCCGGGGTCGCTCCCGGGCGGAACGACGTGGAAGGAGTCGCACAGGTGACGGCCGATCGCCAGCTCGGACATGTCTGTGCCGATCAGTCGAAGCTCGCGCTCTCCGTTCTCGCGCAGCGCCCGGATCAGCGCCGCGGAGCCCGGCACGCCCGAGGCGGTGAGGAGGACCGTGAGCGGCCTCACGTCAGATCGATTCGGTCAGCGGCGAGCCGTTCGAGATCGCGGGCGCGCTCGGCGTCGAGCATCGCCAGCATCGTCTCGCGCATCGTCGCCCCCGGGTAGGCCCAGATCTCCGGGTGGGTCAGGAGCTGGAGCCATTCGATGCTGCCGGCGGCGAGCTCTTCGTGCGGGCAGCCGTTCCGCCAATGCTGGTTCGAGTCTGAGCGGTAGTGGTCGGGGTCGAAATACCCCGGCTGCATCACGTTCACGGCGCCGTCGAGCCGCTCGCGCATGAACTCGGGGTCGGGGTTGTGCCAGGCGACGACGGGGTCGAAACGCTCGTCGAGCTCGAGCCCGGGGTAGACGGCGTGCAGGCCGACGCGGTGTCCGAGCTCGCGCAGCCGCCCGAGCGCTCGCTCGCCCTCTGGCGAGGCGAGGTTGTAGAAGACGCTCCGGGTCATCAGGAAGTAAGTCGCCTGCGCACCCTTCTCGGCTTCGATCTCGGCAAGCGTCAGAGCAGCGTCGAGCGAGAGATCGACGTCGTGGCGTAGCAGCAGATCGCCGGCCGCAGGCTCGTGGTCGAAGGAAGCGAACCGGTAACCGCCCGTCTTGGCCGCCGCGAGCAACTCGCGGTAGTGGCCGAGCTCGAAGGCGCAGCTCACGTGCCACCCGCTGTAGGGACAGGCACTTGTGCCTGTCCCTGAAACGAGACCGCGGTCACTCGACCTCCACGTCGAGCAGCGTCGCCGCCGCCTCGGCTCGCTCGAGCGCTTCGATATTCGTATCGCCGACCGCGATCACGTAGCCGCGGCGGTCGCCGTCGAGGCGCACGGGCCTGATCGTCTCGCCCTGCTCTACGAACACGTCCGCCTGGACGACGCCCGGGAACGCCAGCACCTTGTCGAGCGGTCCGACGCTCGTGACCTTGCCGGCCGGCAGCGGACCAGGCTCCGCGGTCAAGAACCTGATCGCGAGCGGCTTCTGGAACCGGGGCGTCACCAGCTCGTCCGGCACCTCGAAGCCGAGCGCCTGCAGCAGGGCAATCTGGACGAGGTCGACGCCGACGGCGTGCATGGCGAGATCGGCCATCTGCCCGCCGGGGATCCGCGCTGCGCACTCGACGAGGTAGGCATGGTCGTCCTCGCCGACGATCAGCTGCGGGAACGAGATTCCGTCCTTGAGCCCGAGTGCATGCACGGCCGAGACGGCAGCCTGCTCGGCCTCGGCGAGCGGATCGGCGAACAGCCGCGACGGGTAGACGTGGACCCAGCCGACGCCAAAGCCGATCCCGGGCGGTCGCAGACGATCCGACAGCGTCAGCGGCGTCACGCGCCCGCTGCGGGCGATCGCGAGCCCGTTCAGCTCGATCCCTTCGTGATAGCTCTCGACGATCGCCTCCTCGGTCGGCGACTCGGCCAGCGCCGTGTGGAGATGCGCCTCGAGATCGTCGATCGAGTCGAGCCTGAAGACCCCGCGCTGGCCGCCCGAATCCGCAGGCTTCAGCACGGCCGGGAAGCCCACCGTCTCGACGGCTGCGTACGCCTCGTGCAGAGACCTCGCCGCCGCGAACCGTGGCTGGGGCACGCCGGCCTCCGCAAGGCGGCGTCGCATCGCCACCTTGTGGGTCATCAGATGGGCGGTCTCGGTCCCGATCCCCGGCAACCCGAGCGCCTCGGCGACCGCGGCGACCACGGGAACAGCACGGTCGGCGGAGACGGTGAGGACGCCGTCTACGGCATGACGCCGCCCCACCTCGGTGACAGCGGCGACGTCCATGAAGTCAACGACCTCGGCAACGTCGGCCTCCCCAAGCCCGAGGGCGTCCGCATTTCGATCGACCGCCACCACGCGCAGCCCGAGCTCACGCGCGCGCCGGATCGCGCGCCGCTGGTGCCGGCCCGCGCCGACGAAGAGGACGGTCCCTTTCACCCGGGCGCGATGCTAACTGGCAGCGACAAAGCGGTTTCCCCTGGACGCGCCGATACACTCGCCGCCGTGACGCTGACCGGCAAACGCATCCTCCTGACCGGCGGAGCGGGCTTCATCGGCTCGACCCTGGCGCGACGCCTGGTGGAGGACAACGAGATCGTGGTCCTGGACAACTTGCACCGCGATGCGATGTCCGGCAGTGAGCTGGCAGAGCACCCGAACCTGACCTTCATCGAGGCCGACGTCCTCGACGCGGACGCTGTCCGCGAGGCGGCGCGCGACGCAACTCACATCGTCCACCTGGCCGCGATCGCCGGCGTCGACACCGTCCGCGAGAGTCCGGTGCGGACGATGCGGGTGAACGTGATCGGAACCTACAACGTGCTCGAGGGGGCGCTTGCAACGCGCGGCTCCATCGAGCGCCTGGTCGAGATCTCGACCAGCGAGATCTTCGGCACGCACGCGTACAACGTTGCCGAAGGCCACGTCTCGACGATCGGGTCGGTCGGCGAGACACGCTGGACCTACGCGGTCTCGAAGCTCGCGGGCGAGCACATGTCTCATGCCTACAGGGAGGAGCACGGGATTCCGGTCGTCACCGTCCGCCCGTTCAACGTCTTCGGGCCGGGGCAGATCGGCGGCGGCGCGATCCGCGCCTTCATCGAGGCCGCGCTCGCCGGACGCGACCTGACGATCCACGGCGACGGCTCGCAGATCCGCGCCTGGTGCTACGTCGACGACATGGTCGACTCGTTGCTGCTCTGCCTCGAGCGGGATGAGGCCGTCGGGCAGACGTTCAATGTCGGCAACGCCCGCTCGGCGGTGACGATCTTCGATCTCGCCCAGCGGGTGCAGCGCCTGACCGGCGCGGCGGGCGAAATCGTCTTCCAGCCGCTCCATTACGCGGACGTCGAGCTGCGGATCCCGAACGTCGAGAAGGCGCGCGAGGTGCTCGGGTTCGAGGCAAAGGTCGACCTCGACGAGGGCCTGGCGCGGACGATCGCGTGGTACAGAGAACAGACGCCCGCACTGACGTGATCCGGCTCGCTTGGCCTGACGTCGGCGCCGCTGAGGCGGAGGCCGTCGCCGAGGTGCTGGAGGGCGGGCAGCTGACCATGGGCCCGAAGGTCGATGAGTTCGAGCGCGGGCTCGCCGCCGCCTGCGGCACCGAGCATGCCGTCGTGGTCTCGTCGGGCACCGCGGCGCTCCACCTTGCCGTCCTCGCGCTCGGGATCGGGCCAGGCGACGAGGTGCTCGTTCCCGCCTACACGTTTCCTGCGACAGCGAACGTCGTCGCGTTCGTCGGAGCAAAGCCCGTGCTCGTCGACGTCGACCCCGAGACGATGAACCTCGACCCGTCGAAGATCGAGGCCCGCCCGCGGGCGAAGGCGATCATCGCGGTCGACCTCTTCGGCCGGCCGGCGCGGATCGAGCAGCTTCCCGGCGGCGTGACCGTGCTCGAGGACGCCGCGGGAGCGCTGGGCGCCAAACGACAAGGCCGGGCGTGCGGCAGCCTGGGGGCCCTCGCCTGCCTGTCGTTCCACCCCCGCAAGATCGTCACCACGGGCGAGGGCGGCGCCGTCACGACGGACGACGCCGAGCTCGCCGACGCGATTCGCCGGATGCGTCATCACGGGATCGAGCCACGCGGCGGCTTCGAGATCGCCCACGCGGGACTGAACTACCGCCTCTCCGACATCCTCTGCGCGGTGGGGATCCCGCAGCTTGGGCGTCTCGACGAGCTGCTCGAGGCTCGGACACGGATCGCCGCCGGCTACACCGAGCGGCTCCGAGACGTCGTCGAGACGCCGAAGGTGGATGACGGCGACGTCCACGGCTGGCAGGCCTACGTGATCCGGGTCGACGGCGCCGCGGACAAGATCGCGGCCCTCCGCGAGCGTGGGATCGAAGCCCAGGTCGGGACGTACGCGCTTCACCGCTTGGCCGCCTATCGCGACCAGGGCGAGTTCCCCGGCGCGTCGCAGGTCTTCGATTGCGCGATAGCGCTCCCGTTCCACACGCGTCTGACCTCGAGCGACCTCGACCGAGTGGCCGAGGCCGTGACCGAGCTCGCAGGCTGACCAGACCGGGTCGGCCCCCGCCAACGCTGTCGTGTCCCGAAAACCAGGTGTCCGACACCTGGTTTTGTCAAGGGCAGAACGGCGACGAAACCGTCGCGGAAGCGTGAACGTTTTGTGGCGTTTGACAGCCTAGTAAGTAAGTAGTAACTTACCCGGCATGACAGTCCCCACTCAGCGCAAGTCGGCCGACGAACGGCGCGAAGCGGTGCTCGACGCCGCGCTCGAGGAGTTCGCCGCGCGCGGCCTCGACGGCGGGTCGACCGAGGCGATAGCCGCGAAGGCCGGTATCTCGCAGCCGTACGTCTTCCGCCTCTTCGGGACGAAGAAGGAGCTGTTCAAGGCGGTCGTCAGCCGATGCTTTCGGCAGACGCTCGAGCTCTTTCAGCGGGCGGCGGAAGGGAAGCGAGGCCAGGCGGCGCTGGAAGCAATGGGAGACGCGTATGTGAACGAGCTGCTTCCGGACCGGACTCGGCTTCGCGCACAGATGCAGGCCTATGCGGCCTGCGAGGACGACGAGATCCGCGAGGTCGTCCGCAACGCCTACGGCGACCTCGTCGCGTACGTGGAACGAGTCTCGGACCTGCCGCCCGAGACGGTCGGCCGTTTCTTCGCGACCGGAATGCTGCTGAACGTGATCGCATCGATGGGGCTCCAGGAGCTCGAAGAGCCCTGGGCCGCGCGACTGGTCGGCGGCTTGAAAGCGAAGTAAGGATCTTTTTTTCGAGGCCAAGTAAGTGACTAATCAAGAACAAGGAGGAACCATGACAAACCGGAGCAGCACGCTTTGGACCTTCGCGATCACCTCGGTCGCGCTGTTCATGGTCACGCTCGACAACCTGGTCGTGACGAGTGCCCTGCCGGTGATCCGGCGCAACCTGCACGCCTCGCTGACCCAGCTCGAGTGGACGGTGAACGCCTACACACTGACCTTCGCCGTGCTCCTGCTGACCGGCGCCGCACTCGGTGACCGCTACGGCCGCCGGCTGATGTTCTCGATCGGCATCGGCGTCTTCACCCTCGGCTCCGCCGTCGCGGCGATGTCGACGACGGCGACCGGGCTTGATCTAGCCCGGTCGCTGCAAGGAGTGGGCGGGGCAATCGTCACGCCTCTGACGTTGACGCTTCTTTCGGCGGCGGTTCCGAGAGAGAGACGCGGTCTCGCGCTCGGCGCCTGGGGCGGGATCGGTGGGCTCGCGGTCGCGATCGGTCCGCTCGTCGGCGGCGCGATCGTCGAGGGGCTCTCCTGGCAGTGGATCTTCTGGATCAACGTCCCGATCGGGCTCGTGCTCGCGCCGCTGGCGTTCTTCCGCCTGCGCGAGTCTCACGGCCCCTCTGACCGCCTCGACCTCGCCGGACTTGGGCTCGCGAGTGGAGGCCTGCTCGGAATCGTCTGGGGCCTCGTCCGCGGCAACTCGGTCGGCTGGGGCTCCCCCGAGATCGTCGGCTCGCTCGCCGCCGGCGTGGTCGTGCTCGCGCTGTTCGTGCTCTGGGAGCTGCGCGCCCCGGCGCCGATGCTGCCGATGCGCTTCTTCCGCAACCGAACGTTCGCGCTCACGAACGTGTCCTCGCTGTTCATGTTCTTCGGGATGTTCGGTTCGATCTTCCTGCTGATTCAGTTCTTCCAGACCGTGCAGAGCTACTCGCCGCTGCAGGCCGGTCTGCGGATCCTCCCCTGGACGGCGATGCCGATCTTCATCGCGCCGATCGCGGGCGCCTGGTCGGACCGAATCGGCGGCCAGCGGCTGATGGCAGCGGGGTTGGCGCTGCAGGCAATCGGGCTCGCTTGGATCGCGACAGTCTCGTCGCCCTCGATGCCGTACTCCGACGTGGTGGCGCCGTTCTTCCTGTCCGGAATCGGCATGGCGCTGTTCTTCGCCCCGGTCGCAAACGTCGTCCTGAGCTCGGTGCGACCCGAGGAGGAAGGCCAGGCATCGGGAGCCAACAACGCAATTCGCGAGCTCGGCGGTGTCTTCGGCGTCGCGGTGCTGGCCTCGATCTTCGCTCACTACGGCGGTTACGGCGCCCCGCAGCATTTCGTCGACGGGTTGCGGCCTGCGGTCTGGGTCGGTGCCGGCCTGGTCGGCGTCGGCGCGCTCGCGGCCCTGGCGATTCCCGGCCGCCGTCGCCAGGCAGCAGAGGCTCCCCAGCCCGCACTCGACGGTGCACGCTAAAGACTCACCGGCACCGTCCCGCCCGGTCGCGACAATGCCGCGGGTGAATGCAAACCGCCGACTGCTCGTTCTCGGGGCCGGGCGCCAGCAACTCGGGTTGCTCCGGGCGGCGCGTCAGCGGGGGCTGCTCGTGGTGGCGGTCGACCGTGATCCGGCCGCGCCGGGTTTTCGGTTCGCCGACCGGCGCGCGCTGATCTCGTTCGAGGACGAGCCGTCGCTCCACCGGCTCGCCGAGGCAGAGCGCCTCGACGGAGTGATCTCGCCGGCCAACGACTGGTCGGTTGGAATCGCCGCCCGCGTCGCGCACCGGCTGGCGCTGCCGCATCCGCTCGATCCGAAGACTGCGGCGCTGGCGGCCTCATGGCTGAAGCAGCGCGAGCGCTTCGCCGAGACCGGCGTGCCTCACGACGCGTGGTTGGGCGACGGTCCTGAGGTGACCGTCCACGCGTTCAGCCTCGCGGGCGAGTTCCACGCTTTGTCCGGTCCGGTCGGAGTATTCGACCTCGCAGCGCGGGCGGCGACGGTGCTCGGCATTCGCGAGGGGCCGACGTCGACGCGGATCCGGATCACCGCGCGCGGTCCTCAGGTGATCGAGCTGGCGGCCCGTCTGGGCGGCCCGGCCGAGGTCGAGCTGGTACGCGCGGCAACCGGCGTTGATCTGAATGTCCTGGCCCTGAAGGGGGCACTCGGCGACTCGATCGAGCTGGACGAGCTCCTGCAGCGCTCGCAAGCCGCCTAAACGGCGCACTTCTGCGCCAGGGCATCGCTTGGGATGCCGCTCAAGAGGTCGCGCGATTCACTCGCGCGACCGCTAAACCCGGCTCTTGGCATCTTTGCGGGTGACCTGCGGCCGCGGTGGAACTCAAGTCGGGCGCCTGATCGGACGATTCCTCTTGCATGGCGATCAGCCATGCGCCCGCGGTCGCGATCACGACGCCCCGCACGAGCCGGACGGGCCGGCGCGTGCTCTTCTTCGGCACGTACGACGCCCGTCGGTACCCGCGCGTCCGCGTCCTGCAAGAAGGGTTCGGCGCGTTGGGCGACGACGTTCTCGAGTGCAACGTCCCGCTACGGCTCGATACCGCCGCGCGCGTGCGAATGCTGCGCCGGCCGTGGCTCGTGCCGCTGCTCGCCGCCAGGCTTGCAGCCACCTGGATCCGTCTGATTGCCCGTTCGCGGCGCTTCCGCGGCGTCGACCTGATCGTCGTCGGCTACATGGGCCACTTCGACGTCCATCTCGCGCGCCTTCTTTGGCCGCGCACGCCGGTCGCGCTCGACCACCTCGTCTCAGCCCGCGACACGGCGCTCGACCGGCGCGTCTCCTCCGGCTGGCTGGTTCGGTTGCTCGAACGGCTCGACCGCGCGGCCGTGAATGCCGCGCACTTCCCGTGCGTCGACACGGCCGAGCACCGCGACCGCGTGTGTGCGGCCGCCCGCGCGCGTTCCGTCGTCGTCCCCGTCGGGGCCCCGAGCGACTGGTTCTATCCGCCGGTGCGGTCCGTGAGCGATCGCGTCCGAGTCGTCTTTTTCGGCAGCTTCACGCCGCTGCAGGGGGCACCCGTGATCGGCGAGGCGCTGCGACTTCTCGCGGACGATGATCGGTTCGCTTTCACGATCGTCGGCCGCGGCCAGGACTACGAGGAGACTCGCGCGGCCGCTGGAGCGGCGAACGCGGAATGGATCGATTGGGTGGAGCCCGAGCAACTTCCGTATCTGGTCGCCTGCCATGACATCTGCCTCGGGATCTTCGGAACCGGCCCGAAGGCATTGCGGGTGGTTCCGAACAAGGTCTTCCAGGGCGCCGCGGCCGGGACGGCGATCCTCACCTCCGACACGCCGCCGCAGCGGCAGGCGCTTGGCAACGCAGCCGCCTACGCGCCGGCGGGGGACGCGCTTGCGCTCGCGGCGGAGCTGCGGACGCTTGCCGGCGACCGTCGGCGGCTCTGGGAGCTGCGGGTCGCGGCTTTCGCGCGGGCGAGCGAGCAATTTCATCCGGCGGCGGTGATCGAGGCGCTGAACGCGCGCCTGCCGGCACCCGCGGCTGTCACCCCCGCTCGGCCCGTGGCCGCGTAGGCCACTCCGGTACGCGCGCAGGCCGCGTCGTTACGCTGATCCGGTGAAACGGCGCCTGATCCGGCTCGCCGGGACGCTCGTCGTCACGGGTCTCTGCGCCGCCTACATCTTCTGGAAGATCGACGTCGGCCGGACCGTGCACGTCCTCGTGCATGCGAATTTCGGCTACTTCGCCGCGTCGGTCGCGATCGTCGTGCTCTCTGTCTTGCCGATGGCCTGGCGCTGGCAACGGTTGTTGGCGGCGAAGGGAATCGAAGACAGGCTCTCGTGGCTCGTCCGCGCGTACTTCATCGCCTACACAGGCGGGCAGGTGCTGCCGACGGCGGTGGGAGGCGACGCAGTCCGCATCTACGAAACCTCGCGCCGGCACCCGGGCAACGGTGGCGCCGTCGCCGCCTCGGTCCTGCTCGAGCGCGCGCTGGGCGGCGCCGCGACGCTCGCTCTGGCAGCCGTCGGCTTCGCCCTCGCGGTGGGACGGTACGACGTCGGCGCCTACCTCTGGGTCGAGGGCGCATTCGTGGTCGCGACAATCGTTCTGGCCGTGCTGCTGTTCTCGCGCCGCCTGCGTCCGTTGCTCGCGCGCACGGTGCCGCTGCTGCGGTTCCTCCGCGTCGAGCGTCCGGTTCGCGCCGTCTACGAGGGGCTGCATGCTTACCGGGGCAATGTCGCCCTGCTGTTCTGGGTCTTCGCGTTGACGCTGGTGGTGCAAACGGTGCGGGTGCTTGCGATCTGGCTGACCGGCAAGGCGGTCGGCGTCGACCTCTCGCCGCGGCCGTATTACGTCATGGGGCCCCTTCTGTTCCTCGTCCTGCTCGTCCCGTTCACCGTCAACGGCCTTGCCGTCCGGGAGACCTTCTTTGTCAGCTTCCTCGGCAATCTCGGCGTCAGCGCGAACACGGCGTTCGCCACCGGTTTCCTCTTCTTCTTCGTCACGATCGCGCTGGCACTGCCCGGCCTCGGCATCTTCGTCTGGGAAAGCCTCCGCGGCGCTCGGCGCGCTCCGGTCCACCAGCCAGATGTCTAGCGTCTCGGTCGTTGTCGTCACCTTCAACTCAGAGCAGTGGATCGAGCGCTGCCTCGAGAGCGTGCGCGGTTACGAGACGATCGTTGTCGACCACGGCTCGACCGACGGGACGCTCGAGATCGTGCGGCGCCGCTTTCCGGAGGCGCGCCTGCTCGAGCAGGACAACGTCGGCATGGGTGGCGGCAACAACGCCGGAATGCGGCTGGCCTCGGGGCGCTACTTCCTCCTGCTGAACTCCGACGCCTGGATGGTCGGTGACGGCCTCGAGCAGCTTGCCCGGTTCGCGGATCAGCATCCGGATGCCGCCGTCGTCGGCCCGCGGCTCCTCAATCCGGACGGGTCGTTGCAGCGCTCGGCCCGCGCGTTTCCGACGTTGTGGCGGCTCTCGACCGAGTACCTCTTTCTCCGCAAGCTGGCGCCGCGGTCGCGCATGCTGAACACCTTCTACGCGGGCGGCTTCGACCACGACGAGGTGCGGGAGGTCGACTGGCTCTTCGGCGCTTGCCTGCTCGTCCGCCGCGACGCGGCCGACGAGGTCGGGCATTTCGACGAGGACTTCTTCATGTTCAGCGAGGAGACCGACTGGTGCTACCGCTTCCACCAGGCGGGCTGGAACGTGTTCTTCTTCCCGGGAGCGGAGGCCGTGCACGTCGGGGGCGCCTCGCACGGCGGCACCCTGTTCGCCGAGAACGTGCGCGGGCATCTCCGCTTTCTCGCGAAGCACCGCGGAACGCGCGAGGCCGAACGCGCGCGGCGGCTGCTGCTCGCCGGTGTCCGGCTGCGGCTGCTGCTCTTCCGCGGCGAACGCCGCCGGAGCTATCGGGAGGCGGCGCGGTGGCTCTCGTCCGGCAACGCCGGCTCCCTGCTTCGCTCGCGGTGAGGCGCCCGCCGCTCGTCCTCCTGGCCGTGCCGGCGCTTGCTCTCGCGCGCGTGCTACCGGCGGAGGGAATCGGCCTCGGCCTGCGGCTGGGGGCGGCGACTGCGTGCCTGCTGATACCGGGCGTACTGATCTCTCGGGCCCTCCGGCTAAGGGGTTTTGCTCCGGCGCTTGCCTGGTCACTCGGTGCGTTGCTCCTCGCGCTGGCGATCACGTTCGGCGTGCACAGCTCGCTCTGGCTGACGCTCGCCATCATGGGCGCAGTCACGGCCGTGTCGTTGCCGTTCGCTCTTCGGGAGGTGCCGCGCGACCGGGTCCGCGGACTTGGGCGGCGAGCCGGTCGCATCGAGCTGGCCAAGGTCGGCATCGTCGCGACCGGGATTGCGTTCGGGATCGCTCTCTGGCATGTAGCCGTGCTCGACGGCGACGCGTTCTTCCACCTTGCCCGCGTCCGGAAGCTCGAGGTCTTCGGCTCGCTCTCGCTCCAGGACGTCGGCGAGTTCAAGGACGG
>VAWI01000025.1 GCA_005884005.1 Actinomycetota bacterium
CCCGCTCGTGCCGGCGCTCGTGCAGCGGGCGCTGATCGCCCCGCTCGCGGCGATCGGTGCGCGGCTCGGCTACCGCGCGTTCGATCCCCGTTACGCAGCCGAGCCCCACCCCGCCACGTGACGCAGCCAGACCGAGCTTGTCGCGCTTCCAATAGAAGGCGACAGGTCGGGTTGCGCGATCGAGATCCTGGACGCAAAGCGCACGCTCGTAAGTGCCGCCTGCACACTAGGATCTGGCTGTGTCGAAATACCTCCATACGATGCTCCGGATCGGCGATCCGGAGCGGAGTCGAGCCTTCTACGAGGCGCTCGGGATGGAGTATCGGCGCGAGCTGCCGATCGTCCGTGATGGCCAGCTCGAGGCGACGAACTACTTCCTCGGCTTTCCCGGCCAAGAGGAGGAACTCGAGTTGACCTTCAACCACGACGGCCGCAGCTATGAGCTGGGGACTGCGTACGGTCACATCGCGGTGGGCGTCGATGATCTCGACGCGACGCTGGTGGGGTTAAGAGAGCAGGGCATCGAGCCCGAGCGGGAGCCGTACCGCGTCCGCGAGGGCGGCTCGCGGCTGGCGTTCGTGAGCGATCCTGATCAGTATCGGGTTGAGCTAATCGAGCGTGAATAGCTAACCGGGCTGCCCGGTCCAGCAGACCTCGACTCGCTCCGAGATCGGCTGCCAGCGGCGCCGTTTCGGATCGGCCTTGGCGACAATGACGCGGTCGACGTAGGCGCGGACGACGGCGCGTTTCTCGTCCATCGTCAACGTCGGCCAATCTGTCACCAGCTGCTTCGGCGTGCGCGACTTCTCTTGGCCGAGGATGAGGTTTGCGCGCATCGCGTCATCGAATTCCCGCAAAGCCGTCCGGACCGCGTCCTGGCGTCGCTCGACCTCGGCCCGGTAGCGGTCGGGCCCAAGCACCGACGCAAGCTCGGTCGCGAGGAACGTGTCCAGCTCTGCCTCGGCTTGCTTCATCGGCTCGGCCGTCTCGGCGATCCGGGCCCCGACCTCGTGTGCCTTGACGAGCTTGGAGGCTGGGTCTGCCAGCGCCTCCAGGAGAAGCCCTTGTACGTGCGGATCGAGGGTGCGGGTTGAGGCCACCGCCGGCTCGGGGCAATCGCCGCTTCCGGCGTGGTGGATGCGGCAGAAGTAGTTTGCAACCCGCTCGCCGTTCTTGGCGGTCGATCCGGTCAGCGACAACCGGTGTCCACAGGCGGCGCAGAAGACAAGCGAGGTAAGCAGCCCCTGCGCGGCGATGCTGCCGTCCTTGACGTACAGCGGACCGATGCCACCGAGTTGGGCCAGCTTCCACTCGCCTTCGGAGAGGAGCGGCTGGTGCGCGTTCTCGCAGACCAGCTCGTCGCCGTCGCGGAGTTCTCCTCTGTAGACGCGGTTGCAGATCACCGACTTGACTCCCGACCGCGACCAGGCGACCGACTTCCGTCCTTTGCGTGCCAGCGGGAGCGCGTTGTTCTGCTCGAGGAAGCGCGCGATCGCACCCCAGGACTCGCCTTCGGCGCGCCGTCGGAAGGCGGCCGCGATGAAGGGCGCTGCGAGCGGATCCTCCTCGAGTCGACCGTCGCCCCGGCGCCGGTAGCCGACCGGGGTTGGCCCGACATGGACGCCGCGCTCGAGCGCCTGCCGGCGCGCGGCCGCCCAGCCCGAGCGCCGCTGCTCGAGTTCCTCCTCGGCGAGACCGGCCAGCACGGTCAGCAGCAGCCTGCCGCCCGGCTTGGCCGAGTCTACGCCGTCCTCGACCGTGACCAAGCGCCCGCCGACGTTCCGGATCCGTTCGACCGCCTGCAGCGTCTCGAGTGCGCCGCGACCGAAGCGGCTGAGCTTGAACGCGACGATCCCCTCCGAAGCGCCCGACTCGACGCGCTTGAGCAGCTTGCCAAGCTCCCGCTCGTCGATCGGTTTCGCGCCCGAGACATCCTCCTCGACCACAATCTGGCCGAGCGTGATGTCATGTAGTTTGGTCCAGCCCGTGATCTTTTCCCGCTGAACCTTGGGGCTGATGTACGACTCGCCCGTACGTCCGCTCACCCTCGAGACTCGAATGTATCCGTCCATTGTTGCTGGCACGTTTCCTCCAGACGGTCCGGGCCTGATCGACCTCAGCGTAGCCATTCAGTTGATAGATGTAAACTTTCTTGACGGTTACCGGATCGAGCTGATCGAGCGGAACAACGGCTAACCGGGATCCGCGTGGCTCTCCCGGTTGGCAAAGGCGGCGCCGGTGAATCTTTCTGAAAGAAGTTCGGAGAGCCCGGTCAGGGAGCTTCGCCTCGCCCTCACGAGCGACGATTACGACGGCGCACTCCGGTTTTACCGCGACGTCCTGGGTCTGCCGGTGGTCTCGTCCTGGGAACGCGACACCGGCAGGGGGGCGATCCTCGACGCGGGCCGGGCGACGCTTGAGCTGCTCTCGCCCAAACAGGCGGAGCAGATCGACGAGATCGAGGTTGGCCGGTCCGGCGTCTCCGGCCCTGTGCGCATCGCGCTGAGGGTCGCCGACTCGGTCGAGCTCGCTGCGAGACTCGCCGCCGCCGGCGCGGAGCAACTCGCAGAGCCGGTTGTGACCCCGTGGTCGGACCGAAACGTTCGTCTTCGGACGCCCGAGGGGATTCAGTTGACGCTCTTTACGCCGCTCGAGAGCGACACATCATGAGCGGTGGACGCCCATCGTGATCTTGCCCAGGTAGCCGCCTGCGGTCCGCCGCCGCAGGCTCAGGATCGACTTGCGGCCGCCGTTGACGAAGATCGAATCGTTTGCATTGCGAGTAGTCCGGTTGGGTCGCTTGTTGTATGGCGCGTTGCGGTAGACGCGGTCGGTGAGCGAGTCGGAGAAGAACAGCTGCCCGGTGTGGACGACGCTGCCGTGGACGTGAACCTTTACGTGGATGTGGACGCTGCGGCCCTGGTACCAGCCGGGATAGACGGTCCGGAACGTTGCAATCCCGCGCGCATCGGTCTTCTGGATTCCCCGCATGAAGGTGCGGCTCCCGCTTCCGGCTGCGAAGCCGGAGTAGCTGCCCGCAGCGTCTGCATGCCAGATGTCGACGGCGGCACCTGGGATCGGCTTGCAGGTCGAGGCGTTGACGACGGCCAGCTGGAGGACCAAAGGCGCGCCTGGATGTCCGTCGGTGATATTCCGCCGGAGCTTCTCGTTCGGGAGGTAGTACGGCCCCTCGGTCAGCTCGGGCGTTAGAACACAAGAGACGGCGCCGGACTCGACCGCAGCCGGACCGCCGCTTTCGGCAGCTCGGGCGTTCCAGGCACCGGCGCCGAGGCTCGCCGCGGCTACGCCCGCGAGCCGGAGGATCGAGCGGCGGGTCAGACGCTCCTCGTTCACGCCGGCGAGCGTATCGCCGTTCCTTGAGAATCGGATGAGAATTCGGCGGCTTGCGCAAGTGGTCGCCGGTGCCGATAGAGGCTGTCATGAGCAACTCGGCCGGCCTACTGCTGCTCGTCCTCGTCACCGGCGCCATCTGCGTCGCCGGGATGGTGGTCGTGGCGCGAGCCAGGCGCACGGCACGGGCCCCAGGCGGCGAAGGCTTCGCATCACGCGCCGATACTCAGCGCGTGCTGGCGGAGAACTGGGCGCTGGTCGAGAAGACCGCCCGTGAGACGGGAATGAGCGAGGGAGAAATCGCGCGCGTGCGCGCGAAGGTGCTCGGACTGAACGACGGCTAGCGATCTGGCCGCCGCCCTGGGCGCGCTCCCGATTGTCACGAAGCCGGCGCGAAGCCGTCACACACGCGTCACACCTTTCCTTCTACGGTGGCTGCATGGACGCGAACGGAGCACCGAAGACTGCGACGCCGTGGGGCGCGGCGACGCTGATCGACGAGCTGACACTGCCTCAGCGGGCGGGCGAGAAGCGGTTCGCCTCGGTCGTGCAGCTGCTCGAAGCGCCGCGGGGCGAGCGGCTCGTTCGCTTTGCGTATTCGACCGGTGGAACGGCGCGACGCGGGCCGGTCACCCTGCGCTTGCGCGACCTCGAGCGGCTCCACGCCGCGTTGGCGGAGCATCCCGACCTGGCGGAGGTGTTGCGATTGGGTGGCTAGACGTCTAAACCGCGGCGGGTACCGCGGCCTCCACGCGCCGGGTGGCGTCGACGAGCGAGCCGAGCAAGAGGGCGCCGTCGGTGGAGCCGGTGAGGGCGTCGACCGCGTGCTCGGGGTGCGGCATCAGCCCCATCACGTTGCCGTCGGCGTTGACGACGCCGGCGATGCCGGCGACCGACCCGTTCGGGCTCTCGCCCTCGTAACGAAGGACGATCTGGCCCGATCTCTCGAGCTCAGCAATCAGGTCCGGGTCGGCGAAGAAGCAGCCTTCGCCGTGCTTGACCGGGATGCTGAGACGCTGTCCCATCGTGCACCTTCCCGTGAACGGCGTATCGGCCCGCTCGACCGTGAGCGCCACGTCGCGGCAGACAAAACTCAGGGATTGGTTTGGTCGCAGGGCGCCCGGGAGCAGGCCCGCCTCGCACAGGACCTGAAAGCCGTTGCAGATTCCCAGGACGAGCCCGCCGTCGGCAGCGAGCGCCCTGACCGACTCCATCACGGGTGCGAATCGAGCCAGCGCACCGGCCCGGAGGTAGTCCCCGTACGAGAAGCCGCCGGGAAGCACGACCGCGCGCACGTCGGGCAGCTGACGGTCGGCATGCCAGACCGGGATGGCCTGCGCTCCGAGCCGCTCGAGGGCGAGCGCCGCGTCGCGGTCGTCATTCGAGCCCGGGAACGTGACGACGCCGACTCGCGGCTCCGGCTCGGGCGTGCTCACGCGTCCTCGACCAGCTCGATCTCGTACGACTCGATCAACGGGTTCGCGAGCAGCTGCTCGCACATGCGTTCGAGCTCGGCCCGCGTCTGCTCGCGGTCGCCCTCGTCGAGCTCGAGGTCGACGACACGCCCGACCCGCGCGTCGTCGACGGCGAAGCCGAGCTGCTGAAGCGAGCCGAGGACCGCCTCGCCCTGCGGATCGAGGATGCCGGGCTTCGGGCGGACGAGCACGGTCGCTCTCACTGCAAGACCACCTCCGGGTCGTCGAGGTAGCGGTCGAACGGGATCTCGGTCAGCCGTTCGAAGGCCTCGATGTAGCGCACGCGTGTGCCGTCGATCACGTCAGCCGGTAGCTCGGGGCCCGGACGGGTCTTGTCCCAGCCGAGCGTCTCGCAGTAATCGCGCACGAACTGCTTGTCGAAGGAGGGCTGGGCTCGGCCGGGCTCGTAATCCGCCGCAGGCCAGAAGCGCGAGGAGTCCGGCGTGAAGGCTTCGTCCGCGAGCACGAGACGGTCCTCGCCGTCGAGACCGAACTCGAACTTCGTGTCCGCGATGATGATCCCACGCTCCAGCGCGTGCTCCGACGCGAAGCGGTAGAGCTCGAGCGCGACGCGCTCCACTTCCTGCAGGCGCTCAGCTCCCACCAACTCGCCGGCCTGATCGAGGTCGATGTTCTCGTCGTGCCCTTCGTCCGCCTTGGTCGAGGGGGTGAAAATCGGCTCCGGCAGCCGGTCGGATTCGCGGAGTCCCTCGGGAAGAGCATGGCCCGACGTCGCGCCAGTCGCCTGGTAGTCCTTCCAGCCGGAGCCGGTGATGTAGCCGCGAACGACGCACTCGAGCGGAAGCATCTCGAGTCGACGGCACTCGGTCGAGCGGCCGTCGGCCCCCAGGCCGCGCAGGTGGTTCGGAACGATCGAGCTCGTTCGCGCGAACCAGAACGCCGATAAGCCGGTCAGTACGCGCCCCTTGTCGGGTATCTCGGTCGGCAGCACCACGTCGAAGGTCGAAATCCGGTCGCTTGCGACGAGCACGAGCCGTTCGTCGTCCAGCGCGTAGAGCTCTCTCACCTTCCCGCTTCCGACGTGCGCGGCTTCAGGCATGGACGGTTTCCTCCTTCCGGACGAGCGAGCGGAGCCGCTCGAAGACGGTGTCGACGTGTCGTGTGTAGGCGGTCAGGTCGAAGACGGCGGCTAGATCGACGCGGTTCGCCAGCTCCCGATCGGCCCGCACGAGCTCGCGGAAGTCCTGCTCTTCGTCCCAGGCTCGCAGCGCGTGCCGCTGGACGAGCCGATAGGCCTCGTCGCGCGCGAGCCCGGATTCGACGAGTGCCAGCAGCAGCCGTTGGCTGAAGAAAAGGCCGTGGCTCGACTCGAGATTGCGTCGCATGCGCTCTTCCCGCACGACGAGGCCCTCCACCAACCAGCCGAAACGATCGAGCATGTAGTCGAGCGCCAGGAAGCCGTCCGGGACGACGACGCGCTCGGCGGAGGAGTGTGAAATGTCGCGCTCGTGCCAGAGCGCCACGTTCTCGAGCCCCACCGTCGCTGCGGCGCGAACGACCCTCGCGAGCCCGCAGATGCGCTCGGCGACGACGGGGTTCCGCTTATGCGGCATTGCCGAGGATCCCTTCTGACCGCGACCGAACGGTTCCTGCACCTCCGCCACCTCGGTGCGCGCGAGGTGGCGGATCTCGAGCGCGAACTTCTCGAGCGACGCCGCGACGATCGCGAGCGTAGACAGCAGCTCGGCGTGGCGGTCGCGCTGCAGGATCTGCGTCGAGGCGGGCGCGGGCTCGAGGCCCAGCCGCTCACAGGCGACGCGTTCGACCTCCGGGTCGGTTGCGGAATAGGTGCCGACCGCTCCTGAGAACTTTCCGATCCGCATCCCTTCGAGCGCGCGTTCGAGCCGCGTGCGGTTCCGGTCGAGCTCGAATGCCCAGCCGGCGAGCTTGAGCCCGAACGTCGTCGGCTCGGCGTGGATCCCGTGCGTTCGCCCGATCTGGAGGGTTTCCCGCTGTTCCTCGGCCCGCACCACGACGGCGGCAAACGCGCGCTCGAGTGCGGCGAGGATCAGGGCGCCGGCGTCCCGGATCTGGAGCGCCAGGGCGGTGTCGACCACGTCCGAGGACGTCAGCCCGTAGTGGAACCAACGGCCGGCTTGGCCGAGCTCCTCGGCGACGGCGTCTACGAAGGCGGCGACGTCGTGGTGGGTGAGCGCCTCGATTTCGGCGACGCGCTCCGGCGAGGGCGGTTTGGCCTTCGCCGCGATCTCGGCGACGGCCTCGGGAGGAACGACGCCGATCTCCGCCCATCCTTCGAGCGCCGCGAGCTCGACGTCGAGCCAGCGCGCGAGCTTGCCCTCGTCCGACCAGATCCTGGCCATGGCCGGGCGGGAGTAGCGGGCGATCACTGACCGCAGTGTAGAGGCCGCGCAGGCGGGCCTTCCGCTACGAGCGCCCCGAAAAGGACACACTTGGCGCGATCGCGTCACCCCCGCGCGGGGGTTTGCGCACCATGTTCTTGTCCCCCTCTGGGCGGGGGGGAAGAGGATGGAACCGGCCCGGCCACGAAGCCGCCGGCGAGTCGGCTCGGCTAGGAGGCGAGGATGCGTGCGGCCAGAACCGCCGCGTTCCTGGCGTTGTCGACGCCGACGGTCGCCACCGGCACACCCGGCGGCATCTGGACGATGGAGAGCAGAGCGTCAAGCCCGTCAAGGACGCTTTTCGAAGATCGGAGCGGCACTCCGATGACGGGAAGATCGGTGTGCGCGGCGACCACGCCGGGCAGCGCTGCGGCCAGGCCTGCGCCGCAGATCAAGACTCGAAGGCCACGTTCTCTGGCAGAGCGGGCGTATTCGGCCACTGCGTCGGGCTGGCGATGAGCCGAGCGGATCTCGAACTCGTGAGCGAGACCGCGCTGCTCCAGCTCATCGATCGCCCCCTGCATCCGCTCACGGTCGGACTCGGAGCCGACAAGAATCCCGACCAGAGGCCGGTCAGCCGACATGGGCCTCGGCGCCTGCAGCGATGTCCGTTCGGTACCGCATCCCGGCAAACGAGATCCGAGCAGCGCCTTCGTACGCAGCCGCTCGTGCGGCCGCCAGATCCTCGCCGACTCCGGTGACATTCAAGATCCGTCCGCCGTTCGTGACCAGGTGATCGCCTCGCATCGCCGTGCCCGCGTGGAAGACGAGCGTTCCGGTTGCTTCGGCTTCCTCGATCCCCTCGATTCGCGACCCGACGTCGTTTCGCTCCGGGTAGTCGGGGGCGGCGAGGGCGACGGTGACAGCCGCCTTGTCGCCGGCTCGGGCGTTCCCTGCGAGGCGCCCGGTCGCCGCCCCGTGCAACAGCTCGAGCAGATCGCCCTCCAGACGCGGCACGATCGCCTGCGTCTCCGGGTCGCCGAAGCGGCAGTTGAATTCGAGGACACGAAGTCCCGAGTCGGTCATCATCAGACCGGCATACAGGAGTCCTACGAACGGCGAGCCTCGCCGCGCCAGCTCCGTCAGCACCGGACGGTGAACCGTCTCGAGGAGTTCTTCGACTTCCGCCGGCCCGAATCTCGGCACCGGCGAGTAGGCGCCCATGCCGCCGGTGTTCGGGCCCACGTCTCCATCGCCGACGCGCTTGAAGTCGCGAGCGGGTGCGAGTGGTTGGGCCTCGCGCCCGTCGCAAACCGCGAAGACCGACACCTCTTCGCCCTCGAGCAGTTCCTCGATCACGAGCGTGTCACCGCGACCCCCTGCCGCTTGCAAGCCGGCGTCGAGCTCTGCCTGCGTTCTGCAGACGAACACGCCCTTTCCGGCCGCGAGCCCGTCGACCTTGACGACACACGGCGGCCGCGCGACCGAGAGCCGTTCCGCCGTCGGCACGCCGGCCGCAGCCATGACGTCCTTGGCGAAGCTCTTCGAGCCCTCGATGCGAGCCGCGGCAGCGCTTGGGCCGAAGACGGCGACGCCCGCATGTCGGAGCTGGTCGGCGAGCCCGGCCACGAGAGGCGCTTCCGGCCCGACGACGACAAGGTCGATCTCGTGTTCGCCGCAGAACGCGAGCAATCCCTCACCGTCCTCGGCCCGGACGGGATGACAATGGCCCAGCTTGGCGATTCCGGGATTTCCCGGCGCTGCATGCAGCTCGTCGCAGTCCTTGCTCTGGGCCAGCTTCCAGGCGAGTGCATGCTCGCGCCCGCCCGACCCCACGACCAGAACTTTCACGCGAGCAGTGTTTCAAAGGGGTCGTACGCGCGCATCTTGTTTTCGTGGTCGAACCTGGTCTCGATCGCCACGAGTGGGAGACCGAATGGCAAGGCCTCCAGCCGTTGATCGTCGACTCGCCGGCGGAAGCCCTGCCCGAGGTGGATCGCTTGATCGAGCGCATGCTGACCGAGCGCGGTTACCCAACGACGGAGGAAGAAGCTCGCGACTCTGCCTCCCCGGAGCTCGTCGCTGAGTTCTTGGAGGCGCGGCGGATAACGAACATGATCGAGAGGGGCGAGACCGACGACCCGGGCGAGATCGGCGCCGCGATCACGGCGTACCGAAACCTCTATGAGTTCCTGCTCGGAGGGCCCAGTCCGCCGTAAGCAGTGTCCGCGTGGGCCTCGGCCTCTGAAGGCCCACGGCCCCACCCTTGGGTGGGGAGGGAAACCACCCGCCACCCGCGGTCAGCGTAGCCTCGGAAAGCGCACGCGTTTGTGACGCGGCTGTGACGGAAGTGTGACTCTTCCTCAACACCTGGCTCCGCCGAGCACGGCTCGCGGGGCTCCCTAGACTGCCCCTATGAAGGCCCCGCCGTACACGGCTGCTTCGGTCGACGTGATCCGGCTGCCGGGCGAGCGACGGGAGCAAGACTCGGTCGCGGTTGAAGAGCCGCTCGAGGTCCGCGTCAACGGCGCACCCATCGCGGTGACGATGCGAACCCCTGGCCACGACGAGGAGCTTGCCCTCGGGTTTCTGCTCTCCGAGGGCGTCAACCCCCGGCGAGCCGCGGCGCCGGCCGACCTGGCTGCGAACACGGTCGAGGTCGAGGCCGACGCCTTCGACCCGGCCAGGCTCGAGCGCCACTTCTACACCTCGTCGTCGTGCGGGGTCTGCGGCAAGGGCGCGCTCGAGGCGGTCGCCGTCGAGGCGCCGCCGGTCGCGAGCAACCTGCGAGTTGCGGTCGCATTGCTCGCCGAGCTGCCTGAACGCCTGCGGGAACAACAGGCCGCGTTCGCCGAGACCGGGGGGCTGCATGCGACCGGGCTCTTCGACCCGGCCGGGGAGCTGCTGTGCGTGCGCGAGGACGTCGGCCGGCACAACGCGATGGACAAGGTGATCGGCTGGTCGTTCGGCGAGCACCGGCTGCCGCTTGGCGACGCAATCCTCTGCGTGAGCGGCCGCCTCTCCTTCGAGCTCGTCCAGAAGGCTGCCGTTGCCGGCTGCCCGATCGTGGTCGCAGTCGGCGCGCCCTCGAGCCTCGCTGTCGAGCTCGCACGCGACCGCCGTGTGACGCTCTGCGGTTTCGTGCGCGGCGGGCGTGTGAATGTGTACACGGACGAATGGCGCGTCCTCAGCTGACCGGGGTGTTGCTGGTCGGCGGCGCGAGCCGCCGATTCGGCGCGCCGAAGGCGCTGGCCCGCTTCAACGGCACCACGTTTGCCGAACGCGCTTGGCGAATTCTCGGCGAGGCTTGCGACGAACGGCTTGCGTTCGGCAAGGCCCATGACGAGCTGCCCCTGCCGTTCCCCGTCCACGACGACGGCACCGACGTCCGCGCCCCACTCGCCGGAATCGTCGCTGGTCTCCGCGCGGCGTGCAACGACGTCTGTGTCTTCCTGCCCGTGGATTTGCCCTTCGCAACGCCGGAGCTCGTGCGAGCGCTGGGGGAGAGGTGCGCGGAGGCCGCCGTTCCGCAGACGGGTCCGCTGCCCGGGGCCTACGCCCGCGGGGCCCTCCCCGTCCTCGAGCGGCGGCTGGGCGAAGGCGAGTTCGCCCTGCGCGATGCGCTCGCCGAGCTGGCGACGGTCACGGTCGAGGTCGATCCGGCGCAGGTCGTGAATGTGAACGCGCCGGATCAGCTGGCGGCGCTGTGATCCTGCTCCTCCTCTTCGGTCTCGCGGTCGCGGCGATCGTCTTCCTCGCCAGCGGTGGGCACGTGATCTTCCTCCCGCTCGTCCTCATCCTCCCGCTCGGGCTCTTGGGTCTCGGCAGCCGCCGACGCGGCCCGCGGCGGCCCTAGCGGGCTAGCGCGGCAGGCCCCTGCCGGGCAAGCACTCGCGCACGTTCCCGGCCGGTCCCGATCAGTGAGACCTCGACATCGAGTTGTCCTTCGACGAGCTCGACGTACTGCCGCGCAGCGTCCGGAAGCCCGCGGACGTCGGTGAGGTCGTCGAGCGATTCTGTCCAGCCCGGCAGGGTCTCGTAGACCGGCTCACAGTGATGGAAGTCTGACTGGTAGGCCGGAAACTCGTCCGTCTCCGTGCCGTCCCGGAGGCGGTAGCGGACGCAGACCGGAAGCTCGGTGAGCGCGGACAGGACGTCAAGCTTCGTCAGCGCCAGCGAGGTGATGCCGTTCAGGCGCACCGCGTAGCGCAACGCGACCAGGTCCAGCCAGCCACACCTGCGGTCGCGGCCGGTGACAGTCCCGAACTCCCCGCCCAGCTCGCGCAAACGCTCCTGATCCGATCCCTCGATCTCGGTCGGAAACGGCCCCTCACCGACACGCGTGACGTACGCTTTGGCGACGCCGATCACCTCGTCGATCCGTGTGGGCCCGATTCCGATCCCCGGCGCCGCCCCGCCGGCGAGCGTGCTCGAAGAGGTGACGAAGGGGTAGGTCCCGTGGTCGAGATCGAGCAGCGTCGCATGCGCGCCCTCCAGGAGGACCGCCTTGCCCTCGCGAAGCGCGCGGTCGACAAGAAGCGACGTGTCCGTGATGAAGGGGCGCAAGCGCTGAGCGAGCTTCTCGTACCGAGCGGCCAGCTCCTCGAGCTCGAGCGGATCGGTGCCGTACACCCGCTCGAGCCAGACGTTCTTCTCGGCGAGCGCGACCTCCAGCTTCTGGCGGAAGATCTTCGGATCCAGGAGGTCTTGGACGCGAATCCCCAGCCGAAATGCCTTGTCCGCGTAGGTCGGTCCGATCCCTCGCTTCGTCGTTCCGATCTTCAGCTTGCCGAGGCGCCGCTCGCTGCCCTGGTCGATCGCGACGTGCCACGGCATGATCACGTGGGCGTTCGCCGACAGATGCAGGCGGTCGACCGGAACTCCTCGCGCTGCGAGCTCGTCCAGCTCTTCGACCAGGACTTCCGGATCGACGACGCAGCCCGCGCCGATCACGCACTCCTTGCCCCGCAGGATCCCGGACGGGATGTGCCGGACCTTGAAGGTCTCGCCGCCGACGACGATCGTATGACCGGCGTTCGGCCCGCCGTTGTAGCGGCAGACGAGGTCGGAGTGCTCGGCGAGCAGGTCGACGATCTTGCCCTTGCCTTCGTCTCCCCACTGGGCGCCGACGATTACCGTCGCGGGCACGCCTGGAGTCTGCCTGACGCGGTGGCCGGCGGCCGCCTCCGGCTCAGCGGCCTATGTAGCCGCCGCCGCGGGAAGGATAGTCCTCTGCCGCCCGTTGGTCGCGGACCGCTTCCTTCTGTTCTTCGAGCCGGCGTCGTCGAGCGCCACGGCGGTGCGGCGGTCGCGCAGACGTTTTACCCAGCCCTGAAGGAACTTGTCGAGGACACGCATCGCGAGGAGCTTACGCCGTCACCAGAGCGACGACGTCATCTCGACGTGCACGTCGCGCCCGGCCCGGACGGCGCGGATGCGGTGGCCGCGCTCGCATTCGGTCCAGGCGAGGTCGTGGCCGAGGCCGAGCTTGCCGCGCACGATCGAGGACTGCTCTTCTCCGAAGCCGAGCCCGCGGCTCTCGCAGGCCTGGCAGACGACGGCGAAATTAGTTGACGAGCCGAGGAGGACAATCGTCTGCTCGAACAACTTCAGTCACCTCCCGATCGGTTACGCCGCCGCTGCCAGGTCCGCGAACTTCGCGTATCGCTTCAGGAACGAGAGCTTGACCGCGTCGGTCGGCCCGTTCCGGTGCTTGGCCAGGATCACCTCGGCCAGGCCTTGCTGGTCGGATTCATCGTTGTAGTACTCGTCGCGATAGATGAACATGACGAGGTCGGCATCCTGCTCGATCGATCCCGATTCGCGCAAGTCGGAAAGGATCGGCCGCTTGTCGTGGCGTTGCTCGACCGCGCGCGAAAGCTGGGACATCGCCAGGATCGGCACGTCGAGGTCACGCGCGAGCACCTTCAGGTTCCTCGAGATCTGCGAGACCTCTTGGACGCGGTTCTCGGCCGTCGCGCCCGAGGTCATCAGCTGCAGGTAGTCGACGACGACAAGGCCAAGATTGGGCTCGCGTGTCTTCAGGCGGCGAGCCTTCGAACGGATCTCCATCATCGTGATCGAGCCCGTGTCGTCGACGTAGATCGGCGCCTTCGCGAGCTTGTCGCAGGCCGCGGTCAGCCGCGGCCAGTCGTCGGGGCCGAGCTTGCCGCTCCGGAGCCGGTTCGACTCGACCTTGGCCTCGCTGCACATCAGGCGTTGCGTGACCTCCGACTTCGACATCTCGAGCGTAAAGATCGCGACGGGCGTTTGGTGCCGCACGGCGAGGTTCGCCGCCATACAGAGGCCTAGCGCCGACTTACCCATGGAAGGGCGGGCAGCCGCGATGATCAAGTTGCCGGGCTGGAAGCCCGACGTAAGCCGATCGAGATCGCGGAACCCGGAGGGAACACCGGTAATGTCGGCGCCGGCCTCGTAGAGGGCCGTGATGCGTTCGAAGCCCTCCTTCAGAAGCTCGTCGATGTGGGTGAACTCGCCCGTTACGCGCGCCTGCGAGAGATCGAAGACGACCTGCTCGGCCTTGTCGACCAGGTCGCCGGCCTCGCCCGGGCGCTCCCAGCCCAGGCGTGAGATTTCGCTGCCCGCGTTGATCAGCCCGCGTAACGTCGCCATCTCGCGCACGATTCGCGCGTAGTGGCCGGCATTCGCGCTCGCGGGCACGAGAGCCGCGAGCTCATGAATGCGGACCTTGCCGCCGACGTCGTCGAGATCGCCGCGCTCCTCGAGCTCGTCGACGAGTGTGATCGCATCGACGGGGTCGCCCTTGGCATAGAGAGCCAGGGCGGCGCGGTAGATCTTCGCGTGACTCTCGCGATAGAAGTCGGAGGCGTCGAGTACCTCGCTGACCGCCCCGATCGCGCCGGGGGAGAGCATCATCGCGCCGAGGACGGACTCCTCCGCGTCGAGATTCTGGGGCGGGACCAGGGCGGTCTGCGAGGGCTGCGGCGCCTGGGCGAGCTGGGCGACCTGAGGCATGCCAGGGTAGTCAACAGCGGACGTGGCCGGATGTGAAGGCCTGTGAATAACAGGCCTGTTCCTACTAGACGGGTTCGGCCGATCTGCAGGCACTATGGAACATATGTTCGCAAATCTACCGGACAGATCTGTGGGTAGATTTGACGCTGCTTGCGGGAAGTTTGAGCGGCAATCCCCAGGCGGTGGAAACCGCTGGGGAAAGATCCACGGCAAACGAGGCTAGCTGGACAGCCGCGCCGACGACCCTGCGACTGGCGGTGGCCGGCCCGGCGCGAAACCGCGCCGGCGAGGCTAGTTCTCGTTCGTCTGGGTCTCTGTCGCCGGCTCGGCCGGCGTATCGCCGGCCGGAGGCTCTTCGTCGGCCGGCTGCTCTTCGGCCTGCGCCTCGGCGACTGCGGCTTCGGTCGCGGCCTCTTCTGCGGCGCGGGCCTCCTCGGCCTCGGCTGCAGCCGCAGCTTCTTCCTGGGCGGCGACCTGATCGAGCGCCTGCAGCTCCTCCTCGGGAGGCAGCTCACCGCCTTCGGGCACGACCGCCAGGCGAAGCGTCGCGGTCACGTCGGCGAAGAGCTCGACCGGAACCTCATAGCGGCCGATCCGCTTGATCGATTCGGGGAGGTCGAGCTTGCGCCGGTCGATCCGGACACGCTGTGACTCCCAGACCCGGTCGGCGATATCGGTCGCGGTGACGGAGCCGAAGAGGGTGCCGGTCTCGCCGGCCTGGACGTCGAAGCGGATCTCGGCGTCCTCGAGCTTCTGCACGAGCTGCTGGGCTTGCTCGAAGCTTTGCGCCTCGTGCTGTGAGCGGCTTGCGGCCAGCTTCTCCAGCTCCGCCACGCGACCGGGCGCAGCGGGCTCGGCCAGACGCCGCGGCAGCAGGTAGTTGCGCGCGAAGCCGGCGGCGACGTCGACGACCTCGCCGCGGAGCCCGACCTTCTCGATGTCCTCGCGCAGGATGACTTGCACTACCGCTCCCGATCTCGGTCTCGGTCGCCGCGGTCGCGCCGGCCGTCCGGGCGCTCTTCGCGGCCCTCGGCCACGTAGGGCAGGAGCGCCATCTCACGCGCGCGCTTCACCGCCACCGCTACCTGCCGCTGGTGGCGCCGGCAGGCGCCGGTGATCCGGCGCGAGCGGATCTTCCCCTTCTCGGAGACGTAGCGGCGCAGCTGGTTCGCGTCCTTCCAGTCGACCTCTACGATCTTGTTCCGGCAGAACCAGCAGTTCTTCTTCCGGATCGGCCCGGTGGAGGGCCCGCCGCGCCGGCGCTGCTGCTGCCTGTCTTTCTGCTGAGCCATTAGAACGGGATGTCGTCGTCCGCGGCGGCGAAGTCCGCGTTCTCGGTCTGCGCGGCCGTGCCCGCAGGAACGAACTGCGGCTGGCCGCCCTCGCCCTCGCCGCGGCCGCCCAGGAACTGGACGCTGTCGGCGATGATCTCGACCGCCTGTCGCTTCGTCCCGTCCTGGGCGTCCCATTCGCGCCACTCGAGCCGGCCGTCGACAGCGACGGGGCGGCCCTTGGAGAGGTATTGCGCGCAGCTCTCGCCCTGGTTGCCCCAGACGGTGATGTCGAAGTAGTTCGGCTTCTCCGTCCACTCGCCGGTTGCGCTGTCCTTGCGGCGCGTGTTGACGGCCAGCCGCAGGCTGCAGACAGCGGTCCCGCTCGGCGTGTGGCGCAGCTCGGGATCCTTCGTCAGATTGCCCACGAGCACGACTCTGTTGATGTTGGCGGCCATCTAAAACCTCCTCACCCGACGGGTGTCGCTTGGTCTTCGGAATCCTGCCTGTGCTCGACGCTACTTTCTAGCGGCTGCGCCGGACCTGTCGCCGCCGTACGCTTGACCGCGAGATGGCGCATGACGCCGTCCGTGATCTTGAGCACCCGCGAGACCTCGGCCAGCGCCTCCGGCTCCGCGTCGAAGGTGAGCAGGTGGTAGACACCCTCGGGCTTGTGGTCGATCTCGTAGGCCAGGCGCCGCCGGCCCCAGACGTCGTGAGCGCCCCAGCTGCCGCCTGAGCCCTCGATGCTCTCGCGCACGCGCGCGACGATCTCCTCCTGCCGGTCCTCGGGCAGCTCGGGGTCGAGCATGAGCAGGATCTCGTAGCCGATCATCGTCCCGAATCACTCCTTCCCACGGTCTGAGTCGGCCTCGCCTGCGGGCGCCGCTTCGGGGCATACGGCGCGACGGCGAGACAGGAAGCCGGGGAAGAGTAGCATCGCCCTCGTGAGGAACCGCGCCGCCTGGATCGCCGGCGCGCTCGGAACCGCGGGAATGGCGTACCGGGCGCTGCGGCGTCAGCCGAAGCCGGCCGCCGACCCGAGGGCAGACGAGCTGCGGCGAAAGCTCGACGACTCGAAGCAGCTCGTCGAGGAGCGCGAGCAATTCGAGTCGGGAGAGACGGCGGTGGACGAGGTCGACGCCGAAACGCTCGAGGCGAAGCGTGCCGCGGTCCACGATCGCGGCCAGGCGGCGGCCCGCGAGATGCGCGGGCCCGGCACTAGCGCAAAGGAGTGAACGCGGCAGTGCCGGCCGTCAGGCCGCGCGCGACCTTCCACTCGTACGCGCTCGACTGCAGCAGCCGCCGCTCGGTCGGATTCGACATGAAGCCGCACTCGACCAGGATCGCCGGCACGTTCGCCCAGTTGAAACCGGTCAAATCGGTCCGCTCGACGAGCCCGTGGTTGGCTGCCCCGGTCGCACGCAACGCCGCGGCCTGCACAAGGCGCGCCGCCTTCAGGCTGCGCTTGTAGATGTCGTCGGTCCAACTCTTGTGCCAGGCCGGATACAGCGTCGCAAAGCCATGCAGGGATCGGTCGACCGCACCGTCGGCGTGGATCCGCAGCATCAGTGCGGCGTGCCTCCGGTTGCAGAACTGGGCGCGCGCGATGTTGCCGCCGTTTCCGTAACTGAACACGGAGCCGGTGCGCGTCATTGCGACGCGGTACCCGCGCCTGAGCAGCAGCGTCCGCGTCTTCTTGGCGATCGCAAGGTTCACAACTGCCTCCCCGGCCGCGCCACCACCGTCCTTGATCTTCAACACGCCCGACCCCGGTCCGATCGGCTCGGCCTGCCGCCCGATCGCCGGCGGCGTGCCGTGGCCGGGATCGAGGCAGACGAGCGGCGGCGGTGAAGCGACGATCACGCCGCCAGCTTCTCGGCCAAGTACTTGACCGCGAGCGGGTAGCGGTACTCGATCCCGGCGTGCGTGCCGTCGAAGAGCTCGAAGAAGTAGTCACTGATCCCGATCTCCTCCAAGGCGGCGCGAAAGGCTTCGGCGCCCAGGTCGAGGTAGGCGTCGTCGCGGGTGCCGGCGTCGATGTAGATCGCCTTCTGGGATCTCAGCGCATCCGTGGAGCGAGGAACCATCCGCACCGGGTCCCAGGCAAGCCACCGCTCCCAGATCTCGGGTTTGAGCTCGGCAGTCAGCGGCTCGTAAGGGAGGTGGATCGTGCCGTCTTCGTCGGCCGAGTAGCAGGCCGCCATGCACCAGTCGTTCAGGAGCGGATAGTCGGTCTTCTTCGAGAACGGCGGCCGGGAGCGGAAGTCCTCCCAGAAGCGATCGAAGGAGCCGTCGTAGTCGTCCCGGAGAGCGCGCGCCGAGACACGGAACTCGGGCTGGTAGCAGGCCTCGAAGAGCGCATCGCCGGCATGGGTCGCGAAGCCGCCGAAGAGATCGGGCCGCAACATCGGCGTCACCATCGCTCCGTAGCCGCCGCTCGACTTGCCCGCGATCCCGCGGTGGTCACGGCCGGCGAGCGTGCGGTAGCGCGCGTCCACCCAAGGGACGATCTCTTCGCAGAGATAGGTGTGGTAGCGACCGGTTCCGGGCGAGTCGAGAAACTGGCTGCCGCCGAGTGACGTCCAGGCGTCGACCCAGACCAACACGGCGGGCGGCGCCTCGCGCGAGGCGAAGAGGTCGTCCATCAGCTCGGGCGGGTTCCTGCGGAACGCCGCCCGGTTTCGCCACATTTCGAGCTGGCCGGTCAGCCCCTGGATCAGGTAGATCGAGGGGTAGCGGCGGTCAGGTTCGTCGTCGTAGCCCGGCGGCACGTAGATCCAGAGCGGCCGCACATGCGGATCACCGAGCGCGTTTCCCTTCAGGGCCTCGCTTTCGAACCGATGCTCGTCGAAGCGGCCTGCGAAATCGGTCGGCCAGGGAAGCACCCAAGAGACGCTACCGACAGTTGGTGCGGCGGACTACGGCTGACTCTCTACGGCGGCGAGGGAGAGGAATCGGCCGCCGTAGAGGTCAGCGTGGGCTCATCGGAGCCACGGTGCGAGGAATCGTTCGATGTCGCGGCAGCCCTGCGGGTTCGGCAACCAGGCCTGGGCACGCTTGCCGGCGACGACGACGAGCGTCGGGATCGTCTCGATCTTGAACCGCTCGACCAGCTCGGCATGGGCGTCCGCGTCGACGCGGACAAGCTCGAACGTGTCGTGGTTGGACCGCCGTTGGAGAACCTGCGCGAGGAACCCCTCGACTCGGCGGCAGCGCCCCGACGACCCGGACTGGAAGAAGAGGAGTCTTGGCTTCGTGGCCGGGGTCTTGCTCGTCCGCGTGGTCATGCCGCCTCCGGCGATCGTCGCCGCACGGCCGCGGTCAGCGGCTGGGGAACGAGGTCGGCCAGGGCGTCCTGGAGGGTCGCGTAGGTTCGAAGAACCCGGTTGAGACCAGTCACCTCGACGACCCGGCGTGTGCGCGGATCGTTGGTCACGAGAACGAGGGAGTGGCCGCGGCCCTCCAGACGCTCGGTTTCCTGGACGAGCACACCGAGCCCGGCGGAGTCGAGGAAGCTGATCTCGGACAGGTCCACGAGGACCGTGTCCGCCCCCACGGTGTCAGCTTCCTCGATGCGAGCTCTGAGGCACCCCGCGGAGTACAGGTCTAGTTCACCCGACGCCGAGACGAGCGCGAGCTCGCGCGTAAGCTTCGCCACCGCCGCGCGGAACTCATCCAGGTACACGCGGCGAGCGTACGACGCGGTCCGCAAGCGGCGTATCAGTGTTCTGTAGGCGTTTGCCTACACGGGCTGAAGCTTGTAGCCGATGCCCCGAACAGTCACCAGCCGTTCCGGTCGAACCGGGTCGCGCTCGATCTTGCGGCGGATGTTCGAGACGTGTAGATCACACGCTCGTTCGTCGCCCACGTACGAGCTGTCCCACAGGTGTCCCATGATCTCGCGCCGTGAAAAGACGCGCCCCGGCTGGCCGGCGAGGAGCGCCAGCAGCTTGAGCTCGAACGCGGTCAACGGCACCTGCTCATCCGCGAGACGGGCTTCGTGCTTCGCCAGATCGAGCTCGAGCTCGCCGACCCGGAGCCTCGTGATGCTCTCGCGACTGTCGAGCTTGCGCCTGCGGAGCAGGGCTCGTACGCGCGCCACGAGCTCGGGCATGGAGAAGGGCTTTGCCACGTAGTCGTCGGCTCCGACTTCGAGCCCGAGGACTCGGTCGACCTCGCCGTCCTTCGCGGTCAGCATCAGGATCGGGACCGGGCTCTCCTCGCGCAGCCGCCGGCAGACCTCGATACCCGAGAGCCCGGGCAGCATCAGGTCGAGGACGAGGAGATCGTAGGGCCGGGTGCGAGCCTGCTCCAGGGCATCGTTTCCGTCGTCCACCGCCTCGACCTCGAAGCCCTCGGCCCTCAGTGCATACTCGACCGCCTCGGCGATCGCCGGCTCGTCCTCGACGATCAGGATCCGCTCCGGCATCAGCCGATGATCTTCGCGCTCGGCACCGCGACGCAAACTCGCGTTCCCGCACCCGGCTCGGACTCGAGCTCGATCGTGCCACCAAGCGCGCGGACGGCTTCCTCGGCGATCGCTAGACCCAAGCCGAACCCGTCGGTGCCGTTCGAGGAGCGATAGAAGCGTTGGAACGCCCGCGCCAGTTCCTCGGCGGTCATCCCTGGTCCGGTGTCGCGGATCTCGATCTGGGTCGTCGCCCCGCTCTCCCGGGCCTCGAGGACGATCTCTCCGGTCCGCGTGTGCTTGGCCGAGTTCTCGGCCACGTTCGCGATCGCCCGATGAAGGAGATCGCGGTCGGCGAGCGCCCCGGTCTGCTCAGACGAGCGGACCGAGACCTCGACGCCGCCGGCGGGGTCGAGGCGCGTCGCGATCTCCTCCAACAGCGGTCGCACCGGCACGACCGTCAGCCGCGGCTGCTCGACGCCGGTCTGGAGCCGGGCGAGGACGAGCAGCGACCTCGCGAGCCGCGAGAGCCGCTCGCTGTGCACACGGATGTGCTTGAGGAAGCGGTCGCGCGCCTCGGGAATGTCCTTGGCGCCGCTTTCCAGCACATCCATGACGCTGACGATCGCCGCCAGCGGCGTCCGCAATTCATGCGCGGCGTTCTCCACGAACTCGCGCTCGCTCTGGCGCGCGCGCTCGCGCTCGGTGACGTCTTCGACGATCAGGATCGCGGTCTCGGCCGTCGAGGGCGGAAGCCCTTCTACCCAGTAGAAATGGCGGTCGGTCTCGACGAGCCTGCCGCGAGGCGGGGGATCGGAGCCGAAGAGGGCGGTCGCGAGCTCCCGGAGCGAAAAATCCGGCCACGGATCCGGTAGGGGGTCGCCCCCCGAGCCCGCTCCGAGCAGGCGCTCGGCGGCCGGATTCGCATACTCGATCACCAGCTCCGGATCGACCAGGACGACGCCCTGCGGAAGCTGCGCCAAGACGCGCTCAGGCATGTCGCCCCCTTTCCTCGAGACTTGCGCTGTCGATGATAGTCCCGGCGAGCGCTCCTACTGCCCCAAAAGCCGCTTCAACATCTGCGCGTTCGTCGGCGCCTGCGCAACGAATCCGGCTTGCTCGTTCTCTTTTGCCTCCGGTGGTCCCGGCGAGGGCATGGCCGAGCGGCCGTTGTTGTTGAACATCGCGTACACGAGCTTCGTCTCGCCCGCGAGTTCCTCCAGCCGCGGCACCCACTCGCGCAGCTCTTCCTCGGAGTAGAGGTAATCGAAGCGCTCGGCAGCGCTTCTGGTGCGCTTGTTCCAGGTCTCGGCGTTGCGGCCGTGGAAGCGGACATAGCCGGTCTCACTCGTCGCCGCAGCGACGGTGGGAAGCACGTTCTTGCCACCGGTCTGGGGCGCGTCGACGGTGACGTAGGTCATCGCGTGCTCCTCGAGGAAGCGAAGTGTGTCGGCGCGGTTCTCATCGTCGAGCCAGCTCGCGTGGCGGAACTCGACCAGCATCTCGTCGCCGCGAAGCTGCTCGTGCGACCACTCCAGGTACTCGAGCGACTGCGGCCTGTAGACCACGTAGGGCGGGAATTGCATCAAGATTCCGCCGAGCTTCCCGGCCGAGCGGAGCGGCTCGAGAGCGTCGTGGAAGCGCTTGAAGACCGCGGCGCGGTACTCGCGCGGCGGCCTGTCGACTCGGCCGCGGGCATCGGTTGGCACGTCGCGGAGGTCGGACGGCAGCTGGTCGACCTTGACCGGATGGCGGGTCATGACGCCAAACGCCTTCACGTGCATCGTGAACCCGGGCGGCGTTCGCTCGGCCCAGTTCTCGACCATCTGCGGCTCCGGCAGGCGGTAATACGTGGAGTTCGCCTCGACGACGTCGAAGCGCTCCGCGTAGTAGCGCAGTCTTTCCTCGCCGGACTTGACCCCTTTCGGATACCAGACCTTGGTCAGCGTCTCGTCTGCCCACGAGCAGACTCCGACGCGGATCGGCGCGGCCATGGGCCGATGCTACGTGGAGCAGTGATACCCTCAATGACAAGGCCGGACGCCCGCTTGGCGTCTCCCGTCTCCTCCGCCGTTCTCCAGCCCTGGCTGCTGGCGGCGCTTCAGAGGTCTCCGCCCGGCGCCCCGCAGCAGGAAGGACGGCCATGTCTGTTTCTCTGGAACGGCTGGCGCGCAACCAGGCGTTGTTTCGCGAGGTCAACGAGCGCCTCCTCGAGCTCTCAGACGGCTTTCAGGACGGATCGATGCAGTTCGTCTGCGAGTGCAGCAACGAGGATTGCACTGAAACGGTCACGATGAATCACCAGGCGTACGAGTCGGTGCGTGCGCACTCGACGTTCTTCGTGATCGTCTCCGGCCACGAGATCCTCCAGGTCGAGAAGGTCATCGACAGCCGGGACGGCTGGACGATCGTCCAGAAGGTGACCGAGAGCGATTACGCGGTCGAGACCGATCCGCGTCGCCGCAATGGGGCGTAGGGGGGAATGGATGCCGGTAACGAGTGGCTGATCCAGAATCAACAGACGGTTCGGAGCGCGAATGAGCGCCTGTCCACTCTCGCCGTGGAAGTCGTCCCGGCTGGCCAGTTCGTCCCGTTCATCTGCGAGTGCGCGGACGGTGCTTGTCTAGGGCGTGTGGACATGAAGGTCGCCGAATACGAGGACGTCCATCGCGACCGCGATCAATACTCAGTCCTTCGCGCCCACCAAGTTGTAGACGGCGAGAAGGTCGTCGAGCAGCGTCCGCTCTTCGACATCGTCAGCAAAGCCGCGCTTTCCGGCTAGCCGGCCCGGGGGCCTAAGCGGTTTGAGCGACCGCGGCTCCGCGCTCGGCGCCGCCCGCCGTCTGAACCGGCAAATCGACGATGAAGATCGAGCCCTTTCCCTCCTCAGAGCTGACCGAGAGGCGGCCTCCCATCCGGCGAACGAGCTCGCGGCAGATGTAGAGGCCGAGCCCGGTGCCGCCGACGCCGCGCGCGAGCTCGGGATCGACGCGGTAGAACTTGCCGAAGATCCGCCGTTGCTCGAGGGGCGCGATGCCGATCCCTTCGTCGCGGACAGCGATGCGAATGCCGCCATCGCGCGGCGCGATCGCGAGCTCGACCCGGCCGCCCTCGGGTGAGTACTTGACGGCGTTGTCGATCAGGTTGATAAAGACTTGGCGCAGCCTGTCCGGATCGCCGGCGACCGACTCGAGGGTGTCGGGAGCCGCGAGCTCAATCGAGATGTCGGTCCGTGCGACGAAACAGGCGCGCATCTCCTCGACCACGTCTCGCGCGAGCACGCGGAGATCGACTCCTTTTTCGCCGAGGGCGAACTGGCCCGAATCGAGCTTGTTTGCGAACAGGATGTCGTCCGCGATTCGGCCGAGGCGCTCGGACTCGTGGGCGATCACGTCAAGCAGGCGCTTCTTGTCGGGCTCACCGAGCTCGATGTCCTCCCGGAGCAGGGTCTGGGCCGACCCGTAGATCGCGGCGAGCGGTGTGCGCAGCTCGTGCGAGACGGTGGCGATGAACTCGCCCTTGAGCTCGTCGAGCGCACGCTCCTCCGTCAGGCTGCGGAAGGCGTAGACGATTCCGTCGCTGAACGTGACGCCCGAGATCGAGATCCACAACTCGCGCCCGTCGAGGTCGAGCGGGATGACCTTGGCCTCGAGGCTGCCCGGCCCCGGCGCGGCCGCGATCGGAATCACCGGCGCGACCGCGTCCCAACCCGGCAGCGTCGCCTCCGCCGGCCGGCCGAGCGCTCGCTCCGGCGCGATGCCGGTGATCGCCTGTGCCGCCGGATTCCAATGCTGGATCACACCGTCGTCGTCGACGAGGAAGACGCCGTCGTCGACGTGCTCGAGCACCCGAGCATGCCGTTCGAGCGCGAGCCGCTGCTGCTCGACCTTGCGGTCGAGGGTACGCAGCTGGATCGCCCGCTCGAGCGAGGCGACGAAGTAGTCGCGGTCGATCGGCTTTTGGACGAAGTCGTAAGCGCCGCCGCGCAGCGCCTGCACCGCGAGCTCACGCTCCCCGTGCCCGGTGATCATCAGTGTCGGCGTCGTCGGGCGGAGCTCGCGGATCTCATGCAGCAGCGCGAGCCCGTCCATGCCCGGCATCTTGACGTCGCTGACGATGGCGTCGTAGTCGGTCTGCTTGATTCGCTCGAGGGCGTCGACGGCCGTTTCGGACGTATCGATCTGAATTCCGTCCATCCGCAACCGGAGCGCTTCGGGGAGCGCGTCGAGCAGCGCCCTGTCGTCGTCGACGAGCAGGATCCGCGCGTTCACAGCAGCGGCTCCTCGGGTGGGTGCTCGTCTGCGAAGGGCAGCTCGATCACGAACGTGGCCCCGTTACCCGGCCGGCTGGTGACGGAGATGTCGCCTGCGTATTCCCGGAGGATGCTGTAGGTGATCGACAGCCCGAGGCCGGTCCCCATCCCGACCTCCTTGGTCGTGAAGAACGGGTCGAAGATCCGCTGCTCCAGCTCGCGCGGGATCCCGGGACCGGTGTCCGAGAAGGCGATTCTGATTCGCTCCTCGTCGCGGCTCGAGGCGATCCGGATCGTCTTGCGCTTCGAATCGGCGAGCGCGTCCCGGGCGTTCGTGAGCAGGTTGATGAAGACCTGCTCGAGCTGAATCGGGTTGGCGAGCACGAGTAGCTCGTCGGGACAGAGCTCGAGCTCGACCTCGATCCCGCGGAGCCGAAGCTGCTCGTGCACGAGCAGCAGCGAGCGCTCGATCACGTCGTCGACGTCGACCAGCTCGACGCTGACCCGTGCGGCCCGGCCGAAGGTGCGGAGGTGGGAGATGATCTCCGTCGCCTTCCGTACCTGCTCCATCGCTTTCTCGAGATCGCTCACGAGCGGCTCGGTTTCGTCATCTCCGAGCCTGATCCGGTCGATCACGTTCCCGACGTAGAGGCCGATGTTGTTGAGCGGGTTGTTGAGCTCGTGCGCGACGCCGGTTGTGAGCTCGCCCAGGGTGGCGAGCTTGCCCGCCTGGACGAGCTGCTCCTGCTTGTCCCGCAGCTCCTGCTCGCGCCGCTCCATCTCCTGCGTGGTCTCACGCAGGTCGCCCATGATGTGGATCATCGCCTTGCGGCTGTCGCCGAGCCGCAGGTTTGACTCGTGCGAGTCCTTGAGGATGTGGAGGAGCGCGCGACGCGAGTTGTCGAGGCGCTCGGTCTGCCGGGCGAGCCGGCTCCGGTCGTTCTCGTAGTCGCCGAGGATGTGCAGCATCGCCTTGCGCTGGTCGGCGAGCTTCTGGTTCGACTCGTTCAGGTCGCCCATGATGTGGACGAGCGCCCGCCGACGCTCCTCCGCGAGCTGGACCCGGGCCTCTAGCTGCTCGATCTGCTCGTGCAGCGCGGCCGGGTCGAGCTCGGCCCCGCCGTTGCCCGGGCCGGCTGCCGACCCCTCAGGTTCTGCGCTCATCAGGCCGAGGCGCGGGCCGCCTTGAGCTTCTCGTTCTCCCGCTGGAGATTCTCGAGCTCCTTCTCGAGCGCGATCATCTTCAGCTCGCGCCCAACCACGACCTCCTCGAACTTCTCAAGGTCGAGAATCTTCTCCTGCAGCTCGGTCTTCGACTGCTCGAGGTCTCGCACGACCTCCTCATAGGCGCGCATGTCTCTGAGGATGCCGATGGCACCGATTACTTTTCCGTCAGAGTCGCGCAGTGCGGACGCGTTCAGCGTCGTCGGAATCACCTCGCCGGAGGCGCTGCGCGGGTTCAGGCGTGCGTTTCGGGTGACGCCGTGCTCAACCACCTCGCGCAGGGCGGCCGTAAACTCGCGCGTCTCTTCCGGGCTGATGAAGCGCGAGAGCGATTGTTCGACCACCTCGTCCTGCCGGAAGCCGAGCAGCCCTGAGACGGCCTCGTTTGCCTGGATGATCTTGCCTTCCAGGTCGGAGACGAACACCGGATCCGGGGCGTCATCGATCAGGCGCTGGGCGTAAGCGCGGGCTTTGTCCAGCTCGCGCATGTCGCGGAGAACGCCGATCGCGCCGATTACCTTGCCGTCGGCGTTCCGAAGGGCGGAAGCGTTGAGGCTGGTCGGAATCACCTCGCCGGCCGCCGAGCGCGGGTTCAGCACCGCGTTCCGGGTCACCCCTCGCTCGACCACCTCACGCAAGGCGGCGGTGAACTCGCGCGTCTCTTCCGGGCTGATGAAGCGCGAGAGCGATTGTTCGACGACTTCGTCCTGCCGGAAGCCCAGCAGCTGGGAGACCGCCTCGTTCGCCTGAAGAATCTTGCCCTCGAGGTCCGAGACGAAGACGGGGTCGGGGGCGTCGTCGATCAGCCGTTGAGCGTAGGCGCGGGCCTTGTCGAGCTCGCGCATGTCGCGCAGAATTCCGATCGCGCCGATCACCTTGCCGTCGGCGTCGCGAAGCGCCGAGGCGTTGAGGCTGGTCGGAATCACCTCGCCGGCCGCCGAGCGCGGGTTCAGCACCGCGTTCCGGGTCACCCCGCGCTCGACGACCTCGTCGAGCGCGGCCATGAACTCCCGCGTCTCCTCGGGACTGATGAAGCGCGAAAGCGACTGCTCGACCACTTCGTCCTGCCGGAAGCCCAGCAGCTGCGAGACGGCGTCGTTGGCCTGGATGATCTTGCCCTCGAGGTCCGAGACGAAGACGGGGTCGGGCGCGTCGTCGATCAGCCGCTGCGCGAAGGCTCGGGCCTTGTCGAGCTCGCGCATGTCGCGCAGAATCCCGATCGCGCCGATCACCTTGCCGTCGGCGTCGCGGAGGGCCGAGGCGTTGAGTGTGGTGGGAATTACTTCGCCGGCCGCCGAGCGCGGGTTCAGGACCGCGTCGCGGGTGACGCCTCGCTCGACCACCTCGCGCAGGGCGGCGGTGAACTCCTGCGTCTCCTCGGGGCTGATGAAACGCGAGAGCGACTGCTCGACGACCTCGTCCTTGCGGAAGCCGAGCAGCTCGGAGACGGCGTCGTTTGCCTGGAGGATCTTCCCCTCCAGGTCGGAGACGAAGACCGGGTCCGGCGCGTTCGCGATGATGATGTCGGCGACGAGCGCGCCGCGCGAGGCGGATCCGTCCTGCTGCGCCTGGCCGTTTGCTTCGGCTTTCGGCGCGGAAGTCAAGACTTTCTTGGCCACTGGTTAACCCCCGGGAGTAGGCGCTGCGGGTTGCCTCTTCATTGTGATTGCTCGAAGTCCTGGGAGCAATCCTTCGGCGACGTCGGCCGCAGATTGCTCAGAGGCGGCGGGAAGGGATCAGGGCCAGCCGCCGCAGCGCTGGCCCGGAGAGATAGACGCCGGTTCCGGCGAAAACTTTCGCTTCACCGTTGCCAGTGATTTCGGGGAGGGGGTGCGGGACGGCAGCGGGGCCGGCGCGATCAGGTGTGGGCTGCGGCCGCAACAGCGCGACCTTGATCGGATTGCGTGCTCCTCGTGATTTGGTCTGCGATGAACTCCGCGTCTTCTTTGACCCAGCCGAGCAGTGCGGACCCGCGCGTGTGCTGCCACGTCAACCCGAGGAAGTAGAGCCCCGGAACGCCGGTGACGCCGCGGCGGTGGCGCGCCTCACCGCGCTGATCGAGGATGGGGAGCTTGATCCAGGTGTAGTCGGCGCGGTATCCGGTTGCCCAGACCACGGCGTCGACTTCGAGGTCGCTCCGGTCCGCAAACGTGACCGTCCGTCCCGAGGCTTGGACGGCCCTAGGCTTCAGATCGACGCCATAGCGGCGTCTTAGCTCGCGCGGGCTCGATCCGATCAGCGTCTCTCGCTCTCGTAGCCGTCGTCCGATCCGCGACTCGACGTTCTTCTTGAGAAGGCCGACCTCGGTCAACCACCAAAACAGATCGCGTCCAAGGATCGACTGAGGTAGCGGCGTCTGCCGCGAACCGACGGCGAGATGAAGATCATGGGTTGACGACAGCTCCTTTGCGATCTGAAAGCCGGTGTTGCCTCCGCCAACGACGAGAACCGTCCCGTCTGGGATCTGGCTCGGGCTTCGATATTCGGTGCTATGGATCTGGAACACATCGGGTGCGAGCTGTTCCGCGAACTCCGGCACGCGCGGAGCCTGAAACGGGCCCGTCGCGACGACTACCTGCTCAGCCTCGATCGTGCGGCGGCCGATCTTCAGAACGAAGCTCCCATCGTTCTTGCTCAACGAGCGCACCGCGCTGTTCAGCTCGATCGGAAGCTCGAATGTCTCCGCGTAGCTTTCGAGGTAGGCAAGCACTTCATCCCGGGTCGGATAGCCGTCCGGGTCGCCGGGGAAGGGGAGGCCGGGAAGGCTGTCATAGCGTCGGGGCGTGAAGAGGACGAGCGACTCCCAGCGGCTCCGCCATGCCGCACCGACAGAATCGGCGGCCTCGACGATCACAAATCGCCGGCCCTGACGCTTGAGGAAATACCCGATCGCAAGCCCGGCTTGCCCCGCGCCGATGACGAGAACCTCGAGACGCTCCGTTGGCGAGGAATCGATGTCTCGTTCGACGCTGTTCATGCCGCTTAGGGCACTACCGCGAAGTGCGCCATCATCCCCATCGCGTGGTGCTCGAGGATGTGGCAGTGATACATCCACTCGCCCGGGCGGTTGTCGGGTAACCAGGCAATCCGCGTCCGACTCTTGCGAGGCACGTTGACCGTGTCCTTCCAGGCCAGGACCGGCGGCGGCTTCCCTTCCTCCTGCAGGACCTGAAAGAAGAACCCGTGCAGGTGGAACGGGTGATCCTGGCCTGTCTCATTGACGAGATCCCAGACCTGGAGGTCCCCGACGCGGACCGGGTCGGCGCGTTGGTGATGACCGGCGTGCATGAGCGCCTTGAGATCGATCGTCCGCGTTGGCTCGGCATCAGGCGGTACGAGGGGTTCGATTTCGCGAAGCGCCGAGGGAATCTTCGCCTGCGACGCTGCCGCGGGCGCGACTCGTAACGTCGCGAATGCTTCACGCTCTCTTTCACCTTTGCCTCGGTCGTACGGAAGCGCTTCGACCGCGAGCTCCTCCCCGGCCTCGAAGGGACCGACCGCGAGATCAACACGCTCGCCGGGCGTGACCAAGACCTCGGTCGTTTGGAGCGGCTCTCGCAGAAGCCCGCCGTCCGTCCCGATGACCGCGAACGAGCGTCCGCCGATCGAGAGCCGAACAAAGCGCGTGTTCGCTGCGTTCACAACGCGCCAACGCTCGATCGTGCCACCGGCAATCTCAAGCTCGGGCTCTTGCCTACCGTTCACGAGTCGCACGTCGCCTTCGCGCCCGGCGTGGTGCTCGTGCTCGTCGCCGAAGGGGGCGACCTCTCCGTCTGGGTCGAGCTTTAGGTCGTCAAGGAGCAGCACGCGCTCCGCGTCGAAGCCCGGCCCGCCGGCGTCGCGGACGACGAGGGCGCCGTAGAGACCGCGTTCCAGCTGCTCGGTCTCGTTGGTGTGCGAGTGGTACCAGAAGGTGCCGGCATCGGGGACGACGAATCGGTAATCGAACGTCTGCCCGGGCTCGACGGCCGGCTGAACAGCTTCGGTTCCGTCCATCTCCGCGGGCACACGGATGCCGTGCCAATGGATCGTCGTCGTCTGCGGCAGATTGCTCGTCAGCCGAACCTCGATCGTGTCGCCGACGTTGGCTTCGATCAGCGGTCCAGGCACTTGCCCGTTGTAGCCGAACCCACGAATCATCCGGCCGGGAGCGAACTCCCAATCGACCTCGCGGGCGTCGAGTTCGATTGTGACGGTGCGAATGTCGCTCGTGCGCTGCGTCGAGGTGCTCATATCGCTCGGCCTCCGCTCAGATTGGACTGGCGAACGGGGAAAAGGCGGCTTCCTTCGCGGGCCACCCTAGCGCGGTTCTCCGAGCTTCGAGCGGGGCCGAGCCGCGCGTTTCCGGCGTCTCGGGGAGCGACAGCCGGTGCCGCACTGTCTTCCTAGTGCAACCGGCTTTCGGGCCGCATAATTTGCCGCATGACCGCCGGCTTGCAGCGAAAACCCCGGACCGGGGAGGATGTGGGCACCAGTCTGCGCGCCGATCTTCCGGACGATAGGAGAATGATCATGGAGGTCACCAGGAACAGCGTCGAGACGACCGCGGGGCCGAGCGACTGGTTCACCGGATCCGTGTACCTCGATACGGTTGCGACGCCGTCCGAACGGTCCCGCCTGAGCGCGAGCAGCGTCCACTTCACGCCAGGCGCGCGAACGGCGTGGCACACGCACCCGAACGGCCAGACCATCTACGTCATGGAGGGCATCGGCCTCGCACAGCGCCGTGGCGGGCCGATCGAGGTGATCCGGCCCGGCGACCGCGTCTTCTTCGAGCCGGGCGAGGATCACTGGCACGGCGCGGCGCCGATCCGTTTCATGACTCACCTTGCGATGCTCGAGGTCGACGACGAAGGCAACCCGGCGACGTGGGGTGACCACGTCAGCGACGAGGAGTACGGCGCGGCGCCGCCGATCGACTGAGCCGACGCTGAAAGCGGCCTTTTCGGTCAAGCCGCAAGCTCAGGGTGCCGGGCCCGGACCCCGGCCGAGCCGGTGGCGGATTGCCTCGTACGCGACCACCAGCGAGCACACGGCGCTCACGAGGGCAAGCGCCGCGAGAGCGGGGATCGCGACCGCAGCCGGAGCGAGGGCGAGCAACACGAAGGCCCCGACGGTCCGCCGGCGGAAGACACTGCGGTGGCGCTCTGCGGCGGCGTCGTCCGCGTCGATGCCGGGTCGTGGGTTGGCGCCGACGATGAGCGCCGCGACCGCCCCGGCGTCCGCGGCGCGCAGCTCACCCAGCATCGCCGAGCTCCTTCTCGTACATCACCCAGCCGAGCACGGGCGCCATCCCGGCACGCTCGTAGAGGCGGAATGCGCCGGTGTCGTTCGCCGCGTCGACGCCGAGCCCGACGCTGTGCTCGCCGCGCTCCCAGAAGCGCCCGAACGAGTCGCTGAGGAGCGCCGCGCCCACGCCCTGCTTGCGCCACGGGCGACGTGTGAACAGCGCGTGGACCCAGCCGCCACCGTACGTGTCGTCCGTGCAGATCGTCCCGGCGGCGATCCCGTCCCCGGCGCGGACGACGCACCAGAGCGTCGGGTCGAAGCGCTCGCTCCCGAGGTGACCCTTCGACCACGACTCGAACTCGCGCGGCGTGTAGTCCCAGTGATCCGCGAACGCCTCCTGGTGCGCGGCGTGGAACTCGAGCGCGTCACGCTCCGGGTCGAACGGGACGACGCGCAGCCCGTCCGGCCACTCGGGTGCCGGCGGCGGCGCCTCGAGCTCGATGCGCAGCTCGCGGAAGACGCGCACGGCGCCGTAGCCGAGCGACTCGAGCAGCCGGTGGGCGGCGGAGTCGGCCTCGAAGACGCTGTTTTGGATCCTGCGTGCGCCGCGGCGGGCGGTTTCCTCCTCGAGCCCGGTTGCGATCAGCTTCCCGATCCCGCGCCCGAGCGCGTCGGGGTGGACGTACCCCTCGGCGCGCCAGAGCTCGCCTAGCTCGCGCACCGCGCCGTAGCCGACGATGCGGTCGCCGTCGCGGACGACGCGCGCGTTCTGCTCGCGGTCGAGGTCCGACCACTCGTCCTCCAGATCGGCCTGCGAGAACGCGGTCTGACCGTACAGTGACGACTCGAGCGCCACGACGACCTCGGTCACCGCCGCCGCGTCGGCGGCGACGGCGGGGTCAAGCCGGAACAAGCTCATCGATGCCGACAATCACCAGCTTGCTCGTGGCGTCCTCCGCGTCGGCGAGGGTATTCAAGACCTCCGGGGTGCCGACGCACACTCTCGCGGGACCGAGCGAGTTCCCGCGGCTTCGGGTAGCCCACCTGAAGTGTCTCGCTAAGCGCTCGCCAAATCAAGACGCGGGTAAGTGCCCGGTTCGACCATGCCGCGGGCATTGTCCCTTACGGCGGGCCGTGAAGTCTGTGCGGATACTTGTGAGGCGAGGGATCGGCCATCAGTTCGGGAGCCGGTCGCTTCAACATCGTCGCCACCGCGGGAGTGGTGGTCATTGTCGCCGCGCTCGGTCTTTTGGACCTTATTCAGGCGCTGGTGCGCATCTGGCGGCCGGAATACACGAACGGACTTCCCTCGTTCGCGTGGCTCCTACTCATCTACGTCTTCGGCGTTCTTGGATGCGCGGCCCTTCTAGGAGAGATTGGCGAAACGCGCTAGGCCATTAGCCATGCGGCTTCGGTGGCGTCAAAGTGGCGCTGTCCGACCGGCGAGTGCGAGCCGAAGTCGAAGTGGGTCAAGGCGAGCCGCCTGCATCCTTTGATCCCGCGCGAGACGAAACGCTGGCGGTCGCTCTACCGTGGCCGCGCATCGGTCGAGCGTGAGTTCGGGCGACTCAAGAATGAGTACGGGCTTGCGCCGCTTCGAGTACGCGGGCTCGAACGAGTCGCGCTCCATGCTGACCTCGTGATGCTCGCGCGACTCTCGCAGGCCCTTGCGCGGGCGCGGGCTGTTCCGCTTGCCGCCTGAACTACTCTGCGCGGCGCATCGCCCGATACACCGCATCCCAGTGCGACGAGACTTCTTCCATGGCGCGGGCGGTTATTGCGGCCGCTGCTTCCAGGCGTGGGATTACTGCTTCTACTTCGGTGACGCGCGTCTCAAGGTCACGGACCTTGTCCCCGATGGTCTCAAGTTCCTGCGCGATTACTTCGTTCTCGCTGCGCGCACTCACCCCGGTCAGTGTTCCCCCGTTTCGCCAATCGAATCGCCAAGCCCTCCTAGTAGTCGAAAACCGTAGTCGCGACTAGTAGTAGAGCGGCCCAGGAAGCAAAGTCGCCGCGAGCCAGACCACAAGAAAGACCAACCCGATGAGAAGGCAGATAAGAAGGACCGGGTGTATGCGCGTCACGGCCGCATCATGCCAACCTTTTTTTCGTCAAACCCTCCTAGTAGTAGGCAAAAGAGTCAGCCGTCTTCGCTGCGGAGGCCGTCGCTAAATAGGCATCGAGCAGACCCGCCGCCGCTTGCTCGTTACCGGGCATAAGATGGCCGTAGCGGTCGAGCGTGATCGTGATCGAGGCGTGCCCCCATGTAGGTCGAGAGCGCCTTCGCGTTCACGCCCGCGGCGATCATCAGGCGGGCGAACGTGTGCCTCGCCTGGTGCAGGGCGCTGCCCGTCTCCATGTTTGCTGTGCTGTAGACGGCCAGCTACCGTGGAGCGAATGGATGAAAACCCGAAAGGCCTGGCCGTCAGCTTCCTGCTCGGCATCCTCACCACCGCCGCGATCGCGCTCTACTCATCGGCTCGCTTCCCTGACGCCGTAGCCAACGGGCTGAAAACGGGCGACTTCAGCAAGGCGGAACGGCTGAGCCGGATTTTCTTCTTCAGCGTTTGGCCGCTCGACTTCCTGTCCGGCGCCTGACCCGGAAGTCGTGCCACAAACTGCGCCCGAACGCGACGAGGAAGAGCGTCGATCCGAGAAAAAAGAAAACGGGGTTGGCGACTCGGATGACGCGGTCACCGGTCGGACACGGCTCACCCGGCTGACAGTCGTTGTTCGAGTAGTGATCTACGGAGTAGCCCCACACGACGACGCTCGTGATGACCAAGCCGAGACCGAGCAGGAGCGCGAGCACACTTGACCGCATCCGCGAGCCCAGAGCCACGCCCGCGAGCGGCGCCAGGAGCCAGACGACGACATCCGTGACCGATTGTCAGCCTCCGTTCGATTCGCTCGCCCTAGGCCATACCGCACGTGTCGTTGCTGTATGCACGCCGAGGCGTCATCCCTCGATGAGCGGCACGCGTGGGCCGGTAAGCGGCCGCGCGCGTTGGCAATCGGTTGGGAATTTCACCCCCTCAGCCTTTTCCACAGGAACCGGTTGGAAAGTGCAAGTCTCGTGAAAACGGCCTATTTGCAGGAGCGGAGCGGCGCCGGAGTCGAACCGACCGAGCCGTGGGTTGCACGACCGCACCGGTTTTGAAGACCGGTTGGGCCACCGGGCCCATGCCGCTCCGGGGAGAAGCGTAAGGGACTGTCCCCGGGAGGGGACTGTCCCTGCAAACGCAGCGACCCTCGGAAGGGTCTTAGGGACTGTCCCCCGCTGGGGACAGTCCCTTCTTGCGTCGGAGCACCCGCTCGTCGCCGACCCGGCGGGTGAGGCCGTCGGCGTCGAAGCGCTCGAGCAGGAGCTGAGCGGTACGGCGGGAGATGCCCAGCGCATCCCGGAAGGCGGCGAGAGTGATCGGCTCGAGCCTCTGCAGCGTCTCGCGGCCGCGCTCGTAGAGCTCGGACGAGACCGCGAAGCCGTCGCCGACGCGCTTCAGCCTCCCGGCAGCCTCGAGGTAAGCGGCGAGCTCTGGGTCGTCTGTCTTGGCGATGCCTTCGGCGTTCAGCTCGGCCTCGAGGCGGTCGGCCGCCTCGGTCCGGTCGCCGAGTGACGCCGCCGCGCCGGGAGCGTAGGCTTTGCCGCCGCGCCGCTCCAGGTGCAGCAGTGGCAGGATCGCCGGCGCCCAGGGCTCCTGGGGAAGCAGCTCCCCGATGGGAATCCCGGGGTCGAGCGGATTCGTCTCGGCGCGCTCGACCAGACGCTCCCGAACGACCGCCCGCACCCCTTCCAGCCAGGTGGGCCTGTAGGCCCACTCCCCTGCCAGATCCACTGCGGCCAAGCCGCTTGCGAGTTGGGCCGGGGTAAACAGGCCCATCGCCTGCAGCGTGGCCGTCGTCACCGGCTCGGCAATGAGCACGGAGACGATCTCGGCCGGGTCGCCGCGGTCGAGGATCTCGAGGCGTTCGGGATCGAGCCGCCTCGGGGGCGCGGGGTCGACGACCCGGCCACCGCCGACGGTCGTCTCGGTGCGCAGAACGAAGCGGTCGCCGCGAGCGGCCACAACAGGGTCGTCCAGACGCAGCTGGGCAAACCGACCTGAGCGGACGACGCGAGCGGCAACGTCGGCCGTCCCGAGATGGACTTTCACCGCCGCGGGCACCGGCTCGAGCTCCTCGAGGACGACGTCGAGCCGGTAGCTGACCGGGTAGTGACCGGGCTCGACGAGGGCGTCGCCGCGCCGGAGCTCGCCGCGCTCGATCGCCGGCAGGTTCACGGCGACGCGCTGGCCGGCATTGGCTTCCTCGACGGGCTGGTCGTGGACCTGGACGCTTCGAACGCGAACTGTCCGCCCACTGGGCTCCAGCCACAGCAGGTCGCCGGCGGCGATCGAGCCGGACCAGAGCGTCCCCGTGACGACGGTGCCAATGCCGCGGAGCGAAAAGGCGCGGTCGATCCAAAGCCGGGTTGCGGCAAACCGCTCCGGCCGCTCGATTGCCTCGGTGGCCCGCGCGAGCGCCGCGCGCAACTCGTCCAGACCGTCTCCGGTCTTCGCGCTGACGGCGACGACTTCGGCCTCGGGCACCAACTCGGCCGCCTCGGCTACGGCCAGCTCGACCTGCTCCGGCTCGACCGCATCGGTTTTTGTCACGGCCGCGACGCCATGCTTGACGCCGAGCAGCCGCAGGATTGCCAGGTGCTCGTGCGTCTGCGGTCGCGCCCCCTCGGCTGCGTCGATCACGAGCAGGAAAAGGTCGACGCCGGTCGCGCCGGCCACCATGTTGCGGACGAAGCGCTCGTGTCCAGGCACGTCCACGAGCGACAGGTGCAGGCCCCCCGGAAGCTCGAGCGGCGCGTAGCCGAGGTCGATCGAGATCCCGCGCTCGTGCTCTTCGGGCAGCCGGTCGGTGTCCTTTCCGGTCAGGGCGCGCACAAGCCACGTCTTGCCGTGGTCGATGTGGCCGGCGGTCCCGACTACGAGCGGCATCGAGCCTCGATCAATCGCTCGCCGAACCGGACCGGCTTGAAGCCACCGGCGTCGAGCAGCGCCCGCCACTGGGCCTCGTCGCGCTCGCGACCTGCGAGGAGCGCGAGCATCAGTAGATCGAGCCATTTCGGCCCGAACGGCTCGTTTCCGGGCGGGACGACGGCGTCAAGGATGACCAGTCGGGCCTCGGGCGGAGCCGCCGCACGGATCGTCCGCAGGATCGAGGCGGCGGTCTCGTCGTCCCAGTCGTGGAGGATGGTCGCGAGCAAATAGGCGTCGCCGGTGGGAACGCGCTCGAAGAAGCTGCCACCGACGAACTCGAGCCGGTCGCCGAAGATCGATTCGTCCCGCACTGTCTCGGGGAGGTCGAAGACGATTCCTCGCATCCCCGGCTGCACCTTCAGAAACTCGGCAAGCAGGGAGCCGTTGCCGCCGCCGACGTCGACGATCGTCTCGTCGCCGCGCCACGCGATCGCGTTCAGCCGCTCGATCCGGGCCTCGGATCCCTGGCCCATCGCCAGATCGAAACGAGCGCGGTCGTCTGGGTGCTGGGCGAGCCACGACCAGAAGTCGGTTCCGTACATCCTCGGGAAGGCGGGGTCCCCGCTCGCGTCGAGTTCCGCGACCGTGCGCAGCCACACGCCGCCGAACAGGACCGCGAACTCACCCCAGCCGCTGCCGGCGCGCAGCAGCTCCGAGGCATCGGTGTTGCCAAACACGCCCGGCGCGTGCTCGATGAAAACGCCTTCGCTCGCGAGCGCTCGGAGCACACGGCGCAGCGCGTCGGCGTCGGCGCTGCTCTCGCGCGCGAGGTCGGCAACCGGCTGGGGGCCGCCGGAGAGAGCATCAGGGACTCCGAGCTCTGCCGCGATCGCCAGGCTCCGGGTCGCGAGCGCGCCTCGGACCAGATTCCAAAGCCGCTCCTCGGCTCCGACCTCGCTCATTCGCGCGCGGCTGTGACGGCCGACGCGACCTCGTCGACCTCGCTGTCCGCGATCGTGCGGCAGTCGAGCAGACAGCGGCCGTCGCGGACGAGCGCTACAACCGGCGGCTCGCCTCGCCGAAGCGGCTCCGCCAGCTCCTCCTCGACCGCGCAGGCGAAGCTCGGCAGCTCGGCGAGCGGCAGCGCACCGCCGCCGACCCGGCCGACCGTCTGCTCGACCTCGCCGCCGACGATCGCCGACAGGCGCTCCGCGCGGGCCTCGACGGCCTCGACCGGCTCGACGAGCATTCGGAGCACCGGAATCCGGCGTGCCGCGCTCTCGGGCTCGAGATAGAGCGCAAGCGTGGCCTCCAAGGCCGCAAGCGTCAGCTTGTCGGCCCGTAGCGCCCGTTGGAGCGGATGGCGCCGCAGCCGCTCGACGAGCTCGCCGCGGCCGACGATGATCCCCGCCTGCGGGCCGCCGAGCAGCTTGTCTCCCGAGAAGCAGACGAGGTCGGCGCCCGCCGCGAGCGCGTCCCGTGCGGACGGCTCGTCCTCGAGCTCGACCAGCACGCCCGAGCCGAGGTCGTCGACCACTGGCAGGCCGTGCGCCCGGCCGACGCGGACGAGCTCGGCGAGGCGCGGCTGCTCCGTGAAGCCGACGACGCGGAAGTTCGATTGGTGGACGCGCAGCAGGAGCGCCGTCTCGGGGCCGATCGCGCGCTCGTAGTCGGCGGCTCGCGTCCGGTTCGTCGTCCCGACCTCGCGCAGGCGCGCGCCCGAACGCGCGAGCACGTCGGGGATGCGAAAGCCGTCGCCGATCTCGATCAGCTCCCCGCGCGAGACGAGCACCTCGCGGCCCTCCGCCAGCGCGGCGAGCGCGAGCAGGACGGCGGCGGCGTTGTTGTTGACGACCAGGGCCGCTTCGGCCCCGGTCAGGCGGCGTAGGATCGGAGCGACGTGGTCCTGGCGCGAGCCGCGGCCGCCCTCGCCGAGGTCGTACTCGAGATTCGAATAGCCGGCCGCGACCGCCCTCACCCGCTCCAACGCCTCCTGCGCCAACGGCGCGCGGCCGAGGTTTGTATGGATGATCACGCCGGTGGCGTTGATCGTCCGTCGCAGCCGCGCCTCTCGCGTCGCTGCGAGTTCCAGCTCCACGCGCCCGACGAGGTCGCCCGGATCGGCGCCGGCCTTGATTTCTTCGCGCGCGCGTGCGAGAGCTGATCGCGCGGCCGAGACGAGCAGGGGCCGGGACGCAGCGTGGGCGAGCCGGCCGTCTCCCGCGAGCTCGTCCACCGATGGCAGGTCCCGCAACTCCACGGACGAAGTGTAGAGCGATGAAATCGGGAGCCCAGTGCCCCTTCCGGCGATAGTCAGGGCACGCCAGGCGGCGCTCGGCGCCGCCAGGCGGCGTCCTCAGTCGCGCCCATATCTACGGATATGGACGCTCCCTGCGTTCTTGCCTGACGACCCCGGTCACTCGCCAGAAGCGCGAGACCATCGCCGGAAGGAGCACTAGACTCGGCGCCGGAGCCCTCCAGACGATGCCGTATTCCGTTCTCCAGCCCGTCCAGCGCCGGCGCCGTTCGAGATCGAAGCGCCCGCTGCTGCTGCTCGCGGTTGCGCTGCTCGCCGCCGCCGGCTCGTTCGCGGCGACCCAACACTGGGCGTTCGCGCACGGAAAGTTTCGCCGCACCCACCAGTCCGCGCCTCTGACCCCAAGACGCGTCTCGGCGGGATCCCTCGAGCGGTTGCGCGCCGCCGCATCAGAGCAGCAGGTCGCCACACGTGCGCCGTTCGCACCTGGCACTCGCCTTCTCGTCCCGGCCGCGCCCAGGCTCGAGCATGCCGGCCTGCGCCCGATCACCGCACCGGCGGCGATCCTCGTCAACGCTGACACCGGTGCCGTCCTCTGGGCGAAGCGGCCGCACGAGCGCCGGCCGATCGCTTCGACGACGAAGATCATGACCGGTGTGCTTGCGCTGGAGCACCTCCCGCTGGGCAAGGTGCTCCGCATCAACCCGCTCGTTACGCGAGTGGCACTCAACCGTGAGGGGCTGCGCGCCCACGAACGTGTAGCGGTCCGGAAGTTGATGGACGGCCTCTTGCTTTTCTCGGGCAACGATGACGCCCTCGAGCTCGCGATCGCGACCGCCGGCAGCAGGGGCGCATTCCTGCGGCTGATGAACGAGAAGGCAGCGGAGCTCGACCTCCACGACACGCACTACACGAGCCCGAGCGGCGTCGTCGACCGCGGCAACTACTCCTCCGCCTACGACCTCGGAGCGCTCGCCCGCTACGCAATGGCGATCCCGCGTTTTAGGGCGTTCACGCGTACGCACATCGCCCACGTCAAATGGGCGAAACCGACCTACGCGAAGACGTACGTGAACAAGAACCTGCTGCTCGGCACCTACCGCGGAGCCGACGGCGTCAAGACCGGTTGGACGACGATCGCCGGCCATTGCCTCGTCGCCTCCGCGCGCCGCGGGGGCACGAGGTTGATCGCCGTCGTGCTGCACTCACCCAATCCGTACGGCGATGCTCGGCGCCTGCTTAACTTCGGCTTCGCGAATTCGTAGGGGTCTGGCGTGACGATTGTGAAGCTTCACCGGCGTGCACTCGTGCCCGTGCTCGGGCTCGCACTGCTGCTTGTGCCGGGGCAGAGCCCGGCCGCGCCGGGCGTGGGCCGCGTCGACGTCACCCCCGACCATGTTGCCGCCGGGAGCACGAATACGTTCAAGCTCACCTTCACCGCGGACACCGGACCGCTCCAGGGACAGACGTTGCTCGACATCCCGCGCGGTTGGTCTCTCCCACAGGCGAGCCGGCTCGGAGCGACCGGCTATGTAGCGCTCGCGCGCGACACATGCTCGGGCGCGACCAAGCTCGTTCGAGTCGCCGGGAACCGGCTGACGATCGCGACCGACTGCAAGCGCGGTCAGCGCTTCGAGGTTACCTACGGGCCCGCGGTCGCATCGACGCTCTCGGCGGATGGCTACGTCTTCTTGACCCAGACGAAACCTGCGGCCGGAGAGACGAAGACGAAGCTCGTCCGGGTGAAGACGACTGTGCGGAACAAAAAAGGCAAGCGGGTGACGAAGACGACGATTAAGCGCGTCACCTTCGCGGTCAAACCGACCTTCCGGCCGCTGGCCGCGAAGAAGCAACCGGTCGTCGTTGTCAACGGCGGTCCGGTCGACCACCTGACGCTGAACGCGCCGACGATCGCCACCGCCGGCACGCCGTTCGGCATCACCGTCCGCGCAGAGGACGTCTACGGGAACACGTTCTCCGGCTACACCGGCATCGTTAGCTTCTCGAGCAGTGACCCGAACGCGTTCCTGCCGACGCCTTACCAGTTCACGAGCAACGACTTCGGCGCGAAGACCCTGGGCGGGGTGATCCTTCGAGCGTCGGGGACGCAGACGATCACCGTCTCCGACAACGCGGGCCACGTGGACGTCAGCAACCCGATCACGGTTTATTCGTTCTGACTACTGCGCGTCGGCTTTCTGGGGCTCGGCCGGTGTGCGAGGCGAGCGGCGCGCGTACTCGTCGACGACCCGCCTGACGGCCTCCTCGGCCGAATCGGTGACATGTAGCAGCTCGATGTCCTCAGGCGAGACCAGCCCTTCGGCCAGCGGCCGCTCGCGCAGCCAGCCGAGCAGCTCCTGCCAGTAGTCGCGGTCGAAGAGCACGACCGGGAAGTGGAGCACCTTGCCGGTCTGGATCAGCGTCAGGGACTCGAACAGCTCGTCCAGCGTCCCGAAGCCGCCCGGAAAGATCACGAATCCCTCGGCGGCCTTCACGAACATCGTCTTCCGCGCGTAGAAGTGGTGGAAGGTGAGCTCGATGTCGAGATACGGATTCTCGTGCTGCTCGTGCGGGAGCTCGATGTTGAAGCCAACCGAGAGCCCGCCGCCTTCCTTCGCGCCTCGGTTCGCGGCCTCCATCACGCCGGGCCCGCCCCCCGTGACGACTGCAAACCCGGCTTCGGCGAAGCGCTTGCCGACCTCGCGGGCCTCTTCATAGGCTGGATGCCCCTCGCGGACGCGCGCCGAGCCGAACAGGGAGACGGCGGGCCGGTCGATCCGGTCGACTGCC
>VAWI01000094.1 GCA_005884005.1 Actinomycetota bacterium
ACGGCGGAGGCAGCGATGTCGGCCAGCGGCTTGTCGAGCACCCGGACGTCCCGATCATCACCTTCACCGGCTCGCGCGAGACCGGCGTCGCGGTCACGAAGGCGGCGGCGGAGAACCTCAAGCACGTCCACCTCGAGCTCGGCGGCAAGAACGCGATCATCGTCATGGACGACGCCGATCTCGACCTGGCCGTCGACGGCATCGTCTGGTCGGCCTTCGGCACGTCGGGGCAGCGCTGTACCGCGGCAAGCCGAGTGATCGTCCATGAGGCCGTCTATGACCAGCTGGCATTGCGCCTCGTCGCGCGCGTAGAGCAGATGCGGCTCGGCCCCGGCTGGGAGGACGACACCGACGTCGGCCCGGTGATCAACAAGAGCGCGCTCGAGAAGATCCATTCCTACACGGAGATCGGCAAAGACGAGGGCGCGAAGCTCCTGACAGGCGGCGAGGTCGCGGACGGGACCGGGCTCGAGAAAGGTTTTTACTACCGCCCGACCGTCTTCGGCGACGTCGAGTCCGGCATGCGAATCGCGCAGGAGGAGATCTTCGGCCCGACCACGGCGCTGATCCGCGTACGCTCGCTCGACGAGGCGATCGCGGTCTCGAACGGCGTCGAGTACGGTCTCTCCTCGTCGATCTTCTCGCGTGACGTCAACAAGGCCTTCCGCGCGATGCGCGATCTCAACACCGGCATCACCTACATCAACGCGGGCACGATCGGCGCCGAGGTCCACCTCCCGTTCGGCGGAACGAAGCACACCGGGAACGGCCACCGCGAGGCCGGCCAGGCTGCGCTCGACGTGTTCACGGAGTGGAAGTCGATCTACGTCGACTACTCGGGCAAGCTCCAGCGTGCGCAGATCGACACGGCCGAGTAAGCCTCGGGGGCCTACGTGAAAGTCAGGATGTGGAAGAGTTCGATGTCGAGCCCGTTCGCGGTCAGACGCGCGGCCTTGGCGATCCCATCCCGCTCCTCGAAGATCAGCACGAGCTCCTCCACGTGGTCCTGGACGGTGTCGAGCTGATCGAGCCGGAACGTCAGCGAAGAAGTCTGCTCTCCGATTACGAACAACAAGACCGCCTCGACGTTGTTCGGCCGGTCGAAGTCGGTGCCCTCGCGGAGGGTCAGCTCCCATGGCTGGCGCGGCGCGACCCAATCCTCGATAGTCGCGGCGTGCACCGTCAGCGCCTCGTCGACCTCGACCTCGACGGCCGCGTCGTAGCGCTCGGCGGGCGTCGGACGCGGCAAGACTTCGAGAATCGGCACGACTGTTGCGTTTCCGGCGTTTGTGCCGCGCAAACGTGACCGAGCGGCGGCACAAGCTCGTCTGGTTCGTGCCGGAGAAGGCCCTGGACGTGACGCGCGACGCGGTCTTCGCTGCCGGAGCGGGGCGGATCGGCGACTACGAACGCTGCTCCTGGTACACGGCGGGGACCGGGACGTTCCTAGGCGGCGAAGGGGCCGAGCCGACGATCGGCGCCGCCGGTCGCGAGGAGCGGACGCCTGAGCTTCGGGTCGAGACCGTCGTTCCGGGCGTCCGCGTCGAGGCGGTCGTCGCAGCTTTGGTGGCGGCGCATCCCTACGAAGAGGTCGCCTACGACCTCTATCCGCTCGCGTGAAAGCCAAGCTGTCCACAGACGGTGGCGCCCGTGGCAACCCCGGTCCGGCGGCGTACGGCTACGTGCTGGAGGCCGAGGACGGCACTGTTCTCGATGCCCGCGGCGAGACGATCGGCGTCGCCACGAACAACGTCGCCGAATACAGCGGCCTGGTTGCCGGCCTGCGGAAAGCGGTTGAGGTCGGTGTCGACGAGCTCGAGGTCGTCTCTGACTCCGAGCTGATCGTCCGCCAGATGACAGGCGAGTACAAGGTCAAGAACGAGGCGCTGCGAGAGCTGAAGGAGGAGGCCGAAGATCTCGCCGACCGGCTACCGAGGGTGAGCTTCACATCGGTCCGGCGCGAACACAATGAGCTCGCGGACAAGCTCGTCAACGAAGCCTTAGACGCCGCGTAAGCCCCATCCTGCCTTAAAGAAAGCCGGATCAGGTCTCTCCGCGGGCTTAGACGGCCGCACGGGCGAAGCCCGCACGGGCTCCCGGCGGCGCCGACGAGTCGGCGCCTTGGGCCGGGCTATAATGCGGGCCGCGCGGATGTAGCTCAGTTGGCTAGAGCGTCTGCTTGCCATGCAGAAGGTCGTGGGTTCGAATCCCATCATCCGCTTCTTCTCTTCCTCTCTCTCCTCTCTCGCCGAAAACCCCGTAAATCTGGGGGGTTTGTGTTTGCCGAATGGGCGAGGTGAGTCCCCGATGAGCCGGTGCGTGTCGACGCCGACGGCGTAGTCCAGCTCTTCTGCAAGCATCCGACTGATCCTCCGACCTCGCTCGTAGGGTCCGGTGGTGCCGGTCTGAGCACGGGAAACCGCGGCGGGAGGACGGTAATGAGTCACGTCGAGACGGCGGACAAGCTCCTGATCAAGCCAGCAGCGGGCGCCAGACCGGCGCCGCCGCGCACACGCGGACGGTTCATTCCCAAGGCACGCACACGGCGGCCAGTCACCCGACGAGTCACACGCGGCACGGCGACAACCAGGCTGGCAACTGCCCCAGACAGACCAACCCGGCGAGTCTTACCGTCCCCTGAGTTTGTCTTTGGTTCGCCGACGGCGGTGGCGAAAGGATGCGATGTGTCTTCTCAATGCCCGCACACATAGCATCGCGCCAATGCGCGACCTTCGCCCCGGTGTTTGGCATTGGCAATCGCCGCATCCCGACTGGAACGAGGAGCAGTGGTGGCCCGAGCTCGTCTCGTCGTACGCGATCGAGCTCGGCGACGACTTCCTGTTGTTCGACCCGCTCTCCGTTCCCGACGAGCTGCCCGAGCGCGCTACCGCTGTCGTCCTGACCGCGCCGTACCACGAGCGGGACGCCCGCCGGCTCGGCCTCCCAGTGCACACGCCGCCCGCAGACAGCTGGCAGGATTGGGTCGAGAAGTTCGCCGTCGACCCCGGCCGCGTGCGCGGCATGGAGAGTGAGGACCTCGCCTGGCTGCGCGCGGGCGAAGGCGAAGGACACTTCCACGATCCCGGAGCGTGGCCGTTCGGCATCCACGCGTACGCGGGCCGTGAGAACAACGATCTCATCCTCTGGCTGCCGTCGATCAACGCGATCGTCACCGGCGACTCACTCTCCGACTTCGGCGATGGGCTGGACATCCAACTCGGCGGTCGCAAGCACGTAACGCGCGACGATGTCGTCCGACGGCTCCGTCCGCTGCTCGACCTGCCGGTCGAGCTCGTGCTGCCCGCGCACGGCGAGCCGACGGATCGCGCGGCGCTCGAGCGCGTGCTTTCCTGAGCGGCGCCTGCGAGACTCTACCGGGCGATTCATGCACCTCAGGCGACTCGCATGGGCCAGTGTCCGGGAATGAAGCTCCTATGACCTGTCAAGCCAGAAGCGGCTCCTGGTTTTGCAGTAGCCGGTAGAGGTGGCTGGCGAGGTAGCGCTTGAGCAGCCGGGTGGCGTCGCGGCGGCTCTTGCCTTCGGCGATCCGTCGCGCGATGTAGTCCCTGGTCGCGGGGTCGTGTTGGCGGCGGTGCAGGACAATCGTGTGGAGTGCCCGGTTGAGCTGCCGGTCGCCGCCACGGCTGAGACGGTGCCGGCTCGTCTGGCCGCTCGAGGCGGGGAGCGGGGCGACGCCGGCGAGGCGGGCGAAGGCGGCCTCGGAGCGCAGCCGGCCGCGGTGCGACCAGGCGACGATCAGCTGCGCGGCGACGATCGGGCCGACGCCGGCTTCGTCGAGCAACTCCGGTGCGAGTGCCCGCACGTGCACGAGGATCTCGCGTTCGAGCTCGTCGGCCTCGACGGTCGCCGCTTCGATCCGTCGAGCGAGCGTGCGTAAGACGACCCGTGCCGCGACTTGATCCGGAGTCGGGGTCGTGGAACGCCGGAGCCGGCTACAACGGTCGAGTAGCCGCTGGACGGGCAGCCCGCGCAGCTCCTGGCGGAGCCGTTCGGGGGCGGTCACGATCACGCTACGCAGCTGCACCAGCGCTTCGCGGCGGACGTCGACGGCGCTCCGTCGAGCGACGAGCAGGAGCCGCAGTGCTTCGCGGCGTTCTCCCGAGCGCGGCCGCGGCAGCGGCTCACTCCTGAGCGCAGCGCGGGCGGCCCGAACCGCGTCGAGCTGGTCGTCCTTGCCGCTTAACCGCCGCTCGCCCCGCGGCGAGCGACCCACCTCGAGCACCGTCTCGCCACGCTCGCTCAGGTAGCGGGCAAGGCCGGCACCGTAATGACCGGCGCCTTCAACTGCCCAGACGCGGGCAGCGTCCACCTGCTGCTGGGCGAATCGAAGCGCCTGTGCGTAGCCGCGGCCGTTGCTCGCCACGGTCTGCTGGGCCAGCACCGCTCCGGTCGCCGCCTCGACAAGGGCGAGCGTGTGCTCGTCTCGGTGCGTGTCGACGCCGACCACGTAGTCCAGCTCATCTGCAACCATCCCGATCGATCCTCCGGCTTCTGTTCGTAGGGTCCGGTGGTGCCGGTCTGAGCACAAGGGAAACCGCGGCGGCAGGACGGTAATGAGTCACGCCTCAAGGGCGGACAAGCTCCTGATCAAGCCAGCAGCGGGCGCCAGACCGGCGCCGCCGCGCACACGCAGACAGTTCATTCCCAAGGCACGCAGACGGCGGCCAGTCACCCGACGAGTCACACGCGGCACGGCGACAACCAGGCTGGCAATTGCCCCAGACAGAGCACGCTGGCGAGTCTTACCGTCACCCGAGTTACGGCAGGTAGCGTTAACGGCCGTGCCTGAGGGCTCGGGACAGCTTGTCCTTCGCGAGATCGAAGATCGTGATCTCGGCGTGCTCTTCGAGCACTCGAGCGATCGCGACGCTATACGGATGGCCGCGTTCACTTCGCCGGAGTTCGATGATCGAACGAGCTTCGAGCGACGGTGGGCGCGGCTGAGGAGCGACAGCTCTACGACGAACAGGGTGATCGAGATCGACGGTCGAGTTGTGGGTCACATTGCGAGCTTCGACTTGGAGGGCCGGCGCGAGGTCACCTATTGGATCGGCCGTGAAGACTG
>VAWI01000096.1 GCA_005884005.1 Actinomycetota bacterium
CAACGTTCTTGCTCTGGGCAACCCTCTAGTAGCTGAACGGCTTGGCGACCATGTCGAAGACGATCAGGAACATCAGCGCGACGTCCACGCGGACGACGAGCAGGATGCGCCGCAGTCTCGCCTGCACTTCCGGGGCCTGCGGCCCGTGTTCGGCGGCGGCCTTATTCAGCCGCTTCGACTCGGGGCCGAGAAACAGGATCCCGGTCGCCGCGGAGAGCGCCCAGGCGACGAGGCCGAAGATGATCCAGAACTGGTTGTACGGAATATCGCCGTTGCTGGTCATGGCGATCCCGAAGCCAAGCACGACGAACGACATCACCGGGAAGACGCGCCCGGCCACGGTCTCGGCCCAGTGGCCGATCTGGAGCAGCTGATCGTCGTCCCTCGCGAGCTCGGCGAGCACCGCGCAGATGGTGATGAACAGACCGCCGCCGACCCAGACCACGGCCGCACCGACGTGGAGCATCTTGAAGACGAAGTACCAGGGCGTGTTCGCCGCGAAGACGATCGAGACGACGATGAGCGCGACCGCGATCAGCGACGTCGCGATGACTGACGTGCGTCGGCGGCTCTCCGCAGCCGCGGCAACGACTACTTGTTCCATACCTGTGACCTCTCCCTCGGACGAATGACTCGGGCCGAGGCGGGATTTTAACGGGGTTACCCGACGGTTACTACCCGCTCAGGGGCGCGGCCGCGGTAGTCCGGACCGAGCTTTTCCTCAAGCGTCTGCTCCAGCTCGTCGCTCTGCGCAAGCTGCTCCACTATGTCGGCGCCGCCGATCAGTTCGCCGCGGACGAAGACCTGCGGGATCGTCGGCCAGCTCGAGATCGACGAGAGCTCCTGGCGGATTCGGGGGTCGGGCAGGACGTCCACCGCCGTCACCGGCGCGCCGGCACGGCGGAGCGCATCAAGCGCTCGCGAGGAGTTGCCGCACATGACGAACTGGGGCGTGCCTTTCATGAAGAGGGCGACATCCTCCGACTGGATCACGTTCTCGATTTGCTCGCGAAGCTCGCTCACTGACTTCCTTTCGTTTGGATCCGCAACTCATGAATCGTGCCATCCCCGAGGGGGGCTGCGAGGGCATCGTTGACGAGCCGGTGCTGCTCGAGCAACGTCAGGCCGCCGAAACGCGCGCTTGCGACCGTGACCTGGAAGTGGTCCCCGCCGCCGGTGCGGTCCTTGACCTCGACCTCCGACCCTGGGAAGGCCTGTTCGAGTAACCGGCGCAAGCGGTCGACGCTCATCTTGTCAGCCGCGCGAATTCCCGCGCTGGTGGGCGAGATACTCGAGCAAGTCCGAGCGCGTGATCACTCCGACCGGCCGCCCGTCGCGGGCGACCACGACCGCATTCGTGCGGCCTGTGAGCGTGGGGAAGACCTCGTCGAGCGAGTCGCCGGCGTCGATTGTCGCGAGGGGCGGCTGCATTGCGTTGGCGACGTCCTCGTGCAGGGCGTCGGGGTTCTTGAAGACGCGGTCGAGAAGGTCGCGATCCTGGAGCGAGCCGACCACGTCGGCGAGCGACTCCGAGGCGCCGTCGCGCACGACCGGCAGCTGCGAGATCGAATAGCGCTGCATCAGCTCGATCGCCTCGCCGACCTTTTGGTGCGAGCCGATGACGATGAACTGCGGCACCCCGGGCTCGTCGGCGCGCTTGGCTTGCAGCACCGCTCCGACCGTCGGAGCCGGAGTCCGGCGCTCGAGGAAGCCGTGATCGAGCATCCAGTTGTCGTCGTAGAACTTGGAGAGGTAGTTGCGACCGGTATCGGGGATGATCGTCAGGATCTGGGCGCCGGGACCGAGCCGCCCCGCGACCTGCAGCGCCGCCCACAGCGTCGTCCCCGCCGAGCCGCCGGCGAGGATGCCCTCCTCGCGTGCGAGCCGGCGCGCGGTCAGGAAGGAGTCGCGGTCGGAGACCCGGATCCACTCGTCCACCACTTCGGGATCCATGGTCTTCGGCCAGCTGTCCTTGCCGATTCCCTCGACGAGGTAGGGATGGACGTCGGCTTCCTCCTGGGCCGTGTAGACGGAGCCCTCGGGGTCGGCGCCGACGATCAGGACCTCAGGCTTGCGCTCCTTGAAGAAGCGCCCGACGCCGGAGATCGTCCCTCCCGTCCCCACGGAGATCACGATCGCGGCGAGCTCGCCGCCGGTCTGCTCCCAGATCTCAGGCCCGGTCACCTCGTAGTGGGTGTCCGGATTGGCCATGTTCGAGTACTGGTCGGGCTTGAAGCCGCCGGGGATCTCCTCGGCAAGCCGGTCGGAGACCGAGTAGTAGCTCTCGGGAGAGTCCGGCGGAACGGCGGTGGGGCAGATCACGACCTCGGCGCCGTACGCTCGGAGGAGCGCGATCTTCTCCTGGCTCATCTTGTCGGGCATCACGAAGATGCAGCGGTAGCCCTTGATCGCGGCTGCGATCGCGAGTCCGACGCCCGTGTTGCCGGAGGTCGGCTCGATAATCGTGCCGCCCGGCGTGAGTTTCCCTTCGCGCTCGGCCTGCTCGATCATCGGCAAGCCGATCCGGTCCTTCACCGAACCGCCAGGGTTCAGATGCTCGAGCTTTGCGAGCAGCGTCGGCGCGACGTCGTGACCGAGCTTGTCCAGCCGGACGATCGGCGTCCCGCCGACCAGGTCGAGCAGCGTTGGGTAGTCGCGGGCCATGCCCGGGAGCTTAGATTGCAGCCCCCGCTGCTTCCTGCTCCGTGACGTCTTCCGCCCGGACGCCGCGCAAGAGTACAAAGGCCGCCACGGCACCGGCGAGCGCGAGCACGAGCAGCGCCCAGAACGCGTGCTGGTAGCCCGACGTGAACGCCTGCGGCTGAGTGTGACCGCTCTTCAGCAGGTCCTTGATCTGCGTCGTGAAGATCGTCGTCACCAGCGCGACGCCGATCGCGCCGCCGATCTGCTGGCTCGTGTTCAGCAATCCTGACGCGAGGCCGGCCTCGTCGGATTTGACCCCCGTGAGCGCGGCGATCGAGACCGGGACGAATGCGAACGCCAGGCCGACCGCGAAGATCAAGTAGGCCGGCAGCAAGTTGGGCCAGTAGTGGCCGTGGACGGGAATCCGGGTGTAGAGGAAGAGCGCGACACCCATGACAACGAGACCCGTGGTCACGACCGGCCTCGGCCCCAGCCTGGTCGTCAGCGCCTGGGCGACGCCGGCCCAGATCGGCGTCGTGCCGGCGGTCGCGAGGAAGGTGACGCCGGTCCTCAGCGCCGACCAACCGAGCACCTGCTGCACATAGAGCGTCAGGATGAAGAAGTTCGCGAAGATGACCATGCCCATCAGGAAGCCGACGACGTTGGCCGCGCTGAGCGACCGATTGCGGAAGATCGCGAACGGCATCAAAGGCGCTCGGCCGCGGAGCTCGATCGCGAGGAAGCCGGCCAGGATCACGGCGGCCGCGATCAGCAGCAGGATTGTCCGCGCCGATCCCCAGCCGACGTCCGGCGCCTTGGAGATCGCGTAGACGAAGAGCGCCAAGCCCCCCGTCACGGTCACGGCGCCAGCTGCGTCGAAGCGGCGCGTGCCGATGTCCGCGCGGCTCTCCGGGATGATCCGTCCGGTCGCGACCAGGACGAGCGCGCCCACCGGGACATTGACGAAGAAGATCCACTCCCAGCCCAGGTACTTGGTAAGGATGCCGCCGAAGAGGACGCCGGCCGCGGCGCCCGAGCCGCCGAGCGCGCCCCAGATTCCGAGCGCCTTGTTCCGCTCGGCCCCCTCGGTGAACGTGGTCGTCACGATCGAGAGCGCCGCCGGCGAGATGATCGCGGCGCCGAGGCCTTGCACCGCGCGCGCGCCGATCAGCACCGCCGCACTCCCGAGAGCGTGCGAGAGGCCGCAGGCGAGCGAGCTGAGAGTGAAGATGATCAGCCCGACCAAGAAAATCCGTCGCCTGCCGAGCAGGTCGGCGATTCGGCCGCCAAGCAGGAGGAAGCCGCCGAACGTGATCGAGTAGGCGATGATCACCCATTCGACCGTCTGCTGGCTGATGCTGAGGTCGGTCTGGATCGACGGGATCGCGACATTGACAATCGCGACGTCCAGGATCGTCATGAAGAACGCGGTTCCGACGACCGCGAGAATCAGCCAGCGGCGTGGGTTCGGTTCGGCTGCTACGTCGGTCAAAGCTTCCTCCCTCTCGATTCGTAGAAGCGGCAGAACGCAAAGGTCGCCGGCCGCGGCCATTGCGTCCTCAGGGAAGGTGCCAGAACTTGCCCGTTAAGCCAAGTCGCTCCAGGATCGTCTGGTTCTCGTTGAGCTTTGGGAGCAACGCTCAATGCCTGAAGTGACGGCGATGGGTGAAGACCATCGTCGCACCGGCCTGATCGACCGCTGCGATCACCTCGGCGTCCCGCTTCGAGCCGCCGGGCTGGATGAAGGCCGAGACGCCGGCGCCGAGCGCCAGCTCCGGGCCGTCGGCGAAGGGAAAGAACGCATCCGAGGCCAGCACGGCGTTCTCGAGCGCGTGTCCGTGCTCGCGCGCCTTCTCGAGTGCGATCCGCACCGAGTCGACACGGCTCATCTGGCCCGCCCCGATCCCGAGCGTCTGCAGTTCGCGCGCGAGCACGATCGCGTTCGAGGTCACGTGCTTGCAGGCGCGCCAGGCGAAGAGAAGGTCGCCCCATAGCGTCTCGCTCGCCGAGCCGCAGACGACTTCCATCCCGGCTCTGTCCTCAACGTCCCAGTCCCGATCCTGGACGAGCAGGCCTCCGAGGACGCGCTTGAAGTCGCGCTCCCCGGCTGCGCCGCGGCGCCGCTCCCGGTCGAGAAGGATGCGCGTAGTCGGCTTCTGGGCCAGCGTTTCGAACGCGCCGTCGTTGAAGCCCGGCGCGAAGAGCACCTCCACGAACTGCGCCACGAGCAGATCGGCGAGCTCCTCCGAGACCGGCCGGTTCAACGCGACGACGCCTCCGTAGGCAGAGACGGGATCGCCGGCGAGAGCGCGCTCGTACGCGTGCTCGATCGAGCCCGCGACCGAGACGCCGCACGGGTTCGCGTGCTTGACGATCACGCAGGCGGGGAGCTCGAACTCGCGCAGGCAGAGCCGCGCCGCGTTCAGGTCGTTGAGGTTGTTGTACGAGAGCTCCCGCCCATGCAGCTGCTCGACCTGCGAGAGCAGGTGACGCCGGGCGCCGATCTCCGCGTAGTAGGCCGCGCGCTGGTGCGGGTTCTCCCCGTAGGAGAGGTCGAGCACCTTCTCGAAGGCCGGGATCAGCCGGTCGGGAAAGGTGTCGCGGTCCATGAACCATGCCGCGATCGAGGCCTCGTAGGCGGCCGTGACCGAGAACGCCTCCGCGGCGAGCTCTCGGCGCGTGTCGAGCGAGAGCTCATCTTCGCGCCTCAACTCGTCGAGCACGCGCTCGTACTGGGAGCCGCGGCACACGGGCGCGACGTGGGCGAAGTTCTTCGCCGCGGCCCTGAGCATCGCGGGGCCGCCGATGTCGATTACCTCGACTGCGTCCTCCTCGCGCACGCCGTGCTTGGCGACCGTCTCGCGGAACGGGTAGAGATTGACGCAGACGAGATCGAGGGGCTGGATTTCCTGCTCCTCGAGGGCGGAGAGATCTTCCGGCTCGTCGCGACGGGCCAGGATCGCTGCATGGATCCGGGGATGCAGCGTCTTGACGCGGCCGCCGAGCAACTCCGGCACCTGGGTGATCTCTTCGATCCTCGTCACCGGAATCCCCATCTCCTCCAGGTAGCTGCTCGTTCCGCCGCTGGAGACGATCTCGGCTCCGAGCTCGGTCAGCCCTTGCGCGAACTCGTCCAGGCCCGACTTGTCGTACACCGAGATCAGGGCGCGTTTGATCACGCGTGGGCCACCGGCGAGCTCAGCTTGCCTTCGAGGAAGAGTCGGACCGCAGCGGGCAGCAGCCGGTGTTCGACCTCCTGGATCCGCCCGTGCAGCGTTTCGGCGGTGTCGCCGTTCCGAACCGCAACCGCCTCCTGCAGCACGATTGGGCCGGTATCGACCCCATCGTCGACGAAGTGCACGGTTGCCCCGGTGACCTTGACCCCGTGCGCGAGCGCGTCCTCGACCGCTTGCGCTCCCGGGAATGCAGGCAGCAGCGACGGGTGCACGTTCAGGATCCGGCCCGGGAAGCGCTCGAGAAACGGCGCGGTCAGCAGCTGCATGAAACCTGCGAGGACGACAAGCTCGACGCCACGCTCGGCAAGCCACTCCGCGAGCTCCTCGTCGCGGCGCTCCCGCGAGTCGAATTCGACGGTGGGGAAGGCGCCGGCCTCGATTCCGGCTCTCGCAGCGCGGTCGAGCGCGGGCGCCTTCGTGTTGTTGGAGGCGACCGCGACGACCGGCAGACCCGCGTCGAGCAGCGCCTGCAGGTTCGTTCCCTGGCCGCTGACGAGGACACCGATCACGCCGGCACGATCTCCCCAATCGCCAGATCGGTTTTCGCGACCTGGCCAGGATCGACGATCGCGCAGTAGCCGATGCCCAGGTTGAACACTCGCCGCAGCTCATCCTCGGTGACATGGCCGGCGAGCCAGCGGAACACGGGAGGTCGTTCCCAGGCGTCCCACTCGATCGAGGCCTGGAGACCCTCCGGCAGCACGCGCGAGAGATTGCCCAGGACGCCGCCACCGGTGACGTGCGCAAGGCCGTGCACGTCGGCGCGGGCAATCAGCTCCTCGACGTCGTCCTGATACAGCGTCGTCGGCGCCAGGAGGTCTGGACCCTCGTAGGACTCCTCCACCAGCACGCGCCGAACCAGTGTGAAGCCGTTCGCATGTACGCCCGCGGACTTCCAGCCGATCACGACGTCGCCGGCCTTCACGCGCGAGCCGTCGATCACCGCCTGCCGATCGACGATGCCGACGCACGTACCGGCGAAGTCGAGTTCTTCCTCGCGATAGATGCCGGGGAGCTCCGCCGTCTCGCCCCCGAGCAGCGAGCAGCGAGCTTCGCGGCAGACCTCGGCTGCTCCCTCGACCAGCTCGGCCACCTCCTCGAGATCGATCGTGTTCGCGGCGACGTAGTCGAGCAGGAAGAGCGGCTTGGCGCCGGTCGTCAGGACGTCGTTGATGCAGTGGGCCGCGAGATCGCGGCCGCAGTCGAGTAGCCGTCCGCGCTCGCGCGCGATGATCAGCTTTGTGCCGACGCCGTCGGTCGAGGCGGCCAGCAACCGCCCGTCGTCGAGCGGGTAGAGGCCCGCGAAGGCGCCGAAGCCCTTC
>VAWI01000026.1 GCA_005884005.1 Actinomycetota bacterium
TCCTCAGGCTCGAGCGAGCTCAGGTGCAACCGGCCGAGGAGCTTACGAAGCCTGATCATCGCTCTCTTGCTCGTGCGGGTTGGGTGCGAGTCCTTCGCCCTCGTGCTCAGGGGTGGCCGGGTCGTCGGCGAAGTCGCCTGGTCGCGTCGTACCAACCGCGAGATCGTCGGGCGCGCGGGAGCTGCCGCGGAGTTTTTCCAGAAGCTTCTCGAACATCGCTACTACCTCCTCGCCGTCCTCCGCGCCACCACCGCGAGCCCAAATGCGGCGGCGAAGAAGAGGGCGGCTTCGAGCCACATGCCGCCGATCACTGAGACCGCAGCGCCGATGAGGGCGAGCACGCCCAGGACCGACCAGCGGCTCCCGCCGAGCGACCAGGCGCGGTCCGTTGCGCTCACAACATCGCCTCGATCGCCTCTTGCACCTCGCTCGCCCGAAACGGCAGGCCCCGGACGAGGTTGAAACCGGCGGCGTCGACAAGGAACTCGGCGCGGATCAGCTTGCGCAGCTGGCCGAGGTTGATCTCGGGGATCAGCACCTTGTCATAGGCGCCGACGATCTCGCCCGTGTTGCGGGGGAACGGGTTCAAGTAGTGCAGGTGGGCGTGCGCGACCTTGCCGCCGCCACCGCGAACGCGCCGGACGCCGGCCGCGACCGGTCCGTAGGTGCCGCCCCAGGACAGCACGAGCAGTTCGGCGCCGTCCGGATCGTCCACCTCGAGCTCGGGGATGTCGGAGGCGATCCCGGCGATCTTCTGCGCACGCAGGCGAGTCATCAGGTCATGGTTTTCCGGGTCGTAGGAGACGTTGCCGCTTAGGTCCTGCTTCTCGAGGCCGCCGATCCGGTGTTCGAGACCGGGCGTTCCGGGGATCGCCCAGGGCCGCGCGAGCGTGTCGTCGTCGCGGACATAAGGATGGAAGTCGCCGTCCGGGGGCGCCTCGGTCGTGAAACCGGCGTCGATGTCGGGGATAGCCTCTACATCAGGCAGCAGCCACGGCTCAGAGCCGTTGGCGAGGTAGGCATCCGAGAGCAGGTAGACCGGCGTCCGGTACTTCAGCGCGATGCGTGCTGCTTCGACGGCCGCGTCGAAGCATTGCCCCGGCGTCGAGGCCGCGAGCACGGGCACCGGCGACTCGGAGTTGCGTCCGAACATGACCAACAGCAGGTCGGCCTGCTCGGGCTTGGTCGGCATCCCGGTCGAAGGGCCGGCGCGCTGGATGTCGAGGATCAGCAGCGGCAGCTCGAGCGCGACGGCGAGGCCGACGGTCTCGCTCTTGAGCACCACGCCCGGGCCTGCCGAGGTCGAGACCCCGAGCGAGCCGCCGAAGCTGGCGCCGAGCGCGGCACCGACGGCCGCGATCTCGTCCTCGGCCTGGAAGGTTCGAACGCCGAAGTTCTTGTGGCGCGCGAGCTCCTCGAGAATCGAGCTCGCGGGAGTGATCGGGTACGCGCCGAGGAAGAGCGGCAAACCGGACTTGACGCTCGCGGCGATCAGCCCGAAGGCAAGTGCCTGGTTGCCGGTGATGTTCCGGTAGGTGCCGGGCCGGAGCTTGGCGGGCTTGACCTCATAGGAAACCGCGAAATCCTCGGTCGTCTCCCCGAACGCGTAGCCGGCGTGGAAGGCTCGCTTGTTCGTCTCGGCGATCTCCGGGCGTTTCGCGAACTTACGCTCCAGGAAGGCCACGGTCTGCTCGGTCGGGCGGTGATACAGCCACGACATCAGGCCAAGCGCGAACATGTTCTTCGCGCGCTCGGCCTCACGCTTTGTGACGCCCTCGACGTCTTTCGTCGCCTCGAGCGTCATTGACGTCAGCGGCACGGTGTGGACGTCATAGCCGTCGAGCGTGCCGTCCTCGAGCGGGTTCGCGTCGTACCCTGCCTTGACGAGATTGCGCTCGGTGAAGGTGTCCTGGTCCACGATCAATGTCGCGCCGCGCGGCAGGTCGTGGAGATTCGTCTTCAACGCAGCCGGGTTCATCGCGACAAGCACGCTCGGCGCGTCGCCCGGCGTCAGGATGTCGTGGTCGGCAAAGTGGACCTGGAAGCCCGAGACACCCGGCAGGGAGCCCGCCGGGGCCCGGATCTCAGCGGGGAAGTCCGGCAAGGTGGAGAGGTCGTTCCCGAGCACGGCAGTCTCGCTGGTGAAGCGCCCGCCCGTGAGCTGCATACCGTCGCCCGAGTCGCCCGCGAAGCGGACGATGACGCTATCGACCTGCTCGACCGGTTTGGCCTGTTTGGCCATCGCCGTAGGTATAGCGGGTTGTCACGACTCTGGGGCAAACGCGTGACAGGCGCGGCACGAGATCCTCGCTAGCGTGCCGGTAGGGGAGCTTTTGCACCCCCCAAGGGGCTGCGCCCCGGTTGGAGGGCGGGGCCGCCTTCGGCTAGGCGGCGCTGCGGCGAACGACCTTCAGCCCCCAGGCGCGGCCGCTCTCGAACAACTCGTCGGGGTCGACCTCGTCGCGCCAGCCGAGGAAATGCGATTTTCCATCGTCGTCTGTGGAGCCGTAAACGGCGAGGCGCCGCTCCGGGCCGTCGGCGGTCGGGCCCCGTTCGAGCTCTTCGAGCCGTCGCTCGGCCTCATCGGCCGCAGGCCCTTCCATGTAACCGCGCGGCATACAACAACGCTACCCGTTTCGATTTGGAAAAACAGTGCATAACCGATACATGGCCCTGCGACGATCGACGGCGTGGACCCCGAAGGCGATTCCGTTTGGCTTTCTGATCGCTCTGCTCGGAGGCTGGGTCATCGCCGCCGCCCTCGTCGGCCCGCTCTTCAACTTCGGTTTCTTCAACGACAGCACCTGGCAGTTCTCGACCCGGCAATGGGAGACGCAGCTGATCCCGGGCATCGTCGCGGTCGTCGGCGGCTTCATGCTGATGACTCCGTCACGCGGCGGCGGCGCGGTCGGCGCGCTGCTCGCCTTCGCGGCGGGCGGCTGGCTGATCGTCAGCCCGATCCTCTACCCGCTCTGGTCGAGCGGAACGATCCAGCCGTACGGCTCGCAAGGTATGCAGGCGCTCCGCTGGATCGGGCACTTCTACGGCCCGGGCGGCCTGATCCTCTACTTCGGCGGCTATGCCCTCGGGTTGTTCTCTCGCCGCACCGTGGTCCAGGACACGCAGGTCGCAGAGCCTCAGACACAGCGGACCGTCTCGCCTGGTACTTAGGGCCTAGCCGGACACCGCCGCTTAAGTCCTCGCATCCGCAACCAGCGCTTCTAGATCGAGCGGCGCGTTGTACATCGCAACGCCCTCGCCGTCTTCGGCCCGTGGCCACTCCTCCTGTGGTCGGTCGCGGTAGAGCTCGATCCCATTTCCGTCCGGATCGCGGAGATAGATCGCCTCGCTGACACCGTGATCGGTTGCGCCGCTGATCGGGACGCCCGCCTCGATCAGGCGGCGTAGAGCATCGCCGAGCGTCGCTCGGTCGGGATAGCGGATCGCGACGTGGTAGAGCCCGGTCGTTCCTTGGGGGGGCGGCGAGCCCCCGCGGCTCTCCCAGGTATTGAGTCCGAGGTGATGGTGGTAGCCGCCTGCGCTGAGAAAGGCGGCCTCGTCCCCGTACCGCTGAGTGACGTCGAACCCGAGCACGTCGCGGTAGAAACCGAGGGCCCGATCGAGGTCCGAAACCTTTAGATGGACATGTCCGATGTCGACGCGCGGATCGATCGTCCGGGCCATTCGCAAAGCTTAGGGGCGGGAGCGCGGGATGGCGCTCCCGCCCCGCGTCGCCTTACGGCCCCCAGGGCAGCGAGCCGTTCATCGCTGCGAAACCGAGAGCGCTGAGAGCTACGAGCAGTGCTTTCATGCGGCCGGACATGAGCACCTCCTTTCCTCACTCGATGGCTTGCGGTCGAACCCCAGTACGCAATAGCCGCAGCCATTTGTTGTCAAGGGAAGCGAGAGGTTCAGCGTTTGACGTCAGCCGCCCGAGCACCCAAGATGCAGTTCGAGAGCCGATGATCGGAAGCGAGACTGGACCAGAGTCAATAGGCGAACGCCTGCGCCGACTTCGGCTCGAGCGACAGCTGTCCCAGCGCGAACTGTCCTCGCCCGGTGTTTCCTACGCCTACATCTCGAGAATCGAGGCCGGCGCCCGCCGTCCGTCGGTCAAAGCGCTTCGCCAACTCGCACGCAAGCTCAGCGTCTCCGTCGAATACTTGGAGACAGGCTCGGACCTTCGGGACGTTGACGAGCGCGAGCTCCGGCTCGCAGATGCTGAGCTGGAGCTGCGGCTGACCGATGATCCCGGCAAGGCCCAAGACATGGTCCTGGAGATCCTCGATGACGCAATCGCAGCCGGCGACTCGACCTCCGCGCTTCGCGCGCGGATCGCGATTGGCCTCGCAGAGGCCCGAGCCGGAAACAATGCCGCAGCCGCCGAGCGCCTGGAGGCCGCGATTGATTCTGGTCTCCTGACCCCGTCCCAACGGCCCGACGTCTACGCGACGCTCGGCCAGTCCTACGCAGCGCTCGGCCAACCGCAGCGCGCGGTCGACCTCTTCGAAACCTGCCTTGCTCGTGTGGCTGAGGAAAGCCCCCAAGACACAACGAACCAGGTTCGTTTTTCGACCTACCTGAGCTACGCGCTCAGCGACGTGGGCGACCTTACCCGCGCCGAGGGCGTGCTCGAGGAAGCCCTCGCTCAAGCCGACCAGGTGACCGACCCGTACACGCGAGTCCGGCTCTATTGGTCGCTCGCCCGGCTGAATGAGATTCGCAACCAGCCGGCAGCTGCACTGGGGCATATCCGACGCGCGATCGCGTTACTCGAGGTGACCGAAGACACGCTACATCTCGCGCGCGCCCATTTGCTCTGCGGCACGATCATGATCTCCCAGGGAAAGGCGCAAGAAGCCGGGGACCAGTTCGCCGCGGCCGAGCGGATGTTCGGGCCGAAGCCGGATCCGCTCGATCTCGCGAACCTTCGCGCAGATCAGGCAAGGCGCGCTGCTCTACTCAACCGCCCGGAGGAGGCGGAGCGGCTTGCCCGCGAGGCTCTCTCCGCGCTCGGCGATGACTATCCGGCAGAACACGGCGTGACCTTGGCGATCTTGGCGGAGGCGCTTGCGCAGCAGGAAAAGCCGGAAGCGGGGGAGGCGTTCGAGCGTGCCGTTGAGTTGATCGAGGAGCATGGTCGGCAGGTCGAAAAGGCAGACACCTTGCGTTCGTGGGCGCGGTATCTCCGCAAGACCGGCCGTGAGTCCGAGGCGCTCGACGTCCTCGATCGCGCCGCGCAGCTCAGCGCCTCAACGCGCGTGCAGAGCCGCGATTGATCGAGGCGTCGCTCCGGGCGCGCGGCCCCTACTCCCTCCGACTCTCGACCCGGCACGGCAGCGATGCGACGCGGGTCGCGGCAGGTGGCGCCCTCCGAGCGGTCTACGAGCTTGACGGCCGGCTCGAGATCGCTGACGCGCGCCAGCGACCTGACGGCACCCTGTCCGTCCGCGCGGCGAGCGAGCAGTCGCTCGACAGGATGCGCTTCACGCTCGCTCTGGACGCCGACCACAGTGAGTTCCTGGAGCGCTTCTCCCGGGATCCGTTCCTGGGACAAACTGTTCGGCGGCTGCGTGGCCTGAGGCCGCTTCGCTGCGCGACGGTCACTCAGGCGCTGCTCCGCGCGCTCTGCGGCCAGCTGATCACAGCGCGTCGGGCACGCGAGATCGAGCGGCGAATCGTGCGGGCGGCAACCCCCTCGCTCGACGGACTGCATGCGGCGCCGACGCCGGCGTCCATGGGCCGGTATTCACCCGCCGAGCTCCGGGCGCTCGGCCTCGGCGGCCCGCGTGCAAGCGCCCTCGTCCGGCTCTGTCGTTCGCTCGATCTCGAGCGGCTCCGGGAAGTGTCGACCGACGCCGCCGCCGCGCGGCTCGTGCGCGAATCGCGAATCGGGCCCTGGTCGGTCGGGGTCGTTTGCCTCGAGGGGCTCGGCCGCTACGAGCGCGGGCTCGTCGGCGATCTCGGGCTCATCAAGTTGCTCGCCCGGCTGCGCGGCCGCCGGGTGGAAGGCTGGGAGACCGCAGAGCTGCTCGAGCCCTACGGCGAGTGGGCGGGGCTCGCGAGTGTGTACATGCTCGCGGGTCTCGGACAGGGGACGATCGCCGTCCCCGACCGCCTCGCTGCTTGAATTCCCGGCATGGCAGTGAACGAGAGGCGCGTAGCAGTGCTCGGCGCGGGCACGATCGGCGAGGCCTTGATCGCCGGCCTGCTCAGCGGCGGCTGGCGCCAGCCGGGCGAGATCGTCGCGACCGGGCGGCGAGAAGAGCGCGCTGTCGAGCTTCGTGAGAAGCTGGGCGTCGAGGCGACGCTCTCGAACGCCGAGGCTGTCGCCGAAGCCGCCCTCATCGTGATCGCCGTCAAGCCGCAGGACTTCGACGTCCTGCTCGACGAGATCGCGCCTGTTGTGAGCACGGAGCAGACTGTTCTCTCGGTCGCGGCCGCGATCACGACGGCGGCGATCGAGGAGCGTCTGTCCGACGGGGTGCCGGTAGTGCGGGCGATGCCGAACGCGCCGGCGATCGTTCACGAAGGGATTGCGGGGATGTGCGCGGGAGCCCACGCCGAGGAGCCGCACCTCGCGCTCGCGGAGGAAGCTCTCCTTCATCTCGGAGCGGTCGTCCGTGTGCAGGAGCCTTATATGGACGCCGTCACCGCCGTCTCCGGGTCCGGTCCCGCCTACTTCGCGCTCCTCTCGGAGGCAATGATCGAGGCAGGCATCCTCCTCGGGCTCGGGCGCGACGTCTCGACGCAGCTCGTCGTCCAGACAATGCTCGGGACCGCGAAGTTGCTGCGTGATGAGCACATGCATCCCGTCGAGCTTCGCGAACGGGTCACCTCACCCGGGGGCACGACCATCAGAGCGGTGCGAGAGCTTGAGCAAGCCGGCGTCCGCGCCGCATTCCTGAACGCGATCCAGGCCGCGATGGATCGCTCGCGGGAGCTCGCGGCCGGCGCGCCGTGAGGGCGCGGGACGTCGAGCTGATCGTCACAGGCGACGAAGAGTCTGCGGCGAAGCGGGTCGCCGAGATCCTCGCGGAGTCGGCGCGCGGCGGCGACGAGATTGCGCTCACGGGCGGCTCGACTCCGGGTCGTGCATACGAGCTCGCCGCCGAGCTCGAGCCCGACTGGAGCGCCGCAGGCGTCTGGTGGGGCGACGAGCGGTGCGTGCCGCCGGACGACGAACGGTCGAATTTCGGGCTCGCACGAGACACGCTCTTCGCCAAGCTCGAGGCTCAGCCCGGTCGAGTGCATCGGATCCGCGGCGAGGACGATCCTGCCGCTGCGGCGGCCTTGTACGAGCGGGAGCTGCGGGGTACCACGCTCGACCTGGTCCTGCTCGGGCTCGGCCCGGACGGGCACGTCGCGTCGCTCTTTCCGAACGCGCCGGAGCTGGCCGAGACCGAACGCCTCGCGCTTCCCGCCGAGCCGAAGCTCGAACCTTTCGTCGAGCGCGTGACGCTGACGCCACCCCCGCTTCGGAGCGGCCGCCGCATCGTCTTCCTGGTCGCCGGGGAGCAAAAAGCCGAGGCCGTCGCCGCTGCGCTCGCCGGCCCGCCCGACCCAGCTGTGCCGGGCAGCGTGATCCGGGCGGAGAGCGGCGAAACGCTCGCGGTTCTGGATCAGAACGCCGCTTCGCGGTTGCGCGACTAGACAACGGACCGCGTTTCCATATATATACGCGGGTAGTGTCTTCACCCGAGTCGCAGCCGCCGCTACTCGACGTCTTCACCATCGACCGTCCAGAGCAACTGAAGGCCCTCGGCCACCCGTTGCGCCTGCGCGTCCTCGAGATGTTGGGACAGAGCGAGGAGGGGTCGCTGACGAACCGCGAGCTCGCACAGCGGTTGGGCGTCGACCCCGGTCACCTCCACTTCCACGTCCGGATGCTGTTGCGAGCGGGTTTGATCGATCTCGCCGTTGGCGGAAGAGGCCGGGAGAAGCCGTACCGAGCCGTCGCCCGCACGGTGCGCGTCGCGCCCGAGCTCGTTTCGACAGGGCTCGGCACCGATGTCCGCGCATCGATGCTCGACGATCTCCAGCGAGCCTGGGACGCGTTCGGCGCCTCAGGGAAGTTTCGGATTACCCAGACCACGGTGCGAATTCCCGCCGAACGCGCGCTGCGGCTGATCGAAGAGATCGCGGAAAAGGTGCGGGACGAAGAGACCGACGATGCAGAGCCGCTCGTGGTCACTGCGTTCATGCACCCGGTGCGCACCGGCAGCACGGAGTAGCGCGAAAACGAAGCTGTTTCAGGAAGGGTCAGCGATACCGTTCCTGCCAACCGGGAAGAAACGGACGCCCGGCCAAGCCGGGGCGTCCTTTAGGTCGGCGTCGCAAGCGAGCGCCTTAGACTGGAAGCAACGACGAGGAGAGCTCGACGGCGATCCCGCGGCGGGCGGCCAGAGCCTGGAGGACGAGCACGGTGTCCGCTACGGGAATGTCTTCGAGGTACTCGTCGCGCTGCTCGAACGAGTCGAGCACTCCCTCGACGGCGAGGGCGTAGCCGGGCGCGTCGTGGGCGGCGAGGAACGCGAGGGCATCGCCGACCTCGGCCGGGAAGTCGGCGCGAGTTCGAATCGCGTCGGCTTGGATGCGCGCGTCTTCGTCGTCGCCGAGCACGAGAAAGGCCAGCCCGGCCGCGTAGCGTCCAATCGGCGAGTCGCTCTCGCCGGCGCCGGCCTCGAGCGCCCAGCGGGCGTCCTCAGCCGCTCCCTCCCAGTCTTCCGCCAGGAGGCGCGCCTTCATGGCCCCGATCGGGCGGCCCCAGCTTCCCGGCGGCGCCTCGGCAAAGCTTTCGCGATAGCGCTCGGCGGCCCTGATGAGGCGGGCGGCGGCTTCATCGCGACGGCCGTCCATCAGCAGCGCGAGTCCCGCGCCGGCGGAAGCGTTGCCGAGGCGCGTCAGCTGGCGCTGGCGTGAATCGGCGTCGGCTGCTTCGGGCAGACGGCTCTCGCCGTCTCGATAGCGCGCCTCCTCGCGATCGACGTGGGCCTGCCAGTCCTCACCGGGGCCGGCTTCTTGGTTAGGCACAGCCAACCTCCTCCCCGTGTCGAGCGTATCGAGCTTCGGCGCGCGGGTGGGTGACGGAAGCGCGCCGAAAGCGTGACGATCGCTGGAGCTGCGGGCCTCGCCGAAAGGTGACAATCGCTCGAGCTGTGGGCCGACACCCATCCACTAGCCTTGTCTCGATGCGCGAGCTCCGGGAGGTCTACTACGTCGACGGTGTTCGCAGCGCATTCGGGCGCGCCGGGCCGAAGGGCATCTTCTGGCGCACCCGGGCGGACGACATGGCAGTCAAGCTCGTCCGCGAGCTGCTGCGCCGCAACGGCTCGCTGCCGCCGGAGCGGATCGACGACGTCGTCTTCGCCGCCACTGCCCAGGTCGGCGACCAGGGGCTAACGCTCGGGCGCGACGTCGCCTTGCTGGCGGGCCTGCCCCGAACGGTTCCCGGCTTCGCGGTCGACCGCATGTGCGCGGGCGCCCTGACCGCGATCACTGCCGGCGCCGGCGAGATCGCGATGGGCGCGGCGGACGTCATTCTTGCGGGCGGCGTCGAGCACATGGGACGCCATCCGATGCTCGAAGACGTGGATTACAACCCGCGTTTCGTCGCCGAGCGCCTGATCGACCCGTCGGCGGCCACGATGGGCCAGACGGCGGAGAACCTGCACGACCGGTTTCCTCAGCTTACGAAGGACGAGGCCGATGCTTATGCGGTCCGCTCGCACCACCGTCTCGCCGAGGCCTGGCGCAACGGCGTCATGCGAGAGACCGTCGTGCCGATGGCCGTTCACACCGACAGCGGGTGGCGCGAGGCTGACGGCGACGAGTTCCTGCGACCCGGCACCTCTCTCGGCGCGATCCGCGACCTGCCGACACCTTTCCGGGCCGGTGGCCGTGTCACTGCCGGCAATTCGGCGGGCCTTACCGATGGCGCGACCGTTTCCCTGCTCGCCTCGGGTCGCGCGGCGGAGGATCTCGGCCTCGAGCCGAAGCTGCGGCTCGTCTCCTTCTCCTTCGCCGGCGTCGAGCCGGAGTTGATGGGCATCGGGCCGGTGCCCGCTACGAGGAGAGTTCTCGAGCAGGCCGGCCTGACCCTCGACGAGGTCGATGCCTTCGAGCTCAACGAGCCGTTCGCCGTGCAGGTGCTGACGTGGTGCGACGGCATGGGAGTGTCGCCGGACGACGAGCGCCTGAACCCCTACGGCGGCGCAATCGCCTGCGGCCACCCCCTTGCGGCGACGGGCGTGCGCCTCGTCGCGCAGATCGCCTATGCGTTGCGCGAACGCCCGAGCGCCCGCTATGGGCTGACGGCTCTCTGCGTGGGGATGGGCATGGGCGCGGCGCTCCTGTGGGAGCGTGTCTAAGAGTCTCTTTCATGATGGGCCTCGTCGCCGGGGTGCGATGGTCGGTTCCTGGCAAGGACGCAGGGAGTGCCCGGATCAGCAGATACGGGCGTGACTGCGATACCAGGGCGGAGCCGGTGGCCGTCCAGCGCGGCCCGGCGGCTCAGTGCTTCATTGTGAAAGGGGCTCTTTGGCGCTGACGCAGTTCAAGCTCGCGCAGGTGATCAAGCCCGAGCTCGAACGGCCGATCGCCCTCGTGACGATCGACAACGGCGCCGACCACATGAAGCCGACGGTCTTCGGGCGTTCCGCGTTCGAGTCCCTCGAGCAGATCCTGGGCGAGCTCGAGGCCGATCAGTGGGCCGCGTTGGTGATCACCGGCAAGCCGTACTTTTTCTCCGCGGGAGCCGATCTCGAGGAATTCTCGCTGCGCGGCTTCCCTGAGCTCGCGCGCGAGGACAGCAGAACCGGACATGAGCTCTTCAGCCGTGTGAGAGCGTTGCCGTACCCCACCGTCGCCGCAATCAACGGGGCCTGCCTGGGCGGCGGGGTCGAGCTCGCGCTCCATTGCGACGCGCGCACGGTCTCGACCGCGGTTCGCCACTTTGCCTGCCCCGAGTGCCTGCTCGGCATCGTTCCGGGCTGGGGAGGGACGCAGCTCATCCCGCGCCTCGTCGGGGCCGAGACCGCGATCGCCTTCGTCGTCGAGAACCCGCTGCGCCAGAACAGGATGCTCGACGGCCGCAAGGCGCACGAGCTCGGCTTCGCCGACCGCCTCCTCGAGCCGGCTGAATTCGTGGACGAGTCGATCGCCTTTGTGGTCGAGCTCGCAACAGATCCGGTCGGTGCGCGTCCCGGTGCCAGACCCCCGGTCGCGCCCGTTGCGGACGTCTTCGGTAGGGCCCGCGCTCACCTGGACGACACCGTCCATGGCGCTGCGCCTGCGCCCTACCGGGCGCTTGACCTGGTCGAGGGTGCGCTCTCGGGTTGGAGCCTCGACGAGGGCTACCGGGCCGAGGAGGACGCGATCGCCGACCTGCTGCCGAGCCCGCAGGCCCAGGCTTCGCTCTACGCCTTCGATCTCGTCGAACACCGGGCGAAGCAGCGACCGCCGTTCGGCGCCGAGCCCCGGCCCGTCGGCAGGATCGGCATCGTCGGCGCCGGCCTGATGGCGACGCAGCTGGCGGCGCTTTTCCTGCGCCGACTCGAGCTGCCACTCGTGATCGCGGACGTCGACGAGCAGGCGCTCGAACGGGTCCGCGGAGCGATCGAGGCCGAGTTGAGCGGCCTGGTCGCGAAGGGCCGCTACGACGAGGGCAAGGCGCGCTTCCTGGCCTCCCTCGTCCAAACGACCACGGGGCGGGAAGAGTTCGCGGATTGCGAGCTTGTGCTCGAAGCCGTCTTCGAAGAGCTGGAGCTGAAGCGCAGGGTGCTCGCCGAGCTCGAAGCGGTCGTCGGCCCGAGCTGCGTGCTGGCGACGAACACGTCCGCGCTCTCCGTCACGGCCATGGCCGCCGGGCTCGAGCATCCCGAACGCGTGGTCGGGATGCACTTCTTCAACCCGGTCGCGGTCCTCCCGCTCGTCGAGGTCGTTCGCGGCGAGCAGACCGACGACGAAACCGCCGCGACCGCATTCGACCTCGCCCTGAAGCTGCGCAAGCGCCCCCTGCTCGTCGAAGACGCTCCCGCTTTCGTGGTCAACCGGATCCTGACGCGGCTCCTATCCGCAGTGCTTGCGACGCTCGAACGCGGGAACTCGATCGAAGAGACAGACGAGGCGATCCTTCGCCTGGGTTTGCCGATGGCGCCCTCCGTACTGCTGCAGATGGTCGGCCCGCGGGTCGCGCAGCACGTGCTCGAGACGCTCCACGCCACCTATCCGGACCGCTTTCCGCTCTCGCAAACGCTGGCGAACTACGCGGACGGCCGGAAGGAGATCGTCGTAATCGAGCAGAGTCCGCTCTCGCAGGACGAGATCCTCGATACCGCTCTAAAGGCGATCGCAGACGAGATCCATCACCTGCTCGAAGAAGGCGTTGTGCCTTCTGCCGCCGATGTCGACGCTGCGCTGATCCTCGGTGCCGGCTTCCCGTTCTGGCTCGGCGGGATCACCAAGCACCTCGAACACCTGGGCATCTCGGAGAGAATGGCCTCGTGAACGACGACTGGCGGATCAGAATCGACTTGGAGGAAGAGCATGCCGAGGGCCTGCTCGAGCGGCTCGGGCTCGACCTCGGCTCCGAAGCCCGCAAGCTGGCCGAGGAGCTCGAAGGCCGGCGTCTCGTCGTCTCCCGCGACGACGACACGCTCTTCGTCTATGCGGGCTCGAAGCCGGAAGCCGAGCAAGCCCGCGCTGTCATCGAAGCCGAGCTTCGCGAGGTCGGCGCCCAGGGTCGCGTGGGCCCGATCGAGCACTGGCTCACGCACGAGGACCGCTGGGACGACGAGCCACCCGAGACGTTCGAGCCCGAGCAGGAGGTTCTCGAACAAGGCCTCTCGCCTTGGGAGGTGCGACTCGAGGCCGCCTCGCCCGAGGAAGCGCAAACCCTCGCCCGCAAGCTCGAGGCGGAGGGCTACAGCGTCGTCCGGCGTTACACGTTCGTCCTCGTAGGCGCGGAATCAGAAGACGCGGCTCAAGAGCTTGCAAAACGGCTACATGGGGAGGCCGAGGCGAGCGGAGAGCTCGTCTACGAAGCGCTGCCGCAAAACCCATTCGTCATCTTCGGCGGTTTGGGCGGTTCGGGCACTCCTCTCTGAGTTCTCGTCCTCTCTAACTTCTCCAAGCCCCCGGAAATGGGGTATGCTGCGTCAGCGAGGCCCGCCAAAGGGGTAATGCGGGCTCGCTTCTCATTACGAGGTTGCAGCACTGAAAAGTGCTGCGTCGATGCAAGAGACGACCGAGCAGCCGACGCTAGCGCCGGAGGCGGTAAACGGTCTCACCGAGACCGCCGCCCGCGCCCAAGACTGGGCCGGAGAGCCATTTCTCCGGCCTGACGAAGACCCTGCAATCGTGCTCGCGGCGGGCACCGCGCGGAGGTTCGCGCTCGACGATGCCGTCGAAGAGATGGACGCGGGCCGGAGCGCGCCCTCCTACGAGTGGAAACGACGCTACGCGCTGATGCTTGGACTCGAACGCGTGCTCACGGACCACCCGCCGCGGCTCGCCTCGGGAACCGAGCTTCGGCGGCACCAGATCGATGCGCTGGCCGGGATGCTCACGGAGTTGATCGCGGTGGCCCAGGCGGCGGATGACAGCGCGGACGCGATCGGGAACGGCGCCTACGCCGAGGCCGAGGTCGAAGAGGGGGAGGAAGACGAGCTCGAGCCTCCGCCCCCGGCCGCCGACGCCGACGCCGACGAGCTGCCTCTACCGCTCTCGCCGGAGGAAGACCCGGGCGCTGTCCGTCGCTTCCGCTTCCGGCATCCGACCGCATCCGGCAAGACGATTGCCGCCGCGGGGTTCGTCGAAGCAGCCCGGACGCTCGGCGTCCTCATCCTCACCCACCGCCGCCTGCTCGTCTCGCAGTTCAATCGCGATCTGACCACCGAGGGGTACGGCGACCGGATCGTCGAAGCCGTCGAGCGCGGGCATGAGCCATCCAAGCCGAACCCGCTGACGATTCAAACCTATGCCTGGTTCGCCCGCCACTGGGGGGACTTGAATCCGGAGGCGTATCACCTCGTGATCGCCGACGAGGCGCATACGGCCCTCGGCGAGAAGACGAGCGCGGCGATCCGCAGCTTCACGAATCCGATCTACATCGGCATGACCGCGACCGAGCAGCTGATCGCCAAGCAGGTCTCGGACGTCTTCCCGGCCTCGGTAGACGATCTTCCGCTGGGCGACGCGGCACGGCGCGGGCTGATCGCGCCGCTGCGCTCCCTCCGTGTCCCCCCGGCCGCGGCGATTCACACGGTGCCGATCGTCGGCGGCGACTTTGAGGAGCGCGCGCTGGCCAAGGCGCTCGACCATCAGGCCTTGAACCAGGCCGCAGCAAGTCTCTACCGGGACCGTTTCGACTCCACGCCGGGCATCGTCTACGCGGCCGGCGTCGAGCACGCCTACAACCTTGCGAAGGAGTTCCGAGCAGCGGGTCTGAAGGCCGAGGCCGTCAGCGGCCGGACGCCGCCGGTGAAGCTGGCCGAGATTCTCGCCGCCTACGAGCGCGGCGAGATCGACGTCTTGATCAACGCAATGCTGCTCGCAGAGGGTTGGAACTCGCCGCGGGCGACCGTCTGCATGCATCTGGCGCCGACCGCGAGCAAACGCGTCTATCAGCAGCGGATCGGCCGCATCATGCGCATCCACCCCCGCAAGGAAGCGGGCGTCGTGGTCGACTTCGTGCCCAAGGCGGCCACGCACAACGAGCGCGTCGTCTCGCTCCACAGCCTGCTCGACTCCGACTTCTACCGTGAGGGTGCGCGTGTCACTCCGGCACCACGCCGGCGCCAGCAGCGGCGCGCCCGCCGCAAGCTCTCGCCGGCGCCCTGGCTCGTGCCGGTGACCGCGGACGTCAAGCGCCGGCTCGGCGTGATCACGCGCGAGTGGCAGCGGATCGACCCACGCTTCCTGGACGAGGACGAGCAGCGCTACTGGGCGACGATCGCCGGGCGGAACGTCCGCTTCGACGAGCGCGTCGAATTCGCGAAGAAATTCACCGAGGGCGGCGCGTCCAGAGGCGCGCTGGAGACGTTCCTGGCCACCTGCGCCGCGGAGAACCCGAACCGGCGGCTGCGGATGACAGCGCTCGCCGACAGGGTCTCGATGGTGGTCGAGCGGGCCGACTTCGACGATCTCGTCACGCTGGTCACGCAGGCGCCGACCTGGGAGAAGGACCGTGTCCAGGGCGTCCGCATCCTCCTGCGCGCGATCGGCGAGGGGAAGGCGGACGCGCCGGACCAGATCCTCGCCCGGTGGATCTGGCGGCTCGCCCGCGCGACCAGGAAGGTGCAGGATCGCCGGGCGAGCGCCGAGTTCCCGGAGGCCAAGCGCCTCCTCGGAGCGCTGGCCAACTCGCGCGGACACCGGCACGAGGAGAACGCGGCCAAGCTCGTCAACGCGGCGCGCGAGCAGCCGCTCGAGGTCGGTGCGGCGCTACTCGCTTCTGCCGAGGGCTACACCCCGCGTGCCAACCAGCTCATCGACGCAGCCCGCGAGCACCTCGGGACGCTGCAGGAGGTCGCGCACGCGCTCGCCGAGAACCTGCCCGCGCCGAAGCAACCGAGCGGCCGCTCCCGCCGCCGGCGGAGACGGCGTAAGAAGAAGTCGCAGACGGCGGAGCAGCAGGCGCGGAACGGCCAGCGGCAACCCCAACCGCACGCGCAGGATGGCTCTAAAGGCCCGGACGAGACTCCGAGGCCTGAGCCCGCTCCCGCCGCAGAACCGTAACGCCCGGTCCAAACGAAGGACCATAGGACCGTGGTCCTTATCTTGGGGATCGCTTTTATCGCCGGCGTCGTCACGGCCGTGTCGCCCTGCGTTCTACCCGTGCTGCCGATCGTCTTCGCGGGCGGCGCGGCCGGCGGCAGCCGGCGCAGGCCGGTCGCGATCGTCGCCGGAATCGTGGTCGCCTTCACTGCCTCGCTGCTCGTCGTCACCTGGGTACTGCGGAAGCTGGGGCTGCCGCAGGATTTGCTTCGCGACCTCGCGATCTCGCTGCTCTTCGTCGCCGCGGCGATGCTGATCGTTCCGCAGCTTGGCCTCCTGATCGAACGGCCGTTGTCGCGGCTCAGCAGGCGGCCCGGCAGCGACCTCGGCGGCGGCTTCCTGCTCGGCCTCAGCCTCGGAATCGTCTTCGTTCCCTGCGGCGGCGTCATTCAGGGCTACATCGCCGCGCAGTCGGCGAGCGTCGGCGACCTCGGCGCAAAGACGGTCTTGATCACGGTCGCGTATGCGCTCGGGGCGGCGGTGCCGATGCTCGCGATCGCGTACGGAGGCAGGGCGGCAGCGTCGGGCCTGCAGTCGTTTCGCGCCCACGCACAGACGATCCGCGTCGGGCTCGGGGTCGTGATTGCGGCATCCGCGTTCCTGATCGTCTTCCACGTCGACCGGACGCTGCAGACGAAGATCGGCGACTACACGAGCGCGCTCCAGCACACCGAGAAGAGCTGTTACGCGCGCCGCAACCTCGGCTACCGCTGCAACAGGGAGCAGAGCCGGCTCGCCGACTTCGGCGCCGCGCCCGACTTTCGCGGGATCAGCGACTGGTTCAACTCGAAGCCGCTGTCGATGGCGCAGCTCCGCGGCAAGGTGGTCCTGGTCGACTTCTGGACGTACTCCTGCATCAACTGCCTGCGGACGCTGCCGCATCTGAAGGCGTGGTGGCGGGACTACCGGTCGGCGGGACTTGAGATCGTTGGGGTCCACACGCCGGAGTTCGCGTTCGAGGCCGCCCCGCACAACGTCGGCGCGGCCACGAAGCAGCTCGGCGTCAGCTGGCCGGTTGCGCTGGATCCGAAGTACAAGACGTGGAACGCCTACCGAAACGAGTACTGGCCGGCCGAGTATCTAATCGACAAGCGCAGCCACATTCGGAACGAGCATTTCGGCGAGGGCGAGTACGGCAGGACAGAGGAGCTGATTCGGCAGCTGCTCGGCGAGCGCGGACCCCCGAAGGCTCAGCTCGTCGACACGACCCCGACCGAGGTGACGACGCCCGAGACCTACCTGGGCTACGGGCACGCGCTCGCCGATTACGTCGGCTCGAAGCCGGTGCCGGATGGGGTAAGCGACTACAAGGCGCCGAAGGACGTGACGCAGAACGGCTGGGCGTTGTCGGGGCGCTGGCGGCTCGGCCGCGAGCACACGACCGCGGTGCGAGCCGCGGAGCTCGCACTCCACTTCCATGCGAAAGCTGTCTATCTCGTCATGGGCGGTCGCGGCCGCGTCGGCGTTGAGGTCGACGGCCACGCGCTACGGACGATCGCCGTCAAAGGAATCAGCCGCCTCTACACGGTGCTGAGCGAGCCGGAGCTCTTGGACGCTCAGCTTGGCCTCAGCTTCACGCCGGGCGTCTCTGTCTACTCGTTCACGTTCGGCTAGTACTAGCCCGCGGGTCCACGCGGGCCGGACTCGCCGTTGCCGGCTTCGCGCTCGCGTAGGTAGCGCGTCAGCTCGGCGGCGAGGGCGTCACCGGAGGGAAGCTCGAAATCGTCGTCGACCGTGTCTGCCCGGCGCTCGAGCTCCTCGACATACGAGGCCGTCTCCTCGTCGCTCGCGACGGCCTGGCTCACCTGTTCCTCGTAGGTCTCCGCAGCCTGGTCGAGCTCGGCCGAGTCGATCTTGGCTCCGAGCAGGCCGCCCAGCCGCTCACACAGCGCCGACGCCGCCTTGGGGCTTGGAGTCAACGAAACGTAGTGAGGGACGGCGGCCCAGAGGCTTGCTGATGGAATCCCGGCCTTGTTGCAGGCGTCGTGAAGCACGCCGACGATTCCGGTCGGGCCCTCGTACCGCGAGGTCGAGAGACCAAGCTCCTTGACGAGCTCGTGCTCGGAGGCGCTGCCCGTCACCGGCGAAGGCCGCGTGTGTGGGACGTCGGCGAGCAACGCGCCGAGAGTGACGACGAGCTCGACCCCAAGCTCCTGCGCGTGCCCGACGACCAGGTCGCTGAACGTGCGCCAGCGGACGTTCGGCTCGATGCCGAGCAACAGCACGACGTCGCGGTCGAGGCGGCTCGGCTTCGCGTGGTAAAAGGCCGTTTCGGGCCAGTCGATCTGCCGTGTCAAGCCGTCGACGAGCGAGACGTGAGGGCGGGTCGCCTGGAAGTCGAAGAAGCCCTCCGGATCGATGTCGGCGATCTCTTCGGCGCCCCAAAGCCTGGCGAGGTAACCCGCCGCGAGCGAGGCCGCTTGCGCGCCGTCGTTCCAGCCGCGAAACGCTGCGACGAGGACCGGCCGTGTGAGCTCCGGCCGGGCGGAAACCCGAAGCTCCGATTCCATCCCGGAAGTTTACGCGCGGCCAGCTAAGGCATCGCTCGCGATGCCGTGTGAGAGGCCGTGGCGGCTTTGCCGGTGCGGCCGATAAACCCGGTCTAGGGAACGGCGCGGGCCGAGGGGGCGTCAGCATGGTGGTCCGCCAGCCAAGCAGGCGGGCGCCAGAACGCCGTGACAAGGGCGACGATGCCGGCCCAGGCGGTCGCGGCAACCGCGACGTGGAGCAATACGAGGTACCAGGGCAGGTGCAGGCGGTATTGCAACTCCCCGAGGCCGACCTGTACGAGCACGACCGCGAGCACCGCCAGCGCCGCCGCGAAAAGCCGCGGCGCGCGCGAGCGCCGGGCCGCGAGGTAGCCGAGCAGGAACAGGAACGAGCAGCCGAAGAGAGCGACGACGCCGGCGTGTGCGTAGAGCACTGGTTCGAAGCGGGCGAGCCGGTGGACTTGCGTCGTGCCTCCGCCGGAATGCGGGCCTGCGGCCGTGGCAAGCGCGCCGCTGACGACGAGCCCGAGGCACGCTACAGCGACGCCGGCGCCGAGGAGCCGAAGCTCCCGTGGAACGAGGGGCTCGGCCCTCTCGGCCAAAAGCTCGGAGGCGAAGAAGACGAGCACGACCGCACCCGCAAGCAGCACCATCGATAGCACCAGGTGCGCCATCACGACAGGCCAGCGGAGGTCGGTCTTGACCGCGAGATACCCGAGCGGCGCCTGCGCCAGCGTCCCGGTGAAGAGCGCGATCGCGAGCTGCTTTGCCCGGCGCCCCAGCGGGGTCCACAGAGATGCCAGGGCGACCAGCAGCGTGATCAGGATCGTCACCCCGCCGACGACCCGGTTTCCGAACTCGATGTAAGCGTGGTAGTTCTTCGCCGGCAGGGGATGGCCCGCTTCGCACCCGGGCCAGTGCCTGCAGCCGAGGCCCGAGCTGGTCAATCGCACCGCCGCGCCTGTCGCCACGATCACCCAGAGCGCGAAGAGCTCGAGCGCCGCGAGCCTGAGAAACCAGGCAGGCGACAGCGCAAACGCGCGCGCCCGGCCGGCGGCGGTCGTCTCGACCTGCATCGCAAATCAGCCTACCCCGGCTCTAACCTGAACGTCCGTGTCTGAGTTCTCGGACGAGCTGATCGGGCGTTCCGGCTACCTGAGCGAAGGGTTCGCCGACGTCTACGACCGCTACCGGCCGTCGCCGCCGGCAGAGGTGCTCGACGTGCTAATCCTTGCCGCAGGCGTCGAGCAGCCCACGTTGGTCGTCGATCTCGGCTGCGGCACAGGTCTCGCCACCCGAGCGCTTGCCGATCGCGCAGACGAGGTTGTGGGAGTCGAACCGAACCCAAGGATGATCGAACGCGCGCGGACGGCCACCGAGAAGTCGAACGTGAGCTTCATCGAGGCCTACGCTCGCGAGACCGGCCTCCCCGATGGCGGCGCCGACCTTGTCACGTGCTGGCAGTCCTTTCACTGGATGGAGCCGCAACCGGTGCTGGCGGAGGCGGTGCGGCTTCTCCGCTCTGGCGGCGTCTTCGCGGCGTGCGACTACGATGTGCCGCCATTCGTTGAGCCCGGGGTGGATGCCGCCTTCGAGGCGCTCGGCGGGGCTCGCCGTGAGGCTCGGCAGCGCCTGGCGCTTCCCGCGGGCGCAACCTCTTGGCCCAAGGACCGTCATCTCGACGAGATCCGCACGAGTGGCCGCTTTCGTTATGCGCGCGAGCTCGTAGCGCACGGCTGGTGGGACACGGACGCCGAACGACTGATCGGACTGGCAAGGAGCATCGGAGGTCCACGCGAGCTCTTCGAACAGGCCCCCGAAGTAGGCGAGCTCTTCGATCGCGCCGCCGAAACCGCGAGGGAAGTCCTCGGTGACCGCACGTGGCCGCTTCTGCTCGGCTACCGGCTACGCGTCGGAATCAAATAAGCGGCTCGAGCAGATCCCTGTCCGGATAGCCGTCGGCGCCGTCGACCGGGGTCGGTCGTGAGCCGAGGAAGAGGGGGCGATCGGCGGCGTTCAGCAGCACCGGTATCAAATCGGGCCCGCGAAGGTGCCCCAGGATGCCGGCTGCGCAGTCGAGCTCGCCGAAGCTTGTGACGGCGTCCGCGCGAACACCGGGGCCTGAGACGACAAGCGGCACCGGGTCGCCGGAATGGATCACGTCCGGCGAAGCCGGGGTCGCATGGTCGCCGGTGACGCACACGATCGCCCGGTCGGTCGGCAAGGCCGACAGGTCGGCATCGAGCTCTTCGATCGCGCGTTGCTTTTCCCGTGGATCTTTCGTGTGGCCCGCCTCGTCGACCCGTTTGTCGTGGACGTAAACGAAGGAATCGCCGCCATCGAGCCGCTTTGCGACGAGGTCGAGGTCGAGCTTTGCCTCGATCGGCTCCAGCCGCAGACAGCGGCCGAGACCGCGGAGAAAGGCCGATTCCGCCGCAAAGCTTCCGGAAAGGCCGTGGCGGTCGCGAAAGCTCGGCACTTGCCGAGGTCTGCCGAACCACTTGAGCGTGATCAGGTTGAGGCGCTCGCCCTCGAGGCGCCGCATGGCCTCTCGGCTCCACTCCTCGCAGGCGCGTGCCGTTCGTTCGGCTTCGGGGACGAGCGGTCGCGGCCGCAACACCGGATGGCGGTCGCGGAAAAACGCGTCCGTATCGGTTACGCGCTCGTCGGCGCCGCCGGAAATCCGGAGCACCGATTCGCCGCGCCAGATCTGTTCGAGCGAGAACGTGAGCCCGTCGATCACAATCCTGTCGCAGCGTGTAACAAGCTCGGCAGCTAGCTGGGCGTCGCGGACGGGATCGGGGCGGCCGGTCAGCCACCACCCGTCTTCGCGGCGCTCAGCCGGACGCAGCGCCGCGTACGCGAAGACGTGCTCGCCGCTGACCTCTTGTCCCCTTCCCACCGCCTCGAACACGGCGCGCCCGGGAAACTCGTCCGGCCGGTAGCCAAGCATCGCCCAGTGCGCGACCTCGCTTGACGGCGCCCGCCCCGGCCCGACGGCGTAGAACAATCCGCACGACCCGCGAGCGGCGAGGGCATCGAGGCTGGGCGTCGCCGCTGCCTCACTCGCCGTGCGTCCGCCGAGAACGTCGTGAGCGCGGTCGCCGAGCCCGTCGAGCAGGACGATGACGATCGGGAGCACACGGCCAGGCTAAACGACACACAAAGGGCGGCCCGAAGGCCGCCCCTCGCGTTACTCCGGCGCCACTGACCCCTAGCGGCGCCGAACTGTGATCGTCGGGCTGTACCCGTCGAGATAGCCTGCGCCCGCCTGATTGACGGACATGGCAACGCGAATCCGCGACTTCCCCTTGGGAAGCGTGAGCCGGAAGACCGCGCTCGACTTGCCGCCGAGGCGCACCTTCTTCAGCGTCACCCACTGGCCGAAGCGCGAAAATCGCTGCGCCACAACGGAGCGTCGAGCGTGAGAGACCGCCGACTGGACGATCGTCGTGAACCTTCCGTTGCGATAGCCGAGCCTGATCCGCGGACGGACCTGGACTCCGACGTTGACACTCGTGCGGCCGTTCCACTTCGCCTGGTACTGCGTCAGAATTTTCGGCGACGGCGTGAGAACGAGGTTCCACGCACCGTTTGTCGTCGTCAGAACGGTCGTCAGCTCCGCGAACGACGTCTGCGGATACGGCTGCTGATAGATGGTCACCTTCTCGTTGGCATTGCCGCTCGACGCGGTGCCCGAGAGCGACACCTGCTGCCCGTAGACGATGATCGGAAGCGAGGCGCCGATCGTCACCGCCGGCGGCGGCCCGGTCACCTTGATCGTGCCCGTGACCGAAGCATTCAGGCCGTCGTGGTAGCGGTACGTGCCCGCGGCGTTGAAACGATGCGAGTACGAGTGGCCGGGCCCGAGGATCGGCGAGACGAACGAGCCGTTATTGGATACGACCTGGTGGTTCTGCGTATCCGCGTTAACCCACTTGACCGAGTCGCCGGTCTTGATCGTCACGATTCGTGGAACGAATGAACTGCGCTTGATCTGGACTGTCGCTGTCGCTGTCGATGCCGGTGTGGCCGGCGCTGCGCCAACGGCAAGAGCGGCGACGGCGACGAGTGGAATGAAGAGTTTTCTCATGACCACCTGACCCCTTCTCGTTTACGGCAGTTGTTAAAACGCAGCCGCGGCCGAAAAGTTGCGTCGCCGCTTACACGGTTTTTACGTTTAGCGAGTCATAAAAGGAATGTACAAGCCGCGCCACGCTTTTCGGCACAAGGGACTCCCAGTCGCCGCCCTCGCGCAAAGCCGCACGGACGTCGGCGCCGGAAATCTCCTTCTTCGCGCCCTCGTCCAGGATCACCACTTCGTAGCCGGCCTCCCGCAACCGGTCGAGCTTGGTCCCGCCCCAGGCCGAGAAGAGACGTAAGTACTGGGTCACTCCCTCGGGCACGTAGGCCGGCCAGAGCTCCGGCTCGTTCACGGGGAACGGAATCACGTGCACCGCGCCAGGCTCGAGGCCGAGCTCGGCGGCAGCAGCCTTCACCATCAACAGCCGTTCCGCGTAGGAGAAAGGGTTCGACTCGGGCAGGTGGCGGAGTGGGTCGCTGGCTTCGGGCTTGATGCGCTCAGGATCGGGGTTCGTGATCCCGATCCAGACCTCGTCGGAGCACTCGGCCGCGCCGCGCAGGTATTCGAGGTGGCCGTTGTGGAAGGGCTGGAACCTGCCGTGGATCATGCCTCTGCTTTTGCTCACCAACGTTTCTTCTCTATCTCCCGAGCAACGCGAAGGGACAAACCAGCCAACCCGAAAATGCGCAGCATTTTCGGGTTAAGACACGACGACCCCGGAGCCCTCCTCCACGTGTCCGATCCGTCGGATGAAGAGCTTCCGCGCCTCGAACTCGGCCTCGAGCGCAGCCCCCTGCTCGGACGGCAGCGAGAGGAGCAGGCCACCGGCGGTCTGCGGGTCAAAGCCGAGCGCGACGATTGCCTCAGGCGCACCGTCGAGCGCCACGTGCGCGGCGGCGAAGTCGCGGTTTCGCGGGTCGCCGCTCGTCCGCACGTCCTTGCGGGCGAGATCGAGGGCGCCGTCGATTGCCGGCAAGCGCTCCCACTCGAGCACCAGCCGTACGCCGCTCCGCTCTGCGACTTCGTGGGCGTGGCCGAACAGACCGAATCCCGTGACGTCGGTGACGGCGTTCGGCTTCCTCGAGCGAAGCAGCTCTGCTGCATCCTTGTTCAGCGTCCGCATCCACTGGACGGCGCGCTCGAGCGGCTGGGACCCGGTCAGTCCCTTCTTGTGCCCGGTCATGATCAGGCCGGTTCCGAGCGGCTTCGTCAGAAACAGCGCGTCTCCGGCACGGGCACCGTTCTTGTGCCAGATCGCTTCGGGGTGCACCGTGCCGATGACCGCAAGGCCGTACTTGGGCTCCGCGTCGCGGATCGTGTGCCCGCCTGCGAGCAGCGCCCCCGAGGCCCGGACCTGCTCGTCGGCGGCGGCGAAGATGTGGGCCAGGATCTCCGTCGGCAGCTCTTCGGGAAACGCCGCGATCGAAAGCGCGAGCAGCGGCGTGCCGCCCATCGCGAAGACGTCGTTCAGCGCATTCGTGGCCGCGATCGCGCCGTAGTCGGCGGCATCGTCGACGACGGGCGGGAAGAAGTCGAGCGTGAAGATGAGCGCTCGCTCGTCGTCGAGACGGTAGACGGCCGCGTCGTCGGCAGGCGCGAGCCCGACCAACAGGTTCTCGGCCTCTACGGGCGCAAAGCCCGCGAGCAACTGCTCGAGGCGCGCCGCCGAATACTTGGCTGCGCAGCCCCCGCAGGAGGCGAGGTCGGTGAGCTTGACGGTGGCGGCTTCGAGATCCATGGGTCGCTCGTTTCGGTTCCGCGGAACTGTAGGAACTCTGTCTCCCTTCGTCCACAGACGTTTCAGCGGTTCGAGTTATTCCCGGTCCCGAGCACTCGAATCAAATCGCAGGCGTTTTCTCAGCGTGTGTAAGACGGCCACAGCGGCAAAGCCGCCATGGCCTCCGAAGCGGCATCGCAAGCGATGCCTCGGCCGGTCCCGAGCGCTCGAATCTAATCGCAGGCGTTTTCTCAGCGTGTGTAAGACGGCCACAGCGGCAAAGCCGCCATGGCCTCCGAAGCGGCATCGCAAGCGATGCCTCCGGTGGCGAAACAAAAAGGCGGCGGCCGAAGCCGCCGCCCTGTCAGGGGAGAGGAGGAGTTGATCCGCGGAAAGCCGCACCTTCCGCGAGAGCTGGCTCCTCAGTTCGTTCTGGCGTCTACGAATCCTTTTCGATCGGCACGTCGACGAGATTGCCCCACTCGGTCCACGAGCCGTCGTAGTTCTTGACGGTCTGATAGCCGAGCAGCTCGCGTAGCACGAACCATGTGTGGGCGCTGCGCTCGCCGATCCGGCAGTACGCAGTCACTTCCTTCTCCGGTGTGACGCCCTTGGCCTCGTAGAGCTCGCGGAGCTCGCCGGCGCTCTTGAAGGTCCCGTCGTCGCGGACCGCCGTGGCCCACGGAATCGACGCCGCCGTCGGGATGTGGCCCGCGCGCTGGGCGCCTTCCTGCTCGTAGCCCGGGGGCGCGATCAGGTCGCCGGCGTACTCCTGCGGGCTGCGGACGTCGACGAGCGCCTTCGACTGCTCGCCGATCTCCTGCCTGACGGTGTCGCGGTACGTCCGAATCGACTCGTCGCGCTTGCTGGCCGTGTACTCGGACTGCTGCGGCTGCGGTGTCTCGGTCGTGAACTCGCGGCCCTCGTCCGCCCACTTCTGCCGGCCGCCGTCGACGATGCGCACATCTTCGTGGCCGTAGATCTTCAGGTACCAGTACGCGTAGGCCGCGAACCAGTTGTTCTTGTCGCCGTAGAGCACGAGCGTCGTGTCGTTCGCGATCCCCCGCTCGCTCATCAGGCGTTCGAAGGTGGGCTTATCGACCAGGTCGCGCTCGACCGGATCCTGCAGGTCATCGCGCCAATGAAGCTTGACTGCGCCCGCGATGTGGCCCTCCTCGTAGAGATCGGGGTTCTCGTCGACCTCGGCGACGACGACGCTGTCGTCGTTCAGGTGCTCGGCCAGCCAGTCTGTCGTCACCAGCACCGGCTTCGCGTATCCGTTCTCCGCCATTCGCCCTCCCTTTACTTTAGAAAGTGAAGCGACGAGACCCTAGCGAATCAGCGGCAGCATACGGCCGGCGCCGACTAGAGCTCACCAGGCGTCTTGACGATCTTCCAGATCATGTAGACGCCGAGTAACGAGGCGAGGCAGACGCCGGCGAAGCCGAGCCACTGTAGGTCGTGGACGCGGGCGATGAGCGCCGACGAGAGCAGGAGGCCTACCACGATCATCGCCGCGCCGATTCGGTTGGCCACCGAGCGAAGCACGTGCTCGAGGCCTTGGAGATCGGTGGGTGCGACTCCGACCTTCAGCGTCCCGGTCTCGAGTCGATCGGCGATCTGCCCGACGCGACGAGGGAAGCGAGCCAACGGCCCGAGCTGGGTGTAGAGCGTGCTCAGGAGCTGATCGGGCTGGAGGCTCCGCGCCGCCTCGGCGAGGATGACGTCGCCGCCTTCGTCCTCGAGCAGGGCGATCGGATCGAGCTCGGGGTCGAGGGTCCGCGCGATCGAATCGGCTTGCGCGAGCGTCTTACCGACTAGGGCGAACGACGGCGGCAGGCGGATCCCGTAGCGAAGGCAGATCCGCTGCAGGTCGGCGAGCGCCTCGCCCGCGCGGATACGAGCGAGCGGCCGCCAGTGGTAGCGCGGCAGCTTGCGCCGCAACTCGTGAACGAACACGGCCTCGTCCGAGTCGAGTGTGGTCAGCGAGAGAGCGAGGATCAGGCTTGCCACGTCCTCGGCGCGGTTGCGAGCGATAGCGACCAGGAGCAGCGCTACCGTCGACCGCGTCTCGTCGTCCAACCGTCCGAGCAGCCCGAAGTCGAGCAGCGCGAGACGCCCGTCGCTCGTGAGCAGCACGTTCCCTCGGTGCGGATCGGCGTGGTAGACGCCCTCGACCGTCACTTGCCGGATATAGGCGCGGAAGAACTGCCGCGCGAGGCGTTGGGCGTCTGCTTGCGGCAGGCCGTGATCCGCGGTCACCTTCTCCCCTTGGATCCGCTCGAGCACGAGAACCTTCTCGGTCACATACGGCCGAATCACTTTGGCGACCAGCAGCTCGGGGAAATCGGCAATCACGCGGCCGACGAGCTCGGTGTTGTGCGCCTCCTCGGTCAGATCCAACTCGCCGCGGAGGTTCACCTCGAGCTCGTCCGCGAGCGCCTCGAGCTGAAGCAACTGCGCCGTCTCCGAGTGCTTGTGCAGAAAGCGGACGGTCGTCCGCATCACATCGAGATCGACTGTGACCTGCTCCAGCACTCCGGGGCGGCGTACCTTGACGACGACCTCACGGCCGTCGCTGAGCAGCGCGGCATGCACCTGGGCGACCGAGGCGCTCGCGAGCGGCTCTGCATCGATTCGAGCGAACGCATCGGGTCCCAACTCTTCGTCGATCGTCGGCTGGATCTGCTCGAAGGGCACCGGAGGCGCGGCGTCGACGAGCTTCGAGAGCTCGTCGATGTAGACGTCCGGGAGGAGATCCGGCCGCGAGGACAGCAGTTGGCCGAGCTTGACGTACGTCGTCCCGAGCTCTTCCAGCCCTTTGCGAAACTCGTCAGCCGCCTCGGGCGTCGCCGGCCGGTCGCCGACGACGCCGACCTCGCGAAGGACCCGGACCAGCCTGCTCCGCCGTGCGACCCGAGCGACCTCGACGGCGCGTCTCAGTCGCTGTGCCCGTTCTGCCACGGACGGTCTCTTTCCACTCGGCTACAAGAGCAACCGCCGGATTGCCGACTCCAGCTCTCCTGCCGAGACCGAACCCTCGAACTTGGCCTTGATCCGGCCGTCCCGGCCGACGAGAAACGTCCACGGCTCCGTCTTCAGGCCCCACTGCCGCATCCAGCCGTTGTAGCCGAGCGCGGGCCGGTTCTCCGTGTAGACCTCGACGTGGATGAAGCGGACGCCGCGCGCGGCGAACTTTCGACGCGCGTAGTCGACGACATCGACGACCGGCCCGCAGGTTCGACTCGTGCAATATCGCGGGGTCGCGAAGGTGACGACGAAGGGTTTCTGCGCCGCCAGCGAGCCGGCAACCGAGTATCGAAGCAAGGCCCGATCGGGAGGCGCCCGGGTCGTCAGCTTCGAGACCGCCCCCTGCGCGCTCACGAGCGTCGGCGTCGCCGAGTCGGGGGCCTTCGCGCCAACCGCGACCGAATCGGAACGCGCCTTTACCTCGAGAGTTCCGAGCGCCTGGATCTTCGCGCCGACAGGCTCGGCGACGAGCCAATAGCGGCCGGGTCGCGGAACGCGGAGATGGACGACATAGATCCGGCCGACGCCGCCGAACGCCGACTCGCCGGCTCCCGGCGGCCCGATCGTTTCCAGCTGGGCGGTCGCGCGCTCAAAGGGCTTCCCCGACTGCGAACGGGCAAGCCAGACTCGAGCCCGTGCGCGGTCGACCGCCCGCGCGTCATGCTTGATGACGAGAAACGAGAAACGGACGTCGCCCGGAGCGAAGTCCGAGTCTCCGGCGACAACGGTGACGTCTTCGCCAGGCCGCTTCATCAGTGACCCCAGCGAGCCGGAACCACCACCTCCGCTCGCAGGCCGGCCATGCGTCCCGCAGCCAGCCGCAACGAGCGCGACGAGAACGGCCACGAAGACGGCGCGCCCAAGGCGTTCGTTTGCGACGCCGCCCTGGAGGACGTCCGTGCCTGGCGCCACGGGCCCGAGTCTAGCCCCGGGCCCGCGCCGGCCTCACGGTGAAGCCACGCGCAGGCCTAGTGACCGTCGAAAGCGCTGCCGCCGTCGAATGCGCTGCCGCCGTCGAACATGCTGGCGACGTTCTGCTTGGCCGAGCACGCCGGATTCTTCGCCTGGGCGAGACCGGGGAGCGACCACGCAGCAGCGGTGAGGGCGCAAAGCAGGAAGATGAGCCGCGTCTTTTTCATTTTCATGTTCACCTCCTTTCGCTTCTAGAACCGAACGTCCTGGAGTGCCTCCGCCGCGCGGCGGTAGAGCTTGGCCGCAACCCCTTCCTCTCCGCGCTTGGCGGCGAGGTCTCCACGAGCCATCCAGGCTGCCGCCTGGTGACCGATGGACTCGAGCTGCTCGGCGCTCGCATCGGACGCGCAGAGGAATTCCTCGGCCTCGTCCAGGCGCCCCTGTTCCATCAATGCCCGACCCAGCACGAGCTGCGTCGGAGCGACGTGATAGAGGAAGTCATCGCGGTTCTCCATCAGAGAGAGCGCGTGACGTGCCTCCTCCTCGGCCGCTGTCGCTTCGCCCGTCATCAGGTGCACATGGGCAAGAGACGCAACCACGTTCGCCGCTTCCGCGTCGCTGCCCCTGTCGAGCAGCACTCGGTAAGCGTTCTTCAGATCCTCGATGGCCTGCTCGGGCTTGCCGAGATGGAAATTCAACCCGCCGAGGTTGTTGAGCAGCCGGCCGACGTTTCGCTCGTCGTTGATCTGCTCGTAGTGGGCCTTGGCGCGCTCGGCGTAATTGCGCGCCTGGACCCAGTGCCCCATCCGCTCGCTGACAAGAGAAGCCTGGAAGAACGTATCCGCGGTCTTGCGCGGATCGTCGAGCGCCTGCGCGAGCTCGAGCGCGCGCTCGACGTCCTCGCGCGCTGCCTCGAAGTCCCGCTGGCGGCGGTAGCAGCGCGAGCGCCACCCGAGGATGTCCGCGCGCAGACGGTCGCATGGAAGCTCGGAGCCCTCGGCCAGGGTCAGGGCCTCGTTGAGGAGGTTGACCGCGGTCGTGATGCTGGAGAGCTGGTAGCGGCAGACGGCCAGGCGGAAGAGGAGATCCGCGCGATCGACATCGGAGAACTCCGGCGCCTCGGCGAGCATCCTCGCACGATTGAGTAGCTCGATCGCGTGCTTGATCTGGCTGTGTTCCATCCGCGCCCACGCCTCGCCGGCGAGGTGACGGACTTCCAGCTCGGTGACCCCCGTAGCAAGGACGGCGGCCTTGCAGTTCTCGTACTCGGCGATCGCCTCCTCGTACTGATGCGACTCGGTCAGCGCATCCGCGCGCGCGAGCAACGTGTCCACGCGCCGGCGCTCGTCTGCCGAGACGCCGCGCTCGAGGAACCCGGGGTCGACACCAAGCTTGACGGCAAGCCACTCGATCGTCTCGCGCGTGGGCCTGGTCTTGCCGCGCTCGATCTGGCTCACGTACTCCTTCGAGAAGCGATCTCCCGCAAGGTCGGTCTGCGTCAGACCGGCCGCGACGCGCAGCTGCCGCACGCGCTCGCCCAGGCGATTGCCCGAGTGGGTGCTGCGGCGGGTATTCGTGGCAGCGCGCGGCATAAGCGACTCACGGGAAGTCAACTGCATGCTTCACCAATATGCAACCCTGACCCTTCAGGCATCCCCCTAAAGGGGCATGTACTGGCGAAAAAGCAGTCAAGCGGTGGCCTTTAAAATCACTTGATCGAGCTACTTGACGGCCCCCCGGGACAGGTCTATAGTCAGGCAACTCTGCAGCACCGCCGGACGCCAGGTCGGAGTTGCAGGGGGCGCGCCAAGGAATGGCGACGGATAGCCCGGAAGCATGGCTGGGCCGCAGAGTCATAGCTTCCGGGCCCTCGCCTCTGAAAGCCGCTAAATCAGATAGAGAGGCCCCGGGTGCCGCAGCCGGGGCCTTTCCTTATTGGTCCCCGAAGTGCTGCGCACTTCGGGGAAGTGCTCAGGCTCGCCGGTCATCCAGGCTCGCCTTGAGGCGAACACGGCTTCGAAATCACGATCGCCGACCGTTCCCAGCCGTCGGTCGATCGTGCTCAGGAGCCCCAGCGAGATGAAGATCCAGGCCTCGGCGTCCGGTTCACGGTCCTGCTTGATTCCGCCCGCCTTCTGTGCGCGCCTGATCCTGTCGGCGACGAAGTCGTGCACCCCGCGGACCTGGTCTCGCAGGTAGCGGCGGATCTTCGGATCCTCGCTCGCCTCCGTCAGCGCCTGGATCCAGAGATCGGAAAGCATCACCTTGTCGCCCGTGCGCTGCTGGTGGATGTACGCCTGGCCCATCGCAGCGAGCTGCAACCGCGGGTCCGGCTCGTTCGCGAGCGCGTCCTCCCACAGCCGGCGGGCATGCGCCCAGGCCGCGTCGAGGCAGGCCAAGTAGAGGTCTCGTTTCGAGGGAAAGTGGCGGTAAAGGACCGGCTCCGTGACTCCGCTCTCGCGCGCGATCTCGGCGGTGGTCGCGCCGCTGTAGCTGGACTTCGCGAAAACGCGGCACGCCGCACCGACCACACACTGCCGACGCTCCTCGGCGGCCATGCGAGGCCTGGTCGCGCTCATGCCCATTTCGCCGACTCGCGGTGACTTGACGGGCACGAGTCCAAGAGCCGGGGTTGGACGGCCGGGGCGGCAAAGCCGCCCCGGCCTCCAGGTCGGTATCGCAAGCGACGCCTCACGCCGCCTCGGCCAACGGCTGAGCCTGCTCGGCGTGGCGGTACTTGCGGACGAGCACGGCCGCCGCGACCGCGGCGCCGAGGCAGATCAACGCGCTGACGCGCATGCCGAAGGTCAGACCGTGGACGAACGCGTGCGGCGGGTCGGCGCCGGCGCGAGCGGCGGCGGCCTCGCGGTTCGTGATGATCGCGCCCGTGATCGCGATCCCGAGCGCGACCCCGACCTGGCGGAACGTGTTGAGGACGCCCGAGGCGACGCCTGCCTTGTCGACCGGTGCAGCGCCCATGACAGCGGCGGACATCGGCGTCATCACGAACGCCATCCCGAGTCCGCCGAGGATGAATCCCGGCAGCATGCGCCAGAAGCCGGAATTGACGGAGACGGTCGAGAGCTCGAGGCAGCAAAGCGCAACGGTGGTCATTCCTCCGGCCATCAACCACCGCGAGCCGACGCGGTCCGAGAGCCTGCCGGCGATCGGCGCGAAGATGACGATCAGGATCGTCCAGGGGAGCAGCGCCGCGCCGGACTGGATCGGCGACCAGTGCAGGAAGGTCTGCATGTAGATCGGGAAGAAGACGAAGATCCCGAACATCGCGAGGGTGACGAGGATCGCGACGATGTTCGCGCCCGTGAACGTTCCGTCGCGGAACAGCGTCAGGTCGAGCATCGGCAGCCGCTGATGCATCTCGACGTAGACGAAGGCTGCGAGCGCAATTGCAGCGATGACGAAAAGGCTCAGGATCCGAGCCGACGTCCAGCCGAAGCTGTGTGCCTCGATCAGCGCGTAGACGAGCGCGAGCAGGCCGATCCCGGAGGTGAGCAGCCCAGGCAGGTCAAGCCGCTGCTCGTGCGAGGTGTCCCTCGATTCCGGCACGACGACGATGCTGGCGACGACGCCGAGGACCCCGATCGGGACGTTGACGTAGAAGATCCAGTTCCACGAGATGTGCTCCGTGATCACCCCGCCCAGGAGCGGACCGATCGCGAGCGCCATCGCCGAGACGCCGGCCCAGATCCCGATCGCCGTTCCGCGCTCGCGCGCGGCGAAGGTGGCGGAGATGATCGACAGCGTCGCCGGCATCATCAGCGCGGAACCGACACCCTGCACGGCGCGGGCACCGATCAGCTCGGTGGCGCTGGACGAAAGGCCGCAGGCGAGCGAGGACAGGGTGAAGACGACGAGGCCGATCGTGAAGATCAACCGTCGGCCGTAGAGGTCGCCGAGCTTGCCGCCGGTGAGCAGTAGCACCGCGAACGTGAGGGCGTAGGCCGTGACGACCCACTCGAGCTCCGAGGTCCCGATCCCGAGATCGCTTTTGATCGCGGGCAGGGCGACGTTCACGATCGTGTTGTCGAGCATGATCATGAACAAGGCGAACGACAGGGCCCCCAGCGTCCACCACTTGCGGTACTCGTCGGCGAAGATCCTTGCTCTCATCGTTTCCCCCGGGCTCGTAGGCGAATCGCGCCAGGTTAGCGAGCACTAGCTAGAGGCGCAAGGCGCTCGCTTGCGACGCCGTCTGGAGGATGTCCGAGCTTTCCTCGGGCATCGTCTAACCCGGCCGTAAACACCGCACGTTGTCGGAGCACAGGGGTGAACTCGCCGGAAACTCTTCTTTACGCTTCTCCACGAGATGGAGATCGCGTGGACGCCGACCCCGGAAGCGCTCGAGCATGCAAACGTCGTGCGCCTGATGCGGCGGCTTGGCTTTGACGACTATCGCGAGCTGCAGCGCCGTTCCGCGGAGGATCCCGAGTGGTTCTGGCCGGCCGCGATCGACGACATGGGGTTGGAGTTCTCGCAGCCGTGGGACAGCGTGGTGGATGTCTCGCGCGGGCCGGAATGGGCGACGTGGTATGTCGGCGGCAAGCTGAATCTCGCCTGGAACTGCGTGCATCGCTGGGCCGAGCGGACGCCCGACGTGGCAGCCGCGCTCTGGGAATCCGAGGACGGCGAGCGGCACGGCCTCAGCTACCGGGAGCTCTCCGAACGGGTGACGCGGTTCGCGGAGGCGCTCGCTTCGCTCGGCGTCGATCCGGGCGATCGGGTCGCCTTCTTCCTGCCGATGTCGCCCGAGGTCTCGATCGTCTCTCACGCGTGCGCGCACATCGGCGCCGTGCAGGTGCCAATCTTCTCCGGCTTCGCGGCCCCGGCGGTCGCGCAACGCCTGCAAGATTCCGAGGCGAAGGTGGTCGTCACCGCCGACGGCTCCTTGCGGCGCGGGCGCGAGGTGCCGATGAAGGAGATCGTCGACGAGGCGGTCCGGGAGTCGCCGTCGGTCGAGCACGTCGTCGTCTGGCGGCGGCTCGGTCGCGACGACGTCCCCATGACGCCGGGCCGCGATCTCTTCGACTCGGAGGCGATGGAGGGGCGGCCGGGCACCTTGGAGCCGCTCCAAGTCGAGTCGGAGCATCCGTACCTCCTCACCTACACATCCGGCACGACCGGCCGGCCGAAGGGGGTCGTCCACGTGCAGGGCGGGTTCCTCGTCTCGATCGCGCGCGAGGTCGCCTACCAGGCCGATGCGAAGCCGGGCGAGGTCGTCCACTTCGTGACCGACATGGGCTGGATCATGGGCCCCTGGGAGGTGGTCGGCGGGAACGCCCTCGGCTGCACCGTGCTGTTCGCGGAGGGAGCCCCGGACTGGCCGGCAGCCGATCGGCTGTGGTCCCTGGTCGAGCGCGAACGCGTCGCCATCCTCGGGATCTCTCCGACGCTGACGCGCGCTCTGATCCCGCACGGCCGTGAGCTCGTGGAGCGTCACGACTTGTCTTCGCTCCGCGTGCTGGTGACAACGGGCGAGCCCTGGAACCCTGAGCCGTACCGCTGGTTAGCCGAGGTCGTCGGCGGCGGCCGCTGCCCGATCATCAACTGTTCCGGCGGCACCGAGGTCGGCGCCTGCTTCCTCTCCCCGACCGTGGCGACGCCGATCAAGACCTGCTCGCTCGGCGGCCCAGCCCTCGGGATGGCGATGGACGTGGTCGACGTGGAAGGTCGGTCGGTGCGGGGCGAGGTGGGCGAGCTCGTCTGCCGGAGGCCGTTCCCGGGCATGACGCGCGGGTTCTGGCGGGATCCCGAGCGGTACCTCGACACCTACTGGCGCCGCCTTCCCGGCGTTTGGGTCCACGGGGACTGGGCCTCCGTGGACGAGGACGGCTACTGGTTCCTCCACGGCCGCTCGGACGACACCCTCAACATCGCCGGTAAGCGGGTCGGCCCTGCCGAGCTCGAGTCGGCTGTCGTGGCCCATCCGGCAGTGGCGGAAGCCGCTGCGGTCGGCGTGCCGCACGAGGTCAAAGGCGAGACCGCGTGGATCTTCTGCGCCCTCGTGCCGGGAGCCGAGCCGTCGGATGAACTCGAGTCGGAGTTGCGCGCGCTCGTGTCTGCCGAGCTCGGCAAAGCCTTCGCGCCGGAGCGGATCCTGTTCGTCGGCGCTCTGCCGAAGACGCGCAGCGCGAAGATCGTCCGACGCGCCGTCCGCGCGAAGGCGCTCGGAGCCGATCCAGGCGACCTCTCGTCCCTCGAGAATCCGGAGACGCTCGCAGAGATCGAGGCCGTCGTCCGCGGTTGAGCGAAAACGGGTTTAGACGGCCTTCCGCGCAGCGGTTGCGTACTCGCCGGGAGTTTCCTCCAGCCGCTTGGCGACGTGCGCGGCGGCATAGGCCTCGTCTTCGTCGAGCGTCTCGTGCTCGAGCAGCGCTGCCGCGAGGGAGTCGAGCTTGTCGCGATTGCCCTTCAGAAGCGTGACAACTTCCGCGTGCGCCGCCTCGACGATCCGCCGCACCTCGTCGTCGATCAGCTCTTGCGTGTGCTGCGAGACTTCGGCGACGCCTGGGAGGAACGGGCCGCGGCCGTCAACCGGCGTGACCGCGACTGGCCCGATTTTGGTGCTCATGCCCCAGCGTCCGACCATCTGACGAGCGATCTCTGTCAGCTGCTGGATGTCGGACTCGGCGCCGGTCGTCGGCTCCTCGAAGACGATCTCCTCGGCCGAGCGGCCGCCGAGGGCGACCTTGATCTTGGCCTCGAGCTCCCGTTGTTCGTAGCTATACCGATCGGCCTCGGGCGCCGAGAAGGTGACGCCCAGGGACAGCCCGCGCGGGATGATCGAGATCTTTCGAACCGGATCCGCTCCCTCGGTGAGCATGCCGACGATCGCGTGGCCGCCCTCGTGGTAGGCGGTCCGTCGCCGGTCCTCCTTGCTCATCATCACCTGCCGCTCGGCGCCGAGGACGATCCGCTCCAGAGCGTCGGTGAAGTCCGCCTCGGTGACGACGTCGTGGTTTCGGCGCGCCGCGAGCAGCGCGGCCTCGTTGACGAGGTTCGCGAGATCGGCGCCGACCATCCCCGGCGTGGTCGCCGCGATCCGGCCGAGGTCGACATCGGGCCCGAGCGGAACGCCTCGCGTATGCACCTTCAGGATCTGCTCGCGCCCGTTGCGATCGGGAGGCTGTACGGCGATCCGCCTGTCGAACCGCCCCGGGCGCAGCAGCGCCTGATCGAGCACGTCCGGCCGGTTGGTCGCGCCGATCACGATCACGCCGGTCGACGAGTCGAATCCGTCCATCTCGGTCAGGATCTGGTTCAGCGTCTGCTCCCGCTCGTCGTTGCCGCCGCTGAACCCGGCGACTCCGGACGTACGGGAGCGGCCGATCGCGTCCAGCTCGTCGATGAATACGATCGCCGGCGCAGCCTCCTTCGCCTGTGCGAAGAGATCGCGCACGCGCGAGGCCCCGATCCCGACAATCGCCTCGACGAATTCCGAGGCGGACATCGAAAAGAACGGCACATTCGCCTCACCGGCAACAGCCCGCGCCAGGAGGGTCTTCCCGGTGCCCGGTGGGCCGGCGAGGAGCACGCCGTGCGGAATCCGCCCGCCGAGCTTCAGGTACTTGTCCGGGCTACGCAGGAAGTCGACCACTTCGGACAGCTCCGACTTCGCCTCGTCGATTCCGGCCACGTCGGCGAAGGTCACGCGATCGCCCGTGGGCTGGTAGCGGCGCGCCCGTGAGCGCCCGAACGCGCCGAGCATCCCTTGCACGTTGCCCGCCCGGCGCATGAGCCAGACCAAAAGAAGGAGGAAGAGCAGCGTTGGGCCGAAGCCGAGCAGCAGGTTCTCCCACCAGGGCGCACCGGTCTGAAGCGGCTGAGCGTTGACGATCACGCCTTTGCGCTGCAGTAGCTGCGAGAGGGCCTTCGTGTCCGCAAACGTGGGGATCTCGGTTTTGAAGCGGGTCGTCGCCTTCGAGCCGGCGTACCGCTCCTTCTGAGTGAACGTGCCCTGGATCGCCGTGCCCTTCGAAGTGATCTCCTTGACGTGGCCCGCATTCACCTGTTGCAGGAAGAACGGGCTGTACGGCACGCGCACCCGCGCTTGCCCTTGCGTCGCGCGCGAACCGGCGTAGTAGTTGATCGCGAAGAGGGCCAGCACGACCGCGATCCACCACCAGGTGATCCGAAATCGAGGCGGCCGCCCGGAGGGTTGGGGCGGCGCCCCGGTCGGCTGCCGTAGCCGACCCGGGCTCGAATCCCTCTGCGAATCCGTGCTCACCAGAACACGATGCCACGAAAGGACAGGCCCGGGAAGGCGAGTGAGCTCTCGACAGCGTTCGGCACGGCGGGCATATGCTCGCGCGGTGAGCCAGAGCGAGCTCGACGGCCAGGTCGCCCTCGTCACCGGAGGCGGACGGGGGATCGGCGCGGGCATAGCGCGCGAGCTTGCCGCGGCGGGAGCGCGCGTCGCCGTCAGCGCCCGGACCCGCGAGCAGGTCGAAGGCATCGCCAGCGAGATCGGCGGTCTCGGGATCGTCGCAGACATGGCCGACCGCTCGGCCGTCGAGGCGATGGTCGAGCAGGTGGAGAGCGAGCTCGGGCCAATCGACCTGCTCGTCGCCAACGCCGGGCGAAACGTCCACGAGCAGCGTGCGTGGGAGGTCGACCCCGGCGACTGGTGGAACGTCTTCGAGGTCAACGTCTTCGGCGTCTACCTCTGCTGCCGGGCCGTGATTCCCGGGATGCTCGAGCGAGGCGGAGGGCGCATCGTGATCACGGGCAGCGGCGCTTCCTACCTTCCCCACTCCGGCAGCACCGCGTACTCGTCGAGCAAGGCTGCGGTCTGGCGATTCGGAAACGTGCTCGCGGAACAGCTCGAAGGACGGATCCCGGTTTTCGTCATCAGCCCCGGTCTGGTCAAGACGGAGATGACAACGGGGGCTCCCGACGACGCGCCGTGGACTCCGCCAGAGCTCGCGCCGCGCCTGGTGCGCAAGCTGGCCACGGGACGGGCCGACGCGCTCACAGGCCGCTACATCCACGCCGAACACGACGACATCGAGGAGTTGATCCGCCGCGCCGGCGAGATCCGAGAGCGCGACCTGAACGCGATCCGGCTCCAGAGGTAGCAGAGTTTTCGACTGGTAGTCTAAAACTAACGATGAGGCTCTTGCTTGCCCAGATCAACACCGTCGTCGGCGACCTCGACGGCAACGCGGAACGGATTCGCGGGCGGCTCGCGGAGGCCAAGGACCAGCAGGCCGATCTCGTCGTCTTTCCCGAGCTCGCGGTCACGGGCTACCCGCCCGAGGACTTGCTCCTGCGGCCGAGCTTCGTGCAGGCGGCCCAAGCCAAGGCGGAGGCGCTCGCCCGCGAGGCGCGGGGCATCGTCGCGCTGATCGGGGTGCCATGGTTCGATCGTGATCTCTACAACGCCTGCGCCGTCTGCGCTGCCGGCGAGATCAAAACGGTCTACCGGAAACGCTTCCTGCCGAACTACGGAGTCTTCGACGAGGACCGCTACTTCGCGACCGGGCGTGACCTGGTGCTGCTCGAGCACGGCGGCACGCTCGTCGGACCGACGATCTGCGAAGACATGTGGCAGCCCGGCCCGCCGGCGACCGACCTGGCGCTTGCCGGAGCCCAGCTGCTCGTGAACCTGTCGGCCTCGCCGTTTCACCTGCTTCGGGACCGCGAGCGCGAGGAGATGTTCGCCACGCGCGCGCGCGACAACTCCTGTCTCGTCGCCTTCTGCAACTCCGTTGGCGGCCAGGACGAGCTGCTCTTCGACGGAAACTCGCTCGTGCTCGACGAGGAGGGTCACCTGCTCGCGCGGGGGCCCAGCTTTGAGGAGGCGCTCCTCGTCGTCGATATCGAGCCGGCCGACGCGATCGGGCGCCGGCTCCGCGACGTTCGGCGTCGGGCGCTCGCCCGCGACCGCCGCGAGCTCCCCGACCTACCGATCGTCCACGTCGGCTCTCCGCACGGGCCTCGCGCGCGTGTCAAGGCGGTCATCGCTCCGCGGCTCGACGAGCTGGAGCAGATGCGCGTCGGACTCGAGCTCGGCTTGAGTGACTACGTGAACAAGAACGGCTTCGGCGAGGTCGTCGTCGGCATTTCCGGCGGGATCGACTCGGCGCTCACGGCGGCGCTCGCCGTCGAGGCCCTCGGCCCGCAGCGGGTCCACTGCGTCTCGATGCCTTCGCGGTTCTCGTCCGCGGAAACCCGTGCCGATGCCCGCCGGCTCGCCGCGAATCTCGGCGCTGACTTCCGCGAGCTCCCGATCGACCAGATCTACGACGCCCTCGAAGGGGTGCTGGCCGAGAGCTTCGCGGGTCGCGAAAGCGACCTGGCCGAAGAGAACCTGCAGGCCCGGATCCGAGGCGTCTTGCTGATGGCGCTCTCGAACAAGTTCGGCTGGCTCGTCGTCGCGACCGGAAACAAGTCGGAGCTCTCGGTCGGTTATGCCACCCTCTACGGCGACCTGGCGGGCGGCTTCGCATTGATCAAGGACGTCTTCAAGACGGACGTCTTCCGCCTCGCCAAGTACCTGAACGAGCGGGCCGGCGACAAGTTCATTCCGGAGACGATCATCGAGCGCGCGCCCAGCGCAGAGCTACGCGACAACCAGCTCGACGAGGATTCGCTGCCGCCCTACCCCGCGCTCGACAAAGTGCTCGCTGCCTACGTCGAGGAGGACCGCTCCGCCGAGGAGCTGAGCGCCGACGGCTTCGATCCGGACGTGGTCGAGCGCGCCGTGGCGATGATCGACCGCGCCGAGTACAAACGTCGCCAGGCTCCGCCCGGAGTAAGGCTGCGGCAGAAGGCCTTCGGCCGCGACCGCAGGACACCGATTACGAACCGCTGGCGCGGCTAGCACGTCGCGCGCCTACGGCGCGCTCGCTTCACGGGGGAAACCCGGTTTCCCCCGTGAGCCCCCTCGCTGGGTTGACGCGCGTCCCGCGCAGATGAGGCTCCGGCGGGCGTAGCCGGCCTCCGCCGGGGGAGACGATGCTCGCCCAACCCACGCCTCTGTCACCTGATTGGCAGCGCCTGAGTAGGTTTGAGCGATCGCGCGAGCCCTGCGCGCGCATCGCGGCCTTGACATCGGCTTCGCCGCGCTGTGTCACTGCGATGGCCCGGTCAGAGGATCCCCGCCCCCGCCATCCCTCCGCGCATCAGGTCGCCTCTGACGCGGCCTGCAGCGGCGGGGATTTCGTCGGCAAGAGGGGGTCGGGTATCCGGTTTCCGAGTCGAAGGAAGCCGGCTCCGGTCAGTGCCAGCGCGAAGGCGCCGCCCCACCAGATGGTGTCGGGTGACGTTCCGAGCAGCACGCCGCCGACCGCCGGGCCGAGAGCCACGCCGACCATGAAGCTGAGCTGGTAGAGCGACATGTAGCGGCCGAGCAGATGCGGCGGCGCGATTTCCGCGACTAGCGGACCGAGCACGATGAACTGGCCACACTCAGCGACCGCGATCACGATCGCCACCCCGGCCAAGACGGTGGTAGCGGCGAGCGTCGAGTGCGTGAGCGTTGCGAGCAGGACCGCGAGCAGGCCGACTGCGAATATGGCGCTGGTGGCGAACAAAGCGTGAGTGCGGCGCATCCGCGCGACCACCCGTGTCGCCGGTACCTGCGCTACGACGATGAAGAAGGTGTTGATGAAGACGACGACACCGATCCCAACGGGCCCGACAGGTGTATGCGCCTCCGCAAACGGCGGGAGGATATAGGAGAAGAACGCGCCGCCGATCATCACAAGCGCGAGGTTGCCCGCGATCAGGGCGAGCAAGAGCCGATCCCGAGCAACAGCTCGGAAACCCCGTGCGCCCTCGCTCGCCGACGGAGCATCCGCGAGGCCAGGATCCGGGATCCAGACGAGCACAACCAGCGCGAAGACGACGAACGTGACTGCGTCGAAGAGGTAGAGGCCCTGGAACGCCTGGAGGTGATGATGGGTGGCCGCGACGATGAAGCCCGCAACCGTCGCGCCGAG